>NZ_JBANDL010000002.1:3638571-4245000 GCF_037027445.1 Lysobacter firmicutimachus
CCGCGCGCCCGGCCCGCCGCCGCGCTGGGCCTGGCCGCGCTGGCGCCGAGCGTGGTCGCCACCGGCCAGCACTACGCCTGGGACGTCGCCGGCGGCCTGGCGACCGCGACCCTGGGTCTCTTGCTCGCCGGGGCGCCCTCGTGGCGATCTGTCGCTCCCCCCGCCGTCATCTGCCGCTGAAGGACGCCGCCATGCCCGCTCCCCCGCCCCCTTCCGGCAAGCCCTCGCGCGATGCGGTCGGTTTCTGGTTCCTCGGCCTCGGCCTGCTCGGCCTGGTGCGTTCGCTGATGCGCGCCAACCGCAACGGCAGCTTCGACGCCGATGCGATCACCCTGCTGTGGCTGATCGGTTCGATCCTGCTGACCGCGATGGGCGCGCTGCGGCTGTGGCGCAGCTGGCGCGAGGGCCGTCCGCCGCGCGCCTGAACCGCGCGGCTTTGCGAAAACCCGGCGACAGGCGCAAGCTTTTACACCCCATTCGCAGCCCTTGCGCGCACCGCCCCGGTCTCATGCCCGCCCGAACCGCTTCCGAATTCGCCCTCGACCCCGCCGACAGCGAGCGCCTGGCCAACCTCAACGGCCCGTTCGACGGTCATCTGCGCATGATCGAACTGCGCCTGGGCGTGGAAATCGCCAATCGCGGCAACGTGTTCCGCATCGACGGCCCGCTGGCCGCGGTCGGCAAGACCGAAAAACTGCTGCGCAGCCTGTGGCGGGAAGCGGCCGAGCAGACCCTGGACGAGAACGCGATCCACCTGGCGCTCAGCGAAGCCGGCGTCGAACAGGTCGTCGCCGACGACATCGAGCCGCAGGAGGTCGCGATCCGGGTCAAGCGCGGCACCATCCGCGGTCGCGGCGCCAATCAGGCCAAGTACCTGCACGCCATCGCCACCCACGACATCAACTTCGGCATCGGCCCGGCCGGCACCGGCAAGACCTTCCTGGCCGTGGCCAGCGCGGTCGAAGCCCTGAACGAAGCACGGGTGCAGCGCCTGATCCTGGTGCGTCCCGCGGTCGAGGCCGGCGAGAAGCTCGGCTTCCTGCCCGGCGACCTGACCCAGAAAGTCGACCCCTATCTGCGCCCGCTGTACGACGCCCTGTACGAAATGCTCGGGGTGGAGAAAGTGGTCAAGCTGCTGGAAAAGAACGTCATCGAGATCGCGCCGCTGGCCTATATGCGCGGCCGCACCCTCAACGACGCCTACGTGATCCTCGACGAAGCGCAGAACACCACCATCGAGCAGATGAAGATGTTCCTGACCCGCATCGGCTACGGCAGCACCGCGGTGGTCACCGGCGACCTGACCCAGATCGACCTGCCCAAGCACCAAAAATCCGGGCTCAAGGACGCGCTGGACGTGCTGCGCAACGTCAACGGCATCAGCTTCACTTTCTTCGAGGCCAAGGACGTGGTCCGCCATCCCCTGGTCGCGCGCATCGTCAACGCTTACGACGCGCGCGACGCCAAGGACGCCGAGACCGGGCCCTCGGCCTGATCCGGCCGGGTGCCCGCGGGTCGGCGCTTCCGCTCGCGGCACCCCGGCAGCTCTCATCGCGAAGCCCCGCACTCCATGCAGCGAACGCCGTAATGACCCAAGGCCCCGTCCGACTCGATGTCACCGTCAACTATGCGATGCCGCGCAAAGGCCTGCCGGCCGCGACCAGCTTCCGCAAGTGGGTCGCGGCGGCGCTGGCCGGACGCATCCGCGAAGCCGATCTGGCGATCCGCCTGGTCGACAGCAAGGAAGGCCGCGCGCTCAACCGCCACTATCGCGGCCGCGACTACGCCACCAACGTGCTCAGCTTTCCCGCCGACCTGCCCGAAGGCCTGCCGGAGGGCGTGCGCCTGCCGCTGCTCGGCGACCTGGTGATCTGCCCCCCGGTGGTCGCCCGCGAAGCGCGCGAGCAGAAGAAAGCGCTCAACGATCACTACGCCCACCTGACCGTGCATGGCGTCCTGCACCTGCTCGGCTGGGACCACGAGGACGAGCGCGAGGCCGAGTGCATGGAGCAACTCGAGCGCGAGATCCTCGCCGGGCTCGGCATCGCCGATCCGTACCGCGAATAAGCGCGTTACAGACGCAGGCGGATCAAGCGCGCCATCCCCTCCGTCCTTGCCCGTGTCAGCCGGCACATTCGTCCGGGCGAAGTTCCGACATCCACGCCCGGAAAATCCGACCCCGCGTCGCGCCGGGCGCCGATGCCCGCCGGCGTTGCCGCAACCGACACTGAGCGCCTCTTCCAGGAGGAATGCTCATGCGCCGGATGCGCGGGATCACATTGATCGAGGTCGCGATCGCACTGACGATCGGCTTCCTGCTGTTCGGTTTCGCCGTACCGGCCATGCACCAGGCCGTGGCCCGCACCCGCATCGGCCACGCCCGGCTGGCCTTGGCCGACAGTTTCCTGCATGCCAATCGGGTCGCCGTCGCCACCGGCAGCGCCACCGTGATCTGCCCTGCGCCGCAAGACGGCGGCTGCCGCGCCAGCACCGACTGGAGCGCAGGCTGGCTGGTGTTCGCCGACGTCGACGGCGACCGCCGCTACGGCCCCAGCGACACCCTGATCCAACGTCGGCGCGCGCTCGCCGGCGACATTCGCCTGCTCAGCACCGCCGGCCGCACCCGCATCGTATTCCAGCCCGAGGGCGACGCCGCCGGCTCCAACCTGACCTTCACCCTGTGCTCGCGCGGCGCCGGACAGGCGGGCCTGCTGGTGCTGTCCAACCCGGGCCGGGTGCGCCTGGATGCCGCCAGCGCCGCCCAGACGGCGGCCTGCCGGTACGGACCCGGCTGACCCGCTCGGCGGCCTCGCGCGCCGATGCGGCGCGTGACCGACAGCGCAGTCCGCGCCCGCCGCGCCGGCCGGGACCGCCCGCACCGGACCGTGCCGCGGCGACGGGCGGAACGCGGCGGCAGGGCGGACGGCGATCCTGCCACCGTCCCCTACGACCTTCCGGGTTAGACTTGGCGTACGGCCCTCCCCCCGGGGGCACGGTTCATGAATCGAATGTCCGAGGACGACAGTAGTAGCACCCACGCGCCGGAACACCATGAGAAACGGCGCTCCTGGCTCGACCGCATCAGTTCCGCGCTGTCGGGCGAACCCAGTTCCCGCGAAGACCTGGTCGAATTGCTGCGCGATGCGCAATCCGACGGGCTCATCGCCGCCGACACCCTGCGGATGATGGAAGGCGCGATCGCCGTGTCCGACCTGACCGTCGGCGACGTGATGATCCCGCGCTCGCAGATGGTCGCCCTGCCGGCCGACGCCAAGTTCCTCGACCTGATGAAACTGGTGGTCGAATCCGGTCACTCGCGCTTCCCCGTCCATGGCGAAGACAAGGACGAGATCCTCGGCATCCTGCTGGCCAAGGACCTGCTGCGCGGCGTGGTCGCCGACAACGGCCCCGGCACCATCCACGAGTTGCTGCGGCCGGCGGTGCTGATCCCGGAGTCCAAGCGCCTGGACGTGCTGCTGCGCGAGTTCCGCCAATCGCGCAACCACATGGCGATCGTGATCGACGAGCACGGCGGCGTCGCCGGCCTGTTGACCATCGAGGACGTGCTGGAGCAGATCGTCGGCGAGATCGACGACGAGCACGACGATGCCGAAGACCCGAACGCGCTGATCGCGGCCCAGGCCGACGGCCAGTACGTGGTCGACGCGTTGACCCCGATCGCCGACTTCAACGAGCGCTTCGGCGCCGATTTCGACGACGACGAGTACGACACCATCGGCGGCCTGATCACCGCCGCGATCGGCCACCTGCCCGAAGCCGGCGAGGAGCTGACCTTGGACCGCTTCGTATTCCGCGTCGCCAGCGCCGATGCGCGCCGGGTGCACGCCTTCCACGTCGGCGTGCTCGGCAACGGCTGAACCATCGCGGCCGGTGCTCGCGCCGGCCGCCGCATCGATAGCCCCCGAATACCGCCCCGCCGCGCGCGGTCCGCCGAGCATTGCGCGTCCGCGCGTGTCCGTGGCCGCCGGCGATCCGGCCGGGCCCGGGAGCGGACACGCGCGCAGGCGCTCGAGCGCGCCCGCCGGCCTCGGCTCCGGTCGAAGGTAGATGCGGCCTCGACGCCATATCCCGCGCGATCCGGCCCGACCGGAGCCTGCGCCGACCGGGCGCCGCCGAGGCCTGTTTACAATGGCCGCCACTCGCCCCGCTGGACCAGGCCGCCCGCCCGTGACCGCATTCCCCCGTTTCGTCCGGCTCTACGCCCTCGCCGCCCTGCTGCTCTTTTCCGCCTTCGTACACGCCGCACCGGCGCCGGCGCCGGCCCACGCCGCCGGCGCCAGGCCGCCGCGGATCGGCATGGTCACCATGCAGCCGGGCGAAGAGTTCTGGTCGCGCTTCGGCCACGACGCCCTGGTGGTGCTGAATCCGGACAGCGGCGAGGCCATTTCGTACAACTTCGGCTACTTCGACCCCAGCGAACCCGACTTCGTCCAGCGCTTCGTCCGCAACGACATGCGCTATCGCCTGCTGGCGTTGCCGTTCGACGCCGACATGTCGCAGTACGCGCACGAAGGCCGCGGGGTGAGCGTGCAATGGCTGGACCTGACCCCGGCGCAGGCGCGCGAGTTGGCCGAGGCGTTGCGCATCAACGCCCTGCCGGAGAATTCTTACTACCGCTACCAGTACTTCGACGACAACTGCGCCACCCGCGTGCGCGACGCGATCGACCGTGCGATCGGCGGCGAACTGCGTCGCCAGACCGAAGGCCGCTCGCACGGCAACACCCTGCGCAGCGAAGCGCTGCGGTTATCTTCGCCGGAGCCGTGGATGTGGGTCCTGCTCGATGTGATGATGGGCCCCAAGGCCGATTTTCCGGTGCCGGTATGGACCGAGTCCTACGTGCCGGGCCGCCTGGCCGCGGCGCTGCGCGAGGTCAAGAACCCGCAGGGCCGGCCGCTGGTGGCCGAAGAACGCAGCCTGCTGCCGCACCAGATCTCGCCCGAGCCCGAAGGCCGGCCGCTGCCGTGGTGGCCCTGGGCCCTGGCCGGACTGGCGTTGGGCGCGGCGCTGGCCTGGATCGGCGACCGCAGCCCGCGCGTGCTCGCCTTCGCCGCGTTGCCGTTGTGGGGCGCGCTCGGCGCAGTCGGTGCGGTGCTGGTCTATGCCTGGGCCGGCACCGGCCACGACTACATCTGGGCCAACCGCAACCTGCTGCTGTTCAACCCCTTGTGCCTGCTGCTGTGGCTGGGCGGTCTGCGCGCGCTGTTCGGCCGCGAGACCGGCTCGGTCTTCGTCTGGCTGACCGCGCTGGTGGCCCTGTGCGCGCTGGCGGCGCTGTTCCTGTACTGGTTGCCGGTGTACCCGCAGCGCAATCTGCATTGGATCGCGCTGTGGCTGCCGATCCACATCGGGCTGTGGCTGGGCTTCCGCAAAGCCGCCCGACTGCGCCTGGCCTGAGGCTTGCCCGTGCCGGCCGCGGCGGGCAGGATGCCGGCATGACCACGCCCGCCCTGCCCCAATGCGTCATCAACGCGGCCGCTTACGACCGCAACGGCAAACGCCGCGACATCGGCCTGGACGAGATCAGCGACGTGCTCGCGGTCGACGACGGCAGCTTCGTCTGGGTCGGCCTGTACGAGCCCGATGAAGGCATCCTGGAAAAGCTGCAGGAAGAGTTCTGCCTGCACGACCTGGCGGTGGAGGACGCGCACAACGCGCACCAGCGGCCGAAGATCGAGTCCTACGGCAACTCGCTGTTCATCGCCATCCATACCGCGCAGAAGATCGACAACCGGATCCGCTTCGGCGAGACCCACATGTTCGTCGGCCCCCGCTACCTGGTCACCGTGCGCCACGGCGCCTCGGTCAGCTACAAGAATGCGCGGGCAAGAATGGAGCGCGAGCCCGACCTGCTCGAACACGGCCCCGGCGCGGCGCTGTACTCGGTGCTCGACAGCGTGGTCGACAACTTCATGCCGATCGTCGAGGGCTTCACCCTGGAGCTCAACGAGTTGGAGAAGGACATCTTCGCCGAGGATTTCCGCAAGGACACCGTGCAGGAGCTGTACGACCTCAAGCGCGAGCTGACCCGGCTGCGCATGGCGGTGTCGCCCTTGCAGGACATCCTCGGCCAGCTCGCGCGTTCGCGCGGCGGGCTGATCGACGAGGAAATCCAGCTGTATTTCCGCGACGTCCTCGACCACGCCGTGCGAATCAACGAAACCACCGACACCCTGCGCGAGATGCTGACCACCGCGGTCAGCGTCAACCTGTCGCTGGTGACCGTGCGCCAGGGCGAGATCGTCAAACGCCTCGGCGCCTGGGCGGCGCTGCTGGCCGCGCCGACCCTGATCGCCAGTTGGTACGGCATGAACTTCACCCACATGCCGGAGCTGGCCGGACAGTGGAGCTACGCCATCCTGATCGGGACGGTGGCCGTGGTCTGCATCGTGTTGTACTTCGGCTTCAAGCGGGCGAAGTGGTTGTAGGGCGCGGTAAGGGCGAACAGCAACCTCCCCTGCCCCGTTTTTCAAAGGGGGGACAACAAAAGCAGCGGTAACTTCAAAACGACGACAACGACGGCGGCTAGGGCGGCGGCAGGCGCAGATAACGCCAACTGCTTATGCGCCAACTCGTGCGGCGAACCAAAACTCACCGCGGTACGCCGCAACGCGCTGCAGCGCGCGACAATTCGCCTCCTTTGAAAAAGGCGGCTGGCGCCTGAGGCGGCACGAAGTCCGACGGCTCCAGCGGCGCCGGGATTTGCTTCGGCTTTGGGGCGCTTTGGCTTGGCCTTGGCTTCGCTCTCGCCGCACAGAGCCCGCTCAGCCCATCATCGGCGCTCCCCGCCGCCCGAAACCGCATCGCCGACGCCCCAAGTCGCCCCCTAAGACCAAAGTATCAGCCGCGTTTGCGGCACTGCGCATTGACCCGTGCCGTCCCGGGGGCGACCCTTCCAAGGGTCAAACTGGGAGGCTCGTCATGAAAGGTGGTCTCGGCAAATTGGGCTGGGCGGCCCTCGCAGTCCTCGGGGCGTTCTGCCTCGGCACCATCGCGCTGCGTCGCGGCGAACACATCAATGCGCTGTGGATCGTGGTCGCGGCGGTGTCGATCTACTTGGTCGCCTATCGCTACTACTCGCTGTTCATCGCCAACAAGGTGATGCAGCTCGACCCGACCCGCGCCACGCCGGCGGTGATCCACAACGACGGGCTCGATTACGTCCCGACCAACAAGCACGTGCTGTTCGGCCATCACTTCGCCGCCATCGCCGGCGCCGGCCCATTGGTCGGTCCGGTGCTCGCCGCGCAGATGGGTTATCTGCCCGGTCTGCTGTGGCTGATCGTCGGCGTGGTGTTGGCCGGTGCGGTGCAGGACTTCATGGTCCTGTTCGTCTCCAGCCGCCGCAACGGCCGCTCGCTCGGCGACCTGGTGCGCGAAGAAATGGGCCGCGTGCCCGGCACCATCGCCCTGTTCGGCGCGTTCTTGATCATGATCATCATCCTCGCGGTGCTGGCGATGATCGTGGTCAAAGCCCTGGCCGAAAGCCCCTGGGGCATGTTCACGGTGATGGCGACGATTCCGATCGCGGTGCTGATGGGCGTGTACATGCGCTACATCCGCCCGGGCAAGATCGGCGAGATCTCGATCGTCGGCCTGGTCCTGCTGTTGGCGGCGATCTGGTACGGCGGCAAGGTCGCGGCCGATCCGGTCTGGGGCCCGGCCTTCACCTTCACCGGCACTCAGATCACCTGGATGCTGATCGGCTACGGCTTCGTCGCCGCGGTGCTGCCGGTGTGGCTGGTGCTGGCGCCGCGCGACTACCTGTCGACCTTCCTCAAGATCGGCACCATCGTCGGCCTGGCCATCGGCATCTTCATCGTCATGCCCGACCTGCGCATGCCGGCGCTGACCCAGTTCACCGACGGTACCGGCCCGGTGTGGAAGGGCGGGCTGTTCCCGTTCCTGTTCATCACCATCGCCTGCGGCGCGGTGTCCGGCTTCCACGCCCTGATCTCCTCCGGCACCACGCCCAAGCTGCTCGCCAACGAATCGCACATGCGCTACATCGGCTACGGCGGCATGCTGATGGAGTCCTTCGTCGCGATCATGGCCTTGGTCGCCGCCTCGGTGATCGATCCGGGCGTCTACTTCGCCATGAACAGCCCGGCCGCCCTGGTCGGCAGCGACGTGCAGACGGTGTCGCAGACCATCAGCAGTTGGGGGTTCAGCGTCACTCCCGACGTACTGGAAGCCACCGCCAAGGACATCGGCGAGCACACCATCCTCGCCCGCGCCGGCGGCGCGCCCACGCTCGCGGTCGGCATCGCCCAGATCCTGCACAACGTGCTGCCGGGCGAGAACACGATGGCGTTCTGGTACCACTTCGCGATCCTGTTCGAGGCCTTGTTCATCCTCACCGCGGTCGACGCGGGCACGCGCGCCGGCCGCTTCATGCTGCAGGACCTGCTCGGCAGCTTCGTGCCGGCGCTGCGCCGCACCGAGGCCTGGGGGCCGAACCTGCTCGCCACCGCGGGCTGCGTCGCGCTGTGGGGCTACTTCCTGTACCAAGGCGTAGTCGATCCGCTCGGCGGCATCAACACGCTGTGGCCGCTGTTCGGCATCGCCAACCAGATGCTGGCCGGCATCGCCCTGATGCTGTGCACGGTGGCGCTGTTCAAGCTCAAGCGCGACCGCTACGCCTGGGTCACCATCGTGCCGACCGTGTGGCTGCTGATCTGCACCAGCGCCGCCGGCCTGATCAAGATCTTCGACGGCAACCCGGCGGTCGGCTTCCTCGCCCAGGCCAACAAGTACAGTGCCGCGATCGCCAAGGGCGAAGTCACCGCGCCGGCCAAGAGCATCGAGCAGATGCAGCAGATCATGGTCAACAGCTACGTCAACACCGGCCTGACCGCGCTGTTCCTGTTCGTGGTGTTCAGCGTGCTGGTGTATTCGGTCGGCGCCATCCTCAAGGCCCGCGCCAATCCGCAGCGCAGCGACCGCGAATCGCCCTACGTGGCTTTGAAGCCGCACGAAATGGGGAACCTCTGACATGGGCACCGCACTCGTTCCCGCCAGCCAGTACCAGCTGTACAAGCGAACCTGGCGCCGCCTGGTGCAGACCGCGCGGCTGTGCTGCGGGGTGCCGGACTACGACAACTATGTCCGTCATCTGATGGAGAAGCATCCGGAGCGGCCGATCCCCGACTACGCGACCTTCTTTCGCGAGCGCCAGGAGGCGCGCTACGGCGGCGGGCGGTTCGGTTGTTGTTGAGCCGCTGCGACGCGAGCGACGAAAAACGCGAAGGGCCGCCTCCGGGCGGCCCTTGCTTTTGCGACGTTCTTTTTTGCAGCGTTGCCGCCCCCTGTAGGAGCGGCGAAGCGGCGACAACCGAAGCGGTGCGATACCACGCCACCGACCGCAGCCGATGATCGCGGAGATTCGCTTCGGACACCGCGCTCGCGTACGTCGCGTCTCCTGTCGCGGCTTATGACCGGAGGAACCCCCTGCGGGACGCCGCTGCTACAGGGGCATTCAAACCGGCGCGGCGCCGGCCAGCGAGCGCAGGGTGACCCCGACCACGTAAGCCAGGCCGGTGCCGGTCGCATAGCCCAGCGCGCCGAGCAAGGCGCCGACCGGCGCCAGCGAAGGATGGAAGGCCGAGGCCACCACCGGCGCCGAGGCCGGGCCGCCGATGTTGCTCTGCGAGCCGATCGAGAAATAGAACAGCGGCACCCGCAGCAGACGCCCCACGCCCCACAGGATCAGGATGTGCACGGCGATCCAGATCAGCCCCAGCGCGAACAGCCAGGGCTTGTCGAGCAAGGCCAGGATGTCCATCTGCAGGCCGATGCAGGCGATCAGGAAGTACAGGAGCAGGCTGCCGATCTTGGACGCGCCCGCGCCTTCCAGCTCGCGCGCGCGGGTGAAGCTCAACGCCAGGCCGGCGAAGGTGGACACCGCCACCACCCAGAAGAACGGCTCGTGCAGGCTGACCGTGCGCGCCCAGGACACGTTGGCGCCGAACCAGGCCGACAGCGGCGCGGCGACCGCGTGCGCCAGGCCGACCACGCCGAAGGCGATGCCGACGATCATCGCCAGGTCGGTCAGGCTGGCCACGCGCTGGTGCTGGGCCTGGAAGCTCTCGATACGGCGCTTGAGCTCCTCGATGCCGCGGGTGTCCGCGCCGCTGCGCGCATCGATCGCCTGGGCGCGGCTGGCGAGGAAGATCAGCACCGCCATCCACACATAGCCGACGCCGACGTCGACCACCGCGAACTGGCCGAAGGTGGTCGCATCGACCTGGAAGATCTCCTTCATCGCCAGCATGTTGGCGCCGCCGCCGATCCAACTGCCGGCCAGCGCGGCCATGCCGCCCCAGGTGTCGCCGGCCACGGTTTCCGGGTGCAGCGCGCGCATGGCCAGGAACGCGACCACCGCGCCGAGCATCACGCTCAGCGAGGACACCGCATACATGACCAGCAGCTTGGGGCCGAGCTTGAGCACGCCCTTGAGGTCGATGGTCAGGGTCAGCAGCACCAGCGCGCCGGGCAGCAGCACGCGGCTGGCGACCGGGTTGTAGAGCTTGGTGTTCTGGCCGTCGACCAGGCCGATGGTGTTGTAGATGCCGGGAATGAAGTAGCACAGCAGCAGGGCCGGAACGAAGGTGTAGAACTTCTTCCAGAAACCGGTCTGCCGCGAGGAAGTCCAAAACACCGCGCCGAGGGTGGCGGCGATCAGGCCGAGGACGACGATGTCGTTGCTGATGAGCGCCGTGCGGGCGGGTTCTTGCATGCCGGACTTCTCTGGGCTTGGGTGACCCCGCTTTTACTTCGGATCGGCGGCCGCGGGCAAGGGCCGGCGGTGTTGAGGCACGGGTTCAGGCGGCGCCTGTCGCCCGAAGCCCTGTAGGAGCGGCGCAAGCCGCGACCGCGAAACCTGGCTTGCGTCGCAGGTGCGATGTCGCGGCCGCTTGCGACCGCAGCCCCCCCTTGGGACACAGCGCCTACGGTCGAGTACCCGGCGACGACGATATCCGATGCAAAAAAGAAGGCCGCCCGAAGGCGGCCTTCTTTTGGTCTGCGCGACGCTTACTGGCCGATGTGCTTCTTCAGCCAGGCGTTGACCGTGTCGTGCCACTGCACGCTGTTGTGCGGCTTGAGCACCCAGTGGTTCTCGTCCGGGAAGTACAGGAACTGGGATTCGATGCCCTGGCGCTGCAGCGCGGTGAACACGCCGATGCCCTGCTCGACCGGAATGCGGAAGTCCTGCTGGCCGTGGATCACCAGCATCGGCACCTTCCAGTCCTTCACATGGTTGACCGGGTTGAACTTCTCGTAGCTGGCCGGCTTGTCGTACGGCGTGCCGCCCTGCTCCCACTCGGTGAACCACAGCTCTTCGGTGGCGTAGCCCATCATGCGCTGGTCGAACACGCCGTCGTGGCTGACCAGGCACTTCCACGGCTGCGGCCAGTTGCCGGCGATCCAGTTGACCATGAAGCCGCCGTAAGACGCGCCCAGCGCGCAGGCCTTGTCGCCGTCGAGGAAGGGGTACTTCTTCTGCGCCGCGGCCCAGCCCTTCTGCAGGTCTTCCAGCGGACGGTCGCCCCAGTGCTGGCTGATCGCGTCGGTGAAGGCCTGGCCGTAACCGGTCGAGCCGTGGAAATCGATCATCACCACCGCATAGCCCTGGCCGGCATAGGTCTGCGGGTTCCAGCGGTAGCTCCAGCCGTTGCCGAAGCTGCCCTGCGGGCCGCCATGGATCAGGAACGCGACCGGGTACTTCCGGCCTTCCTGGTAGTTCCACGGCTTGACCACGTAGCCGTACACCGTGTCGCCGTTCCAGCCCTTGAAGTCGAACTGTTCGAAATCGCCGAACTTGACCCCGGGCAGCAGCTCCGACGCGCTCGGCGTGATCGCGCGCTGCGGCGCGCCGTCGAGGCCGCCGACGAAGATCTGGTCGCCGCTCTTGAGGCTGTTGCGGGTGAAGGCCAAGGTCTTGCCGGCCAACGCGACCGAGCCGACCGAGCCGTCGCCGATCAGCAAGGTCGCCTTGCCGCTGGCGATGTCGACGCCGAACAGCGGCTGCTGGCCGAGGTCTTCGGTGGTGGTGTAGATGCTCTTGCCGTCGCCGGACAAGACGATGCCGGAAGCCGAACGGTCCCATTGCGGCGCGATTTCGCGCGCTTTGCCGCTGGCCAGGTCGAGCGCCATCAGGCCGAAACGGTCGGCCTCGAAGCCCGGGCGCTTCATCGCACGGTAGTAAAGCGTCTTGCCGTCGGCGCTGAACACCGCGCCGGTGTCCCAGGCGGGATTCGCAGCGGTCAGGTTCTTGGCGGGGCCGCCGTCGGCGCCGACTTGGTACAGATCGAAATTGGTCGACCACGGCTCCTTGGCATCGGCCTGGCGCGCGCTGAACACCAGCGAGCGGCCGTCCGGCGCCCAGGTGTATTCGCTGCTGTCGCCGAACGGACGCGAGGGCACGTCGCCGTTCACTTCGCCGCTGACCAGCTTGGCGCTGGATACGGTCTTGCCGGCGGCCGGCAGCTCGGCGACGAACAGCCGGTTCAGGCGACCGTCGTTCCAGGCGTCCCAGTGACGGATGAACATCCGGTCGAAGACCTTGCCGGTGGCCTTGTTCTTCTCAGCCGCGTCGAGCTTCTTCTTGCTGCAGGCCAGATCGGCGGCGCAGTCGGGATAGGCCTCGGCGTTGAAGGCGACACGCTTGCCGTCGGGCGAGATCTGGAAGCCGCCGACGTCGCCGTCGAAGGCGGTGATCTGCTTCGGCGTGCCGCCACTCAGCGGCAACGAATACAGCTGCGAGCTGCCGTTCTTGCTGCTGAGGAAGTACACGCTCTTGCCGTCCGGCGCGAACGCCGGCGAGTTGACGTTCCAGCCTTCCGGGCTCAGGCGCTTGGGCGGCGCGGCGTCGCGCGCGAACAAGTCTTCGATCCACAGCGAGGTGCTGGACTTGTTGGCGGCGAAGTCGACGCTGCGCTTGGCGAACACCAGTTGGCGGCCGTCGGGCGACAGCGTCGGCGAGGAGAAGCGGTCCATGCTGGCCAGATCGCGGATCTGCAGTCCCTGCGGCGCCGCCGGGGTGAGGGAGAAAGCCGGCGCGGATGCGCAGGCCAGGGTCAGGGCCAGCGGCAGGAGAGCGTGGCGTGGCGTCATGGCGAACCTCTGAGCGTGATCGATACGGGGACGGCGGCGCCGCGCGCGGCCGGGCTTGCGGAATCGGAACGGAAACGCGACGGCCCGGCATCGCTGCCGGGCCGTCGCCTGGAACTTACGCCTGCGGCACCGCCGCGTTCTTGCTGCTGCGGTAGAACAGCCACACCACCGCAGCCAGAACGGCCAGACCGACCAGCGAACCGAAGTGGAACTGCTCCGGCAGCGCCAACACCTCGCGGTTGCTGGTGATCACGATCGGGAAGGCGATGGCGATGCCCATCAGCGCCTCGCCGGTGATCAAACCGGCGGCGAACAGGGTGCCCGGACGGTGCACACGGTCGCTTTCCTCTTCGCTGCTGTTCGCGGTCAGGCCGCGACGGCGGCCGACGATGTGCGACAGCAGGCCGCCGAGGAAGATCGGCACCATCAGCTCCAACGGCAGGTAGATGCCGATCGCCGCGGCCAGCACCGGCACGCGGAACTTGGCTTTGCGCGACTTCAGCCATTCGTCGAAAGCGATGATGAGCGCGCCGATGCCGGCGCCGATGCCGATCATCGTCCACGGCAGCTCGCCGCCGAACAGCCCCTTGGCCACCGAAGCCATCAGCGTCGCCTGCGGCGCCGCCAGCGCATTGGGATGCTCCGGCGTCGGCGCGCCGATGCCGTAGGCGGCGGACAGCAGGTTCAGCACCGGCGCCATGATCAGCGCGCAGGAGAACGCGCCGATGCCCAGCATCAGCTGCTGCTTCCACGGCGTGGCGCCGACGATGTAGCCGGCCTTGAGATCCTGCAGGTTGTCGCCGCCGACCGCGGCCGCGCAGCACACCACCGCGCCGATCATGATCGCGGCGACCGCGCCGATCGGCGAGTCGCGCCCCAGCATCAGCACCAGCACCGCTGAGGCGAACAGGATGGTGGAGATGGTGATGCCCGAGACCGGGTTGTTGGACGAACCGATCAGGCCGGCCAGATAGGCCGACACCGACACGAACAGGAAGCCGGCGACGATCATGATGACGGTCATCGGCACGCTGACGAACCAGTTGCCGACGATAGCCTGGTACAGCAGCAACAGCGGCAGCACGAAGCCGACCAGGGCGACCAGCATCCACTTCATCGGCAGGTCGCGGTCGGTCTCGGCGACGTCGCCGACCGCCGCGCTCTTGCGCGCCGCGGCCAAGCCGCTCTTGACGCCCGACAGCAGCGACTTGCGCAGCGAGAACAGGGTCCACACGCCGCCGATCAGCATGGTGCCGACGCCGAGGTAACGCACCTTCGCCGACCAGATCGCGCCGCCGATGTCGGCTGCGCTGCCGCCGGCGATGCGCGCCGCCAGGGCCGGATCGGAGTCGAGGAAGAACATGTGGTAGATCGGAATCGCGAACTGCCAGGACAGGATCGACCCCGACACGACCACGATGCCGACATTGAGGCCGACGATGTAGCCCACGCCGATCAACGCCGGCGACAGGTTGGTGCCCATGTAGCCCAGGTACTTGCCCATGAAGCCGGAGATCACCGCGTTGTCGGGGATCAGCTTCATGCCGCTTTCGGCGGCGAGCTTGAGCACCGCGCCGATGCCGCCGGCCAGGCCGAGGATCTTCATGCCGGGGCCCGGGTTCTCGCCGGCCTTGAGCACCTCGGCCGCGGCCTTGCCTTCGGGGAAGGGGAGCGGGTCTTCGACGATCATCGAGCGCCGCAGCGGCACCGAGAACAGCACGCCGAGCAGGCCGCCGAGGCCGGCGATGGCCAGCACCCAGGAATAACGGAAGTCGTTCCAGTAACCCAGGATCACCAAGGCCGGGATGGTGAAGATCACGCCGGCCGCGATCGACGAACCGGCCGACGCGCCGGTCTGGACGATGTTGTTCTCCAGGATGGTGCCACCGCCGAGCAGGCGCAGCACCGCCATGGAGATCACCGCGGCCGGGATCGCGGTGGCGATGGTCAGGCCGGCGAACAGGCCCAGGTAGGCGTTGGCGGCGGCCAGGATCACCGCCAGGAAAATCGAGAGCGCGACGGCTCGGAAGGTCAATTGCTTCTGCGTTGCGGGCGATGCCATCGGCGTCTCCATCGCGGTAGGTCGGGCGGTAAGGCGGCGTATGGGCGGGTGGGGATCGCCGCCGGGCGGCGCCGCACAATCCGCCGATGATCGCATCCGCCGCGGGCGCCTGTAAAAGTGCAGTGCGGCAAAAAGCGTGATTGCGCAAACCCCGGCTCCGCCGCGGCAAAGCGGGGTTTTTCCGCATTCATCGGGGAAAAGCGCGATCGCGCACCGTCGCGGCGGGCCGCCCGGCACAGACGCCGTCCGCCGCGGCGACGGGCGCGCCGGCCGCCCCGGCCTATACTCGCGCCTCCCGGTCCGGCCCGGATCGGCCGGGACCGGTCCGATTCCACGAGAGGAACGTCCGCACGTGCCCGCCAGCCCCGCCCTGCCCGGTTCCTCTCAACCCGGTCCCGCCGCTTCGCGCGCCGACGAGTTCCTCGGCCATCCCAAGGGACTGTACGTCTGCTTCTTCACCGAGATGTGGGAGCGCTTCTCCTTCTACGGCATGAAGGCGCTGCTGCTGTTGTACTTACTCAAGTACCACTTGTTCGGCGACGACGCCGGCTACGACCTGATCGGCGCCTACGGCGGCCTGGTCTATGCCGTGCCGGTGATCGGCGGCCTGCTCGCCGACCGGTATCTGGGCATGCGCAAGGCGGTGGTGCTGGGCGGCGTGCTGCTGGTGCTCGGACACCTGGGCATGGCCTACGAGGGCCATGCGGCGAAGATGGTGAACGGCGTGGCGGTGCGCGACGAGACCGCGCTGCAGGTGTTCTATCTGTCGCTGGCGCTGATCATCGCCGGAGTCGGCTTCCTCAAGCCGAACATCTCCACCATCGTCGGCCGGCTCTATGCCGAGAACGACCCGCGCCGCGATTCGGGCTTCACCCTGTTCTATGCCGGGATCAACGTCGGCGCGCTGTTCTCGGCCTTGATCTGCGCCTTCCTCGGCGAAACCTACGGCTGGAAGTACGGCTTCGGCGCCGCCGGCATCGGCATGGTCGCCGGCCTGCTGATGTTCCTGTGGGGCCAGCGCTATCTGCACGGCCATGCCGAACCGGCCGACCCGGCCAGGCTGCGCGAAACAGTCCGCGGCCTGTCGCGCGAGGCCTGGATCTACCTGGGCAGCGCCGCCGGCGTGCTGGCGCTGTGGGGCACCATCCAGCTGGCGTCGCAGGTCACCCTGCGCCTGGGCAGCCTCGACTTCACCGCCGCGCTGGGCATCATGCTGGCGACGCTGGCGGTGTTCCTGATCTGGTTCTTCGGCTTCATCGCCCGCCATTGCGGCCAGGTCGAACGCCAGCAGATGCTGGCCCTGGTGGTGCTGATCTTCGCGGTGCTGATCTTCTTCACCCTGTACGAGCAGACCTACGGCTCCTGGGTGACCTTCAACGATCGCCTGATGACCAAGGACATGTTCGGCCTGGCGGTCGGACAGTACGCGCCGACCCTGCCATGGTCGCTGTTCTCGATGGCGGCCAGCCCGCCGCTGATGGTCGCCGCCCTGGTCGCCAGCGACCGCGGACGCGACGGCCTGGCCAAAATCCTGGTGGCCGTGCTGGTGTTCGGCCTGGCTCTGGCGACCGCGCACGACGTGGTGCTCGTGCCGCAGACCGCCGGCTCGCTGACCTACCTGGGCGCGTTCTTCATCGTCGTGCTGGCGCCGTTGTTCTCCTGGCTGTGGCCGTGGCTGGCGCGGCGCGGGCGCAGCCCGGGCAAGCCGGTGACCATGGCCCTGGGGCTGGTCTTCGCCGGCCTGTCGTTCCTGCCGCTGGTGGCCGCGGCCGATATCGCCGCCGGCGGCGCCATGGCCAGCGTGTGGTACCTGGTCGCGGCGTATTTCATTCTCGAGGTCGGCGAGATGTGCCTGTCGCCGATCGGCCTGTCGGCGGTGACCCAGCTGTCGGTCGCGCGCGTGGTCGGCCTGATGATGGGCGCGTTCTGGCTGGCGACGGCCTTCTCGGAAGTGCTGGCCGCGCAGTTGGCCAAGATCGCCTCGGTCGAGATTCCCGAAGGCGGCGCGATCGACATGGCCGCGGCCGCCGCCAAGTACGGCGAACTGTTCTCGATGCTGATGTGGCTGGGCGTCGGCTCCGGCGCCGTCTTCCTGCTGCTGGCGCCGCTGCTGCGGCGCTGGATGCATGGCGTGAAATGAGCGGGGCCGAACGAGGGAGAAGATGAGCGTAGAAGCGGCGGGCATGCGCGGCGGCGGAGGCTCCGCAAACGCCTCGCTCCGCCGCGCTCGCTCCTGACCTTCTACTTCGCCCCGGTCGACGCGGCGGCCCCCGCAGGCGCCGCCGTCCGGCCGCCGAGCGAGCGCGACAGGAACGCCAGCAAGCGGGTGTAGAACTCGCGCTGGTGCTCATCGACGTAGAAGCCGTGGCCTTCGGTCTTGTAGTACAGGGTTTCCACCGGCACCCCGGCGGCGCGCAAGGCCTTCTCCATCTTCTCGCTGTGCGCGATCGGCGCGCGCTGGTCTTCGCCGCCCGCGGCCAGGAACACCGGCACCTTGATCTGTTGCGCCAGTTCGGTCGGCGAGACTTTGGCCGTCTCTTCCTTGGAGCCGATCCATTCGCGGAGGTAGGTTTCGCCCGAACCGGCCTTCTGGATGTCGCCGGTGCTGTGCATCATCGGCAGGTCGTAGACGCCGACGTAACCGGCCGCGCACTTGTACAGCGCGGGCTCCTTGGCCACGCCCATCAGCGAGGCGTAGCCGCCGTAGCTGGCGCCGTACAGACAGATCCTGGCCGGATCGGCCACGCCCTGCTCGATCGCCCAACGGGTCGCATCGGTGAGGTCGTTCTGCATCGCGCCGCCCCACTGGCGCTGGCCGGCGAGCCGGAACGCACGCCCGTAGCCTGCGGAGCCGCGGTAGTTGAGCTGCAGCACGGCATAGCCGGCCTGGGCCAGCATCTGCGCGTCGCTGTCGAACTGCCACACGTCCTGGATGCCGAACGGACCGCCGTGCGGCATCACCACCATCGGCAGGGACTTGCCGCTGCTGTCCTTGGGCGTGGTCAACAGGCCGGACAGCGCCAGGCCGTCGCGGGCTTTGAGCCGGATCGGACGCACCGGCGCCATCTTTTCCGGGTCGACCCAGGAGCCGCGGCTGATCACATGCGCGGCATGCTTCTTGGCGTTGTCGTACAGGAAAATGTCGCCGGGGTTGCGGTCGCTCCAGCTGCGCAGCAGAGCCAGACCGCCGTCTGCGGTCTCGGAGGTGATGCGCACGCCCTCGCCCTTGAACGCGGCTTCCAGGCTGCGGTACTGCTTGGCCTCCGGCGAATTCTTGTCGAAGAATTCGCTGCGCGGCACGCCGTCGGCGAAGAACACGCCGACCGGGGTATTGCTGTTGCGACGATAGATCACCCGATCCGGATCGGCGACCGCGTCGCGCAGAATCTCCTTGCGGGACTGGTTGGCGATGTCGAAGGCGACGATCGCATCCGGGCCCTGCGGCTGCTCGCTGCGGAAGTAGGCGACGCTGTCGTCGGCGGAGAAGCCGATCGGATGATCGATGCCCTCGCCCTGCGCGTCGGAACGCAGCAACTGCCAGTCCTTGCCTTCGCCGGCGCGGTAGAACAGCTTGCGCACGTTGTCGGTGCCGTAGCCGAGGGCGAAGCGGACCACGCCCTGGTGGTCGGTGGTGAAGTCGGCGTTGCGCACCGGTGCGATCGCGATCTGGTTGCGGCGACCGGTGTACGCGTCCAGGCGCTCGGCGCGGGTGTAGGCGTCGGCGGCGAACTGCTGCACCGAGATCACCACGTTCTTGTCGTCGCCGGGCAGGTCGTCGACCAGGAAGGCGGCGACTTCCTCGACCTTCTTCGGCTGGATGCGGGTGCCGGCGCCGGCGCCGCGCACGCGGTAGCCGACCAGCACGTCGATGCCGGTGCCGTTGGCGTTCATCGCGTAGATTTCGCCGGTCAGCTGCGGCTGGTCGCGCGAACCCAGCTTCTGCGCCATGCCGATCAGCACCCGGGTCGGGCTGACCCAGTGGAAGTCGTGCACGTGATTGTTCTTGCCGAGCCGGAATGCGCCGGTCATCTTCATGCCCTCGCGGGTGAAGATCACCAACATGGTTTCGTTCTCGGCCGGCACCGAGGCGGCGTAGAACTCGCCGGTCGGCGAAAGCTTGATGTCGACGAAGGCGTCGCGCTTGACGAACGAAGCCACGTCCACGCCGTCCGCAGCGCTCGCGCCCGCCGGCGGCGGCGCCAGCCCGACGGCCAGCAGCAGCGAATATCCCCAGAATTTCATTGCCCGTCCCCCAATGAACGTCGTCCGTGGCGGCCGCCGAAGCGGCCGCTGTCGCTGCGCGACGGGTCGATCATAGGGGGGCTACCGCGGTCGCACAAACGCACACACATCGCGGCCCAAGCCGCGTGTACGGGCTGCGGCAGGGGCCGCCGGGCTCAGCCGGCCGGCCGGTCCAGCGTCGCGCTCAGCGCCTGGCGCCAGTGCGGCACGTCCAGGCCGTATTCGGCCCGCAGGCGGCCGCTGTCCAGCACCGAATACGCCGGGCGCCGGGCCGGGGTCGGATAGTCGGCGGTGCCGATCGCCTCGACCCGCGGCCGGCGCGCGATCAGGCCGCGCGCTTGCGCTTCCTCGAAGATCGCCTCGGCGAAACCGTGCCAACTGGTTTGGCCGCCGGCGACCAGGTGGCGCACGCCGGACTGCTTGAGCCCCTGCCGCAACACCTGCGCCGCGGCGTCGGCCAACAACCAGGCCGGGGTCGGCGAACCGTGCTGGTCGGCGACCACGCGCAATTCCTCGCGTTCGCCGCCCAGACGCAGCATGGTGCGCAGGAAGTTGTGGCCGCGGGTGGCGTAGACCCAGGCCGTGCGCAGGATCAGATGCTCGGCGCCGCTGGCCCGGATCGCCTCCTCGCCGGCCAGCTTGCTCTCGCCATAGGCGCTGATCGGGCCGGTCGGATCGGTTTCGAGATAAGGCCGGCTGCCGCTGCCGTCGAAGACGTAGTCGGTCGAATAGTGGATCAGGCCGATCCCATCCGCCGCGCACAGCTGCGCCAGCCGCGCCGGCGCCTGCGCATTGACCGCGAAGGCGAGCTCGCGCTCGCTCTCGGCGCGGTCCACCGCGGTATAAGCGGTCGCGTTGACCACGTGATCCGGGCGCACCCGCCGCAGCAGGGGTTCGATCGCGTCGGCCTGGGCCAGGTCCAGGGCTTCGCACTCCGCCCCGTCGTCGGCCAGACGTCCGCTGCGCGTGGTCGTCACCACCTCGCCCAGTGCGGACAGGCTGCGGCGCAGTTCGTGGCCGACCTGGCCGTCGCCGCCGAGCAGCAACAGCCTCACGGCGCGTACACCGGCAAGCGGTCCTCGGCGATGTCCTTCAACCGCGGCGCGACCGCGTCCTTGGCCGACAGGCCGGGCTCGCTGACCGGCCAGTCGATCGCCAGGTCCGGGTCGTCCCAACGCACGCCGGCATCGGCCTTGGCGTCGTAGACGTGGGTGCACAGATAGCTGAACACCGCACGCTCGCTGAGCACGGCAAAGCCGTGGGCGAAACCTTCCGGTATCCATAAATGGCGCTTGTTCTCGGCGCTGAGGACCGCCGCGGTCCAGCGGCCGTAATGCGGCGAGCCGCGGCGGATGTCGACCGCGACGTCCCAGACTTCGCCTTCAAGCACCGAGACGTACTTGCCCTGCGGATTGGGCCACTGGTAATGCAGGCCACGCAGCACGCCGCGCGCCGACGAGGACACGTTGCCCTGCACGAAGCGCGGGTTCAGGCCGTGCGCGGCGAGCTTGTCCTGGTTGAACGATTCGTAGAAGAAGCCGCGCGCGTCGCCGAACACTTGCGGTTCGATGACGACGCAACCGGGCAGATCGGTTTCGATGACTTTCAAACGGTCTTCCTCACGGTACGAAGCCGCGTTCGGACAGGCCGAGCAGGTACTGGCCGTAGCCGTTCTTGGCCAGCGGGCGGGCCAGTTCGACCAATTGGGCGGCATCGATCCAACCATTGCTCCAGGCGATTTCCTCGGGGCAGCAAACGCGCAACCCCTGGCGGGCTTCGATGGTTTCGATGTAGTTGGACGCTTCCAGCAGCGATTGATGGGTACCGGTGTCGAGCCAGGCATAGCCGCGGCCGAACCGCTCCAGATGCAGCGAGCCCTCTTCCAGGTAGATCCGGTTGAGGTCGGTGATCTCCAGCTCGCCGCGCGCCGACGGCTTGAGCCCGGCGGCGAATTCGCTGGCGCGGCCGTCGTAGAAGTACAGGCCGGTGACCGCATAGTTGGAGCGCGGCTTGGCCGGCTTCTCTTCCAGGCCGATCACCTGCCCTTCGCGGTCGAACTCGGCCACGCCGTAGCGCTCCGGATCGCTGACCCAATAGCCGAACACGGTCGCGCCGCGCTCGCGCTGGTCGGCGCGCTTGAGCATCGCGGTCAGGCCGGGGCCATGGAAGATGTTGTCGCCGAGCACCAGGCAGCTGGGCTGGCCGGCGACGAAATCCTCGCCGATCAGATAGGCCTGGGCCAGGCCGTCCGGGCTCGGCTGCACCGCGTACTCGATCTTCATGCCCCATTGCGAACCGTCGCCCAGCAGGTTCTTGAACAGCGCCTGCTCGTGCGGGGTGTTGATGATCAGCACTTCGCGGATGCCCGCCAGCATCAGCACGCTGAGCGGGTAGTAGATCATCGGCTTGTCGTACACCGGCAGCAGCTGCTTGCTGATGCCCTGGGTGATCGGATACAGCCGGGTGCCGGAGCCGCCGGCGAGAATGATGCCCTTGCGGTTCATGCGCGCGTCCTCAGGCCTGACCGATGCGTTCCAGGCGGTAGCTGCCGTCGAGCACTCGCTGCACCCAGGCCTGGTTGTCCAGGTACCAATCGACGGTGCGGGCGATGCCCTGTTCGAAGGTCAGGGTCGGCGCCCAGTCCAGCTCGCTCTTGAGCTTGGAGGCGTCGATGGCGTAGCGGCGATCGTGGCCCGGCCGGTCGGTCACGTAGGTGATCAGCGACTCGCGCGCGCGGCCGTCGGCCAGCGGCCGGCGCTGGTCGAGCAGCGCGCAGATGGTCTTGACCACGACGATGTTGGCGCGTTCGGCGTCGCCGCCGACGTTGTAGGTCTCGCCGATGCGGCCGGCCTCCAGCACTCGCGCGATCGCCGAGCAGTGGTCGCCGACGAACAACCAGTCGCGCACGTTGAGGCCGTCGCCGTACACCGGCAACGGCTCGCCGGCCAGGGCCTTGGCGATGATCAGCGGGATGAGCTTTTCCGGGAACTGATACGGCCCGTAATTGTTCGAGCAGTTGGTGGTCAGGACCGGCAGGCCGTAGGTGTGGTGGAAAGCGCGCACCAGGTGGTCGGACGCGGCCTTGGAGGCCGAGTACGGCGAATTCGGCGCGTACGGCGTGGTCTCGGTGAACTTGCCGGTCTCGCCCAGGCTGCCGTAGACCTCGTCGGTGGACACGTGCAGGAAGCGGAAGCCGTCGCGCGCCGGCGCGTCGAGCTGCTTCCAGTAATCGCGCACCTGCTCCAGCAGGCTCAGGGTGCCGACCACGTTGGTGTGGACGAACGCGGCCGGGCCATCGATCGAGCGGTCGACGTGGCTTTCGGCGGCGAAATTGATCACCGCGTCGGGGCGGTGCTCGGCCAGCAGGCGCTTGACCAGGGCCGCATCGCCGATGTCGCCCTGGACGAAGACGTGGTTCGGGTTGCCTTCCAGGCTGCCGAGGGTGTCGAGGTTGCCCGCGTAGGTCAGGGCGTCGAGGTTGACGACCTTGATGCCCTTTCGCACCGCATCGAGAACGAAGTTACCGCCAATAAAGCCGGCACCGCCGGTCACAAGCCAAGTAGGCACTCAGGACACTCCTTTATTTGATCGACGTAAGATCCGCCAACCTGGCCGCGCCCCAGCGCTCGCCGCTGCGGGCTGTTCAGCGAGCCTGGCGGATCCGAACGAGTGCCGGATTGTAATGCCTATCCGGCCCTCGGCCGCGGCGGGCCGGGCAGGCGATTAGGTCTCCTACAGCTTGATCGCCGTGCCGCCGGCGCATTCGTTGCGTGATGGAGCGCGCATCCCGTCGCGGTCGGCGCCGATCGCCCCCGGGAAGGCCGGACAGGAATTCAAGACGTAATACAAGCATGAAAGCGCCGTATACGATACAGCGGCCATGCCGTCGCCGCCGGCCCGCCCCCGGATGGGGCCGCCCTCCCGGGAGGGCGGCCTGCCCGCCACGGCCTCAATCCACCGTCACCACCACCACGCTCATCCACGGCACCTGCACCACCACCCGTCCCTGCGCGAACGCGACCGCGTTGGCGATCCGGGTCGGCGCGCGGAACTGGGCGCCGGCGGCGAAATCGGCCGGATTCATGCCGCGGCCGTGGCGCCAGGCCGAGTAGACCCCGCTGGCCTGCCCGCGCAGATCCATCACCACGCGCCGGTCGAGCGAGGCCGACTTATTGACCAACACGATCTTCTTGCGGTCGTCGGTGGCGAACACTTCCAGCTCCGGAATCGCACTGGTCGCGGCGACCATGGTCGAGCCGTAACGGCGCGACCAGGTGCCGCCGGTCCATACGCTCAAGCCCCAATAGGCCGGCAACCGCACGTGCTGCCCCTGCGGCTGATCGTTGCGATCGGTGCCGTCGGTGATCAGGCCGAGCGGTCCGTTGTTGTCGGCGTATTGGTAGGCGCTGCCGCCGGCATTGAGCACGTGGCCGATCACCGATGCGGTATGCACCAGATTGCGCGAAGTGTAGAACGCATCGCGCCAACTGCCGTCGTACCAGGAGTTGTAGTTGAACTCGCCGACCTGGATCGCGATGCCGCTCGCGCGGTCGCCGAAACTCGCATCGATCTCCTGGCGCAGCCAGGCGATCGCGTCGGCGTACTGGCCGGTGCGGCGCAGATTGTCGACGCGCTCGCCGTCGCCGTACTTGTGGAAGTCGACCACGTCGACGTCGGCATGGCGAGCGGCGAAGAACTTGCGGAAATCGCCGAACTTGTAGTCGGCCCAGGTCACCAGCGACGGGCCGGCGATCGACAGCGGCCGCGCACTGGCGCCGCGCATCGCCACGGCGATGGCGTGGAAGCCGTCGCTACCGTTGCCGCCGTGGATGTAGGGGTCCATGCCGAAGCCGTTGTCGGGTTCGTTGCCGATGATGTAGTCGTCGACCGGACCGCCATGGCTGCCGCCGTTGTCGTTGAAGTAGCGCACCAGCGCCGCGGCGTCGCCGGCGCGGATGTCGTTGTCGTTGCTGCTGCCGCCGACGGCGATCATCGGAATGCCGCCGATGCTCTTGATCGCGCGCACATAGGCTTCGCCTTCGTTGCCGCCGTGCACGCCGCCGGCGGCGGAACCGACCTGGCCGTCGTGGTGGTACAGCGGAATGCGCCAGACCAACGGGCCGAGCTCGCCCAGGTAGCGCTGCCACAGCGCCTGGTTCGGGCCCTTGATCAGATTGCTGCCGCCGTCGGCGAAGGTCGACACCGTCGAACCCAGCGAATACGCCGAGGTCGGCTGGCGATGCGCGGTGAAATCGACCACCACGTTGGCGGCTTCGGCCGCATGCAGTCGCGGCCCGCCGATCAGGGCGAGCGCGCCGGCGAGGATGGCGGCGAGACGGAGCGAAGGCGGTGCGGACCTGCGGAATTGCGAATGCATGGGAAGCCTCGAGAGAGCGGATAGGATGCGATTCGCCCGCGGCTGCACGGGCACCGGCCCGACACGACCCGAGGCCTCGCGCCGGCGCACTCCCGCACGGCGCCACGGACCGGCAACCGCGGCGCGGACCCTAGCGTCCCACGCCTCGCCGAAACGCGACGCGCATTGGCGATGCACAGGCGCTTACAGCCCGCGAACGGAACCGCAGACGCAATCACACCCTTGATTTGACGGCGCTCCCATCCATGGCGATCGGGCCTGCAAAGGCGCCGCCAGCTGGATAGTTCCTAACGTTTCTGGGCCAAAAGTGAAATGATCCAGACAAGGCCGATGGCCCGGGAAGCCTTATCCAGCAAAGCTTGCAAGCCTTCGGGCCCGGTGGTTGTAGCGATAGCAGACTTCACCCAATACAAGAGCAGGAATTAGCGGGGCACCCGCAGTACCGGCCGGCCAGCTCTTGGCATAGCTCCAAAACCCTTCGATGCCGGCGATGTGGTCGCGTCCGACCGGCTTACCCTTCTCATTGCGGATCATCGCATGGCCGCCTCGTAGCCTCAGCGTGGCGCACGCCTGCCTGCAGCCGATGTACTACATCGACCCTTCGCGGGTGTGCGCCTCGATCTGCTGCATCACGCTGTCGCGATCGTGCGCAGCGATCGGCATGACCTTGATTTGAGCGTTGCGCTTGACGGTGCCGAACGCGATCACCCTGTCGGCGGCACCCAACCGGTTTTGCCATGACAAATACCGCCAAACGTGGTTTGGTCGCATCCCGCGCCCGCGTCGAACGGCCTTCGCCACTGCTCTTCGAAGACGCAGCAGGCCCGCAGGACGCGGCAGAACTTTTCCGCTGTGGCCAGGTTGCACACGGGCTGGAATCGCTGCCGGTAGACCGGTACGCCAGGAGCAAAACGTTCGATCAATTGCCGCCTCTGCGAAGCGCTCAAGCGGACCGATTTCCGGGCTGCGACGACCGGACGAAGGCCATGGGTGCCGGTCAGCCACTTGAGCCGTCCATCATTCAATTTCCAAAGCCGCGCAGGTTGGCTAGCCGGATATTTTTGCATCTTGAACCAGCTTAATCCGGTCCAGACTCGTAGGGAATCGCGTCCGATTTCGATTCGCATCGCCATGGAACAAGAATTCAACAGCGACACCGCATCCACGCCCGCAATGAACATCCGCCATCGCACTTCCTTCCTCGAGAGGACATCGATAAGGACGACTGATCGATGGACTCAGTTCATGAATCAGGCTTCGGCATAAGTGTGATTAGGACGCACCAGGACAGAGATTGACTCAGTGGTGTCGCATACGAACCATAGAAAGTGTGCCTTCTTTAGTTGTTGTCCATTCAAGTCGTTGATGACGGTCAAACGTGCCTGCTGGCACGTTTATTGCGGCAAGAATCTCCGGCAGGGCGGTCGCAGCGACCAGGAAGGTTCTGCGACTGCGGTGGCCTCGCCGCCATATGTCCATCGACTCGGGCCGCTCCTGCCGCGGTCGGCACCGACACAGGATTTCTTCATGAAGCCGACGATCGCCTGTTTGATTCCCCTGCTCGCCTCGCTGTCTGCCCCCGCCGCCGCCACCGACCTCAGTCCCAATCAGGTCGGCGGCGGCGACATCCCGGGCAACTACGCCCAGATCGATTTCTATCTCAAGAACGGCGACTGGGCGCCCAAGCTGACCCTGTCCAACGCCGCCGGCGACGGCTACACCGTCGCGATCCATTCCACCGCGGGCTACGACAGCCAGTTGGCGACCGGCAACACCGACTATCCGCTGAGTTCGATGCCGATCCGGGCCGGCGATAGCCTGTCGTTCGTCTACCGGGCCGTCCAACGGCAATGGAGCCTGGTCGGCCCCTCGCTGAGCCCGAACGGCAACGGCGGCAGCGGCGCCATCGCCAGCTATCCGAACGCCCGCGTGCTGCGCTTCAACCTCGCCGACGGCGATTGGGCACAGTCGGTCACCCTGCCCTCCAGCGCTCCGGACAACAGCCTGATCGTGGTCTCGTCCTCGGCCACTTGGAACAGCCGCATCAATCCGCAGAACATCCAGTACGCCAGCAGCTTCAACCTGCGCACCGGCGACCAGTACGCTTTTCTGTACCGCACGGCGCTGCAGCGCTGGGTCAGCGTCAAAGCGCCGACGCAAGCTTTCGACGCCGGCAAGATCGGCACGCAGATCCCGACGCCGGTGGTGCCCAACACCCAGGTCAAGCTCGCCGACGGCAACTGGGTTTCCGAGCTCCGTCTGCCCGCCAGCGCCGGCGACCGCGACCGGGTGAGCATCGTCTCCGATGCCAGCTGGACCGCGACCATCTCCGGCCAGAACGTGGATGCGGCTGCGACGATGAAGCTGGTCACCGGTTCCCGTTACGACTTCATCTACATCAAGGAACGCGCTCGCTGGGTGCTGCAGTCCAGCCCGACTCCGGCCTATACCGCGAACGGCCCGGGCGGATCGCAACTGCCCGATATGACGTCGCCGAACGCGCGCTACTCGGCTGCGGACGGCAACTGGGCCGCCACGGTGAAGCTGCCGGTCAACGCGACCCCGGGCGACCGCGTCGTGGTCAAGAGCGACGCAAGCTGGGATTTCAACGTCACCGGCCAGAACACCACCTTCGGCACGGTTCCGGTCCGTCGCGGCGAGACCTTGCGCTTCGTCCGCACCGCGGCCGGCGCGTGGTCGCTCGACACCCGCCTGATCACCATGCTGTTGATCTACAGCGAGGAAGCGGCCGCGCAACTCGGCGAGACCGCAGCGCAGATGCGGCTGTGGGAAGGGCTGCGGCTGACCAATGAAGCGCTGGAGAACTCCCGGGTCAACTTCTACGTCAAGGCGGTCGGCATGATCAAGCGGCAGTTCCAGGCCACCACGCTCGGCGACATCCTCAACGTCGCGCTCAAGGACTCGGTGGTCAGCTCGACCCGCACGCAACTGGCCGCCGATGCGGTCTATTACGAGGGCACCGAGGAAGGCTGCGGCCTGGCCTGGGTCAACGCGAGCCGCGACAACATGATCGGCTCGGGCTCGCTGGGCTGCGGCACCACCGTGATGCGCCATGAGTTCGGCCACAACATGGGCCTGAACCACGGCGACGACGCCAGCGGCGGCTCGGCGCCGTACGCCAAGGGCTACAGCCTGATCTCCGACATCATGGGCGGCAACGCGATCCCCTACTACTCCAATCCAAACCTCTACACGACCGACACCGAAGTCGCGACAGGCCTGCCGATGGGCATCGCCAACGTCACCGACTCGGTGCGGGCGATGAACGAGCGCTCCCAACTGGTTTCCGAGTTCTATTGACCGCCGGTCCGCCGGCGGGTCTCGCCCGCCGGCGGATCTCTCCCCCGCAAGGACATCCCGACATACCTCTCTCGCGAAACCGGGCCCTGATTCTCGGACTCGTCCTGACCGGCGCCGCCACTGTCGGCCTGCTGGTGTACTACCGGACCGCCCCCGGCGCCACGGGCAACCTGCTGCAGGACCCCGCCTACCGACCGAATGCATCGCCCGTCGCCGTTACCACCCGCTCCGGAACCGACGGCATAGAGGCCTTCGTCGCCCGCCGCAGCGCTACGTTCTCGCTGGACCGCGCACGCCTGCAGAGCGCGCGTGCGCGCAAGGACCTCCTGCAGCTGGTCGATCCGGCCAAGGTCGCCGCCGGCGCCCTGAAACCGACGCCGCGCCAGATGGGCGACGGTCGCCAGTTCGTCGCCTACGACGCCTATGTACTCGAGTCCAAGGGCGTCGGCGACGATATCGAAGTCTACGTCCCGAGCCTCGGACTGACCCTGCACGGCGTGATCGACAACGTCGAAGTCAACGGCGACATCGTGCGCTGGTCGGGCATGTTCGAAGACTTCAATTCGACCATGAGCAAATTCTCGATCAGCCAGACCATGGTCGACGACTACGTACTGGGCAGCTTCGACACGCCGATGGGCAGCTACAGCCTGGAAGCCAAGAACGGTCTGGGCTGGGTGGTCGAGCAAGGCGCCGACTTTCATTTGCCGGCCGACGGCAAGGACTACATCGAAGCGACGCCGCAGCGCTGAGCGAGAAGCCTCGCACTGGATGCCCGGCCGGTTGTTGTCTTTTCCGGCCTGGACAGCCGGGCAAGCCGCGGACTGGGCGAGCGGACGGCGGAGACCCCGGCCCGAGACGCGCGGCCAAAGGACAACGAAAATAGCGGCTTAGTTCGCCAACTGCTTCCCCATCAGAGCGGCCGTCGCGGCCACGCCGATGAACCACTCGATCCCAAGCGTTGCCTTGGGAACAGGGCATGTCTCTGTCGGCGCCGAGCGAGCCCGGCGGCCCCCACCTGTAGCCGCCGGGCTCGCCCCGCCCAAGCCGGATAAATGTGCGTTGATGCACAGCGCGGCAACCTGTTATAAGCATTCGTATACCGTATACTGAATGCCTTGCGGTTTCGGCAGCATCGCGTAGCGAAGAAGGTTCCGCGTACGCGCAGCAATGGCTGGAACCGGAACCGCCGCTTCGGCGGCGGCGGGCAGGGGTATCGGTATGGCTTGGGGATCGCCTGACCGGATCGGGCTTCTCTCCCCCGAAAGTAGCCACTTCGGGCAGGCATCCCCAAGCGCTTCACAGGAGGAGGACGTCGCGGCGGACAACGTGTGTCGCCTGCCGCCCAGGCAGCTACCCACAGACAACCTGCATTGCCTTAGGACCGGCGATCCACGGGCTCCGTTTGGCCAGCGGTTCATGCCCGCTCGACGCTGCCGCGTCACGAGCGGCTTCGTTGCCCGCCGAACATGAGCGACGACTAAACAGTTCCAGCGTCGATCGCACGGATTCCGCTACCTATCCTGTAGCACGCGACAAAGGCGGCCCCGTTCCCCAAGACTCGCCCAGCCGCCTCGAGCCGTCCCTACGCCGCCGATCATCGAGCATGCAGGATCTCGACTGGCCCGAATCCTTCCATCCCACGACAAGCGAAGCAGCCATGGCACTCCGTCTCCTCGCACTCTCACTGACCTTGCTGGCCGCCTGCTCTTCCGGTCAACGCCTGGCTGCAGACAAGCCGGCAACGCTCGATGCGGCCGCCGAACAGTATGTGCGCCTGACTCTGAGCATCGGCGAGCACGAGCCCGGGTACGTCGATGCCTACTACGGACCGGCGGAATGGGCCGATGAAGCCAAATCGGTCAAGCGCCCGCTTGCCGAACTGCGCGCGGCGGTGATCGACCTCGACCGCCGGTTGCACCGCATCGACACCGCGTCCCTGTCCGCGATGGAAGCCAAGCGCAAAGCCTTCCTCTCCGCGCAACTTGCCGCCGCCAGGACTCGGCTGGACATGCTGGCCGGGGCAAAACTGAGCTTCGACGACGAAGCCGAAGGCCTGTTCGCCGTCCGCCCCGAACTCAAGCCGCTGTCGGCATACGATCCGATTCTTGCCGAGATCGATGCGCGCTTGGCCGGCACCGGCCCGCTGTGGAAGCGCTTCGACCAGCGTTCCAGCCGCACCGCAATCCCCAGCGCCCGCCTCGACGGCGTCATGCGGGCATCCATCGACGAGTGCCGACGCCGGACCGTCCGACACATCGCTCTCCCGCACGACGAACGATTCACGCTCGAATTCGTCACCAAGCAGACCTGGTCCGGCTACAACTGGTACAAAGGCAACGCCACGAGCCTGATCCAGATCAATACCGACTTGCCGGTGCTGATCAGCCGCGCGGTCGACCTGGGCTGCCACGAGGGCTATCCCGGTCACCACGTGTTGAATATGCTGTTGGAGCAGCGTTTGTACAAAGGCCGGGGATGGGTCGAGTTCTCGGTGTATCCGCTGTACAGCCCGCAATCCCTGCTCGCCGAAGGCTCGGCCAACTACGGAATAGAACTCGCGTTTCCCGGCGAGGACCGGCTGGCGTTCGAAGCCGGCACGCTCTACCCCTTGGCCGGGCTCGACCCCGCCACGGCCGCACAGGATTTCGAGCTGTTGCAGATGCGCAACAAGCTGTCGGGCGCGCGGCTGACGATCGCCAAAGACTACCTGGACGGCCGGATCACCCGGGACGAAGCGGTAAAGCTGACGCAGAAATACCAGCTCCTGTCGCCCGAACGCGCCGAGCAATCCATCGACTTCACCGGCAAATACCGAACCTATGTCGTCAACTACGGATGGGGACTCGATCTTGTCAGGCGCTTCGTTTCCTCCGCCGGCGCCTCGCCCACCGACCACTGGGCCGCGATGGAGCGGATATTGTCGGAACCGACCATTCCCTCCGACCTGATGCAGCCGTCGACGTCCGCCACGAAGTAACGGCCGCGCCGGTTGCGTCCTTCAGCCGCAGTTTCGTCGGAGACGACTCTTCCATGAGAACCATCGGCTTGATCGGGGGCACGTCCTGGCACTCGACCATCGAGTACTACCGCGGCATCAACCAAGCCATCAACGATCATTTCGGCAACAACACCAATCCGCCGCTGATCCTGCATAGCCTCGATCAACGCGAGATCCATCGCCTGCAGGCCGCGGACCGCTGGGACGCGATCGCCGGCCTCCTGGCGAATGCAGCGGCGAAACTGGAGGCTTCCGGCGCGGAAGCGCTGGTGTTCTGCGCCAACACGCCGCACAAGGTCTATCCGGAGGTCGCCAGCTCGGTCCGAATACCGATCTTGCACATCGCCGATGCCGTCGGCTCCGCCGTCCGCCGCCTGAATCTGAGCGAAGTCGGGCTGATCGGAACCCGCTATACGATGGAAGACGGTTTCATCCAGCGCTGGCTGCTGGAACGCTACGGTATAAGCGTGATTACGCCCTCGTCCGACGAAGCCAGGGACCGGTTGCAACGAATCATCCAGCTCGAGCTGGCCTTGGGCGACTTCGGACAGGACACGAAACGCTATGTCATCGAGCAGATTTCGATCCTGCGGACACGAGGCGCACAAGGCATCGTATTGGGCTGCACCGAATTCCCGTTGCTCCTCGCCCAACACGAGCTCGATCTTCCCAGCTTCGATACCTTACAACTCCACGCCCGGATGGCCGTCGATTTCATCCTCAGCTGAGCCCGTACCGCCATCGAGGAGGCGTTCGGCCCGCGACGTTGCAGAAAGGAAACACGTTATCGGGCGCAGATCGCTCGCTTCGGAGCGATCCGAGCGCGGGAAAGCCCACCCGCGCCCATTCGTTCAACGGAGCCAATGCATCGATGTCTCGCCGCGAGTACGCCAGCGACCCGTTGCGAGCCACCAGGCCGAGCTATGAGCGCTCCATCGTCGTGCTCGTGCGTCAATTGACCGTGCACGTCAGGGTGACGGTCACGGATGCGCCAGCGGTCAAAGTGCCCAGCGCGACACCGGCTTCCAGCGCGGCAAGGGAAATAGGCGACGCCGGACAGCCCGCGCCGCTGCAAGTGGGGGGCGTGGTGCAGGTCAGGCCGACCCGACCGGCCGGATCTTGCACCACGGCACCGGTCACCGAACTGGAACCGTTGTTGGTCACGACTATGGCGTAGGTCGTGGTGGCGCCGCGAGCGAGACTATCGGCAGGCTGGTCGCTGGGACCGACGCCCGGCGTGTTGGTCTTGGTGATCAGAAGATCCGCCGTAGCCGGGCCGCTGAACTCCGAAGTCGATCCGATCGAGGTCGTCGCGGTCGCGACACAACCCGCGTTCTGGCACCTCGTAGCGGTCATCCTCAAGCTTGCAGGAGCAGCCCCGGAGACCGTGCAACTGCTAGGCGCGGTTGCGCTTACCCCCGTGACCACGCAAAAGCCAAGCCAGACTTGGCCCTCACCGAACCCTGTCGGGTCCAGACCTCCGGGATTGTTGTAAAAATCGATCCGATAGCCGTTGGCATTGGCCGCGGCATCCAAAGTGAAATTCACTGTGGTTCCGCTGATCCCCGACAGCACGGGAAAGTTCTGCAGCTCATTGGGGCCGGTGTCGCCATCGCCGGCATCGTTGAGCGTTACTCCGTCGTTGGTCAGATCGATGCCCAAACCGCCGTTGCCCGAAATGTTGGTATTGGCATAGACGGCATTGCCGGTGGCCGTAGCGCCCGTTATCCGAACGCCGTCGCCGGTGTTCCCCGTTATCGTATTGCCCGTTATCGTATTCTGGCCGATGACCGTATTGGCGTTGCCGGTCAATGCGATGCCCGCTCCGCCGTTGTTGGTCAGAATATTTCCTTGCACCAGGTTGTCGTTGATCTGGGTCGCCCCGACGACTCCAGCCCCTTCGAAAGCGATGCCTGAACCGATGTTTCCGGTGATCGTATTGTTGGTCAGCGTATTGCCGTCGGTATTGCTGCCGACGCCGCCGAACTGGGGTACCAAACGGATGCCGGCGAAGTTCGTTCCGGTAATGTTGTTGGAATCCACCAGCACGTTCGTGGCGCTTGCGACGCCGACGCCGTAATTCGTCCCGCTTATGGTATTGCCGGTAACCGTAGCGTTGTAGCCCGCGATCGCCGGGTTGTTGAAGATGCTGATGCCATAGAAACCGTTGGTGATGGTGTTGTTGGTCACCGTGCAGTTGTCGCTATTGAAACAGCGGATGGCGTCCACGCCGCCAACGACGCCGGTGAACGTATTGCCGCTGATGACCATGTTGCTTACGCCGCTTACCGCCACGGCTGGCTGACCGAAATTGGTGATGCCGATATTCAGCAACTGGCTGTTCGTGGCCGTCGATAGGAACGAGAGGGCCGAAAAATTTCCGCCGCCGCCATTCAGCGTGATGTCGCCGCCGCCGTTTATCACTACCGTATCGCTGATCGCCGGAAGCGCGGCTACCAAGTTGATGGTGCCCGCGCCGCTGAACACGATCGTGTCGTCGACGATCGCCGTCAGATCCGCTGCGGCTAGCGCCGCGCGCAATGTCGTACAACTGAAGTTCGGGGCGATACCGGTACAAACCGGGGGGGGTCAATGTATCCGTTAGGCCGGTGACGGTATAAGTCGCGCCGACCGCCGCCCCGGACATGAAGATTAGACAGAAGGCCGCGTATCGCCATCGACGTAACGGTGCGCGCGACCCATTATTGCGCCGTCGATCTTCTACCGCCGGCTCCTTCGCACCGTCCGTCGGCGACCGCTGCGCAGCGAAAGCCCGATCGGCCGCGTCGAGAGGACATCGCAACGCGCCCGCCAGCCGATGGGTGCGCCCTCCGCGGCACGCATTGCGAAAATGCCCAAATACCGGAACGACGGAAGTAGTGCCCATCGACGCCCCCTTTAGTCGAAGACCGTGACTGCCTCACGCTCCCTTTCGATCATCCTTTAATGCCCATCGACATAGCAACAGGTTTGATTGTCGGATTTATGCTGCAAGCAAAAATCGTGCCAAATCCTCCGATAGGACGAAGGCAGTGCAGGTGGCCGCCTCACTTCGGCGCATAAATTTCCGACAAGCGATCCGGACGCCCTTGGATTCGCTCGAGCTTGGGATACCTGTGGCCTCCGCGGTAGTCGATGCGGACCGATTTGATTGCATCGCCATCCTTGATCAGCAAGTCGATCCCCCGCCCCGCCTCTTTCGCAGCCGACACCGCATCCTTGAGCCGCTCGCCATTGCTTGCGTAGCCGTCGATCGCGATTACAGTGTTCCCGGGCGCGATGCCAGCTTCGAAAGCCGGCCCGTCCCAGCGCACGCTGGCCACCACGGAATCGGCCTTGGACATGCTCATCCCCAGCGAGTAGGTCAGATCCACGGTCTTCGTCTTTTCTTCGGAGAACTTCTCGAAGTCGCCCGGAACCTCGCCGTACACCAGCGTCCAACCGCTCGCAGCCAGACCGTCCAAAGGCGGCGCATGAGCGCCGAGGCGGTCGCGCAGATAACCGGCCCAGTCGAACTCGACGATTCCGTCGAGCGCCGACACCACTTGTTCGAAATCGTAGGCTTTGACCCGATAGTCTCCGTTCCTGCCGCCGAAGAACGCTCGGGCGAAGTCGTCCAGAGAATGCCGTTCGCCGCTGAGTTCGCGCAACTTGGCGTCGACCGCCAGCCAGACCAGTTGCGCGCCGGCATAGTAGTCCTCGGCGAGCTGGTAGCTGGTGTACGACTTCGGCCTGCGTTGGGCGATGACCGGGTCGTAGACGGTGTCCTGCAACGTGCGCCAGGCCAGACCGGGCCGATCTTCGCTATAGCGCGCCGCGGTCTGCGCCAAGGCCTCGCGGGCGAACTCCGGCCGCCATAAGCCGGAGCGCGCGGCCAGGACCTGTCCCCAATACTTGGTCTGACCTTCGTAAACCCACAGCAGATCGCCGCTAAGCGGCGAGTTGAAGTCGGACGACACGATTCCGGCCGGACGCCGGTACTTGCCGTTCCAGGCATGAACCAGCTCATGCGCCAGCAGGTCGTGCCTCAGCACGCCGGGGCCATCCCAGGAAGTGAAATAGTCGACGTCCAAACCGTTTTCGCTGGAGCGTTGATGCTCCAGGCCTATGCCCCCCATTTGCCCAGACAATGAGAACAGGAAATCGTAGCGGTCGAACGGATGCGATCCGAACAACTTGTACGCCTGGCTCAGCAATTCGCGATGGAACCGGATCTGCTCGGGCGTAGCCTCCAGGTACTTTGCAGCGTCGGCAAAAACGTTGAGCCGCACCGGCGTCTGCGCCCCCGGGCTCAGATCGAACTGCCGGTAGTGACGTCCGGCGAATACCGGCGAATCCAGCAAGGTATCCAACGACACCGGGCGATAATTCAGGCACCCGCCCTGGTGCGATCCGACCTCCAGCGCCGAGGCCGACTGCCAACCGCTCGGCAACTTCAACCCCGCGGCGACCTCGACGTCGCGCACGTCGCTCCCGGCCGGATACAGCACGACTTGGTTCCACTGCACGTTGAGCATGTCCGGCGTCATGACCACTCTCCCCTGGGTACCGCCGGTGGGGGTAAGCATGTCGAAGCTCAGCTCCAGCTCGGCCACACCGTCGGGCACGACCAATCTGAAGGCGTAGACATTCAGCGCATCGCGATGCCAGGCGATGGGCCGACCGTTGCCGAGGATGCGCAGACCGGCGAACTTGTCGATCGGACCAACCGGCGAGTGATGCCCCTGAATCCATTGCGGAAACAACAACGTCAGCGCGCCCGGCCGCACCGGGACACGCTGACGCACGCGCAGGACCCGCCGCGCCACATCGGTGGCGTCGACTTCCAGCCGAAGCGTGCCCGGCGGTCGCGCCTGGTCGGGCGCGACCGCCTGAGCATCCGGCGACGACAGCGAAACGGCGATCAACAGCGCCGGAGCGAGAATTCGAACGGCAAGGGTCATGGTCTTCTCCGACGATGGCTTACAGCGCCATGCCCTTCAGCGCCGGATGGATCAGCTTGCCGCCCTCGACGTTGATGCCGCGCACCAGGGCCGGGTTGTTGCGCCACTCGTTGCCGGCCGCCAGCTTGTTGACCCACGGCAGGATCGCCGCGCAGATCGCTTGCGAGGAGGTCTGCGGCACCGCGCCGGGCATGTTGGTCACGCAGAAGTGGGTCACGCCCTCTTCGACGTAGGTCGGCTCCTTCCAGGTGGTCGGGCGCGAGGTCTCGAAGCAGCCGCCCTGGTCGATCGAAATGTCGACCACCACGCTGCCGTCTTCCATGCCCTTGAGCATTTCTCGGGTCAGCACGTGAGGCGCGCGCGCGCCGGTGACCAGCACCGCGCCGATCACCAGGTCGGCCGAAGCCACTTCGCGCGCGACCACGTCCACGTAGGGGTACAGCGCGGTGACGTTGTTGCCCAGGCGCATCATCTGGTCCATGCGGTCCTGGCGCATCTCGAACACGGTGACGTTGGAACCGCCGGCCGCGGCCAGCGCCGCCGACGCGCCGCCGGCCTGGCCGGCGCCGAACACCACCACCTTGCCGCGCTCGGTCGACGGCAGGCCGCCGAGCAGCTTGCCCTTGCCGCCCATCGGCTGGTGCAGCAGGTGGGTACCGACCTGCACGCCGATCTTGCCGGCGATGATCGACATCGGCGCCAGCAGCGGCAGGTCGCCGTTGGGCAGCTCGACGGTCTCGAAGGCGACGCCGGTCAGGCCGATGTCCAGCAGCTGCTTCGTCAGCACCGGCTCGGCGGCCAGGTGCAGGTAGCAGAACAGCAGGTGATCGCGGCGCAGATGCTGCAGGTCGCCGGCGATCGGCTCCTTGACCTTGACGATCAGCTCGCCCTTTTCGTACAGCGCGGCGGCGTCCGGCGCGATCTTCACGCCCAGGCGCGTGTAGTCCTCGTCCTTGAAGCCGCTTTTGATGCCCGCGTCCTTTTCCAGCCAGACCTCGTGGCCACGCTTGACCAGGTCGCCCGCCGCGGCGGGAACGAGCGCCACGCGCCCTTCGAGAGTCTTGGTTTCCTTCGGTACGCCGATACGCATTGCAGTCTCCAGTGCGGCCCAGAAAAAACGCCGCATGCGCGGCGCTTGGGCCAGTTCGCCTAAGTGGTGGTTTCGTGTAGTGAACGCGCCGATGAGTAATACAGGCGACGGCGCACGCCTTTGAACCAAGCTTCGTCTCTCGACGATTCCGAAAGCGGGGCGTGGCAGCCGCGACGCCTCGCTTCGTTGTCGCAGCGATCAGTTAGTAACGAACTGCGAGGAGATGGTCATGCCGCTCGCCACGCCCCCCTTGCTATATACCGCCAAGGTATGCACGCCTGGGATCGGCCGATCTATCAGGATCGACTCGCCGTTGCCTGGCTGGATAGAGCGATACATGTTCCAGGTCTGGTCCGCCCAGGTGACCGGGGCCGGATTAACGGAAGACGGACCGAGGACATAGAGATCCGCCTCGCCGGTACCGCCGCCGAGAGTTATCCGAAGCTGCTTGATACCCACGGGAACCGTCACATAGAAGGCAGCCCGATAGGTGCCGCCATACAGAACCGTAGACGCGGTGCGCTTACAGCTCTGGCCCAGGCGACGCGCATCCGGGTCCGAGCACGTCGGAAATTCCGCAACAGTGACCGAGTCCCGAACGATACTCTCGGCACCCTTGTCGTCGACGACTTTCAGCGTTACGTCATAAGTACCCGGGGCCGAAAAGCGCTTGACAGGAAACAAGCCGGTTACTGTGGCGCCATCGCTGAAGGACCAGGTCTGAGAGGCGATACTGCCGTCCACATCCTTTGAATAGTCGGCGAACTGAACCGTCAGACCACTAATGATCGACTTGAAATCGGCCGTCGGCGGCTTGTTCATGGGGCAGCCTTGTGCGCCCACATTCCCGACGCAGGCAAGCCAGTTTTTGAAGTCGACATCGAGCGATGTGCCGATATCATTCATGTAACCGGCGTAGTCGCTGTAGTCAGGAGCAGAACGCAGATACGACAGGATCGAGCTCACTTTTCCAGGGCGCTTTTCGAACATATAGCGTACCGCGAGATAGCCCCATTGATAGGTTCGAGTCTGTCCGCTGTTCTTATCGTTTTTGAAGATCGTACTGATTGGATAAGTCGCCAACCGAGCTTGCGCAATCGCCTGGTGCGCTCCGATCTTCATGTATTCATAGGACACGTACTCGGCGAGACCTTCGATCCACCATCTGGTCTTTGCCGTCTGACCCAACGCGTAATCTCCGTACGTGTTAAAACGCCCATCTAGGTAGTGAACGTATTCGTGATTTAGGTTCCAGATCGAAAACTTGGCCCTCTCCCATTGCGCTTCGTGCGCAATGAATTTGGCCTGATTACCTACCGCGGCCGGTTTCCCTTCGAGGTACTTACCGCCGTTATTAGTGTCGATCCCAAACAGGGCGTGGCCATAGGCGTCATACATAAACTTGCTGTTGAAGGCGAACACCTCCAGCGAAGAGGTATTATCGTCTGCTACCGGCACCTTATTCGTCATTAGCTTGCTGTGAAAGAAGCTCTCCTGGCCCGATAGCTCGGCGCATGTCGCCGACAGCTCCGACGCGAGCATTGATTGCGCACGGATCTTCAATGTCGAGCTGCACACGTGGGTATCCGGAAAGACGTCTGCCATGACGCTTTCCTTGTAATTGCAGGTTCCATATGCGGAGCAATTGGCGGCATCGTAACTGCTCACCGCTTCAGCCAAGCGCATCCAAACCCCGGCGGTGACCGATCCATTAATAGGCGACGATTTTGCTAGCAGATTTTTCACTCGAGATGAGGCTGCAGCCTCGGCTGCGCCACCATGCTGCATGAATCGGGTCATCTCGCCGACCGCACTCATTATCACATAATAGTGCTTACTGTAGAGAACCAAAAAATTTCGGTCGACGAGGTTATAAAGCGAGGTAATGATCGAGGTGTCCGTCTGAACGTACTGTCCGAGCTCACTCCCAATTTTATTTTTCTTGGAAAGGGCGATTAAAGTGCGATCAAGCGCCAACCTCATCCAATTGTAGTTATTCCATGAATTGTCGTATCTCGCATACATGTCTTTGAACACAGGTAGCTTGTACGTTACAGAGTCGGATCCGATAACGAGGATGAAGTAACTTTCGAGTACCTCGCCATTGGCATCGTCGACCTTCTTAAAGTTGGTATTGGCCGAAAACTTGTCTAATGCGTTTCGGATAGCTGCAGTCAGGCTAGTTCCGTACTCTCCGACCGCCGACTTTTGGTAGTACTGCACATAATACCCAGCCCGCATGAAGTACATCAGGTTCAGTATTCCGTTGCTGTTCGTCCCGTCATAGCCTGCCGAGTGACTCGTGATCGCATTCGCGACAGTTATCATCTTCGATTCCGCGAACGTGGCCCCCGCATCCGTGCCCGTCAGGCTATGCAAGGTGTCGAGGCAATCGAGGCTGGCGGCCTTTATGCTGGACACCAGTTCGCTACCGCTCACGCTGGAGAACTGCTTCGAATCGCAGGTTTCGGTCGTTGCCGCGACGGCGCCGTCCTCGAGCCCAGCCGGGCCTTCGACTGGTTCCGACTTGGCTCGTGCTTTCTCTTCCAGCTGCCGCGAGGGACGCGGATAGAGTTCCTGTCCCGGCCGCAGCGGATTGTTGTAGTCGGACGCCAGGCGGACCAAATCCGGATCAATCAGCGGGCCAAGATCCGGCAGAGCCGTGATTCCGTGATGATCATGCAGCACGCTGAGCTCCATCTCCAACGTGCCCGGCGGTCCGCGACGAGGGTCGTGGCGATCCGCATCCCGGCCTTGAGCCTCGCTTCCACGCAAGTCGCTCTCGTCGCTGGACATGCTGTCGGGGCGAGGATCGGCCTCTACACGTGCATGCAAGGACCGCGCTCCGACCTGTCCGGGCTCCGCATGGGCGGCGTTCGAAGTCGCTCCGCTGTCCCTCCCTGTGAGCGTTGCGGTTGCGCGCGAAATAGCCGCGACCAGCGCATTGCTTTCGCCGGACGCCCCGCCCCCCATCGTCGAGAGCGCGGCCACCGCGATTATCGCGGTGCAGGCCGCCACTCTGCCCTTCGTTTTCCCAACTGACATGAATCACCTCATATCAACGACTGCTGCTGTGATGCGGCACTGGCTGCTCGACGTCCTTGCTCGTACCGTTCGGCTTAGCTGCCTATAACGCGCTCGGGCCGCGACTCGTTTCGCGTTCGCGAATAAGCGGATCCCACCCGCCAGAATCGAAAGGGATACACTCACAGGCTTCGATGGCGATGCTTAGCTTGTAAAGCGCGCAGCCCCGCCCCTACCCATGTGACGCCGCGGGCGAGGCATCGTCGCCTCGCTCGTTTTCGTGCGGTCTTTTCAGTTCATCAAAAACTGCGCAGTAATAACGCCGGCCACCGGCGTTGATGGGGTAACCGAGTTGTTATGGATCATCACCGTGTGGTCGCCCACGGCTGGACGATCGATCAGGATCGCTTCGCCGCTGCCGTCCATGACGGATTTGTGCATGAACCTGTACTGGCTGGCCCAGGGCCCATTGTTAGGAGGCATGACGTAAAGATCGGCATTTCCCGCTTCGCCGCTCACCGTGAGGCGGACCTGCTTAACGCCCGCCGGAACTTTCACATAGAAATAGGCGCCCCCTGGATTCGTAACGAAGCTGCGTTCGCAGTCCTGGCTGAAACGCCGGACGTCCGCGTCGGGGCAAGACGGGAGAGCCGATACCGTGACGGTTCCCGTAGTGCTGCGCTTGCCTCCGTTATCGTCCTCGACGGTCAGGCTGACCTCGTACGTGCCCGCAACGGCAAACCGCTTGACCGGCCGCGGCCCTTTGGCCGTCGTTCCGTCGCTGAAGAACCAGGTCCGAGAGGCGATGTGGCCGTCGGCGTCGGTGGAATAGTCCATGAACTGAACCGTCAGCCCGCTGGAAACCTTTCGAAAAGCGACGCTCGGCAACTGATTGCCTGCGCACCCTTCGGCGTCGACCGTGCCCACGCAGGTCAACCACGAACGGAAGTCGGCATCGTTGCTGGTGCCGATGCTGGTCATGAAATTCGTGTAACCGGCATACTTGCCGGGACGCAGGTAGGACAGAATCGAATCCACCGAGGGGCGTTGCCGCTCGAACATATAGCGTGCCGCCAGATATCCCCAGCCGTACACCCGGGCGTCCCCTACGCCATAAACGTTCTGATATATCGTGCTGATCGGATAGGTCGCCAGCTTCGCTTCCGCTACCGCCAGCGACGACCCGACCTTGGTGTAGTCGTGATACATGTATTCGGCCAAACCTTCGGTCCACCACACTGTCTTTGCGGTTGTGCCGAGCGCGTAATTGCCATACATGTCGAATCGCCCATCCAAGTAATGAACGTATTCGTGATAGAGATTCCAAATATCGAACTTCGGCCTCTCTTCCGGCCGCACATTCTCATAAGCGTGGAATCTGGCTTGGTTGCCCGGTCTCGCAGGATCTCCCTCCAAGTAGATGCCGCCATTGTTCGTGGGGGCGCTGTACAGAACGCCGGCATAGGTGGTGTACATACGCCGGCTGTCGTACACGACCAACTCCAGCACGGCATTGTTATCGTCCGTTACCGGAACCTTCCCGGTCCTGAGCCTGTCGTGGAAGTAGCTCTCGATGCCTGCAAGCTGCGCGCAGGTCTCAGCCAACTCGGACGGAAGCATGGATTGCGCGCGGATCTTCAGCGTCGGGCTGCAGGTATGGACCGGCTGAAACACCTGTGCAATGACGGATTCACGGAAATTGCAGACCCCGTATGCGGAGCAGTTGGCCCTGTCGCTTTCCTCCACTGATCGAGCAGAAACCAGCCACAGCTTCGCGGTCGCCGAACCGAATGCGGGCGATGAACGCCCAATCAGCTGCTTGATCCGAGCCGATGACTCCGTCCTGGCGGCACCGCTGTATTTCAGGAACCTGACCATTTCCAGCGCCGCATTTTCGACCACGTAGTACTTGTCCGAGTACAGCGCGGCGAAGTTCCGGTGGACAAAATCGTAAAGCGCGTTGACGATCGAGGCATCCGTCTGAGCCAGCGAAGCCATCTCACTGGCTTCGAACAGATGCACGCGACTCAACGCGCCGAACGTTACGTCGACCGCCCGCTGCATCCAGGCATAGTTGGCCCAAGCGCTGGCATTGGACTGACTCCCCCAAATCCCGGTGTAACGAGAGTACAGATCCTTGTACACAGCAAGCTTGTAAGTCACCTCGTGCGCATTGTCGATCAGCACCATGTACTCAGTCAGGATCTCGCCATGAGCATCGTTGACCAGAGTGAAATTAGCGTTGCCGGAGAACCGGTCCAGCGCCGACCTAAAGGCCGTCTTCAGCTCAGGCCCATATACCCCTACCGGCCTGTTGTAGTGCTTGAGGTAATAACCAGTATGCAAGAAGGTCATCAGATTCAAGATGCCGCTGCTGTTGGTTCCGTCGTAGCCGACCGCCTCGCCAGCCATGGCATTCGCCACGGCCATCATCTTCGACTCTGGGAACGTCGCACTGATGTTCGAATCGCTGAGTTGTTGCAGCCGTCCCAGGCATTTAATGGTGGTGGCCTTGATCCGGGCCACAAGCTCGCCTCCGCTCAGGCTCGCGAACTGGGTCGGATCGCAAGCCTCTTCCTCCCCGGCGGCTGCGGCGCCTTCGGCGCCAGGCGCTCCGTCGACGGAGGCCGCCTTTTCGAGTTGACGCGAGGGGCGCGGATAGATGTCCTGATCCGGCGACAAGGGATTGCTGTAGTCCGAAGCCAGAGCGATCAGCGTCGGGTCCAATTGCGGCTCCATGTCATCCAACGTCGCTGCGGGATCGCGACGCGAATGCAGCGCACTCAGCTCTGCCGCCAATGTTGGCGGCGGAAGCGAGCTCGCCCGCCTCCCGCCCCGTTGCGCCAACGCATAGGCCATCGGGGCGGACTGCCCCTCGCCTGTTTTCAATCCGCTTGCATGATCGAAGTCGCCAGCGGTATCGGCGACTTCTCGCGCCTTGCGCGACTGCGTGTGCGCTTCGGCCGACTCTGCGCCCGAATCGTCGCCGAGACCCACGAGCGTGCCGGCAGCGTGCGCAATGGCCTTGGCGATTCCGGTTCGCTCGTCCGCGACGCCCGCCCCCAGCATCGAAAGCGCAACCACGGCCACGGCAACGCCGCCAGCCGACAATTTCCTACCCGAGCCTGTCCACGACATGACTTACCCCCCATTTCAACAACGGCGATACGGCCGGTTGCGCAAATTTCGTTCGGCGCACCTGTTTCGCTGATTGCCAAGCGCATAGACCGCGACGATTGCAGCGGACCGCGACAGAAGAAGCGACGCGATGCCCCGCGGAATAGGCACCATGCCGTGTATCGGACGATGAACTGGACCCTTGAAAAGAGCCGTTTCCGCACCCGTCGCTTGCGCCGGGTGCGATAAACGGACGGGGCCGACTCAACGCCCCCATCCGACAGCTCAATTCATTACGAACTGGGACGTAATCGTCGCCCCCATGGCTGCGACCGACGCACCGTTGCGCACCATCAACGCGACATCGCCGGGCATGGGACGGTCGATCAGAATCGACTCGCCATTCCCCTGATTGGTCGATCGATGCGTATACGCACTCGGTCCTGCCCACGTCGTCGAAAGCGGGGCCATCGCGAATAGGTCCACATCCCCGGTTCCATCGGCGAGCGTAATCCGCAGCTGTTTGACCCCTTTCGGAACCGTCACGTAGAAGTACGCTGCGCTAGGATTGGTCGCCACGGTCCGTTTGCAATCCTGACGCATACGCCGCACGTCCGGGTCGGCGCAGGTCGGCAGCTCAGCGACGGTAATCGACTGCGTCTTGCTCTGCGCCATACCGTTGTCGTCGACGACGGTCAAAGTGACGCTGTAGGAACCCGGCAATGCGAAGCGCTTGATGGGCATCGGTCCGCTTGCCGAGGTACCGTCGCTGAACGACCACGACTGCGAGGCAATGTGGCCGTCGACATCGGTGGAGTAGTCCATGAACTGGACCGTGAGGCCGCTGTCGATCGACTTGAAGTCCGCCACCGGCGCCTTGTTTCCGGCGCAGCGGGACGCCGTCACATCGGCGACACAACCCAGCCACCAACGGAAATCGTAGTCGTAGTCGTAGTTCGCGTTGGTTCTGATGCCGTCCATGAGGACCGCATAGCCCGCGTAGTCTCCAGGCCGAAAGTACGACAAGATCGAAGTGACTGAGCCACGCTGCCGCTCGAACATGTAGCGCGCTGCCAAGTATCCCCAGCTATAGACCCGGTTGTTGCCGCTCGCGTAGTCGTTCTGGAAGATCGTGCTGACCGGATAGGTCGCAAGCTTGGCTTCCGCGATCGCCTTGGGCGACCCGGTCTTCATGTATTCGTGCGAGATGTACTCTGCCAAGCCTTCGATCCACCAAACGGTCTTGTACTTGACACTGAGCCCGTAGTCTCCGTAGCGATCGAAACGGCCGTCCAGGTAGTGGACGTACTCATGGTTGAGATTCCAAATCGAGAACTTCGGCTTTTCCCACTGCGCCTCGTGAGCGAAGAAACGCGCCTGATTTCCGGCGGCGGACGGGTTCCCCTCGATATAGATGCCTCCGTTTCTTGTGTCGATACCAAACATCGCCCCGGCATAAGTCGTGTAGGCGCGATAGTCGTTGAACACCACGAGCTCCAGCGACGCGTTGTTGTCGCCAGCCACAGGAACGTTTCTCGTGTATAGCTTTCCGTGGAAGAAGCTCTCTTGCCCCGTCAACTCCGAGCAGGTCGCTTCCAGCTCGGCTGCCAGCATCGACTGCGCTCGGATCTTCAGGGTCGGGCTGCACACATGCGTACTCGGCAGAACTTCAGCCATCAGCCTTTCCTTCATGTTGCATGTGACATATGCCGAGCAATTGGCGGCGTCAAACCAAGACACAAATTGGGCTACCCCCACCCAGATTCCGGCCGTAGGGGACCCGACAGCTGGCGATGATTTGGCGACAAGTTCCTTGATTCCTGACGAGGCTTCCGACTTGGCGGCGCCGCTGTACTGTAGGAAACGCGCCATTTCCCGCGCGGCGTTTTCCACCTTGTAGTAGTCCTCGTTGTAGAGGTTGGCGAAATTTCGGTTGGCGAAGCTTCTCAAATCCGAAATGATCGAGGTGTCCGATTGAATCATCGACACCAACGCATTCTTCTCATCGGTATGGGCGCGCCAAAGCGCGAGGAATGTCGTGTCGACCGCCCAACTCATCCACTCGTACTGCCTCCAGCTTATGGAGTAGCGCGCGTACAAGTCCTTGTATACGCCGATCTTGTAGACGGTCTGATCGGAAGCTTCGATAAGATTGAGGTATTGGCTCAGGATTTCGCCGTGCTCGTTGTTCACCAGGGCGAAATTGGCACCGGCCGAGAACGCATCGAGGGCCGCACGAAGAGCGTTCGTCGTCTCCTGGCCGTACGGACCCACCGGCCGCCCCTGGAACTTGACGAAGTATCCAGTGTTCAGGAACCTCATCAACCCCAGTATGCCGCTGCTATTGGTCCCGTCGTAGTTGACCGCTTCGGCCGCCATCGCATTCGCCACGGCAACCATCTTCGACTCGGCGAATGTCGCACTTGTATCCGAATCGCTCAAGCCCGTCAGCATGTTGTAGCAACGCAGGCCATAAGCTTTAACGCGAGAGACCAGTTCGTCACCATCGACGCTTACGAACTGCGTCGGATCGCCGCACTCCGACTCGGCCTGGATCGTTGCGCTCCCATCGGCGCCGGCGGCCCCTTCGATGCTCCCTGACGTGGCCGAAGCGCCCTCTTCAAAGCGACGGGAAGGACGCGGAAACACTTCCTGCCCCGGCTGCAGGGGATTGTTGTAGTCGGTGGCCAACCGGATCAGCGCGGGATCGATTTGCGGCGCGATCTGCGCCGGGTCGGTGATCACACCGCTCTGGCCGTGCAGCGAGCTCAGTTGCATCTCGGGCGTCAAAGGCGACAGGCGCGCCGCTTCCATCCTTCTGCGCCAAGCCTGCGCTTGATCGGAGGCCCCGTCGCCTGTACCGGCCGGGCGAACGCCCGTTCGATCGTCTCCTCCGACGGTCGCTGCCGTAGCGCGCTGTCCTGATGTCTTTGCCCTGTCCATCGACGATGCAGCGGCCAACTGTTCACCGCTGCGATTCAGAGTCTCGGCGATGCGCGAAAAGACCGATCCGACGCCCCCCACTCCTCCGTCCGCTTCGGCGCCGAGCAGCGATATCGCCGCCACGGCGGCTATCGCGGTGCAAACCAGCCCCTTTCTTCTGATACGTTCAAGCGACATGTTTCACCCCTTACATGCTTCTGCAACGGTGATGCGGCTTCGAATGCGCAACTTCCATGCGTAACGTGTTTCGGTCGGTTCCATGGCGCTTGAAAACCGCAGTGATTGCGATCGATCGCACCAGGCCTTATCGGCTACTCGTCGGCGCGATCGCTGCAGGAACGCTCATCGTCGATAGGCAATGGCCTCCTTCCAGATGCGCGTGAGGAAACCGCCGCGGCAGCGGCGCCGCCCCAACGGAGGCGAACAGCGGCCAAGTCCCTGGGCGCAGCCACGGACAGCAGTGAGCGGCCGGTATCGGAGCAAGCCATCGCGTGCGCCACCGGTTCCAGGCGCCGCAACGTCCGCGCGTTTTCCGACCGGCATCGACTCCACGGAGCATCCGTCCGCCGCGCCCGCAAACGGACGTCTTCTGGAGCGACTGCCGCTGCTGCGGATCGGCAAAGCATCGGAGCTATGTTCCGGCCGCCCCCACGTCATCCGCCCCGCCGATGTCCGATGTGCCATGCCGCCCCCTCAAATTCCGGCGACCGAGTCGCCATTCGTATAACGTATACGTATCGATATCAGGCACGTCCCGAGTGCTGCAAGACACACTCGAAACCTCCCTCATCGCACCGTGTCTCCGACCAGGTACCGAGGCCGGCGACCTCGCGCCAAGTCGTCGAATCGCTTCCGTGCTTTCGTCCTGGCGGCCGCCCTGCGCCGCGGGCTGCCGCCGGGCTCAGTTGACCGTGCACGACAAGGTCACCGTTACGCTTGCGCCGGCGACCAGCGTCCCGAGCGCGATGCCGGCATCGAGCGCTGCCAGAGAAATAGGCGAGACCGGACAGGCGGCACCGCTGCATACGGGAGGCGTCGTACATGTCAGCCCCGTGCGGCTCGCCGCCGGATCGCGCAGTACCGCAGCGATGACCGAACTCGTACCGGCGTTGGTCACCACGATGCTGTAGGTGGTGCTTTGGCCGCGGTTGAGCGTGTCGCCTGCCAGATCGCTCGCCCCCGAGGCGGGCGTATTGGTCTTGCTGATGCGCAGATCGACGGAGGTCGGGCCGCTCAACTCCGAGGTCGCGCCGAACGAGGTGGTGGCGGTCTCCGCGCAGCCTGCATTCTGGCAACGCGTTGCGGTCATCCGCAGGGTAGCGGGCGCGACTCCGGCGATCGTGCAGCTGCTTGGGATCGTGGCGCTGGGACTGGCGACCGAACACGAGCCCAGCCACACCTGGGCTTCTCCGAACCCCGTGGGGTCCAAGCCACCCGGATTGTTGTAGAAGTCGATGCGATAGCCATTGGCGTTCGCGGCCGTGTCCAAGGTGAAGTGCACGGTGGAGCCGACGATCCCAGCCAGTACCGGGAAGTTCTGCAGCTGATTCGGCCCCGTGTCCGCGTCGCCGGCATCGTTGGGGGTGACGCCGTTGGCGCCCAGATCGATGCCGAGCCCACCGTTCCCGGAGAGATTGGTGTTGGCGACGATCGCGTTGTTCCCGGCGGTGGCGCCGGTTGCCTGGACGCCCGCGCCTGTGTTTCCGGTGATGGTGTTCGCTGTGATGGTGTTCTGAACGACCGATCCCAGTGCGGTCCCCGCCATCGTTATGCCAGCGCCGCCGTTGTTCGAAATCGTGTTGTTCTCTATGCGATTGGCGGCGACTTGAGTGGCGACCGCAAAGTTTCCTCCGTCCATAACGATGCCGGCGCCGAGATTTGCGCTGATCGTGTTGTTGGAAATCGTGTTGTTCTGCGTGAAGCCCCCCGCTCCGCCGAACTGCGGAATCAATCGGATGCCGGCGAGCCTGCTGCCCGAGATGTCGTTGGAACTCACCGTTACGTTGGAGACGCTGGCCAGGCCTATGCCGAAGTTCGAGCCTCGGATCACGTTGCCGCTTACCGTCGCGTTGTAGCCCGCGATAGAACCGGTGTTATAGATGCTGATTCCGTAGTTGCCGTTGGTTATCGTGTTGTTCGTCACCGTGCAGTTGTCGCTGTCTAGGCAACGAATGGCGTCGAAACCAGTGCCGGGGCTGGAAATATCGTTGCCGCTGATGACCATGTTGGTCACGCCGCTAGCCGTCACGGCGGGCTGAGCGAAGTTGGTAACGCCGATGTTCAGCAACTGGCTGTTCGCGGCCGTCGCCAAAAATGTGAGGCCGACGAAGCTCCCCCCGCCTCCGTTCAAGACGATGTCGCCGCCTCCGTTTATCACTACCGTGTCGGTGATGGCCGGCAGTCCGGGGGCGGTGACGTTGACCGTACCGGATCCGCTGAAGACGATGGTATCGTCCACCGTCGTGGTCAGATTCGCGGCCAAGATCGCCGCCCGCAGCGTCGTGCAGCTGAAGTTGGGGCTGGTGCCCGAACAGGTTCCGGCGACATCGCTCAAGCCTGTGACCGTATAGGTCGCAGCCAGCGCCGCCCCCGCCCAGAGCGGAAGCGGAATGATCGCCGCCCCGATGCAGACGCCGCGGAAGCAACGGCGACCACGGGAGGAGCCACCGGCGCAAACGTCGGCGCCGTCGCTTACGGTTGCCGAGCGACGAGTGAGAGAAGCGGGCCGCAAGCGAAAAAACATATCGATATCCCTTGGAAAGGCCACAGACCGGCGCTCTAAGCCCGGGCAGCGTGACTCCCCGAAGAAGCACTGGCCGGCGCCGACGTCGGTCCGACGCAGTGCTGTTGAATGGACAATAGAAATGCCTGTGACGGGCCGGCCGGCTCGATTAAGCCAACGTTAAGCTTGGTGAGATTGCCGCTCTGCGGGCCCGTACAGCAGCTAAAGACGGGCTCTGCCCCCTGTCGGCACGAGCGCGAACCACCGCAGGCCGCCCGGCAAGCGAGGCGACACCGGAAACCGTTTTCGAGGCAGAACCGGGCGGCGCAGACGCGCGGCCGCAAAGGAATCCGACGATTCCTCGCATACCCGAGCCTTCGCATAACCTGCCCTTACATGGATCGAGCCCGTTCTTGCCTTGCGGCCCGGCCATCGGGCTCCGGATCCAACAGCTCTCTCTTGAAGAAGCTCCGGACCAGATCGTTGAATGCCGGGCCCGTGATCTGGTGTCCGACGTTGGGCAAAACCACGGTCTCGTGCGCCTTCCCAGCGCGGTCCAATGCGCGCGAGAGCGCCAGCGTGCTCTCCAACGGGACGTTGTCGTCGATGTCGCCATGCACGAGCAGCAGTTTTCCTTGCAGCTTGTCGGCATAAGTGAGATTGGAGTTGCGGGTCCAATCGGCATCGTCCGCCAGCCCCATCCAGGCCTCCGGCCACCAGGCCTTGTCCAGCCGCAGGTCGTGGTTCCCGGACTGGGAAACGCCGACTTTGAATACGTCCGGACGATGGGCCATGAACCGGAACGCGTCGTAGCCGCCGGCCGATCCGCCGATGACTCCGACCCGATCCAGATCGAGATAGGGATATTTGTCGCGCATCGCCCTCAAGACGCGCACGTGATCTTCGATGCCCACCCCGGTAAGGTTCCTGTAAGAGGGCAAGCGGAATGCACGGCCCCGCTGCGACGTTCCGCGTGCGTCGATGGTGACCACCACCGCGCCCAGCTGGGCGAGCGCCGTCGCCATGCCCGACACATTGCGTTCGTAGTTCTCGCGGAACCGGTGCGTGTTCGGACCGGTGTAGAGATGATCGATCACCGGATAACGGCGGCTTGGATCGAACCGGCTGGGCCGGTAGATCATCGCGTACAGCGTGGTCTTGCCGTCTCCGGCCAGGGTTTCGAATACCTCCGGCGGCGTGAACCCGCTGGCCGTCATCGCGCTCGGATCGGCGCGTCCAAGCTCCATCGCTATCCGCCCATCCGCCGTACTGCGCAGCAAGGTCCGGGTCGGCTGAGTCGGACTCGACATCCGGTCGATGAACCAGCGCCCGTCTTCGGACACGGTCACTCGATGATCGAGAGGCTCGGGCGTCAGATTGACGATCGAGCCGTCCAGCCCCACCCGATACAGCATTCTGAAATAGGGATTCACGCCGGTCTCGCGACCGACGCCGCTCACCAGCACGTCGTCGTCGGAGACGTGCAACACCTCGCTCACTTCCCAGGCGCCCTGGGTAAGGCGCCTGCCGCCCTCGACCGGGTCGCCGTTCCGGATCAGGTACAGTTGGGCCCAGCCGCTGCGCTCGGAGATCAGCAGCGCACCGCCCAACGCGGGCGCCGACCGGATCGAAGTGGCGGTCGCAGTCACGTTCGGCTGCATCGCCTCACGGATGCGAGTCACGGCCTTGCCGCTGGCCGGGTCCACCTCGATCAGCTTCAATTCGCCGTAGCCTCGTCGCGTCCACTGGTAGTGAACACGACCGCCTTGCCAACTCAGAGACGGCGATATCGGAAACAACAATTCCTGTGCCGGCACATCGAGCAGCTTCGTGGTCCGGGACGCGACATCGATCAGAAGCGGACGGAACAGGGGCAATTTCGCCGCGCCAGCGGTCGGATAGACGTAACGGAATCGCTTGGGGCCGCCGCCGCCCGGCGGCCGAGGCTGTACGCCTTCGTGCAAAGTCGCCTGGTTGCGGTCGAGACGGTGGGTCAACAGGGTCGACGAATCCTGCGACCAGTACGCCTCGACCGTCATCGGCGGCGACTCCATGCCCGCCTTCACTTGATAGCCCAGTCGCGGATAATTAATTCCGTATCTGCGGTCATGGCTGCCGTCGGAGGTCAGGGGCACTTCCCGCCCTGAGCCCGTGTCCACCAGCACCAGGTTGAAGTCCCGCGAGATCACGCGAAACCTCCCATCCGGCGAGAGCACGCCTTGAACGCGGGCATCGGGCTCCCTCGATGCTTTTCCGCTCGCCAGGTCGTATCTCCAGCGCTTGTCGCCTACCGAGACTATCAACGCACCGCTTTTGCCGAGATAGTCCTGGACGCCGACAGCCTCGTTCCTGTCGGAGAAGGCTCCGGCCGCGGCGAGGGACGCGCGCAGCGCGCCGTCGCCGACCAGCACCCTGCTCGACTGCGTCTGCGGACTCGCCAGCCGGACTTCGCCACTGCGCTTGGGCCCTTTGTGGAAGACGACGTCGCTGCCGCCGCCGGCAAAAATCGCGCCCATGTCCAGATCGACGATCCATTCCCCTTCCCGCTCGGGCACGTATTTGTCGAACTCGGCATAGCGCAGCGCCCAGGCGTCGGCATCGCCCGGAGTCCCGGCGGATACGGGCGACAGGGCGAGCAACGCAAGCGCCGCGGCTACGGATCTCGGGTCGAAGCTGGCGATGAATCGCATTGACGGACGTTCCTCAGCTATTGGATTGCTTCGGCCGACTCGCAGCACCGAAGCGCTCATGCGCTCCGGCGACCTGAGAACGGCCCCACGAGACTGCCGTTCCGCGAGGAGGCTCGGAACGCCTCCCCGCGGAACGGCCGAGCTTTCGCTCGCTCAGAACCTCTGCGTGTACTTCAGGTAGACGAAGCGACCGACATCGAAGCCGCCGTAGTAGGAAACGTTCGAGCTCGGCTGCGTGTACATGACCGGTCCATAGCGCTTGAAGACGTTGTTGACGCCCAGTGCGACCGATGCGTCCCAGGGGGTGTTCCAGCGGAACTGGACGTCGTTGAAAGTCGTCGACCCGTGGCGGTTCCGGCGCTGGATCTGCGTGACCGTCCCCTGCCCCGGCAGGCTCCCGGTCGGCGCCAGGCGGATTTCGCTGCATTCCAAATGGGGATCGCTCACGCCGGCGATGAAGTAAGTGCAACCTTCCTTCATGGAGGAGTAATAGCGGGCGGACCAGCTGATTCCGAAGTGGCCCCAATCCCAACCGATGTTCAGATTGGAGCGAACCCGGAACGTGCTGGTGACGCCGACGTCCGAGATAGGAATGCGCGGGTTGTCCGTGCTGACGAAGTAGTCGCGCGACGTATAGGTGCTGTTGGACGTGACGACGAAATCGCCGTATCCGGTCTTCTTGCGATAGGTGACATCGACATCGAACCCTTCGACCTTGCGGAAGCCGGCGTTGATGCTGGAGAACTTCAGGCTATTGACGTACCCCAGCGCCGGGTCGCGGGTGAACGACGATCCCGCGGACGCTTCGCAGCGGCTCTGGATGCCCAGAACATAGCAGTCCGCCAGCATGTTGGTCGGGCTGTCGGCGACGATCGTCTGCGAAATACGCATCTTCCACCAGTCCACCGCGATGTTCAGCCCGTCGATGAAATCCGGGCTCCATACCGCTCCGATCGTCTGCGACTTCGACACCTCCGGGGTCAAGCCGGGGTTCGACTCCGACCTGAACGCCACCGGCGTCTGCGCATTCGGCGCTCCCGCCGGCACCAGCCCCTGCGCGAGCTGGCGGAAGGTATTGGCCTTCGCGCCCATGTCGCGAACGCAATTGGCGCGCGTGGTCGGGTTGCTGCTCGAGCTGCCGAAACTGGTGTCGCAGGGATCGGTGAAAGCCGAGAACGTGTCCGACCCGCCACCGTACAGGTCGGCGATGGTCGGGGCGCGGAAGCCGTCGTTCACGGTCGCACGCAGCAGCAACGACGCCACCGGGCGCCACTTCAAACCGAACTTGTTGTTGGTGGTCTGGCCGAAGGTGTCGTAGTCGGAGAAGCGGGTGGCGATATTGAGCGTCAACTCCTTGGCGAAAGGCTTGTCGGCCAGAATCGGAATCTCCGTTTCGGCGTAGAACTCGTTAACGCTGTACCGTCCGCCGGTGGGTCCGGCCGCCAGCGCGGTCGTCGTTCCCGCGATCGCCGCCGCCGAGGGCGTGAAGGTGCCGGACTCCACCCGGCGTTCGATGCCCGCGGCCAGCCCGACCGGGCCGGCAGGCAGGTCGAACACGGTGGTTGAGACGTTGGCCGATACCACCTTGGTCTTCGTCTCGCCGCGCGCGGTCTCCGGCTGCGACAGGAACGCCTGCAGTTCCGGATTCCCGGTCAGACCGCCTTCGCCGATCACGCCGTATCCCAGGAACGGGTTGAACGGCACGCAATCGCTGAACGGGATCGGCGCGGCCGCCGTGCCGCACTGGACTCGCCCCTGCGCGTTGAGGAACGAAGGCCCCACCGCCATCTGCGTGTTGGGCGTATTGAGGTTCCCGTAGCCCACATGGCGCGACTTGTTGTCGTTGTAAAGAACGCCGACATCCCAATCCACATAGCGATCGCGCCATTGGAAGCTGCCCTCCAATGCGCTCGAAACCCGAAGCGTCTTCAGGTTGCCTTCGGTGATCCGGGGCATTTCCCACGTGCGGCGCCACCAGCTCCTGATGGGTGCGGAGGTCGGGTTGAAGTAGCTCTGGGCCGACATGCCGGGCACCGTCGGAGCGAACGACGCGGCCTGCATGGGCATGCCGGCGGTGCTGCGGGCGTTGTCCCGCTCGCCGTACAACAGGTTGGTCCGCCAGCTGAGGCTGTCGCTGAAGCGGTACCGGCCGTCGACGAAGAGCGACTTGGACTTCAACGGGGTCCGCAGATCCGTCTGGGCGTTCGGATTGCTCTTGTGCCGGCTCGATCCGGGCACGCACCCGTTGATCGAGGCGCCAGCCGATACGGCGCAGCTGCCGGTGTTTACGTCTTGACGAATATAGTCCGCCGGCGTGCGCGGATTGCCGCCGTCGCGCAGGACCACCCGAGTCCCGTTGGGAATGCCCGGGATGCGATTGGTGGCCGAGGTCACGAAGCCGCCGCCGGCGCTGACGGTAGACCAACCGTCCGTTGGATGCAGATTGGAACGAGGATACGCGCTGAATTCCCGGTCGCTAGCAGCCACCCTGTCCTCGTCGCGGATTTCGCCCCCCACTGCAATCGAGAAGCGCTCGCCGGTATGCCCATAGGAGAAGTTGGCGTTGGTGATTCCGCCATCGCCCTGGCTGTATTGGCCTATGTATCCGCCGATGCTGGCGCCGTTGAAGTCGGCGCGGGTGATGATGTTGATGACGCCGGAAATCGCATCGGAGCCGTAGATGGAGGACGCGCCGTCCTTGAGCACTTCGATGCGTTCCACCATCGCCGCCGGAATCGACGAGATGTCGGCCAAGCCCCCGGTGGTCACGCCCAAGCGTCGACCGTTGAGCAAGACCAAAGTACGCGCCGCGCCGAGATTGCGCAGACTCACGTACGACCCGCCGACCGCTTCGCCCGACAACAGCGGAGAGGCTCGACTCGCCGGCGGCGCGCCGGTCGCCGACACCGCCTGGAGAATGTCCGACACCGATTGGAAGCCCTGCTTCTCGATACTCTGCCTGTCGATGACGGTCACCGGCTGCGCCGTCTCCATGTCGACTTGCCGCAATCGGGTCCCGGTCACCTCCACTCGATTGACCGTCACCGGCGCCTTTTCGGCTTCTACGCCGCTGTTTCCGCCTTGCTCGGCTGCGTAACCCACGCAGGAGAAGACGGAAACGCCCGAGGCCAGCGCGACTACGATGGCGTCGCGGAGCGGATTGGTTTGCATGAACATCGTTTACCCCCTGTGATACCGGCCCCGCATCCGGAGCCTGTGATGGAGTGGATCGAAAGGCGGGTTTCCGACCTCTTGCAGCGGTACGTCCTGCGCCGTGCGGTTGAAAACGGATCGCCACGTCGGCCAGGGGCGCGACATGACGACCGGAGAAACCCGGGTACACCGGTAGAGGCCGGCCGCGATCGCCGCGACCGCCCTCTTTCCGTCTGATGACCGTCCATGGGCGAATTGCTCGCTTTCCGCATGTCTTTCGGTTATGCGCGCAGCTCCCAGCCCTCGTTCGCGGCCGCCATGACGGATTCCGCGGAGCTCGCTCGCGTCCGACGATGCGATCCGGCGCCTCGGCGCCGGCCCGAGCCGATTGCGGCCCGGTCGTATCCGCGAAGCTGGCGATAACTTAGGCACGGCGGTTCTCGTCCTTAATTCGGACTTGCCGGCACGCGCGCGACTCGGCGCGACTTGGCCGCCGATCGCAGCAGCAGCAGGGCCGTGTACAGCGCCACCGAGACCACGCCCCAGCGCAGTGCCGCCAACGGCAGTTGCTTGACCACGTACGCCGCCAGCATCACGGCGGGAACGCCGCCGATCGCCAGCCCAATCACCACTTTCAGATCGATGCGCCGGGAGCGGACGAATCCCATGCCGCTGATCGGCATCAGGAAGGCGCAGGCTCCCATCATCACGGGGAAGGCGGCAGTCGGGCTCAGCCCGAGCAGGCTCAGAATCACCAGCGAAGGCGCGTACAGGCCGATGCCGAAGCTCATCAGCATGCCCAGTACGAGATGCGCCATCACGGCGACCGCGAACTTCGCGCCGCCGAGAGCGAACGCGTCGCCGCCGGCCGGCAACAGATCGAGATTGGTCGCCGCATACAGAGCCGCGGCGATCAGCATCGCCAGGCCGACCATCCATTGCACATGACGCGTAGCCACTTTGGTGGCCAGCTGCGTACCGATCAGCGCACCGTTCACGGCCGCTGCGATGCAACCCAGAAGCAGCAGCGGGTCGATGTATATCAAATGGATGAAGACCAGCGCCTGCACCAGCGTCGGCAACGCATGGCCGGCGTTGAGGACGGCAGGCATGTAGCTGTCGGGCACGAGCTTGCGCAGCTTCAGATACGCCGTCGTCGGCGCGAAGGAGCCGATGCCCAGCGTATCGAAGAAGTTCGTCGCCGCGCCCAATCCGATCGCTTCATAGTTCGGGCGCAGTTCGGATCGTTGATAAGCGGTCGCCGTCAAGACGATCAGGAACAACACGGCCAGCAAGCCCAGCGCAGCGAACAGAAGGATCGTCGTCACGGCACAGCTCCGGCGCTCGCCGAGCGCATGCCCGGACCAGGAGCGCAGCCACGCCGAAGCGGCGACTTCCGCAACCGCCATGACGGTTGCGGCAGGTGATCGAGCGCGATCGAACCCAGCCTGCGCTCGCGCTTACCGTCGCACGTCGACGGATTCCGGCCGCGTGCTTGGCGGAGCGATGTCCCCCCCGGCACCAGGCGTACAGCCTCGTGCTTGGCCAGAACCGATTCCCCTTCACGGATACGCAAAGTGAGCCCCTCGCCGACGCTTGACACTAAAATTTGTATCTTGTATACGATATACCGTGACAGCTGTCAACAAAAGGTCCGCAGATGATTCGCGATGTCTCTCTATGGCGCGGCGTGGTGCCCGCGGCGACGACTCAGTTCGCCACGGACATGTCGGTCGATATCGACGCCACGCAACGCGTCCAAGACGCGTTGATCCGCGACGGCGTCCACGGGCTGATAGCGATCGGTACGGTCGGAGAGAACAACTCGCTGGAACCGGACGAGAAAATCGCGGTTCTCGCAGCGGCGGTAGAAGTGGCCGCCGGGCGGGTGCCCGTCATCGCAGGCGTCTGCGAACTGACCACGGCACGTGCGGTCGCATTCGCCCGGGCCGCCGAGGACATAGGCGTATCGGGACTGATGGTCTTGCCGGCGATGGTCTACGTACCGACGGAAGCCGAACTGGTCGCGCACTTCCGCGCGGTGGCGACCAGCACCTACTTGCCGGTCATGCTCTACAACAATCCCCCGGCCTATCGGGCCGAGGTCACGATGCGCACCCTGGCCGCCCTCGCGGACCTGAAGAACGTCGTCGCGCTGAAGGAAAGCACGCCGGACCCTCGTCGCTTTACCGATATACACAACGCCTTCGGCGATCGTTACGCGCTGTTCGCCGGACTGGACGACATCGCCCTGGAGGGGCTGCTGCTGGGCGCCCGCGGCTGGGTTTCCGGGCTGACCAACGCGTTCCCGCAAGAATCGCTGGCGCTATGGAAAGCGGTGCAACGCGGCGACCTGGCTCAAGCCTTGATCATCTACCGCTGGTTCATGCCCCTGCTCCATCTCGATGCGGCGCACGACTTGGTGCAGGCCATCAAGCTCGCCGAAACCATCATGGGCCGCGGCAGCGAGCGGGTACGCATGCCGCGCATGCCGTTGACGGGAGCGCGCTACAACGAAGTCAAGCGCTTGGTGGAAACGGCCGCGGCGACGCGCGCCTGCCTGTCCGATGTCGTGGCCTGATCTGTCCATCGGCGCGGGATGTCCGCGGCCTGACTTGGCCACCGCACGCAGCGAAAAACGCGCCGCGTTTTCGGCCGTACGGCCGGCGGAACCGGCCGGAGCCGAGCGCGGATTTTCGGACAAAGACTCTGCGCTAGACTGGGTGCATGACCATTGTGAACCGCACTCTTTCCGAGCAGGCTTTCCAGATCATCCGCGAGCGGATCCTGTCGAATCGAATGCCGCCGCTGACCCTGCTCCGGCAGGAGGCGCTGGCGGCCGAACTCGGCATCAGCAAGATTCCCCTGCGCGAGGCGCTGACCCGATTGGAGCAATACGGATTGCTTCGCTCTAGCATCAATCGCGGTTACTACGTTCCGCCCTTGACGATCGCGGAAGCCGAGGAGGTTTTCGCTCTGCGGGTAAAGATCGAGCCCGAGGCCGCGGCTCAAGCCTGCCTGGAAGCCAGCGACGACGAGATCGAGACGGCGAAAACCGCCTTGGCGGCGCTGGAGGCCATATCAGGGGTCGATCCCCAGCAGACCGTAGCCTTCAATCGCGCATTCCATTTGGCGCTGATTCGGCCGGGAAACCGCCAGGTCACGTATTTGCTGGTGGAACGCCTGCACGTGTTGGCCGAGCGCTATGTTCATATGCATCTCGAGCCCGCGGGACGCGACGCCAGGGCCCTGCGCGAACATAGGGACTTGCTGGCCGCCTGGCTCGCGCGCGACGCCAAGAACGTAAGCCTTCAGCTGACCCGGCACATCGTGCTTACTCTCCACGATCTTCGCCAGCAATTGTTCGAGAACGAAACCATTATCAAGTCGAACGTGCCGCCCAGACCGAACGATTGAACCCAGGCGCACCTTGCCTTCTGCATTCCGGTGAGGGCGCGCTTGGTTTCGGCGTCACGATGAGTTCGCGATCGCGGGAAGCTCGTGGATTACGGCTTGCGCATTCAAAGGATATCTCAATGCCGCCGACCGGAACGTTACCGCTTATGCCGCCGTCATACCTGACCGACGCGCAATGGACCGCAGTGCTGGATAACCTTCCTAGGCGCCTTGGCATACGCGCCCGCAACCGGAGCGCCGATTATCGGCGGTTCGTCGATTCCATCATCTGGGTATCGGTCGACGATCGGCCGTGGACCAACGTATCGGCCAACCAATTCAGGGCCAGGCAGATCTATGCCAGATTCCTCCGTTGGCGCAACGCCGGTGCGTGGAACGCCGTCGCCGACGCTATCGGCGCCGACTCAGACCTTTCTGCGGCGTTGAAGCGGCGTGTGCGGCTGCACATCGAACACAGCTCCAAGCTCCGCAATCGCAAGGCCGACCTGGTGCAGCGTTATCGCGCGCAATCGAGCCCGGAAGAGGCACTCCCCACCACCGCATGGGCCAACGCATCGCCAAGCCAGGGCATGTAACGGCTACAACGCAGTCCGCCGCGGGCCGGCGCACCATCGCATCGAGCTTGGGTTCGTCTGTCGCGATAGCGGAACGGGACAGCGGCTGCACGAAGATCGACGCTGTCGGCTCGGTGGCGGTCAGGCCGCAGCGGACGGCTTGCGGCCGCCTGAACGACCAGCGGTGCGATCGCTACTGGCCGAGACGAGTAAACCGCGTTGTCGCGTTGCGTTCCACCGGCGCATCGACGGGTAGCTCGCGCAGTGACGCTAGGCCGTTGGAAGTCCGTTCGCCATCGGCGCGCTCCGGCATCGAAGCGGCCCTGTCCTTCCAGTTCGGCTCCCATCCGCAGGACAGCCTCGTGCCGCACGACCGCGCCGGCGACAGCCGGCGCGGTCGGTCCCGTCAGAACTTGTAGCCGACGGTGAAGCTGTAGCTGCGGCCGAAGATGCTGGCGTAGTCGCTGGAATCGCCAAGGAAGCTGTTCGGGTCGTAGAACGGCTGACGGTCGAACAGGTTCTTGACCGTGACGCCGAGGTTGAGCTTCTCGGTCGGGCGCCAGGCCAGGCTCAGGTTGGCCGTCCACCACGACGGCACACCGTCGCATTGCGCCTCGGGCAGGGCAAGGTGGCCGGCGGTGCAGGTCTCCTCGTTGTTGTCCTCGGCGTCGATGCGGTCCCAGCCCCACTTGGTGTGGCCGACGTAATTGACGAAGAAACTGGTGGTGAACTGGCGGTAGTTCCAGTCGGCGTTGACCGTGGCGCGCAGGCGCGGATTGCCGTAGTAGCCGATGGTGTTGCCGTAGTACCAGCCGTTCTCATCGTCGAGATAGGCCTGCTTGCGGCGCGCGATGGTGGCGGCCAGGCCGATGTTCAGGCTGCCCCACTCGCCCAGCGAGAAACGGCTGCGCGCATCGATGTCGAAACCGTCGACCAGGGTGCGGCCCTTGTTCTTGTACTGGCCGACGACGCTGGCGACGTTGCCGACGCTGTAGCCCGGCAGCGTGCCCGGACAGCGCACGCCGCTGGCCGGGTCGGCGCACATCGCCGCCACTGCCGCCACCGCGGCGCGGTCGGAATCGGTGATCGGCGAACGGGTCGAGGACAGGATGTCCTCGGCCTTGCTGTAGTCCGGCGCGGCGATCTCGTTGCGACGGTAGATGAACCAGTAGTCGGCCGACACCGACAGCCAGTCCAGCGGCTCGAACACAAAGCCCAGGGTGGCGATCTTGGCCTTCTCCGGCTTGAGGTCCTGGTTGGGCTGGGTCATGCGCGCCACAGTGCGGCTGCAGTCGGCGTTGAGCAGCGAGTTGCCCAGGTCGACGTCGCCGCTGCGACGCGACTGGCGCAACAGGTTGGCGATGGCGTTGGTCTCGGCGCAGCGGACTTCGTCGCGATAGCCGCCGAGCTGGGCGAACACGCCGCCGGTGCCGGCTTCGGCCAGGCTCGGAGCGCGGAAGCCTTCCGAATAGGTGCCGCGCAGCAGCAGCTCCGGCAGCACCTGATACTTCAGGCCGATCTTCGGCGCCAGGTTGGCATTGAAGTTCGGGTACTTGTCGATGCGCAGCGCGGCGTCGAGTTCGAGCTTGTCGGTCAGCGGCGCGACGGTTTCGGCGAACAGCGCGTAGGTGTTGCGCTTGCCGTCGAACCAGGATCCGCCCTGCTGGGTGATCAGGCCGTTGGCGGCGTCCTCGTTGCCCGGGGTATAGAAGGTCTCGCGGCTGATGTTGAAGCCGAACGCGGCTCGCATTTCGCCGCCCGGCAGATTGGCCAGCGGGCCTTCGATCTTGCCGTCCAGGGTGTGCAGGCGGGTCCAAGACTGGATATCGAAGGTCGGATACGCCTCGCGCAGCAAGGCCGCGTTGGCCTCGCTGATCTCGCCGAACTTGTACGCGGGATGATCGGAGATGATCACGCGGCCGGTGCCGGGATCGATGGTGAACGGGCCGAACGCCTTGCGAAAACCTTCCAGGTTGACGTTGACGGTCTGGTAGGTGACCGAGTGGGTGCCGGCGGTGGCGAACGCGGTCTCCCAGTTCCAGTCGCCGAAGCTGCCGCGCAGGCCGGCCAGGCCGCGGTAGCTCTTGTCGGTGTTGCGCTGGCCGAAGTAGTTGCCGCCGGCGTCCTGCAGCAAGTACTGCAAGCCGACCACGCCGCCCATCAACGCCTTCAGCTCGGGGCTGGCGCGGTTGTACTCGTTGTTCGGGCCGAGGAAGGGATAGCGGAACTGGTTGACCGTGGTGCCGGTGTCGCGCGAGAACCAACTGGTCGGGTTCCCGGTGGTGGTGCTGAAGGCGCGCGGCGTGCCGCCGTTGGCGCGCAGGTCGATGTCGGTATAGGTCAGCTCGGCGAAGGCTTCGGTGGTCTCGCCGAGCAGGAAGTGGGCGTTGACGTAGCCGGTCATGCGCTCGGTCTGCGCGCCGGCGTCGATCTCGTTGTTCATCCAGGTCTGCCAAATACAACGCGGGCCGGCGGCTTCGCCGGTGAGCACGTTGTTGCAGCCCGGCGCGGCTTCCTGCACCCGTGCGCCGGTCCGGGGGTTGAAGGCGAAATAAGTGCCGGGGTTGAACTCGCCCGGCTTGCTGCCGGTGCCCAGGCGCAGGTTCTTCAGATAGTTGGGGTTGTTGACGTAGTACTGATCGGGCCGCTTGTCGTAGAAGTCGCTCAACGGGATCGCATCGCGGCGATAGAAGTTGAACGAACCGTAGACGTTGTAGCGGTCTTCGTTGAGATCGCCGAAGCCGGCGGTGATGCTGGCCTGATGCTCGCCGTAGGAATCGATGCGCGAGGACATGTCGGTGGTGGCGCTGACCTCCGCCCCCTGATAGTTGCGCTTGGTGATGACGTTGATCACGCCGGCGACCGCGTCGGTGCCGTACACCGCCGACGCGCCGTCGGTCAGCACTTCCATGCGTTCGATCGCCGCGGCAGGGATCGCGTCGATGTTGACGAACTGGGTCTGGAACCCGGCCGGCGCGCCGTAGTAGGACAGGCGACGGCCGTTCAACAGCACCAGCGTGCCCTGCGCGCCGAGGCCGCGCAGGTTGGCCTGCGACGCGCCGTCCGAGCCGGTGAACAGCGAGCGCGAGTCCTGCTGCGCCGGACGCGCGGCCGGCAGATTATCGAGCACCTGCAGCAGGGTGCGTGCACCCATGTTCTCGATGTCCTGCTTGCTGATGACCTGCACCGGCGAGGCGGTTTCCACGTCGAGACGACGGATATTGGAGCCGGTCACTTCGACCCGCGACAGTTCGGTGGTCTTGTCCGAGCCGCCGGCGCTGTCGACGTCGGCCGATCCGTCCTGTGCGGCTGCGAACGAAGCGTGGCCCAACAGCGCGGCGGCCAAGGCCAGCGACAACGGGGTGGCGGAATAGCGGGATGGACGGTCGGCGCGTTGACGGCGCGGGCGGCGGCTAGCGGGCAACATCGGAACTCTCCTGGCAGGATCTGCGGCGCGGATGGCGGACGAAAGGCAACAGCGATCCCGGGCCGCGGCCGGACGGCCGCAGTCGGTATGGCGGGGGGAGGAGCGGTGTTACGTTTTCGGTACGGCGGGGTCGAGTGGGTTCATGGCGCGAGGATGCTGGCGGTATCGCCCTCCTGGCCGATCAGCACGGCGTTGGCCCAGTTGGCGCAGACCTGGGCGGGTTGGTTGCCCTGCGCGCCGAGCGTGCGCAGGCTGAGGGAAGACAGGCCGCGGATGTCCAGTTCCGGCTTGACCACGCCCGGCGCTTTCACCAGGCCGCTGTCGTAGAGCAGGCGTCCGTCGCCCCAGACCTGGAATTGCAGGCCGCCGGCGGCGCGGCAGGCATCGTCGATGCCGAGGTCGGCGCGCAGCAGGCGCCACTGCCCTTGCAGGCGCAGGTCGATGCGGCTGGCCGGGCCGACGCCGAGGCCGCGGCGGAACAGCAGGCCGTTCATGCGCAACGCATCGTCGCCGCGGAAGGCGCGGTCGCTGCGCACGGTGTGGGCCAGCGCGGCCGGCAACGGCAGCTCGGAGAGGTAGCGTTGCTGTGCCGGCCGCTCCGGTTCTTGATGTTCGAGGATGTGGAAGCTCGACAACGCGATCGGGCCGACGTCGCGCGGCTGCAAGGCATCGACCGCGCGCGCCGCGCCGCCCTGGGCGGCAACGACCATCGGGTCGGCGCCGGAGGCGCCGTCGCCGTCGGGGTTCTGCACGCTGAGCACACGGAAGCGCAGCAGGCGGCCGGCGCGCGCCGGTAACTCGATGCGCTGCGGTTCCTGCTTGAGCTGCAGGCGGCCGCGCGCGATCGGCTCGCCCCATTCGCCGTTGCTGTCGCCCAGGTAGATCTCGTAGTCGCGGACCTGGCCGTGCTTCCAGTGCTGGTCGTTGCGCGGCGCCAGCTCGATGCCGTCGATCAGCTTGCGCTCGCCGAAGCCGATCGTCCATTCGTGCGCGCCGGTGCGCACGGCCTGGTTGCGCACGCTGCGGAACCAGGTCTTGGGGTCCTCGTCGAAGGCGTTTTCCAGCGCATGGCCGGGTTCTTCGGCGGGACGATTGACCACCAGCAGGCTGTCGGCCGGCAGCGCGCGGCCCAGCGCCGGCGCGGCCGGGTAGGCATCGTCGGCGACCGCCGCCGCGACGGGAATGTCGAGCACGACCTGCAGCGGCTTGCGGATATCGACCGCGGCGGTGCGTACGTGCACGCTGCCCTTGCGCTCGGCCGGATCGAAGTACCAGCCCTCGGACGCGGCCTGCCACGCGGCGGCATCGGCCAGCTTCGGCAGTGCGCGGCCGTCCTGCGACACCGCGCGCGGCGCCTGCCGAGTGAGCACGCGCAAGCCGTAGCGGCGTTGCGGCAACTGGCCTTGGTACTGGCCTTGCACCGCGTCGATGCGCACCGTCACCGGACCGCTGCCCTGCGCCGGCGCGCTCATCCGCACCCGTTGAGTGCTCGACTCGCCCTGCTCGAAACGGCGGGTATTGCCGTCGTCCTCGTACAGCGCGTACTGCGATTCGCCCTGCGGATACAGATCGAAAGTGATTTCGTCGAGCGGCTTCTCGCCGTCGTAGAGCATCGCCGGATGCATCGGCACGATCGCGCCGGCGCGCACGAACAACGGCAGCGTGGCGAGGTCGACCTGCCGGTCCAGCTCGCGCCCGGCGGCGCCGGCCTGCACGCTGCGCCCGTCCCAATAGTCGATCCAGCGCCCGGCCGGCACGTGGATGCCGCGCCGCCAGCCGCGGCTGGCGGCCTGGCTGCGGTAGACCGGCGCCACCAACAGATCGCGGCCGAGCAGGAACTGATACTTGTAGGCCTCGTCCTGCGCGTGCGGGTCCTGCGGGTAGTCCCACATCAGCCCGCGCACCGGCGGCGCGCCGGTCTGCGCCGCCTCATGGGCCAGGCCGTACATGTACGGGGTCAGCCGCATCTTCAATTTCAGGTAATCGCGGTTGATGCTGCGGTAGGGCTCGTCGAACCACCACGGATGCTTGCGCGCGTTCGACGACCAGCCCGACATGCCCATCAGCACCGGAGTGAAGGCCTTCCACTGCAGATCGCGGGTGTAGGTCTCGGCGCTGCCACCGAAGATCGCATCGACGTCGCCGGTGGCGTAGGCCATGCCCGACAGGCCCGAGCCGATCAAGGTCGGCACGTGCCAGCGGATGTAGTCCCAACTCGCGCTCTGGTCGCCGGTCCAGGCCACCGCGTAGCGCTGGATGCCGGCCCAGCCCATCACCGTCCACAGGAAGGGACGCGAATCGGAGTTGTGCAAGATGCCGTTGAACGCCGACTGGTTGGCGTCCATCGCGAACTGATAGCCCTTGCCGGTCCAGGCCACGTCGAGCTTCTGCACCCGGCTGCCGGCGGTACCGACTTCCCAGGCGATCTTGTCGACCCCGTTCTCGGTCCACAGGCCGGTGCGGAAACCGTACTTGGCCAGCCCCTTCACCGTCTCCGGCAGTTGCTTGTAACCGCAGCCGTAGCCGTCGTTGGGCAGGATCCAGCCGCCGGGCATGTCGTGCTCGCGGTACTGGCGCGCCACGCTTTCGACCACGTCGGGCGTGGTGCCGGTGGCGCCGTCGCGCCAGCCTTCCGGCACGGTGCCGGGCTTTTTGCCGTTGTCGCCGTCGTTGTAGCAGTCCGCGTCGCCGTAAGACAACGCCCAGCGCGGCAGCAGGCCGGGGCGGCCGGTCAGGCGAGTGTAGCGTTCGAGCAAGCGCGGCAGCTCGCCGACGAAGTAGTAGGCGTCGAAGCGGTCCTCGCGATGCAGCAAGGTGGCCTGGTCGGGCTGGCGCAAGTCGTAACTGCCGTCGCTCCAGGTGTTGCGCAACATGCCCCAGCCGCGCGAGCTGAGCAGCATGGGCGCCGGGCTGGGCCGATCGCCCTCTTCCCAGCCGCCGGAATAAGAAACCTCCAGTTCGCGGCCCTTGAACTGGTAGCGGCCGTTCTGCTGGCCGCCGCCGTAGAAAGCCTCGTCGGCCTGCGACGACAACACTTGCACGCTCTGGGCCGCGTCCAGATCCAGCGGTTGCAGTTCCTGCCACAGCGGCACGCGGCGCTCGCCGTCGATCCGCTCCAGGCGCAGCTTCAGCGGCTGTCGCTGCACGTGCAGCACCAATGCGCCGGTGCGCACGCGCAGTTCGCTCGCATCCTCTTCCAGGGTCGCCGCGACCGCGGCCGCCGGCTGCGGCAGCACGATCGGCGCGGCCTTGTCGCCGGCCGGCGCCAGCTTGCCGCGGCGTCCGGCCTGCACCCGCACGATGTCGTCGGCCAGCACCTCGATGCGCAGCACGCTGCCGGTGTCGGTGCTCAACTCCCAACTCGGAGTCGCGCCGGCCGCGGCGCGCACAGCGCGCAGGTTGCCGACCGGTTCGGCCGCGGCCGGAACGGTCGAGGCCATCAGCGCCGCCAGGATCGCAGTCGACAGTCGCGGACGACGCACGCGGAATTCCACCTTGCCCCCAGCGCCCGCTCGACGGGCATTCGTAATGTATTGCGACCGACTCTAGGACAGGGTTTCGAAATCTGTCAACAAACTGAAAGTAAAAAGGAAGAATTTTTACAGCAAAACGAAAGATTGTGCATTGCAATACTTTCTAATAACTCCAAAAACCCCTGTTAAGCCCGCGACGAAAGCCGAATCCGCCTTAACTTTCGCTTTTGTCCCCGGGCCGGCCGCAACGAAGCCCAACCCGACGTTTTCTTTTGTTTTACTTTCGATAATTGACTTTCCGAAAGAAAACACAGATCGTGCCCTCGCTTCGACAGGAACCCTCCATGGACCTCACTCCGCTTCCCGACTCGTCCGCCTGGCAACGCCTGGGCGGGGCCGACACCGCTGCCGAGATCGCCCAACAACCGGCCTTGTGGGACCGGCTGGCCGAGGATCTGGCGCAGGCGCGCGAACGCGTGCAAGCCTTCCTCGGCGACCGTCTGAACGATCCGCGTCAACGCGTGCTGTTCACCGGCGCCGGCAGTTCCGGCTTCATCGCCGACATGGTCGCCGACCGCATCAATGCGCAGTGGCCGGCCGACGTGCGCGCCGTGCATACCACCAGCCTGCTGACTCATCCGGGGTTGTACCTGCAGCGCGACCGCCCGACTCTGCTGGTGTCGTTCGCCCGCAGCGGTTCCAGTCCGGAAAGCGTGGCGGCGGTCGAGCTGCTGCGCGCCCAGGTCGACGACGCGCGCTTCCTCGACATCACCTGCAATCCCGATGGCGAATTGGCTCGTCGCGGCGCCGATCGCGAAGACACTTGCACCCTGCTGATGCCGGCCGCCAGTTGCGACCGCGCCTTCGCCATGACCAGCAGTCTCAGCTGCATGCTGCTGGCGGCGCTGAGCGTGTTCGACGCCGCGCCGTGGCCGCAGCGCGGCGAACGCCTGCGGCAATTGGCCGTGCTGGCGCGCGAAGGCCTGGCGCAGTGGGATGCGCCCGCCGGCGCCCTGGCGCAACGCCCCTTCGATCGCGTGATCTACCTAGCCAGCGGCCCGCTGGAAGCGCTGGCGCGCGAAGCGGCTCTAAAGGTGCTCGAACTCACCGCCGGGCAAGTGCTGGCCCTGGCCAACACCCCGTTGGGCTTCCGCCACGGGCCCAAGTCCACCCTCAACGGCGACACGCTGGTGGTGGTGATGCGCAGCGCCCAGGCGCTGGCGCGCCGTTACGAGCAGGATCTGCTCGACGAACTGCGCCGCGACGGCGTCGCCGGCCGGGTGCTGGCGATCGGTCCGCATTCCGACATCGGCAGCGACGACGACCACAGCCTGCGCGCACCGCCGCTGGACGACGCCTGGCTGGCGCCGGTGTGGCTGATCTTCGCCCAGTTGTATGCGCTGCAACGCTCGGCCGCGCTCGGCCTGACGCCGGACAACCCGTTCCCGGACGGCACCGTCAACCGGGTGGTCAAGGGCGTTACCATCCACCATGGCTGACGCCCCGCATCCCGAAATTCGCTACGGCATCGACATCGGCGGCACCAAGATCGAACTGGTCGCCTGCGATGCCGCGTTGGAGGTGCGCTACCGCCGGCGCATAGCCACGCCGCAGGGCGACTACGCCGGCTTCCTGGCCGCGTTGCAGGCGCTGGCGGCCGACGCCGACGCCGAACTCGGGCAAACCGATACGGCGATCGGCATCGCCCTGCCCGGCGTGCGCGACCGCCGCAGCGGCCGGCAGCTCAGCGCCAACGTTCCCGCCCTGACCGGACACAGCGTCGCCGCCGACCTGCGGGCGCGGCTGTGCCGGCCGCTGCACTTCGGCAACGACCTGCAGTGCTTCGCCTTGTCGGAAGCGCACGGTGGCGCCGCCGAAGGCTACCCGAGCATGTTCGGCGCGATCCTCGGCACCGGCGCCGGCGGCGGCTACTGCCTGCACGGCCAACTGGTCGCGGGCTTCAACGGCCTGGCCGGCGAATGGGGCCATTGGAGCGTGCCGGCGCACCTGCTGCAGCGCTACGAACTGCCGGTGCTGGATTGCGCCTGCGGCCTGCGCGGCTGCGTCGAACGTTATGTCTCCGGCAGCGGCCTAGTCGCGCTGCATCGCCATCTGCACGGCGAAGCCGCCGACGCCGGCGCGGTGATCGCGCAGGCCGAGGCCGGCGACGCGCGCGCGCGCCGGGCCCTGGCGATCCATCTGGATCTGCTCGGCCACAGCCTGGCCGCGCTGGTGCTGCTGCTGGATCCGCACGTGATCGTGCTCGGCGGCGGTCTGTCGCAGCATGCCCCCTTGTACGCCGCCTTGCCGGCGGCGGTCGCCGCGCACCTGTTCGACGGAGTGCAGGTGCCGCCGGTCGTGCCGCCGCGTTTCGGCGATGCCGGCGGCGCCCGCGGCGCTGCCCTGCTGGCCTGGCGGCCGGCCCTGTCCTGAATCTCGTCGGAGCTGCCCCATGTCGCCCGTGCAATCGCTGATCGCCTCCCACCGTCAGGGCCGCAACGTCGGCCTGTACAGCGTGTGCTGCAGCAACGAGCTGGTGTTGCGCGCGGCCATGGACGTGGCCCGCCGCCACGACACCCTGCTGCTGATCGAAGCGACGTCCAACCAGGTCGACCAGTTCGGCGGCTACACCGGCATGAACCCGCCGCAGTACCGCGACTACGTGTTGTCGCTGGCGCGCGAGGAAAACTTCCCGGTCGACCGGTTGGTGCTCGGCGGCGATCACCTCGGCCCCAATGCCTGGCAAAAGCGCCCGGCGGAGGAGGCCATGGCGAACGCGCGGGTGCTGATCGAAGCCTACGTCGCCGCGGGCTTCCACAAGATCCACCTCGATTGCAGCATGTCCTGCGCCGACGACCCCACGCCCTTGCCCGACGCGGTCGTCGCCGCGCGCTCGGCCGAGCTGGCGCGCATCGCCGAAAGCACCGCCGCCGCGCACGGACTGGCGCCGCCGGTCTACGTGATCGGCACCGAGGTGCCGGTGCCCGGCGGCGAGGCTTCGCTGGCCGGCGGCCTGGCGGTGACCACGCCGCAGGCGGCCGAGCAGACGCTGGCCATCCATCGGCAGGCGTTCTGCGCGCCCGACCTGGCTGCGGCGTGGGAACGGGTGATCGCGATGGTGGTGCAGCCCGGGGTCGACTTCGATCACAGCAGCGTGCACGACTACGACCCGGCCGCAGCCCGCGCCCTGACCGACTTCCTGGAACGCCAGCCGCGCATCGTGTTCGAAGCGCATTCCACCGACTACCAGCGCGAACAGGGGCTGCACGAACTGGTGCGCGATCACTTCGCCATTCTCAAGGTCGGCCCGGCCGCGACCTTCGCCTACCGCGAAGCGCTGTTCGCGCTGGCCGCGATCGAAGCCGAGCTGCTGCCGGCCGAACGGCGTTCGAATCTGCCGCAGGTGCTGGAGCGCTGCATGCTCGACAACCCGCGCCATTGGCAGCAGCACTATCATGGCGACGAGCGCGAGCTGCACCTGCTGCGCCTGTACGCGCTCAGCGACCGCTGCCGCTATTACTGGGGCGAACCGGCCCTGGTGGCCGCGGTGCAGCGCCTGTTCGACAACCTGAGCACGCATGCGCCGCCGGCCTACCTGCTCAGCCAGTATTTGCCCGAGCAGTACCGGGCACTGCGCGCCGGCACCCTGGCCGACACGCCGCAGGCCTGGGTCCGCCACCGCATCGGCCTGTGCCTGGACGAGTACGCCCGCGCCTGCGCGGCCAATGTCGCCGGCCTTCGCGAGCACGGCGCCCGCGCCGCGGCGAACGGCTAATCTTCAGGCTTTCAGCGCGGATCGACACATGGCCATGCGCAACACCCGCTCCCGCCGGCAGCAGATCCTGCAATGCCTGATCGAGCAGGGCTCGGTGCAGGTCGCCGAGCTGGTCGAACGCTTCGGCGTCTCGGCCGTGACCGTGCGCGCCGACCTCAGCCACATCGAGTCCCAGGGCCTGGCCACCCGCACCCACGGCGGCGCCACCCTGGTGCGCACCCCGCCGCGCGAACAGGACATCCACGAGAAGGACGCGCTCAACCTGCCACTGAAGGAGCGCATCGGCGCCCGCGCCGCGCAGTTGGTGCAGGGCGGCGACAACATCATCATCGATTCGGGCTCCACCACCATGACCCTGGCCCGCCACCTGCGCGGCCACCGCGAGGTCACGGTGATGACCAACGGCCTCAACATCGCCTGGGAGCTGGCCAACGCGCCGGGCGTGGAGGTGCTGCTCAGCGGCGGCCTGCTGCGCAAGCAGTCGCTGTCGCTGCAGGGCAGCCAGGCCGAGGCCAGCCTCAACGCTTACAGCTTCGACACCCTGTTCCTGGGCGTGGACGGCCTGGACCTGCAGTTCGGCCTGACCACCCACGACGAAGCCGAAGCCCGCCTCAACCACCGCATGGTCGAGCGCGCGCGCCGGATCGTGGTGCTGACCGACGCCTCCAAGTTCGGCCGGGTCAGCCTGCACCGCATCGCCCGCCTCGACCAAGTCCACGCCATCATCACCGACGCCGGCATCGACGACCGCTACCGCGAGGGTCTGCAACGGCTGGGCATCGAGGTGATCATCGCCGAGCCGTTGCCGTGACCGACCTGCGCACCCTGCAAGGCCGCATCCTGACCCCCGCCGGCTGGCGCCGCGGGCGCATCGTCTTCGACGATCGCATCCGCGGCATCGAGGATGCCGAAGGCGACGAGGGCACCGACGCCATCGTCCTGCCCGGCTTCATCGACTTGCACGTGCACGGCGCCGCCGGCGTCGACCTGATGCAGGGCGGCGACGCCGCGCGCACTGTGGCGCGCGCGCACGTACGCCACGGCACCACCGCCCTGCTCGGCACCACCATGACCGCCGCCGAGGCCGACATCGCCCACGCGTTGCGCGGCCTGGCCAACGCCATCGCAGAGCCCGATCCACAGGCGGCGCGCGTGCTCGGCGTGCATCTGGAAGGGCCGTTCATCAGCCCACAGCGGCTCGGCGCGCAACCGCCGCTGACCGTGGAAGCCACGCTGGAATCGGTACAGCGCCTGCACGCGCTGGCGTCGATCCGGGTGTTGACCCTGGCGCCGGAAATCGGCCGTCACACCGAATTGATCCCATCGTTGAACGCGATGGGCATCCGGGTGCAGATCGGCCACAGCGCCGGCACCTACGAGGACGGGCTGGCGGCGCTGCGCGCCGGCGCATCCGGTTTCACTCATCTGTTCAACGGCATGACCGGGGTCGATCACTACCGACCCGGCATCGCTGCGGCCGCCCTCGCTCACGCCGAGTACGCCGAGCTGATTCCCGACCTGCAACACGTGCACCCCGGCGCGATCCGCCTCGCGCTGCGCGCCATTCCGCGCTTGTACGCGGTCACCGACGCCACCGCCGCCACCGGCATGCCCGACGGCGAGTACGCGCTGGGCTCCCAGCGCGTGCACAAGTGCCTGGGCTGCGTGCGCCTGGCCAGCGGCTCCCTGGCCGGCAGCGCCCTGACCATGGACCAGGCCCTGCGCAACCTGGTCGACGTCGGCCTGGACTTGGCCGATGCCGCGCAACGCGTCTCCACCTTCCCGGCCGATTACCTGGGCCTGAGCGACCGCGGCCGCCTGCAACCCGGCGCCTGCGCCGACCTGGTCGTCCTCGATCCGCAATTGCGCATCGCCCAGGTGCATGTCGCCGGCCGCGCGGTCGATCTGAGCTGAGCCCGCGGCCCGGTTCCCGCGATGGCCTTCGCCGGCCTTGTGCGGCGCCGCCGGGTCGCGCCGAATGCCCCCCCGACGCCTCGCTCGCCCTTCGTTCTGACAACGAAAAAGCCCTCCGTGCGGAGGGCTTTTTCCTGGATTCTGCGTTCGCTCAGAACGGAATGTCGTCGTCGGCAAAATCGTCGCCGAAATCGTTCGACTTGGCCGGGGGCGCTTCGCGACGCGGCGCGGACTCCTGACGACCGCCGCCGTAACCGCCACCACCACCGCCACCGTACTGACGCGCCGGACGGTCGCCGCCGCCACCGCCGCCGCGGAACTCGCCACGACCGCCGCCTTCGGAGCGTCCACCACCACCGCCGCCACCGCCTTCGCCGCCGCCGAGCATCTGCATCTCATCGGCGATGATGTCGGTGAAGTACTTCTCGACGCCGTCCTGGCCGGTGAACTTGTCGTAACGGATCGAGCCTTCGATGTAGACCTGACGGCCCTTGCGCAGGTACTCGCCGGCGATCTCGCCGAGCTTGCCGAACAGCTTGACCCGGTGCCATTCGGTGCGCTCCTGGTTGTTGCCGTCGCGATCCTTGCGGACGCTGGTCGTCGCCAGGCTGATCGTGGTCACGGCCATGCCGCCCTGGGTGTATTTGGTCTCAGGATCGTTGCCGAGGTTGCCGACCAGGATGACCTTGTTGATGCCGCGTGCCATGGGATTGCGTGTCCTTCTAGATGCCGAGGGTATGGCCTGACGATGGATTATAGCCGCCGCCCCGTCCACCGGCGGCCGCCCCGCGGCCGGGTAGGACAGCTCCGAAACCGCCGTCGGGGCTTGCCCCGGGCGCAGCCGGGGCCGTCCGAGGCCGCCCGGGCCCGTCCTCGGGGCGCCCCGAGCCGGCCGGGCACGGCGGTACGAGACCGCCCCGGCCCCGCGAACGGACCGCCGCCGCACTTTGCCGCAACCGGCCTGCCAAACGTGACGCAACCCTTATAATTTCGTTTCCTACGAGCCGACCTGCCCATGCCTTCCAGCGCCACGACCTTGTCCGCCGCCGACCTGGCGAGCATCCAATCCCTGGCCCGCGACGACATGGGAGCGGTCGATGCGCTGATCCGGCGGCGCCTGGCCTCCGATGTGGTGCTGATCAACCAGGTCGCGGAGTACATCGTCGGCGCCGGCGGCAAGCGCCTGCGGCCGATGCTGCTGTTGCTAGCGGCTGGCGCCCTCAACCACCGCGGCCCCGACGCCCACCAGCTGGCGGCGGTGGTCGAATTCATCCATACCGCGACCCTGCTCCACGACGATGTGGTCGACGAGTCCGACCTGCGCCGCGGCCGCAAGACCGCCAATGCCGTGTGGGGCAACGCCGCCAGCGTCCTGGTCGGCGACTTCCTGTACTCGCGCAGCTTCCAGCTGATGGTCGAGCTGGACCGGCTGGAAGTCATGAAGATCCTCGCCGACACCACCAACCAGATCGCCGAGGGCGAGGTGCTGCAGTTGCTGCACGTGCGCAACCCGGACACCGACGAGGCCGCCTACCTGCGGGTGATCGAACGCAAGACTGCGGTGCTGTTCGCCGCCGCGACCCGCCTGGGCGCGGTCCTGGCCGGCGCGCCGCCGCAAATCCAGCAGCGCATGCACGATTACGGCCTGGCCCTGGGCTATGCCTTCCAGATCGCCGACGACGTGCTCGACTACGCCTCCGACGCGCAGACCCTGGGCAAGAACCTCGGCGACGATCTCGCCGAGGGCAAGGCCACCCTGCCGCTGATCCACGCCATCGCCCACAGCGACGACGCCACCCGCGCCCGTCTGCGCGCTGCGGTCGAACACGGCGATACCGACGCCATGCCCGACGTGCTGGCCGCGATCCACGCCACCGGCGGCCTGGACTACAGCCGCCGGCGCGCCTGCGATTACGCCGACGCCGCCGAAGCGGCGCTGGACGCGATCGAGGACAACGACTACACCGCGGCGCTGCGCGGGCTGGCGCGGTACGCGGTGAGCCGGGATCACTGATCCGCGAATCCGCTTGCGCGCACCGCTTCGGTGGTCGCGGCTCACGCCGCTCCTACAAGGGCGGCGCATCGCTTCCTGTAGGAGCGGCGTGAGCCGCGACAGCCGCAGCGGTGCGATACCACGCCGGTCTCCGAAGCCGATTTCGCATTCGGCGATCTGCGCGCAGGTCGGGTATCCGGACTCTTTGCGAGTCCGCTTGCATGCGCCGCTTCGATGGTCGCGGCTCACGCCGCTCCTACAAGGGCGGCGCATCGCTTCCTGTAGGAGCGGCGTGAGCCGCGACAGCCGCAGCGGTGCGATACCACGCCGGTCTCCGAAGCCGATTCGCATTCGGCGATCTGCGCGCAGGTCGGGTATCCGGACTTTTTGCGAGTCCGCTTGCGTGCACCGCTTCGGTGGTCGCGGCTCACGCCGCTCCTACAAGGGCGGCGCATCGCTTCCTGTAGGAGCGGCGTGAGCCGCGACAGCCGCAGCGGTGCGATACCACGCCGGTCTCCGAAGCCGATTCGCATTCGGCGATCTGCGCGCAGGTCGGGTATCCGGACTTTTTGCGAGTCCGCTTGCGTGCATCGCTTCGGTGGTCGCGGCTTACGCCGCTCCTACAAGGGCGGCGCATCGTTTCCTGTAGGAGCGGCGTGAGCCGCGACAGCCGCAGCGGTGCGATACCACGCCGGTCTCCGAAGCCGATTCGCATTCGGCGATCTGCGCGCAGGTCGGGTATCCGGATTTTTTGCGAGTCCGCTTGCGTGCATCGCTTCGGTGGTCGTGGCTTACGCCGCTCCTACAGGGCCTTGTACGCGGCGGCGCCGCGAGGAGGCTTCGCGGTCGCGGCTCGCGCCGCTCCTACCCGTAGGGCGGGGCAACGCCGAGCGGTTCAGCGCTGGCCGAAGCGCTCGCCGAAGAATGCGCGCATGGCGGCGAAGGAACGTTTGGCCGTGCGCTCGTCGTAGCGGCAGTTGTCGCCGGGCGGATTGGCCGCGTCCTCGATCTGCGAGAAGCAGTGCACTGCGCCGCTGTAGTTGACGAATTGCCAGTCCGCGCCGGCCTCGTTCATTTCCTGCTCGAACGCGACGATGTCGGCCTGCGGCACCGATTTGTCGGCAGCGCCGTTGAGCACCAGCACCGGCGTGTCGATCTTGACCCCGTTGCCCGGCAAGTACGCCTTGAGTCCGCCATGGAAGCTGACCGCGCCGGCCAGGTCGGCGCCGGTACGGGCCAGTTCCAGCACCGCCGAACCGCCGAAGCAGAAGCCCAGCGCGCCGATCCGCTGCGGGTCCAGCGGCGCGCTCTTGGCCTGCGCCTTGAGGTTGGCGACGGCCTCGGCGACGCGTTTGCGCAAAGTGACGCCGCCGTCGCCGTAGACCTTGCCCACCGCCGCCTTGGCCTCGGTCTTGTCCTTGGGCCGCACGTCCCGGCCGTACACGTCGGCGACCAATACCACGTAATCGTCGCCGGCGATCTCGCCGGCCAGGCGGATCGCGTGGTCGGTGACGCCCATCCAGTTCGGCACCATCACCAGCCCGGGCCGCTTGATCGCATTGACGTCGTCGTAGACCAGCACGCCGCGGAACCGGTCCTCGCCCAAGGTCCATTCCACCGGCTGGGTCTTGATCGCCGCGAACGCGGGCGAGGCGCACAGCAAGAGCGACACGGCGGCGACGAGACGGCGCATGGCAGGACTCCGGCGGTTGGGATCGCGAGACTAGCGCGTTTACAGGACCGACGCTGTGACGGTCTTGGAGCGAGGCAGGCCCGCCAGCACGAGCGACCGCCGCGCGGCGGACTCATGCGGGCGTCCGTCGCCGTCTTCGCTCTCGGGTCGATGCGCGACTCGCGGCCGGCGTCGCGGATCGGGCACGCGAGCCGGGACGATGATCGACGCCAGGCCGCTCGCTGTCCGTTCCTTGCCTCAGGCTATGCCCAGTCCGGCGATCGCACTGATCGCCTCCGGGTCGAACCCGGCCAGTTCGGCGAAGTGCCGGCCGCGGGCGACATAGTCCTTGTACGGGCCATAGCTCGGCGCCCCCGGCGACAGCAGGATCACCCCGCCCTCGGCGCCGAGCGCAGCGCGAGCCTGCTGCATGGCCTCGCCCAGATCGCGCGCCGCCGACAGGCGGACGTCGGACTGCGCCGCGATCGGCGCCAACAGTTCGTGGATGCGCGGGCCGTTCTGGCCCATGGTCACGATCGCCACCGGCGCCTGCCGGCGCATGGCGTCGGCGAAGGCCTGCCAGTCCAGGCCGCGGTCGTGGCCGCCGACCAACACCGCGATGCGGCGGCCGGCGTAGACCTCGAGCGCGGCCAGAGTCGCGTGCGGGGTGGTGCTGATCGAGTCGTTGACGTAGTCGATGCCGTCCCTGCGCCCGATCGGCTGCAATCGGTTCGGCAGCGGCCGGAAACTCGCCGCCGCCGGCGCCAGCGGCGCGGCGTCCAGGCCCAAGGCCTCGATCGCGGTCAGCACCGCGCACAGGTTGCCGCGGTTGTGCCGGCCCGGCAGCGGCAGGCCGGCCGTGTCCATGATCTCGCGCTCGCCGCGCCACAGCGCGTCGCCGCGCAAGTGCCAGCCGCGTCCGTCGCCGAACCAGCGGATCTCGCTGTCGGGCAGGCGCAGGCCGGCCAGCACCGCGTCATTGGCGTTGAGCACGGCGATGCGCGGCTTGGCCTCGGTCAGCAAGCGCAGCTTGTCTTCGACATAGCGCGCCTGCGAGCCGTGCCAGTCCAGGTGTTCGGGATACAGGTTCAAGGCCACCGCGACCTCGGGCCGCGCGCCGCTCGCGCCGACGTCGCCGGTCTGGTAGCTGGACAGCTCGATCGCCCAGAACTCGGGCATAGGCTGCGGGTCCAACGCCTCCAGCAGCGGCAGGCCGATATTGCCGGCCAGCGCGGTGCGGTGGCCGCCGGCGCGCAGCAAGTGCGCCAGCAGCGAGGTGGTCGTGCTCTTGCCCTTGGTGCCGGTCACGCACACCGTGCGTGCGTCCGGATGCTCGCCGAACCACAGCGCAGTGCCGCCGAGAAAACGCGTGCCCTGCCCGGCGGCGGCCTGGGCCTCGGCGCGGTACGGGCTGATCCCCGGCGACTTGATCACGAATTCGAACGCGGCCAGGCGCTCGGCGCTGGCCATGGTTTCGATCGCCAGCAGCGGATCGCCGAGGCCGCGCGCGTCGGCGGCTTCCTCGACGCTGCAGAACAGGGTCAGTGCCGACCGCGGCAGGCGCGAACGCAGCGCGTGGTAGGCGGCGCGGCCCTCGCGGCCCCAGCCCCACAACGCGACCCGGCGGCCGTCAAGCTGCGAAATGCGCACGCAGGCGTTCCCACAGCGCGGCCGGAATGCGGTGCTGGACGTCCAGCGCCAGCACCGACTCGACGCTCAGGTCCTCGTCCTGCAGCTGCGGCCGGATCTCGCGCGCGAAGCGCTCGACCAGCGCATCCTCGCGCCACTGCGCCTGCTCGCTCAGCGCCGCCATCGCCGCGCGCGATTCGCGGCCTTCGCCGACGCACTCGAAGGGCTTGTGGTCGCGATACTCGAGCAGCGCGTCGTAACCGCCGGTCTGGCCCGGATCGTCGAGCAGATTGCGGCCGAAGATGCCGACCAGGCGCGGCTTGGTCATGAACGGCGCCAGCGCCAGGAATACGAAGTGGCACTTCGGGCATACGCCGCACCAGCGGCTGGCCGGACGCTCGCCGAGGATGTGGAAATTGCGGTTGCAGCTGCTGAAATGGGCGTCGTAGCGGTCGCTGCGGGCGAACTGGCGCGCCACCGCCAGCTCGCTGAGCGGACGCAGCAGCGAGTAGTAGCGCAGATCCGCGGCGACGTGCCGCTGCAGGTAGTCGCCGAAGGCCTGTTCGCAGGCCCAGCCCTTGGACCACTGATGGTTCACCTCGCCGGTGCCCTCGATCAGGCTGCCGTAGCTGGCCGAGCGCTCGTTGGAGAACACCACCTGGTCGGCGCCGCGCAGCAAAGCGGCCAAGGCCATGATCGCCGAGTTCACCACGGTGACCGGGATGTGGCCGTTGTAGGCGCCCTGGCGGTTGAGTTCGAACAACTGCGGCGCCAGCGCGCGGCCGAGGTTGAGGGTCGGCAGTTCGGTGCGCTGGGCGCAGGCGGCGATCAGCTGCGAGCCGCCGATCCAGGTCACGGTCTGCTCGACGCCGAGGCTGCGCAGGGCCTCGATGCTGACCAGCGAGTCCTTGCCGCCGCCGATCGCGACCAGCGCGTGCTCGCGCAGGCCCAGCGCCGGCGCCTGCGGCTGCGCGTCGGCGCCGACCGGGAAGCGGATCTTGCCGTGCAGGTCCAGGCCGTTGCGGTAGGCGAACTCGCCCAGGCCGTTGACGTAGATCAGTTCCAGCAACTGCGCGGTGTCCGAATCGATGGCGTAGCCGTCGATGCGGATCTCCGGCGGCACCGCCGCCTTGTAGTAGCTCACGCCGGCGATCAGGTGCAGCAGGCGCAGCATGCGTTCGACCGCCGTGCGGCGCGCGTCGTCGAGGACGAAGGGCGCGCCGGGAACGGTGACGGTCTCGACCAGCTCCGGGCCGTCGTCGAAAGCGTAGACCAGTTCGGCCACGCCGGTGGCCGTATCCAGGCCGCAGCGGACGAAGCGGAAGGCGCGCACGGCGTCGCGTTGGAATTGATCGCTCACGGGTTCACTCTCGGATCGTAACGGTCGCGCACGGCGGTTTTTTCTTCGAACGGGAGATCATTCGACGATCTCCTCGGCCGGCAGCGCGCGCAGGTTGTAGGTGTTGGCCATCGCCATGCCGTAGGCGCCGGCGTCGGCGACCAGGATCGTGTCGCCCTCGGCGGTCGCGGCCGGCAGCGGCCGGGCGCGACCGAGCACGTCGCTGCTTTCGCACACCGGGCCGACCACGTCGAAGATCGCGGTGTCGGCGTCGTCGTAGCGGCTGAGGTTTTGGATGCCGTGGTAGGCCTCGTACATCGCCGGCCGCATCAGCGCGTTCATGCCGGCGTCGCAGCCGACCCGGCGCACGCCGTCCTTCTCCACCACCTGGGTCGCGTGCAGCAGCAGCACGCCGCTTTCGGCGACCAGGTAGCGGCCCGGTTCGACGATCAGGCCGTAGCGCGGATACGCGGCCTTGATCTCGGCCAGGCCGGCGCGCCACTGGCCGAGGTCGAACTGCGGCGCCTCCGGGGTGTAGGCGACCGGCAGGCCGCCGCCGATGTCGATGGTTTCGATGGTGCCGACGCTGTCGGCCAGCCCGGCCAGGCTGGCGTAGACGCCGCGCCAGTGCTGCGGGTCGTCGATGCCGCTGCCCAGGTGCGCGTGCAGGCCGCTGATGCGCACGCCGAGCTGGCGGGCTTCTTCGACGAAGGCGTCGAAGCGCGCCAGCGGCAGGCCGAACTTGGCCGCGACGCCGCCGGTGCGGACCTTCTCGTGATGGCCCTCGCCGTGGCCCAGGTCCAGGCGCAGCCACAGGGTGCGGCCGCGGAAGGTCTCCGGCCAGCGCTGCAGGGCTTCGATGTTGTCGAGGGTGACGATCACTCCGCGCCGCAGGGCCTCTTCGTATTCGCGCCGCGGCGCGAAGCTGGGAGTGAACAGCACCCGCTCGGGCGCCATGTGCGGCACGGCCTCGAACACGCGCTCGATCTCGGCCAACGACACGCACTCCAGGCCGAAGCCTTCGCCGACGATGGCCTTGAGCACCGCCGGATGCGAATTGGCCTTCATCGCGTAGAAGCAGCGGTCGATCGATTCGATGCCGATCAGCGAACGCGCGCGTTCGCGCACCGTGGCCAGGTCGTAGACATAACGCGGGGTGCCGGCCTCGGCCAGGGCCAACAGCTTCTCGCGCTTGCCCTGCCACCAGGCCGGCGCGCGCTGCGGCTTGCCGTGCGCGATCTCGATCCAACTCGGCCCGAACACGCTGTCGTCGCGCACCGGCATGGCGCCGCCGCGGATCAGTTCGTGGTGCAGGTGCGGCAGCAGGCCGTCGGCGTCGGCCTCGTCGATGACGAAGGTCAGGTTGAGATCGTTCGAGGACTGCGAGATCAGGTGCACGCGCTCGCGCCCGAACGCGGCCCAGATGTCGGACAGCCGGTGCAGCAGCGAACGCATGCCGCGGCCGACCAGGGTGATCGCCGCGCACGGCGCGATCACCTTGACCCGGCAGACCTCGGCCAGATCGGTCGACAGCGCTTCCAGCACGTTGCTGTTGACCAGGTTCTCGCTGGGGTCGAGCGACACGGTGACGTTGGTTTCCGACGAACCGATCAGGTCGATTGACAGGCCGTGGCGCTTGAAGCGCTCGAACACGTCGGCGAGGAAGCCGACCTGCTGCCACATGCCGATGCTTTCCATCGACACCAGGACGATGCCGTTGCGGCGGCTGATCGCCTTGACTCCCGGTACCGTCGCCGCGCTGGCGTCGATGCGGGTGCCGGGCAGATCGAAACGCTCGGTGTCGAGGATCGCCATCGGCACGCCGGCGTCGCGGCACGGCGCGATCGAGCGCGGGTGCAGCACCTTGGCGCCGGTGGTGGCGATTTCCTGCGCTTCGGCGTAGTCCAGCCGCGCCAGCAGGCGCGCCTCAGGCACTTCGCGCGGGTTGGCGCTGAACATGCCCGGCACGTCGGTCCAGATCTCGACCCGCTGCGCTTTCAGCAGGGCGCCGAAATACGCGGCCGACGTGTCGGAACCGCCGCGGCCCAGGATCGCGGTGCCGCCGTCGCCGTGGCGGGCGATGAAGCCCTGGGTGATCAGCATCGCGGTCGGCTGCGCGCTGAAGCGCTCGACGAAGCCGGGCTCGGCCTGATGCCGGCAGTTCACCGACAGCCGCTGCGCCCACTCGCTGGCGTTGGGCAGCGAGACAGCGTCCAGCCAGTCGCGCGCGTCGCTCCAGCCGAAGTCGTGGCCCTGCGAGCGCAGGTAGGCCGCGCCCAGGGTCGACGACAGCAACTCGCCCTGGCCCAGCACTTCGGCCTGCCAGTCCAGCGCGCGACTGGCCGCGCGCGGATCGGTTTCCAACGCAACCAGTTTCGCCAGGCGCTCGCCGAGCACTGCGTCCGGATCCAGGTCGAGTTCCGCGCAGAAGCTGCGATGGCGCTCGACCAGGCCGGCGAAACGCGCCGCCAGCCCCTCGTCGCTGCCGACCGGGGCGTAGGCGATCGCCTGCAGTTCGTTGGTGACGCCCGACAGCGCCGAGACCACCACCAGCACCCGGCGGCCGTCTTCGTGCAGGCGTTTCGAGGCCAGGCGTCCGATCGTGTCCCAACGGTTGCGGCGAGATACCGAAGTACCGCCGAACTTGAGCACCACCCAGCCTGTCTGTTGCGCCACCACTGTTTCCTCGATTGTCGTTCCGCTTGATTGGGCCCGGCATGCGCCGGGGCAGGTCGATCCGCCCGCTACGGGCCGCGCACGGCCGCACCGGGATTCCGCACTTGCTGCTCGTGCGCGCCGGGGCGTGCAGCCGTCGGCAGGCGCCCTTAGAATCACGCGCTCGCCCGGGGACCCGGGCACGAAACGACGATTCTAGTCCAACCTGCCCGCTCCCGAGCGCCGCCCCGCCCCCTTCCTTCGCTGTTCTTTCCCAGGCCCCGCCTTTCGCACTCCCTGTGTACCGCCACCTGCACGGGCCCTACGGAACCTCTCCCGAAATGACGCAACGCCGCTATCTGCAACTGGACGTGTTCGCCGACCGCCCCGGCGCCGGCAATCCGCTGGCCGTGGTCCTCGACGCCGAAGGCCTGGACGACCGCGACATGCAGGCCATCGCCCGCTGGACCCGCCTGCCCGAGACGACTTTCGTGTTCCCGCCGACCCAGCCCGGCGCCAGCTACCGCATCCGCATGTTCAGCCCGCGCCGGGAAGTGCCGTTCGCCGGCCACCCCAGCGTCGGCACCGCCTGCGTGGTGTTGGAGGCCGGACTGGCCGCGCCGGTCGACGGCCGCCTGGTCCAGGAAGGCGTGGCCGGTCTGCTGCCGCTGGCGGTCGACGGCGAAGGCGAGCAGCGCACGATCGCGGTGCGCACGCCGCGCGCGCGGGTGGTCGAGGTCGCCGACGCCCGCGATCCGCGCCTGACCGACACCTTGCGCAATCTGCCGCTCGGCGCACTGCCGCCGGCGCTGATGGACGGCGGCCGCCGTTGGTGGCTGGCCGAACTGCGCGACGAAGCCGCGCTGCGCGCCGCGACCCCGGACTGGGCCGCGATCGGCCGCTTGGCTGAAGCCACCGAGAGCATGGGGCTGTGCGCCTTCGCCCGCGCCGACGCCGGCTGCGACTACGACCTGGTGGTGCGCGCCTTCGTCGGCGCCCCGGCGCAATTCGAGGACGCCGCCTCCGGCGCCGCCAACGCCACCCTCGCCGCCTGGCTCAACCACAACGGCGCCCTGCCCGGCCACGACGGCCGCTACACGGTCAGCCAGGGCCGCGAAGTCGGCTTCGACGCGCGCCTGCAACTGCGCGTGGACGGCGACGGCGAAGTCTGGTCCGGCGGCCGGGTCAGCAACGTGGTGCGCGGCCACATCGACTGGCGCTGAGCCTCGGCCCGCGCCGGCCGCGACCTTGTCGGAGCCGTTCGAACGCGCTCGAACCGCCCCGCGAACCCAGGCCGCGAAACCCGCAAAGAACCGCAAACAGAAACGCCGGGACCTCGCGGCCCCGGCGTTCCACCGGTCCGGCATCGCTGCCGGCTGAAGCGACGCACCCGTTCCTTGCGCCGCCCCGGTTCGTCGGTTCAGTCCGGACGCACGTCCACGCGCACCCGCAAACGGTCGCCGGGGTGATGATTGGTGCGGGTGTGGTACGTCTTGCCGGCGTATTCGTAGGTCACGTCGTAGGCGCTGACCGAGCGCTCGCCGCCGGAGTAGTAATTGTTGCCGCCGGCCGGCTCCGGGTCGCAGACCCGCACCGTACCGGTGCGCGGGGCCTGGTTGCGCTTGCTCTGCTCGTAGATGCTGCGGCCGGCCATGCCGCCGACCATCGAGCCGATCGCCGAGGTCGCATAGCGCGCGCTGCCGCCGCCGACCTTGCTGCCCAGCACCGCGCCGACGATGCCGCCGACCACGGTCGCGGCGGTGCGGCCGCCTTCGGTGCCGGCGCTGCGGCGCTGGTTGCCGTAGGAGTCGTAGTACTCGTCGCGGCGGGTGTAGTCGTCGCCGTAGTAGGAATCGCCTTCGACATAGGTCGGACGCTCGTAGCAGCGGCTGCCGCCGACCGGCTGCGAGCGGTAGTTGTCGAACACCGGATCGACCCGGATCACCCGCGCGTAATCGACCTGCGAGGCGCCGTAGCCGGCATCGTAGCCGTTGCTGCCGGAATGGCCGTACGACTGCGCCGAGGCAGCGCCGGTAGCGACGGCCAGGGCCAGGCCCAGGCCGGTGACGAGCGAGCGGTTCATGTGGACTCCCATGCGCCGACAGGGCGCGAGGTGGATCGTCGGGCCCGCGCGGTCAACACGCGCTGAATGCCGCCGCCTGTCCCCCTCTTGTAACGGCGGCATTCACCCGCCCGTTAGCCAGTCTGCGACTTCGGTCGCGATCGCGGCGGCGCCGCGGCCGAGCAAGGGGTCGACGTGTCCGGCCGTAGCGAGGGTCCGGTGCTGCGCGCCGACCGCGGCGGCGAACTCGGCGACCAGCGCCGGCGGCACGTCCCGGTCGGTGCGCGAGGACAGGCACAGCACCGGGCAGGCCGGCGCCGGCGCCGCGATGCCGGCGTGCGCGGCGCGCAGCACCGCACCGGACTCGTCGCGCCAACGACGGAACGCGTACAGCGCCGCCGCGTCGTCGGCCTCGGCTATGGCACGCCGGGTCGAGGCCAGTCGCGCCTGACTGTGCCAAGCCACCCGCGGCGGCCAGTCGCGCGTCGGCAGGCGCGTCGCCCAGGGCGCTGGCAGCAAGGGGTTCACCAATACCAAAGCCTCGGCGCGATCGGCCGCGACCCAGGCCAGCAAGCCGCCCAGGCTGGCACCGACGACCGCGCGCGGCCGCGGCAAGGCCTCCAGGGCGGTGCGGACTTGGTCCAGGTAGTCGGGCCAGTGGGTACCTTCCAGCCCCGCCGGCGCCGGTTGCAGGTCGGGCGCGGCGACGACGAGGCCGCGCGCGGCCAGTACCGGCGCCCATAGATTCCATTCCCAGCCGCCCCCGCCCGCGCCGTGGATCAGCAGGACATGGCGTAACGAGGGAAGCGAGGCGGACGGCGACATGCGGCCATTGTCGCCGCCCGCGCGCGCCGGCGCTCAAACCAGCTTGGCGTCCAGGCTGATCGGCACCGCGCTCAAGGCCTTGGACACCGGGCAATTGGCTTTGGCGTCCTCGGCGATGGCCTGGAACTTGGCCGCGTCGATGCCCGGCACTTCGGCGGTGGTCTTGAGCCGGATCTGCGACAGGCTCGGCCCGCCTTCCAGCGACAGGTCGACTTCGGCGCGGGTGTCGAGCCGCGCCGGCGGATGCCCGGCCTCGGTCAGCTTGGCCGACAGGGCCATGGTGAAGCAGCCGGCATGGGCCGCGGCGATCAGCTCCTCGGGATTGGTGCCCTTCTCCTCGCCGAAGCGGCTGTTGAAAGCGTAGCGGGTCTCGCTCAACACCCCGCTCTGCGGCGTGCTCAACCGACCCAGACCGCTCTTGAGATCGCCTTCCCAGTGCGCGGTGGCGTGACGCGAAATACCCATGGTGCCGCTCCTTCGTCGAGGGGCGGCCAGGGTAGCGGGTCGGACGTTACAAGCGAGCAAAGAGTGAAGAGAAAAGAGAAACGAGCCGAAGCGCCGCAGTGCCGCCCTCTCGCCCTGCTCGCGGCTCGTTCCTCTCCACTCGCTCCTCGCCTTGCCGCGATGCAGCACGCGCATTCGCGCCTCCGGGCGCCGTTCCGGGCTTGACCCGCCCCCCTCGCTGCGGGAGGCTGTGGTCCCGGCGCGCGCGCCGGCACCCGCCATGACCGCCCGCCGAGCGCCACGCTCGGGCGCGCAGCGCGGACAGCCATGACGGCCTTCCCACCCTTGCCTCAGGGAGAAGTCCGCTCATGTCCTACAGCACAGAATCGATCCGCAACGTGGCCTTGGCAGGCCACCCCGGCGCCGGCAAAACCACCCTGTTCGAAGCCCTGCTGCAGGCCGGCGGCGCAGTCCAGACGGCAGGCAGCATCGAACGCGGCAGCACGGTCTCCGATTTCGACCCGATCGAAAAACAACGCGGCCACTCCATCGACGCCGCGATCGCCAGCACCGACCACGCCGGCATCCACGTCAACCTGATCGACACCCCCGGTTACCCCGACTTCCGCGGCCCCACCCTGTCGGCGCTGGCCGCGGTCGAGACCGCCGCGGTGATCGTCGACGCCGACCGCGGCGTCGAATACGGCACCCGGCGGATGATGGAACACGCCAAGACGCGCCGATTGTGCCGGGCGATCGTGGTCAACAAGATCGACCACGAAAACGCCGACGTCGCCCGCGTGCTCGACGATATCCGCGACAGCTTCGGCCCCGAATGCCTGCCGCTGAACCTGCCCGCCGACGGCGGCGCTCGGGTGGTCGACTGCTTCGGCAGCGCCGAAGGGAACAGCGACCTGGGCGCGGTCGCCGACTGGCACCAGAAGATCATCGACCAGGTGGTCGAGATCAACGAAACGGTGATGGAGCACTATCTCGATCTCGGCGAGGGCGGCCTGTCCGGCGCCGAGTTGCACGACGCCTTCGAGCAATGCCTGCGCGAGGGCCATCTGGTGCCGGTGCTGTTCTGCTCGGCGCGCAGCGGCGCCGGGATCAAGGAACTGCTCGACGTCGCCGAGCGCCTGTTTCCGCACCCGGGCGAAGCCAACCCGCCGCCGTTCGTCAAAGGCACGGGCGAGGACGCGCAGACCATCGAGGCTCAGCCCGACCCCAAGGCGCACGTGATCGCCGACGTGTTCAAGATCGTCAACGATCCCTTCGTCGGCAAGCTCGGCGTGTTCCGGGTCTACCAGGGCACGGTGCGCAAGGACACCCAGTTGTTCGTCGACGACGGCAAGAAGCCGTTCAAGGTCGGCCATCTGTTCAAGCTCAAGGGCAAGGACCATGTCGAAATCGACCAGGCGGTGCCCGGCGACATCGCCGCGGTGGCCAAGGTCGACGAACTGCATTTCGACGCGGTGCTGCACGACAGCCACGACGAGGACCAGATCCACCTGGCACCGCTGAATTTCCCGCGGCCGATGTTCGGCCTGGCGGTCGACGCCGCCAGCAAGGGCCAGGAGCAGAAGCTCTCCACCGCCCTGCACAAGCTGGCCGAGGAAGACCCCTGCTTCCAGGTCGAGCGCGAAACCGAAACCAACGAGACCGTGATCCGCGGCCTGTCCGACCTGCACTTGCGCATCAACCTGGACCGGCTCAAGGACAAGTACGGCGTCGAAGTGGTCTCGCGGCCGCCGCGCATCGCCTACCGCGAGACCGTCGCGGCCAAGGCCGAGGGCCATCACCGGCACAAGAAGCAGACCGGCGGCGCCGGCCAGTTCGGCGAGGTGTTCCTGCGCATCGAACCGCTGCCGCGCGGCGGCGGCTTCGAGTTCGTCGATGAGGTCAAGGGCGGCACCATTCCGGGCCAGTTCCTACCGGCGGTGGAGAAAGGCGTGCGCCAGGTGCTGCACGACGGTGCGGTCGCCGGCTATCCGATCCAGGACGTGCGGGTGATCGTCTACGACGGCAAGTACCACAGCGTCGACAGCAAGGAAGTGGCCTTCGTCGCCGCCGGCAAGAAGGCCTTCCTCGACGCGATCGGCAAGGCCCGGCCGCAGGTGCTGGAGCCGATCGTCGACCTGGAAGTGGCCGCGCCCGAGCAGCACATGGGCGACATCAGCGGCGGCCTGGCCAGCAAGCGCGCGCGCATCAACGGCACCGACAGCGTGCGCGGCGGCGAGATCGTGGTCCGCGCCCAGGTGCCGCTGTCGGAGCTGGAAGGCTACGCCGCCGAACTCAAGTCGGTGACCGCCGGCCGCGGGCGTTATTCGCTGGACTTCAGCCACTACGAGCCGGTGCCCGGCAACGTGCAGCAGAAGCTGGTCGAGGCCTACAAGCCGCGCCACGAAGAGGACTGAGCCGTACGGCCGGCCCGACTGCCGGCGCGCGCCGCGCCGGCAGTCCGCTCGCGCGCGTCCGCGCGCGCGGCCTCGCGACGGCCGGGCGCAGGGCCGATTATGATCGCCGATCGGTTCACGCCGAACGCAAGCATGCGTTCTTTCATTCGCCGGGCCGGATCGCCCAGGAGTCGCCGATGCCTTCGTTCCGCATTCCCTCCATGTGCGCTGCGGCGCTGCTGCTCGCCCTCGCCGCCGCGCCCCTGCACGAGGCGGGCGCGCGCAAGCCCGCACCCGCCACACCGGCCGTGCAGAACCGCTGCGGCTGGTTCATCAACCCGACCCCGGGCAATGCCTGGCTGTACGACCGCGACGCCGAATGGACCGTCGGCCTGCAGGGCGGCCACCAGGCCGAGGGCGACTGGCCGGCGATCGCCGAGGGCGAGTGGGTCGAGACCAACCGCCACTACGGCTACGGCTGCGCCTGCATGCGCGTGATCGCCGACGATCGGAGCAAGCAGGTACTGCGCATCGTGTCCGCGCGCGGGCTCAAGCTCGAGCAATGCCGGCGCGACCGGGCCCTGACCGAACCGCTGCAGGAGCTGCGCGGCGAATGATGCCCGACGCCCCGCCCACCGACCCGGAGCTGCACGAGATCGTCTCCGACGCGATGACCGCGGTGTCGAGCCCGACCGATCTGATCGTGGCGCTGATCGCGGTCGCCGCCGCGCTGACCGCCGGGGTGCTGGCCACGCGCTGGCTGCATCGCCGGCTCGGCCACCATCGCCGGGTGGCGTCGACCCTGATCGACTACCTGTGCACGCCCCTGCTGGCCACCTCGGTGCTGGTGGCGCTGCAGGTCGTCGGCAACCCGTTGATCGGCCTCAGCGCGACCTTGCTGGTGCTGTTCCTGGCGATCCGCGTGCTCGCCGCGCTGCTGGAACTGCTGTTCCGCCCGACCCTGCCGCTGCGGCTGATGCTGCGCCTGACCACCGTGGTGTCGTGGCTGGCCGCCGTGTTCGCCCTGTTCGCCGACCGCAGCGCCACCATCGCCAAGATCTACAGCGCCAACGTCAAGCTCGGCGGCATCTCGCTGTCCAGCCAGGGCATCCTGAGCGGACTGGTGGTCGGCGTGGTGGTGGCGATCGTCGCCCTGTGGGGCGACAAGACCGTGGCCGCGCTGCTGCGCCGCAGCCGCACCCTGCAGCCGAACTTCGTGCTGGCGCTGTCGCGCATCTTCAGCGTCGCGATCTGGATCGTCGCCACGGCGTTGATCTTCAGCGCCAGCGGCATCAACCTGACCGCGCTGGCGGCGTTCAGCGGCGCGCTCGGCATCGGCCTGGGCCTGGGCCTGCAGAAGCTGGCCGCCAGCTACATCAGCGGCCTGATCGTGTTGTTCGAACAGTCGGTGCGGGTCGGCGACAACATCGCCAGCAACGGCATCGTCGGCCGGGTCACCCGCATGACCGTGCGCTACACCATGATCCGCACCCGCGACGGAGTCGAGGCGATCGTGCCCAACGACAGCCTGACCGGCAACGTGATCGTCAATCAGTCCTGGTCCGACCGCAATCTGCGCCTGGTGTGCGGCGTGCTGGTCAAGGGCGATACCGACATCGCCCTGGCCCGCCGCTTGTTCGTGGACGCGATGCGGGCCCAGGAACGGGTGCTGGAGCAGCCGCCGCCGCACATGTACATCACCGGCATCAACGACAAGGGCATCCAGCTCGACGGCCATTTCTGGATCAACGACCCCGAGAACGGCCAGCACAACGTCGCCTCGGACGTCTACGACGCCATGCTGGCCGGGTTCCGCAGCCACGGGGTGCAGTTGGTGGCGCAGTGACGGCGACGGACGGCGCGCAGCGGCGCGCCTGCGGCGCTAGGATGGGGGCGTGACCGAGACCGCTCACCCGCGTTTTTTCTGGCAGTTCCCGATGCAGCTGGTGCGCGAGGCGCGGCTGGCCGAGTTCCTGCCCGACGACGGCCGCCTGCGCATCCTGTTCCTGTGGGGCAAGGACTGCCCGAACTGCGACATCGCCAAGGGCCAGATGCTGCTGGCCCAGGACCGCTTCAGCTGGCCGGACGTGGAATGGCTGCACGACAACGTCTACGAAGACCCGGTCATGGCCACCCGCTTCGGCCTGCACGGCATTCCAGCCTTTTTCGTGTTCCGCGGCGGCAGGAAGCTCGGCCGCATCGGCCAGTGGCCCGGCACCGAGGCCTTCGTCGCCGCGATCGAGAAGCTGCGCCCGGCCGAGCCCGGCGCCGCCTGAGCGCGGCCGCCGCAACGCAGCATCGTGCCGCGGCGCTTGGCGGCGACGCGGGACCGGGCGCAGACTGCGGTTCCGCCCGCCGCCCTCTGCCGCCATGTTCGACGCCGCCACCCTCGCCGCCTATCTGGTCGCCGCCGCCGTGCTGGTGCTGATTCCGGGACCGGGCACGGCCTGGATCGTCGCCCAGAGCGCCGCCGGCGGCACCGCGCGCGGGGTCCAGGCCGCGTTCGGCCTGGAGACCGCGACCCTGATCCATGCGCTGGCCGCCGGCCTGGGCCTGTCGGCGCTGCTGGCGACCTCGGCGCTGGCCTTCGAAGTGCTCAAGTACGCCGGCGCGGCCTATCTGATCTGGCTCGGCATCAAGGCCTGGCGCAGCGGCGAAGCGGCCGCCTCCGAGCCGGCCGCCGCGGCGCCGGTGTCGGCGCGCGGGGTGTATCTGCGTTCGGTCCTGACCGGGGTGCTGAACCCCAAGGTGGCGCTGTTCTTCCTCGCCTTCCTGCCCCAGTTCGTGCATCCCGAGCGCGGCATGGTCTGGCTGCAGTTCCTGATCCTGGGCGCGCTGCTGTCGCTGATCGGGCTGCTCAACAGCCTGCTCCTGAGCTTCGCCGTCGGCCGCTTCGGTCGCCGCTTCGCCGGCCGCGGCGGGCGCTGGAAGGAGCGCCTGACCGGCAGCGTGTTCATCCTGCTCGGCCTGCGCCTGGCCGTGCAGCAGCGCGGCTGAGCCGCCCTCGCCGCGGCACCGACGAGGTTCAACCGCGCCTGTACGCCGGCCGCGCGCGGCTTGAAGCGCGCGGCGCCGCCCACAGGTCGGACGTTCACGACCTCAGCCACGGAGCGCCGCGCATGAAGACCCAGGGCTTTCTCGACCAGTTGCTCAAGACCGCACAAAGCAGCCTGGGCGGCGCCGGCGGCCTGGAGGGACTGCTTGGCGGCGGCAAGCCGCCGGCGCGCTACGAGCAACGCAGCGAAGCCCGCGAGGACACGCGTGGTCTGCTCAACGCCGACTTCGGCAAAGGCGCCCTGACCGGCGGCGCGCTCGGCTTGCTGCTGGGGCACAAGAAGCTGCGCAAGCATGCCGGCAAGATCGCCCTGTACGGCGGCGTCGCCGCGCTCGGCGTGCTGGCCTATAAGGCCTACGGCGACTACAAGCGCCAGCAGGGCGATGCCGGCATCGATCCGCAGACCGTCGACCGCCTGCCGCCGCCGCAGGCCGAGCAACACAGCCAGGCCATACTCAAGGCCCTGGTCGCCGCGTCCAAGGCCGACGGCCACATCGACGCGCGCGAACGCGAGGTGATCGAAGGCGAGTTCGTGCGCATCGACGGCGATCCGGAACTGCGCCGCTGGCTGCACGAGGAACTAGAAAAGCCGCTCGACCCGGCCGAGGTCGCGCACGCCGCGAGCGGCCCGGAAGTCGCCGCGGAAATGTACCTGGCCAGCCTGCTCGCCGCCGACGAACAGAGCTTCATGGAGCGCGCCTATCTCGACGAACTGGCGCGCCAGTTGAAGATCGACGACGCGTTGAAGGCGCGCCTGGAGCAGCAACTGCGCGACGCGCAGGGCTAACCCGCGGCGTCGCGGCATGCCGGACCTCGATCACAACCCGCGCCGGCCGCGCCACGTCCATGCCGCCGATCGCGCCGCCGGTCGGCGACGGCGCACGCGGCCGTCGCGCAGGCGCTAGCATCGCTGCGCCGCCGGCCGGGCGGTTCGCCGCCGTGGAGCTTCGCCGATGCGTCTGCCGATACGTTTACTGGTCCCCGCCCTGCTCGCTCTCAGCGTCGTCGGTTGCTCCTGCCAACGCCAGACCGACGACCGCGCCGCGGCGACAACGCCGGCGCCGGCCCGGCCCCAGGACGATGCTGCGGCGCGCGCCGCGGCCGAGGCGGCGCAGCGCGCGCAGGCGCAGAACCAGCAGCGCGTCGAGGCCATGACCGAAGCGGTCAACACCTTGCATCTGTATCTGCAGCAACTCAGCAGCGGCAAGCGCGAACTGGCCGAAAAACACTGGGCCTACGGCCGCCAGCCACGCGGCAACGAGGAAGCCGGCCTGCACCAGATCGAACAGTTCAGCGGCATGCGGATCGAAAACGACACGCCCGAGCCGCTGGACCAGGAAAGCGTGCCCGAATCGCTGGAGATTCCGGTCGAACTGCGGGTCAGCCTGCCCGGCGGCGAGAACCGCCGCTATACCGGCTGGTACCGGATGCGGCGCGATCCGGTCGACCGCAGTTGGAAGCTCACCGCGACATCGCTGAGCGTGGCCTTGCGCTGAGTCGCGGCCGAACGCGGGCGCCGGCGGCCGCGACCGCGGCTTTCGGCACAGCCTGTGTACGCGGACGGGCTTATACACTGGCGATCCTCGCCGCGGCGCTTCGGCACGCCGCCCACCGGCCCTTGGATTCCGTCATGCGCAGTCACCCGCCCCGCTTTTCCGTCTTCGTCCTGGCCCTGGCCCTGACCGGCGCCATCCTGTCCGGCGCCTGCGGCGATAAGACCGCCGCCAACGGCAGCGACGGCGAAGGCGATTCGGCGGAGGCGCTGCCGGCGCCGGAGGGCGCCGGGCGCGGCGGCGTCACCGGCATGCCGGCCACGCCGGGGCCAGGCCAGATCGGACCGCCGGCCGATGCAGCGACGGCGCCGCAATTCGACGAGGACGGCAATCCTCTGCCCGGCACCGCGACGCCGGCCGATGGCGTCGACGGCACCTTGCCGGCCGACGGCGGCGCGGTCGCGGCGGAGCCGACGCCCGACGACGCGGTGGCGGTGGTCCGCGACTACTACGCCGCGATCAACCACGGCCAGTTCGACCAGGCCTATGCGCTGTGGTCCGACGGCGGCCGCGCCAGCGGCCAGAGCGCACAGCAGTTCGCCGCCGGTTTCGCCGACACCACCGGCGTATCGGTGGAACTGCTGCCGCCGGGGCCGGTCGACGCCGGCGCCGGCCAGCGCCACATCGAGGTGCCGGTCGCGATCACCGCCACCCAGCGCGACGGCAGTCAGCGCAAATACGTCGGCGCCTATGTCCTGCGCCGCAGCGTGGTCGACGGCGCCAGCGACGAACAGCGCGCCTGGCGCATCGGCAGCGCCGACATCCGCGAGGTGCGTCCGTGATGCAGCGTTGGCTGGCGCCGGCGGTCGTGGCGGCATTCGCATTGATCGCGGTCGTATTGCTGTTGGCCGCCTGCGGCCGCAACGATCCGCCGAACGCCGGTCCGGCCTCGGCCGCGACCGCACCGACGCCGGCCGCATCGACGCCGGCCGCTGCAGCGCCCGCCGACGCAACGCCCGCGCCGGGAACGGCCGACTCCGAGCCGGCCTCGACCGACTACGTCCTGCCCGGCGCGCTCGCCCCCGACGTCGGCCCCGAGCAACTGCGCCGGCTGTTCGGCAGCGCCAACGTCACGATCGACGACCGGTTGCCCGGGCCGGAAGGCGAACCCTTCCGCGGCGTGGTGCTGTTCGACGGCGACCCGAGCCGGCGCGCCGTGTTGCACTACCAGGACGAGCAAAAACTGCAGGGCCTGGCCGTGGTCGAAGTGCGCGAACCGACGACCCGCTGGCGTCTGGACAACGGCGTCGCCATCGGCCAATCGCTGGCCGACCTGGTGCGCCGCAACGGCAAACCGATCCGTTTCAGCGGCCTGGGCTGGGACTACGGCGGCACCGTCACCGACTGGAACGGCGGCAAGCTCGGCTCGGGCGAAGGCGATGCGGTGATGCGCCATGCGCGCCTGGATTTCCAACCGCAAGCAGGGCGCGACGACGGCGTCGACGCGGTGCCGTCCGGCGACAGCGAATACGCCAGCGACGACCCCACGTACCCGCGCCAGGGCGAGCTGTTGCGCGTGGTCGAGATCGGCGTGTCCTTTCCCGGCGAAGACGACCTGTGACCCGCCGCGTAGCCCGCGCATGAGCGTCCACCCGCCGCGCATCGTCCTCGACAGCAACGTCTGCCTGGATCTGTTCGCGTTCGCGGACCCGGCGGTGGCGCCGCTGCTTCATGCGCTGCGCGACGGCCGGGTCCGCGCGGTCACCGACGCGGCCTGCCGCGACGAGTGGCTGCGGGTGATCGAGTACCCCAAACTCGGCCTCGACGCCGCCGTGCGCGAGGCCTGCCGGCGCGACTACGACGGCTTGTTCGAGCTGCACGCCGATGCGGCGGCCCCGACGACCGCGCTGCCGCGCTGCGCCGATCCCGACGACCAGAAATTCCTCGAACTCGCCCACGCCGCGCAGGCGCGCTGGCTGCTCAGCCGCGACCATGCGCTGCTGGTGCTGGGCCGGCGCACCGCCCGCGCCGGCCTGTTCGACATCCTGACTCCGCGCGCCTGGGTCGCCTTGCAGGCGCTGCACGCCGAGGCCTCGCCCCGCTGAGGCGGCCTGGGCCGATCGCCGCCGCGACCCGTGCCATACTCGGCCCATGCAAGGCGTGCCCGCCCACTTCGTCGATGCCCAGGACGCGGCCGAGTTCCGCCAGCCGGCGCACCGCGCCGGCATCGAGCTGTACCGCGCGCATATCGTCCGCCACGCCTTCGAGCCGCATACCCACGAAGCCTACGGCCTGGGCGCGATCGAATCCGGGGTCGAGCGCTTCCGCTACCGCGGCAGCGATCACCTGGCGCCGCCGGATTCGCTGGTGCTGATGAACCCCGACGTGCTGCACACCGGGCGCGCCGAAACCGAAGGCGGCTGGCGCTACCGCATGGTCTATGTCGATCCCGAGGTCGCCGAAGAGATCACCGGCGAACGCGGCTGGTGGTTCGATCAGGCGGTCCGCCACGACCCGGCGCGCGCGCGCCGCATCACCGCGCGCCTGGACGCGCTGTGGCTGGCGCGCGAGGCACTGGATTTCGACAGCCAGTTGTTCGCCCTGCTGGCCGAGTTCCGCGACCACGCCCGCGTCGCCCGGCCGCTGCGCGACCAGGCGCCGGTACGCTTCGCCCCGGTGATCGAGTACCTGAACGCCCATCTGGCCGACCGGATCGGCCTGGAGCAGTTGGCTGCGGTGGCGGGGCTGAGCCCGTTCCATTTCCTGCGCCAGTTCCGTCGCCAGTACCACGTCACCCCGCAGCAGATGCTGATGGCGCTGCGCCTGTACCGGGCCAAGCGCCTGCTCGCCGCGGGCTCGGCGCCGGCCCAGGCCGCGCTCGACAGCGGGCTGGCCGACCAGGCGCACCTGACCCGCGCCTTCTCGCGCCGGTACGGCATCACCCCGGCGCGCTATCAGCGCCAGATCCTCGCCGGCCGACGTTCGCCGAAGTGAAGCGCGCCGGCGCAATCTGAGACAAGACAACAGCAACGGCCTCGGCGAGGCTGGGCGCATGCTGCTGGGAACCCTCTACGCGCTCGCCGCCGGCCTGATCTGGGGCCTGGTCTTCGTCGGACCGCTGTTGCTGCCGGAGTACCCGGCGGCGCTGCAGTCGTTCGGCCGCTACCTCGCCTTCGGCCTGATCGCCCTGCCGCTGGCCTGGCTCGACCGCGGCGCGCTGCGCCAGCTGCGCCGCAGCGACTGGCTGGAAGCGCTCAAGCTGGTCGCAGTCGGCAACCTGCTCTACTACCTGTTCCTGGCCAACGCGATCCAGCGCGCCGGCGGGCCGCTGCCGACCATGATCATCGGCACTTTGCCGGTGGTGATCGCGGTCTGCGCCAACCTGCGCGATGCGCGCCGCGACGGCCGCCTGCCGTGGCTGCGGCTGTTGCCGTCGCTGTCGCTGATCGCGCTCGGCATCGCCTGCGTCAACCGCGCCGAACTGCAGGCCTTGCGCGCCGATCCGCAGGCCGATCTGCAACGCTACGCGCTCGGCGGCCTGCTCGCGGTCGGCGCGGTGGCCTGCTGGACCTGGTACCCGCTGCGCAATGCCGACTGGTTGCGCGCGCACCCCGACCGCAGCCCGCGCACCTGGGCCACCGCGCAAGGCGTGGCGACTCTGCCGCTGGCGCTGTGCGGCTACGCCGCGCTGTGGCTGTGGATGAGCGCTCGCGGCGATGCGTTCGCGATGCCGTTCGGGCCGCGGCCGCTGTTCTTCGTCGGCCTGATGGCGGCGATCGGCCTGCTCGCGTCGTGGGTCGGCACTCTGTGCTGGAACGAGGCCAGCCAGCGCCTGCCGACCGCGCTCGCCGGCCAGCTGATCGTGTTCGAAACCCTGGCCGCGCTGAGCTATGCCTTCGTCCTGCGCCAGCAATGGCCGCCACCGCTGACCCTGCTCGGCATCGCATCGCTGATCGCCGGCGTGGTGTGGGCGCTGCGGATCAAGCCGGTCGCGACGACAGAAGCGGCGACCGCCTGAGCGCACACACGCCGGCGGGCCCCGCGCATGCGCCGTTCGTGCGGCGTTATGCCGCAGCCGGCGCGTGGGCCGGCTGACTAATCTGGCCGCCCCCGCGCTCCTCGGACGGCCATCATGCAACACCGTGTCTTGCGTCTGACTTCGCTCGCGATCGCGTTCGCGTTCGCATCCGATGCCGCGGCCCAGGCCGAGCGCGGGCCCGACGGCGCAGCCACTACGCTCGACACCGTGCACGTGCGCGGTCCCGACCGGCCGCGCACCGTCGACAGTCTCGAGGCCGCGCGCGCACGGCTGGATCGGCGCGCCGGCGCGACCGCACTGATCGACGGCGAGTCCTATCGCGACCGCCGCATCGGCACCCTCGCCGATGCCCTGGGTTACGCCGCGGGCGTGTTCGTGCAACCGCGTTTCGGCGCCGAAGAGGCGCGCCTGTCGATCCGCGGCTCCGGCCTGCAGCGCACCTTCCACGGCCGCGGCCTGGAGCTGCTGCAGGACGGCAGCCCGCTCAACCTCGCCGACGGCGGTTTCGATTTCCAATCGGTGGACCCGCTGGCGGCGCGCTACATCGAGGTCTATCGCGGCGCCAACGCGCTGGAATACGGCGCCGCCACGCTGGGCGGCGCGATCGATTTCGTTTCGCCGACCGGCTACGACACCGCGCCGCTGACCCTGCGCGCCGAAACCGGCGCCTTCGGCCACCGCCGCGGCCAACTCGCCCTGGCCGGCGTATCCGGCCGCGCCGACGGCTATCTGAGCCTGGGCGGCGCGCACCAGGACGGTTTCCGCGACCATGCGGCGCAGGAGAACCATCGCCTGTTCGGCAATGCCGGCTATCGCTTCGGCGAGCGCCTCGACGGTCGCATCTACCTGACTCACGTCGACACCCGCTCGGCCCTGCCCGGCAGCTTGACCCTGGCCGAAGCGCGGCGCGAGCCGACTCTGGCCGCACCGGCCGCCTTGAGCCAGAACCAACGCCGCGACTACCGCCTGGATCGCCTGGCCGCGCGCCTGAGCTGGACGCCCGCGGCCGACGGCGAGCTGCGCCTGTCGGCCTACTACGCCGACAAATCCCTCGATCATCCGATCTTCCAGGTGCTACGCCAGGACAGTCGCGACATCGGTCTCGATCTGCGCTGGCGCGGCGAGCATCGATGGCTCGGCCGCCGCAACGTCATCGTCGCCGGACTGGCCTGGGCGCGCGGCGACATCGACGACCGACGCTACTTCAACCTCGCCGGCCGCGCCGGCGCGCCGAGCAATCGGTTCGATCAGCGCGCCATCAACCGCAAGGCCTATGTCGAGCATCAGACCTGGCTGACTCCGGCCTGGACGGTCGCGCTGGGCGCACAGGCATTGCACGCGCAGCGCCGCTCGCGCGACCGGCTGATCCTCGGCGGCCGCGACGAAAGCTTCGACGCCGACTACTCCGGCCTCAGTCCAAAGCTGGGCCTGCGCTACCTCATCGACGACGGCGCCCAGCTCTACGCCAACCTCAGCCGCAGCCTGGAACCGCCCAGCTTCGGCGAACTCAGCGGCGGTCCCGGCGTCACCCCGGTCGCCAGGCAGCGCGCGACCAGCGCCGAACTCGGCTTGCGCGTGAACCGCGCCGCCGTGTCGCTGGACCTGGCCGCGTACCGCGCGCGCCTGGACGGCGAACTGCTGTCGCTCAACGATGGCCAGGGCAATCCGCTGGGCACGGTCAACGCCGGCCACACCCTGCACCAGGGCATCGAACTCGGCCTGGGCTGGCGCATCGACGAGGCCTGGACCGTGTCGGCCAACTATCTCTACAACGACTTCCGCTTCGACGGCGACCGCCTCTACGGCGACAACGAACTCGCCGGCGTGGCCCGGCAGCTGTTGCGGGCCGAAGTGCGCTGGTCGCCGAGTTCGCGCGTCTACCTCGCGCCGAACTTGGAATGGACCCCGCAGGGCACCTGGATCGATCACGCCAACAGCTACCGCGCCCCGGGCTATCGCCTCTTCGGCCTGCGCCTCGGCGGCCGCATCGCGACGCAATGGTCGTGGTTCGCCGACGCACGCAACCTCGGCGACCGCCGCTGGATCGCCAGCAGCAACGTAATCGCCGATGCGCGCGGCCAGGACGGGCGAAACTTCCTGCCGGGCGACGGGCGGGCGGTGTATGTCGGGGTGGAGTGGCGGGATTAGCGCATTGGGGATTCGCAGAAGCGGTTGCGCCGGCGTTTGTAGGAGCGGCGTGAGCGGCGACCGCCGGAGCGGGTGGACTACCACGTGGGGACCCGACGCCTGGCTGCATGCGGGTGGCGGGCTCGCTCGTCCCGCTCGCGCACCTCGCTTCGGCGATCGCGGCTCACCCCGCTCCTAACAGGAGGCGGCGGCGACGCGGGACCGGTGCATGGCGCCGGATTGTCGTATCTGCGACTGCGGCCGCGCCCGAACCAAGACCGTCGTCGTTGCGGAGCCGCCGACCGGCGCCGATGATCGGGGCATCCAGGCGATGGATGCCGCCATGAACGCCGAGATTCCGCAACGCAACCGTTCGCCGCACGGCTGGTGGGTCGCGACCTACCTGGAGCGCGCGGCCTGGGACGACGAGCCGGCGCCGGTCGACGACACGCGTTGCCTGGTGTGGGAGAACACCCTGCTGATCCGCGCCGGCGACCGCGAGGCCGCCTACGCCAAGGCCTTGGCCTACGGCCGCGGCAAAGGCAACGGATTCGCCGACGCCGAGGACGGCCGCCACGGGCGCTGGGTGTTCGAAGGCCTGTCGCGCCTGTTGCCGGTGTACGACGAACTGCGCGACGGCGCCGAGCTGATGTGGACCGAATACCGCGGCCAGCCCTATGCGGCGCTGCGCGCCAAGCTGCGCCTCAAACACGAACTGGAAGCCTTCGACGATCTGTCCGGCGGCGATCCGCCGACGCCCTCTTAGCCGGCCGCGCGCCGAGGACGGGCGACGATCGCCTGGCCCAAGCCTCGAACCGGCGCGACACCCCGGCGGGGCCGGAAACCGATCGCCCTGGCGATCGGCCGGACGGCGTCGGCCGGTCACGCCTGCATCGCTCAGATTTCGAACCGGTACGACAGCTTGACCAGGAACTGCTCGTCGTCGCGCAACTCGAACGCGTCGGAGAATTCGCGCCCGACCCGGGTCGAGCGCGGGCCTTCCTCGAACAGCTCGCCGCCGCGCACGTAGGCCAGGTACAGATAGGACAGCGGCGCCAGTTCGTAGCGATAGCGGATCTGGAAGCCGAGGTTGCTCAGGCTGAAATCCGGAATCTCTTCCTCCACCGCCAGCGGCCGCCCCTTCGGGTCGACCCGATAGGCCTGCTTGAGCCGCGCGTCCATGCCGATCGCCTCCAGGCGCACGCGCAGTTCCTGCTTGTCGTCGATGAACCATTGCAGGCCGGCATTGAGGTTGAGCGCGTCGGAACGGAACGCGCCCAGCCGGTTGCCGCCGCGCCACAGCAGCCAGTCGGGGTTGTGGCTGTACTCCATGCCGGCGAACAGCAACAGCCGATCGCTGACCTGGTAGTTCGGTTCCAGGTAGATCCGGCTCTGGCCTTCGTCGATCCCGCCCAGGCCTTCGGCGCTGTAATTCAGCTCGGCGCTCAGCGACCAGGGGCTGTCGCCGCGGCGCGGGCGCAGACGCTCGTAGCTGACGTACAGCCGCTCGGGCAGGCGCAGCACGCCGTTGCCGCGGGTGATCAGATCGTCGTGGCCGGCGCTCCACAACCCCAACTCGACGAATTCGTTGCCGCCGTCGCGCAACTCGCTGCGGCGGTTGACCGCGATCGCGTCGGCGATATGCACGCCGTCGTCGCTGTAGCGGCGCGAAGCGGCGTAATGCCAGTCGTGCGAGGCATAGGACGAAGCCGCCGGCAGATCGGTCACGCGCCGACCGAGGTCGTAGCGCAGGTAGTTGAAGTTGTTGCGTTCCAGATAGCCGAAGTCGTTGAGTTGCAGGCGCTTGCCCAGGTGCAGGCCGTACAGCTGCTGGCGCCAGCCGCCGCCCATGTCGTAGTCGATGCGGATCTGGCCGCCGCTGTCGCGCGCGCTGCGGCCGTTGTGTTCGACGTCGGACGCGACCAGGGCGCTGCGGATCGCCCACTGCGCGTTCGGGTTCCAGCGCTGGTCGAATTCGTAGACGTTGGCGCTGCGGTCCTGGAACGGCCGCACCACCCGGGTCGCCATCGCGCCGAAACCGAAGCGCTCGAAGTCGCGGGTCGCGCGCAGGGCGTAGAAGTCGCGCCCGGCCTCGTCGCCTTCGCTGGCCGCGAACAAGCCGTAATTGAAGCCGCCGGCGCTGCCGTTGAGCTTGATCGCCGCGGTCACGTCGCCCGAACCGTTGCCGTCGTCGGCGCGCGCGCCGACGCGGCGGGTGTAGATCAGCCGGCTGTTGGAGTTGTAGGAGCCGAACTGGACGTCGAAGAAGCTCTGGTTCTCGGTGAAGAACGGCCGCTTGTCGCTGAAGAAGGTTTCGGTGGCGCTGAAGTTGACCGTCAGCTCGTCGCTCTCGACCTGGCCGAAATCCGGATTGAGGGTGGCGCTGAGCTGGAACTTGCCGCTCGGCTTCCAGAACAGGTCGGCCCCGGCGTCGAAATCGCTGTCGTGGCCGACGAAGTCGCGCACGCCGACCACGTAGGGCGTGATCGCCAGCAGCGACTGCTTGTATGCCGGCACTTCGACCCGGTTGAAGGTCGACAGGAAGCGCGCCTCGTTGTAGTGCACCGCCGGCCACGACGTGCGCTCGCCGGTCGAAGCGATGACCCGGTCGAGCTGGATGCCGAGAGTGCGGGTGCCGTCGCCGGCCTCGCGCATCGGCGCGATATGCCAGGGGATCAGCATCTCCGCCGACCAGCCGTCGGCGTCCTCGCTGGTGGCGTGGCGCCAGTCGCCGTCCCAGTCGTCGTTGAACTGGTTCTCGCTGGTGATGGTGGCGTCGACGATGCTGTTGGCCAGGGTCACGGTGAAGTTGTAGCCGGCGCGGCCGTCGCCGTCGAAATCCACGTACAGGTTGACCCGGTCGACCGTGCCGTTGCCGTCGCGTTGAGTGCGCTGGCGCAGCCGCGGCACGCCCGCCGGCTGATGATTGCGGAAGCCGATCGCCAGGCCTTCCGGGGTGGCCAGCAGCCAGGCCTCGGTGGCCTGCGAGGCCGGCTGACGCGACAGCGGCTGGGTCAGACGGAACTCGTCGATGCGCCGGGCGCCGCGCCATTCCTCCGGGTCGATGCGGCCGTCGATCTCGACGGCGCAGGCGGCGGGCACGGCGCAGGCCGCGGCGGCCGCAAGCAGGGAGGGCAACAGATGAATACGCATGGGACGGCACCGGAAAGCGGACTGACCGCCTCGCTGCGCGCGTTTCCCCGGCGCCGGCGATGGCGGACCGCGACGGAGCCCGTCGCGATGCCGCGCAGACTAGCGGCGGCGCGCCTTTGCGCCGCATGGCGTAAGTCATGGCAACCTTTGTCCGCGCCGCGGCATCCCTGCCTGCAGCGGCACCCGGATCAGGGCGCGGTGGCGTCGTGGGTGACGAAGGCCGATTCGCCGGCCGGCAATTCCATCCAGTCCGGATGGGCCAGGGCGCGGGCGATGTCGCCCTGCCCCGACAACCAGTGCTCGCGCATCGCCACCCGGCCGAACTGGTAGTCCTTGAAGTGACCGATCCGGGCACGGTCGCGGTAGATCAGGTGGATCACGCTGTAGCGGCGGTCGCAGGCCAGTTCGGCGGCGTGCTGGGCCCAGGGATTGCTCGCACGCACGTCCCCGGGAATCTCTTCCAGCAGTTCGCGCAGCAGCCGGCGGTAATGCTGGAACACGCGCTGGGTGTCGGTGATCAGGCGCGTACGGCTGGAGTACTGGATTTCCTTCTGCCGCTCGGCCACGTCGAGCAGGTTCTGCGGCAGCTCGCCGCGCGCGTTCCACAGGTCGACCTGGAACACCAGGGTGTCGCGCCGCGGAGAGGCGGTGAGCACGTGCGACAGCGGCGTGTTCGAGACCAGTCCGCCGTCCCAGTAGAACTCGCCGTCGATCTCGACCGCCGGAAACGCCGGCGGCAGCGCGCCGGAGGCGAGGATGTGGCGGGCGTCGATGCGGGTCCGGGTGCTGTCGAAGTACTCCAGATTGCCGGTGCGCACGTTGACCGCGCCGACCGAGACCCGGATGCCGTCGTGGTTGAGGCGGTCGAAATCGACCAGCCGCTCCAGGGTGGCGATCATCGGCGAGGTGTCGTACCAGCTCGGCTGGGCGGCCGCGGAAGCGGCGCCGAACAGGCCCGAGGGGTCTTCGCCGAGCCAGGCGCGCGGCCGGTAGAAGCCGCGCTGCCCCTCGACCAGGGCGCGCCAGGCCTCCCAGGTATCGAGCCAGGCCCGGGTGTCGGCCTCGAGGTCGGCGAAACGGGCCTCCTGGCCCAAGGTGGTGGCCGGGAACAGGCTCGGCTGCGAGATCGTGTCCCAGAACTCGCGCAGCGCCTGCAGGCGTTTTTCCGGCGGATTGCCGGCGATGATCGCGGTGTTGAAGGCGCCGATGGAGATGCCGGCGATCCAGTTCGGCGCGATGCCGGCCTCGTGCAGGCCCTGGTACACCCCGGCCTGGTAGGCGCCGAGCGCGCCGCCGCCCTGCAGCACCAGGGCGATGTTTTCCGGCAATGAAGGCCCGGAGTCGCGGCGCGAGCCCGCGGCCGGCGCGGCAGGTTCGCGCCGTCGCGGCGGATCGGAGGCGCGTTGGGCGTGGGGGACTTTGCGGCCGGTGGAGCGCTTGCTGGGCATTGCGATGGTCTCTTCGGGCGTCGCTGCGATTCGCCGCCTATCTTGGGGGGCGCTTGCGGTGGCGCCGTGAAGGCCGGCTCGGCAAGGCAGCGCGACGGCAACGGCACACCGCCCCAACCCCGCCGCTTCGAACGGAACGCTGGTGCGAGGGCAAAGCAGACCGGGGAGCCGGTGGGCGGGAAAGCGGCCTCGCCGCCCCGCCGCGCTGTCCTCATCCCTGGCTCTGCGAAGACGGGGGTCCAAGGACGTCAGCGCCATGCCGCGATCCAGCCCCGGCTCCCCGCTTTCGCCGGAACGAGCGCGAGCCGGCTCCGCATTGCCGACGCGGCTCCCGCTTACTGCATGTACCAGCCGTGGCTGACCACGATGCTCTGCCCGGTCAATGCCGCGCTGGGGAACTCGGCCAGGAAGCGCACGGTCTTGGCCACGTCTTCGACGGTGGTGAAAATGCCGTCGACGGTGTTGCCGAGCATGACTTTCCTGATCACCTCTTCCTCGCTGATCCCCAGCTCCCTGGCCTGCTCGGGAATCTGCTTGTCGACCAGCGGGGTGCGCACGAAGCCCGGGCAGACCACGTGGCTGCGCACGCCGTGCTTGGCGCCTTCCTTGGCCAGCACCCGCGACAGGCCCAGCAGGCCGTGCTTGGCGGTGACATAGGCCGACTTCAGCGGCGAGGCCTCGTGCGAATGCACCGAGCCCATGTAGATCACGGTGCCGCCGCGGCTCTGGCCCGAACCGTTGTCCTTGTACATATGCGGCAGCGCCGCCTTGGTGGTCAGGAAGGCACCGTCGAGGTGGATCGCCAGCATCTTCTTCCAATCGCCGAAAGCGTAGTTTTCGATCGGGTTGACGATCTGGATGCCGGCGTTGGAGACCAGGATGTCGATGCCGCCGAACTCGGCGACGACTCGCTCGATGCCGGCGTTGACCGCGGCCTCGTCGGTGACGTCCATGGCCACGCCCATCGCCCGCCCGCCCTGGGCGACGATTTCGTCGGCGGTGGCTTGCGCGCCGGCCTGGTTCAGGTCGGCGATCGCGATCGCGGCGCCCCCACGCGCCAACTCATGGGCGATTTCCTTGCCGATGCCGCTGGCGGCTCCGGTGACGACGGCGACTTTGCCTTGGATCGAGCTCATGGGGACTCCTGGACGAGACGGAAAGGGAGAGGTCGGCGCAGCGCCGGCGCAACCGGGCCATTGTCGCCGCCGCAAGTGATCGCAGCGTGGCGGCCGATGCAGCGCAGTGTTCCGCCGGAGCCGGCCAATAACCATCGGACCTTCGTACCCAGCCCGGCTTTGCCGGGTCGGGCGGCCACGCCGATATCCGGCCCGCCCGAGCTCCGGCCTCTCGCCGTTGCCGTTGCCGTTGCCGTTGCCGTTGCCGTTGCCGTTGCCGTTGCCGGAAAGAGCTTGGCGCCGTTTCGGCCTCGCGAGAACGCCCTGAAGCCCCGAAGGGCGGCCCGCAGGGAGGCGGGCCGTGCGCAGCCAGGCCAGGGAGGGCCTGTGCGGAGCAGCCCCGCGCAAACCGCGTCCCATAGTGGCTTTTGATTCGAAACAGGAATGGCGTTTTCTTTGGTTACTTGACCGAAGGAAATCCAGTAGGACTTTGTCGCCTTGGACAAAGAAAGTAACCCGGCCGCTTGCGGACGGAAGCTTTGCTTTGAAGCTTTGAGCTTTGAAGCTTTGAGCTTTGGAGCTTCAGAGGCCTTCGAACGACAGACGCCGCGAGGCCGAAAGGACGCGGTCGCGGCTTACGCCGCTCCTACAGGGGGCCCAGGACAAAGCGCGGCGAGAGTGAAGGATGGCGGCCGCGGCCGGCGCCGCGCCTGCAGGGGACGGCGGGCCAGAGCGAGGCCCGGTGCCGCACCGGGCCGGGAAAGCCTCAATCCTTCTTCTTGCCCTTCTTGTCCTTCTTCTTTTTCTTGTCTTTCTTCTTGTCCTTGCCCTTCTTCTTTTTCTTGTCCTTCTTCGGCTGCAGCATGGTCCCGGTGCAATCCGGCGAACCGCAGCGGCACTCCCAGATCTTCTTCAGTTCCTTGGTGTGCTTCTCGGCCAGGGTGATGCCGTAGTTGTAGGACAGCTCCTCGCCCGGGGCGATGTCGCGGATCGCCTCGATGAACACCTGGTCCTGGCGACGGTCGTCGCCGTCGTCTTCCTCCAGCACCGCCTCGCAGTTGGGCGAACAGCTGTGGTTGATCCAGCGCGCGGTGTTGCCTTCGTAATTGGCGTCGATCACGTACTCGTCGTTGAGCGTGAACAGGAAGGTATGGCCGGAATCGGCATCGCCCGTATCGCCGGCGTCGGCCTCCTCGTGGGTGCGGCGGCGGCCCTTGTATTCGATGATGCGTTCGCCCTTGGCGATCGGGGCGACGGCGAATACGCCGTTGCCGTGGATGGCGGAACGACGGGCGGCGATCTTGCGCGGCATAGCGAATCCCAGAATGACGAACGGCCATTCTGACCCAGCTCGCCCGGCCGCCGCTATCGCCCGCCCGACGGCCCCCCCGGCGCCGGCCGCAGGGGCTGAATCGCGCAAAACCGCCCGCTTGGCCCGGCCCGGATAAAAACGTACAATTTCGGTACGAATTACCCTCCCGCCCAGGCCGCGCCCAGACGATGCTCCGCGTCACCAAGCTCACCGATTACGCCACGGTCGTCCTGACCGTGCTCGCGGCCCAGTCCCAGACCGGGCCTGAGCGCGTGCTGAGCGCGGCCGAGTTGGCCGAGCGCTCAGGGCTGGAGGCGCCGACGGTCAGCAAGCTGCTCAAGCCGCTGGCCCAGGCCGGGCTGGTCGAGGGTTTCCGCGGCGCCAACGGCGGCTACCGCCTGGCCCGCGCGGCCGACGAGATCGGCCTGATCGAAATAGTGGAGGCCCTGGAAGGGCCGCTCGGCATGACCGAGTGCAGCGTGCACGAAGGCAACTGCGGCCTGGAGCGGCAGTGCGGCGTGCGCGCCAACTGGCGGCGCATCAACGACGTGGTCGTCGAGGCGCTGCGCAACGTGACCTTGGCCCAGATGCTGGCCCCGGACGCTTCTTTTTCATCCGCACCCCCCGGCCGGCGCATCGACCTGCGCCTGGCCAACGCATAGACAGTAGGCAGCCGCATGGCCACCGACATCCGTTCCACGTCCGCTCCCGCGGGCGACATCGCCAATCGTGAGATCCACGAGCAGCTCGGCCGCCGCTACGAGGCCGGCTTCGTCACCGACATCGAGTCCGACAGCCTGCCGCCGGGCCTGGACGAGGACACCATCCGCGCCCTGTCGGCGAAGAAGAACGAGCCGGAGTGGATGACCCAGTGGCGGCTGGAGGCCTACCGCCATTGGCTGACCATGCCGATGCCGCACTGGGCCAAGCTCAACATCGCCCCGATCGACTTCCAGGCGCTGAGCTACTACAGCGCGCCCAAGGCCAAGTACAAGTCGCTGGACGAAGTGCCCGAAGAGCTGATCGCGACCTACGACAAGCTCGGCGTGCCGCTGCACGAGCGCGCCCGGCTGGCCGGCGTCGCGGTCGATGCGGTGTTCGACTCGGTCTCGGTCGGCACCACCTTCCGCAAGGAGCTGGCCGAAAAGGGCATCATTTTCTGCTCGATGTCCGAGGCGATCCGCGAGCATTCCGAGCTGATCAAGCAGTACCTCGGCAGCGTCGTGCCGACCGGCGACAACTATTTCGCCGCGCTCAACTCGGCGGTGTTCTCCGACGGCAGCTTCGTGTTCATTCCCAAGGGCGTGCGTTGCCCGATGGAGCTGAGCACCTATTTCCGCATCAACGCCGGCCACACCGGCCAGTTCGAGCGCACCCTGATCGTGTGCGAGGACAAGGCCTATGTGTCCTACCTGGAAGGCTGCACTGCGCCGATGCGCGACGAGAACCAGCTGCACGCGGCGGTGGTCGAGCTGGTCGCGCTGGAAGACGCCGAGATCAAGTACTCGACGGTGCAGAACTGGTACCCCGGCGACGAGGAAGGCCGCGGCGGCATCTACAACTTCGTCACCAAGCGCGGCGAGTGCCGCGGCGCGCGCAGCAAGATCAGCTGGACCCAGGTCGAGACCGGTTCGGCGATCACCTGGAAGTACCCCAGCTGCGTGCTGCTCGGCGACGATTCGGTCGGCGAGTTCTACTCGGTCGCGCTGACCCATCACCGCCAGCAGGCCGACACCGGCACCAAGATGATCCACATCGGCAAGCGCACCAAGTCGAAGATCATCAGCAAGGGCATCAGCGCCGGCCGCGGCCAGAACACCTACCGCGGCCAGGTCAAGGTCGAGAAGCACGCCGCCGGCGCGCGCAACCACACCCAGTGCGACAGCCTGCTGATCGGCAAGAAGTGCGGCGCGCACACCTTCCCCTACATCGAGGTCAAGCACCCCGACGCCACTGTCGAGCACGAGGCCACCACCTCCAAGATCAGCGAAGACCAGCTGTTCTACTGCCGCTCGCGCGGCATCGGCGAGGAAGATGCGGTGTCGATGATCGTCGACGGCTTCTGCAAGAGCGTGTTCCGCGAACTGCCGATGGAATTCGCGGTCGAGGCCAAGAAGCTGCTTGAGGTGTCGCTGGAAGGATCGGTCGGATGAGCCGCCCCGTCCCGTCCGCACTGGCGGCCCTGCTGACCGCGGCGCTGGCCGCCTGCAGCCCGGCGCCGGCGCCGCAAACCGCCGCGCCCAGCGCGCCCGCCGCCACGTCCGAAACCGCGCCGCCCGCGGCCGAGCCGAAGCCAACCGCGCCGGCCGCCGAGGCCGCCCCGGCCTCCGCCGAGGCGCCGATCGCGCCGCCCGGCTCGATCCAGCACGCGCTGGCGGCGGGCGAGTACCTGCTGCCGTTCACCATCGATCCCAAGCACGAAAACGTCCGCGACCCGCGCGTGCTGCAGTGGAGCGAGCATCCCTGCGGCGCGACCCCCTACGCGCGGGTGCGCGCGATGCCTCTGGGCGACGAATTGCTGCTCGCCGACGACGTGATCGAATTCGGCGACGGCGGCAAGGAACTGCGCCGCTGGAGCAAGCCGTTCGAGGCCGATGTGATCGCCGTCGACGGCGACCGCCTGCGCCTGCGCGTGCTCGACGGCAACGGCGTCGAGCAGGTGCTGTGGGCCGACCCGGCCGGCGCCCTGGCCGTGGCGCAGGACGCTGCCGCAGCCGAACCGCGTTCGCTCGATTGCCCGACCTTGAAGGCCTTCGCAGATTCGGACTACCTGCAGTGCTACGAGTACGTCGACGCCGGCGGCGCCAAGCGCCGGCTCGCCTACGAAGGCGTCTGTACCTGAGCGCCGGCATTCGCCGCCCGCTCCGCAACCCGTTACCGGCGCCGCGAGCGCCCACCCGTTTCCGGAAACCCTCATGTTGAAGATCCAAGACCTCCACGTCCAAGTCGCCGGCAAGGACATCCTCAAGGGCCTGAGCCTGGAGCTGCAGCCGGGCAAGGTCCACGCGATCATGGGCCCGAACGGCGCCGGCAAATCGACCCTGGGCAACGTGCTCGCCGGCCGCGAAGGCTACGAGGTCACCGCCGGTTCGATCGCATTCGAGGGCCGCGACCTGCTGGCGCTGGAACCGGAGGAGCGCGCCGCCGCCGGCGTGTTCCTGGCCTTCCAGTACCCGGTCGAGATTCCGGGCGTAAACAACACGTATTTCCTGCGCGCCGCGCTCAACGCCCAGCGCAAGGCGCGCGGCGAGGCCGAACTGGACTCGATGCAGTTCCTCAAGCTGGTGCGCGAAAAGCTGGCCGTGCTGCATCTGAAAGACGAACTGCTGCACCGCGGCGTCAACGAGGGCTTCAGCGGCGGCGAAAAGAAGCGCAACGAAATCTTCCAGCTGGCCCTGCTCGAACCGAAGCTGGCGATCCTCGACGAAACCGATTCCGGCCTGGACATCGACGCGCTCAAGGCCGTCGCCGACGGCGTCAACGCGCTGCGCTCGCCGGAACGCGCATTCCTGGTCATCACCCACTACCAGCGCCTGCTGGACTACATCAAGCCCGATGTGGTCCACGTGCTGGCCGACGGCCGCATCGTCGAGACCGGCGGCGCCGAACTGGCGCTGGAACTGGAAACCCACGGCTATGCCTGGCTGAAGGACCGCGTGGCGCCGGAGAACGCGGCGTGAGCGCGCTGCTCGACGCCTTCGCGTCGGCCTTCGACGCTCTGCCCGCACGCGACGCCGCCGGGCTCGGCGCGACCCGCCGCGCCGCCCTCGATGCGGCCCTGCGCGACGGCCTGCCGGGACCGCGCACCGAAGCCTGGAAGTACACCCCGCTGCGCGCGCTGGAGCGCCGCACCTTCCTGCCCGCGGCCGGCGTCGCCCCGGCCGCCGACGGCGCCGCGCTCGACGCCGCGATCGCCGGCATCCCGGCGCCGCGGGTGGTGTTCCACAACGGCCGCTACGACGCCGACCGCTCCGACCTCGCCGGCCTGCCGGCCGGCATCTCGTTGCGGCCGCTGTCACAGGTGCTGGGCGACGGCGACGTGCGCGAGGCCAATTTCCTCGCTCGCCGCTACGAGCGCCCGGACGAAGTGTTCGCGCGCATCAACGCCGCGCTGGCCGACGAGGGCGCGGTGCTGCGGGTCGAAGCCGGCGTGCAGGCGCCGGGCGCGGTGCACCTGGTCTGCGTCTCCAGCCCGAGCCAGAACGCCGACTCGGCCGCCAAGGGCGGGCCGGACCTGGCCTGGCACCTGCGCCATCTGATCGAACTGCGCGAGGGCGCGGCGCTGACCCTGGTCGAGCATCAGCTCGCCGCCGACAGCCACAGCCATTTCGGCAACTCGCTGGCCCATGTCCACCTCGCCCCGGGCGCCAGCCTGGTGCATGCGCGGGTCCAGGACGAGGCGCTCGGCGCGACCGCGATCGCGCGCACCGACGCGGTGCTGGCGCGCTCGGCGCAATACCGCCGGATCGACCTCGAACTCGGCGCCGCGCTGTCCCGTCACGAACTCAACGCCGCACTGCACGGCGAGGGTGCGCAGGTCCAGGCCAACGGCGTGCTGCTCGCCAGCGGCCGCCGCCATCTCGACACCCGCCTGGGAATCGATCATGTCGGCCGCGACAGCCGATGCGAACTGACCTGGCGCGGCCTCGGCGCCGGCCGTTCGCGCGCCGCCTTCCACGGCGGCATCCTGATCCGCGAAGGCGCGGACGGCAGCAACGCCGCGCTCTCGAACAAGAACCTGCTGCTCAGCGAAGGCGCCGAAATCGACACCCAGCCGGTGTTGGAGATCCACGCCGACGAGGTCCAGGCCGCGCACGGCGCCACGGTCGGCCAGCTCGACGCCAACGCCTTGTTCTACCTGCGTTCGCGCGGCGTGCCCGCCGAACAGGCGCGGGCCTTGCTGACCACCGCTTTCTGCCGCGAGACCTTGGCCGTGATCGAGAACGAGGACGTGCGCGCGATGCTGGAAGTGCGGTTGAATCTCGCTTTGGAACGCCTGCAGATCGCTTGAGGAACAGAAGGCAGGAGACAGGAGATCGCGACGGCCGCGTCGCCTCCGCTTTTCGCGACCCCTTGTCTCGCGTGCGCCGACTTCCCGCTTACCGGACCCCAGAATGACCGCCGCCGTCCCCTCCTCCCCCGACTGGGCCGCTGTCCGCGCCGACTTCCCGGTGCTGACCCGCCAGGTCCACGGCAAGCCGCTGATCTATTTCGACTCGGCCAACACCGGCCAGAAACCGGCCGCGGTGATCGAAGCGGTCGACGACTTCTACCGCCGCCACAACGCCAACGTGAGCCGCGCCGTGCATGCGCTCGGCAGCGAGGCCACCGAAGCTTACGAGGGCGCGCGCGCCAAGCTGGCGCGCTTCCTCAACGTGCGCACCGACGAACTGGTGCTGTGCAGCGGCACCACCTTCGCGATCAATCTGGTCGCCTATTCCTGGGCTCTGCCGCGGCTGCAGCCGGGCGACGCGATCGTGCTGACCCGGATGGAGCACCACGCCAACATCGTGCCCTGGCAGTTGGTCGCCCAGCGCACCGGCGCGACGATCAGGGTCGCCGAGATCGACGAACGCGGCCAGCTCGACCTGCCCCAGTTGTACGGCCTGCTCACCCCCGAGGTGAAGCTGCTCGCCCTGACCCATGTTTCCAACGTGCTCGGCACGGTCAATCCGGTGCGCGAGATCTGCCGCGAGGCGCGCAAGCGCGGCATCGTCACGCTCGTGGACGGCTCGCAGGCGGCGCCGCACCGCCCGCTCGACGTGGCGGCGATCGGCTGCGATTTCTACGCCGTCACCGGCCACAAAATGAGCGGCCCGACCGGCACCGGCGCGCTATGGGCGCGGCGCGAGCACCTCGACGCGATGCCGCCCTTCGTCGGCGGCGGCGAGATGATCAAGGAAGTCCGCTTCGAAGGCACGGTGTTCGCCGACGGCCCGCGCAAATTCGAGGCCGGCACGCCCAATATCGCCGGCTTCGTCGGCCTGGGCGCGGCGGTGGACTATCTATCGGCGCTGGGCATGGCCCAGGTCGACGCACGCGAACAGGAGCTGCTCGCGCACTTCAACGCCGCGCTGGCCGAAGTGCCGGGGCTGCGCATCTTCGGCCAGGCGCAGGAGAAGGCGGCGGTAGTGAGCTTCCTGATCGAGGGCGCGCACGCCCACGACCTGGCCACCCTGCTCGACCTGGAAGGCGTGGCGATCCGTTCCGGCCACCACTGCGCGCATCCGCTGATGCAGCATTTCGGCGTGCCGGCGACCTGCCGCGCGTCGCTCGCCTACTACAACACCCACGAAGAGATCGACGCCTTCGTGGCGGCCCTCCACAAAGTCCGCAAGCTGCTCGCATGACCGCCTCCGACACTCTCCGCTTCCGCCACGCTACCGTGGCCGACACCGACGCCATCGTCGCCCTGGTCGAATCGGCCTATCGCGGCGACGCCAGCCGGGTCGGCTGGACCACCGAAGCCGATTTCCTCGACGGCCGCCGCACCGGCGCCGACGAGATCCACTCCTTCTTGGCCAAACCCGACAGCGTGATCCTGCTCGGCGAGCGCGAAGGCGCCGAAGGCGCGATCGAGTTGCTGGCCTGCGCCCATGTCGCGGTCGAGGACGGCGCCGGCTATTTCGGCATGTTCTCGGTCAAGCCGACCCTGCAGGGCGGCGGCATCGGCAAGCGCATGATCGAAGAATCCGAGCGTATCGCGCGCGAGGACTGGAAGCTGCCGGCGATGCGCATGACCGTGATCAATGTGCGCGAGGAGCTGATCCAGTTCTACCTGCGCCGCGGCTACGCGCGCACCGGCGTGTTCAAGCCGTTCCCGTACGGCGACGCGCGCTTCGGCCTGCCCAAGCGCGACGACCTGAGCTTCGAAGTGCTTGAAAAGCGGTTCTGAGGAGCGGGGATTCGGGATTTGGGATTCGGGATTGGTCGAGCAACAGCAGATGCTGCGCTTGGCCGACGAATCGCGGCTCCCGGTCCCGCCTTCGCCACAAAGGATCGGGATCGAGGAGCGATACGGTCTTGCTCTGACCAATCCCGAATCCCAAATCCAAAATCCCGTTCCGAAGGAAACCACGCCATGGGCGACTGGGTATTCGTCTGCGCCACTTCGCAACTGCTGCCGGGCGAATCGACCGTCGCCTGGGATGGCGATACCGCGATTTTCGTCTGCAACTACGACGGCGACTACTACGCACTCGAAGACCGCTGTTCGCACGAGGACTTCGAGCTGTCCTCGGGCACCTACGACGGCGAGGAAGCGAGCATCGAATGCGTGCTGCACGGCGCGCGCTTCGACGTGCGCGACGGCCGACCGCTGTGCGCACCGGCCTACGAGCCGGTGGCCAAGTTCCCGGTCAAGGTCGAAGACGGCGGCGTCTGGACCCGCGACGATCGCGAGTGAACGCCGCGGGCATTGCCCCGCAACCGAGTTCCTCGCAACGGCCATCGACCGCGCGCGCCGGCGAACCGCGCGCCCTCTCTTTGGCTTCTCCTTTCTGCTCCCCCTTCGAAGCGGGGCGACAGGGGGATTTGCTTCCGCTGCGGCCCAAGGCCAATCGCGCGCCGCCAGGCACGCCGGACTTCGCGCTCACGCAGGGCGTTCGCCCTCTATTTCCAAAGGCCTCACGCGCACACGTCGCAAGGACCGCGCCGCCCCTGCTGCGCAGCCCGGCCGGGCTGCGGTCGTCCGTACCCCTGAGCACGAAGCGCCCGATTGCGCATGCGGCCCCATCGGAAACGGTTAAAGCCCCTCGAATCGTTCACAATTCGTTGCAAATGAGAATCCATCTCATTAAGATTGCGACCTGACGCGGCCCCCGCGCCGTCAACCCGCAATCCCAGAGACTCTCATGACCACGAAGTTCGTCGTGTCGCCGCTCGCCGCTGCGCTCGCCCTCGCCTTCACCCTGCCCGTGGTCGCCGCCCCGGCGCCCGAGCCGCAGGCCAAGGACCTCGACGGCGTCGCCGTCCACGGCCAGCGCGTGGAGAAGGCCAGCAGCGGCAAGTACACGGCGAATCTGCGCGATACCCCGCAGACGATCAGCGTGATCGACCGCAACACCATCGACGGCCAGAACCTGCTGTCGCTGACCGACATCCTCAGCACTCTGCCGGGCATCACCTTCGGCGCCGGCGAAGGCGGCGGCGGTTTCGGCGACAAGATCAACCTGCGCGGCTTCGACGCCAGCAACGACATCACCGTCGACGGCGTACGCGACAGCGGCCTGTACAGCCGCACCGATCCGTTCAACCTGGAAGCGGTGGAAGTCGTCAACGGTGCCAACTCGGTCTACTCCGGCGCCGGCTCGGTCGGCGGCACGATCAACCTGGTGACCAAGAACGCCAGCCTCAACGAGTTCCACAAGGCCTCGATCGCCGCCGGCACCGACAGCTACGCGCGCGTGACCACCGACAGCAACTTCGTCCTCGGCGAAGGCAGCGCGCTGCGCCTGAACGCCATGGCGCACCAGAACGACGTGCCGGGCCGCGACGTCGAGCAGAACGAGCGTTGGGGCGTGGCCGCCTCGCTGGCCTTCGGCCTGGGCAGCGACACCACCTGGACCCTGAACTATCTCCACCAGGAAGACCAGAACACTCCGCAGTACGGCCTGCCGTTCTTCAACGGCGACGTCCTGCCCGGCATCGACCGCGGCAATTACTACGGCTACAGCAACATCGACAAGCAGGAAATCGAACTCGATTCGCTGACCTCGATCATCGAGCACAACTTCAGCGACGCGTTCAAGGTCCGCAACCTGACCCGCTGGCAACAGGTCGAGCAGTTCTCCCTGGTCGACGCCGTGCAGGGCACCTGGTGCCTGGCCAACAACCGCACCCCGCTCGGCGCCGCCTGCGGCAGCACCCGCCCGGGCAACTACAGCCCGAGCGGCCCGCGCGGCTACGGTCGCGACACCCGCAATACCGCGCTGTACAACCAGACCGACCTGACCGTGCAGTTCAACACCGGCGCGATCGAGCACGACCTGGTCGCCGGCTTCTCGGTGCTGCACGAAGAATTCGATCTCGACGTCACCAGCGATTTCCGCAACGCCAACGGCAGCAACCCGTTCCTCGCCGGCCTGCCGCAGATGAACATCGCCCGCCCGGACCACATCTACCGCGGCCCGCTCAACCGCACCCTGACCGGGCGCACCGAAGGCGAGCTCGACAACCGCGCGATCTACGTGTTCGACACGCTGAAGTTCAACGAACAGTGGCAGTTGAGCCTGGGCGCGCGCTACGAGCGCAACGAGGGCAAGACCACCAATGCGGTGGTAGTGCAGGCCCCGACCGCGGCCAACCAACCGCTGCCGGCGCTGCCGATCGGCACCGTCACCGGCTATGGGGTGCCGTTCAAGAACACCGACGACCTGTTCTCCTACCGCGCCGGCCTGGTCTACAAGCCGGTCGAGAACGGCAGCATCTACGTCGCCTACGGCAACTCCAAGACCCCGTCGAAGGCCTCGGTCAACGGCTCGTGCACCGCGCAGACCTGCTCGGTCGATCCGGAAACCGCGGTCAATTACGAAATCGGCACCAAGTGGGACTTCCTCGACGGCCGCTTGGCGCTGACCGGCTCGGTGTTCCGCAACGACCGCAAGAACTACAAGGTCGCCGACCTCGACAACCCCGCCAACCTGACCGGCCTGCAGCAGCTCGACGGCCGCGCCCGCGTCGACGGCGTGATGCTCGGTCTGTCCGGCCTGCTGACCGACCAGTGGGCGGTGTACGCCAACTACGCCTTCCTCGACAGCGAAGTGCTGCAAGGCGTGTCCGACCGCCAGGCCAACCTCGGCCTGGACTACACCCGCGGCGACCGCCTGACCCAGGTGCCGGAACACGCCTTCAGCCTGTGGACCACCTACGACCTCAGCCCGCGCTGGCAGATCGGCTACGGCGCGACCTACCAGGGCAAGCTCTGGCTGACCCAGCACAGCGCGACCAACGTCAACGGCCCGCTGACGACCTACGGCAGCTACTGGACCCACCGCGCGATGGTCAACTACAAGATCAACCGCCAGGCCTCGCTGCAGCTCAACGTCAACAATCTGACCGACGAGGAATACTTCACCCGTATCCGCAACAACGGTTGGGCGACCCCGGGCGACGGCCGCCAGGTGGTGCTGAGCGCGAACTTCGCCTTCTGACCGGCGCCTTCTGACCGGCGCGACCCGGCTGGCGCACGCCGCCGGGTTCACGCTCTAATCGGGCCTTCACGGTCCAGCGCGCCGCCCGGGACCTCCCGGGCGTCCGCATTGAGGAAAGCCATGCTGCTGCACGTTCCCAAAGTGCTCACCGCCGAACAGGTCGCCCATTGCCGGGCGCGCCTGGATCAGGCCGGCTGGGCCGACGGCCGCATCACCGCCGGCCACCAGTCGGCCAAGGCCAAGGACAACGCGCAACTGCCCGAAACCGATCCGGCCGCGCGCGAACTGGGCGCACTGATCCTCGACGCGCTGTCGAAGAACCCGACCTTCTTCTCCGCCGCGCTGCCGCAGCGGGTGTACCCGCCGCTGTTCAACCGCTACGCCGGCGGCCAGTCGTTCGGCTTCCATGTCGACAACGCGATCCGCTACGACCGCAGCCGCGGCGGCATGGACGCGGTGCGCACCGACCTGTCGGCGACTTTGTTCCTGAGCGCGCCGGAGGAATACGACGGCGGCGAACTGGTGATCGAAGACACCTACGGCAGCCACAGCGTCAAGCTGCCGGCGGGCGATCTGGTGCTCTACCCCGGCACCAGCCTGCACAAAGTCACCCCCGTCACCCGCGGCGCCCGGGTGGCGTCGTTCTTCTGGATTCAGAGCCTGCTGGCGGAAGACGCGCAGCGGCGGTTGATGTTCGAGCTCGACGTCTCGATCCGGCGCCTGAGCGCCGACGTGCCCGAGCATCCGGCCCTGGTCCAGCTGACCGGCGTCTACCACAACCTGCTGCGGCGCTGGAGCCAGACGTGAGTGCGGCCAGCAGCGACGACCGCGCGATCAAGACCGGCTCGATCAAAGCCGGCCCAATCAAGGCCACTTCGGGCACGATCGATCCCAATCGTCGCTCTTATTGGCTCAAGACCCTGCACCGCTGGCACTGGATCAGCGCCGCGGTCAGCCTGATCGCGCTGTTGCTGTTCGCCGCCACCGGCATCACCCTCAACCACGCCGCGCAGATCGAATCCGAACCGGTGGTGGTCAATCTCAAGGAAACCCTGCCGGCCAGCCTGCTGCGCAGCCTCAAGGCCGAGCGCGCCGAAGACGCGCCATTGCCGGGCGCGGTCAACGACTGGCTCGCCGATGCGTTGGACGTGCGCGCCGAGGGGCGCAAGGGCGAATGGTCCGATGCCGACGTCTACGTGTCCCTGCCCCGCCCCGGCGGCGACGCCTGGCTCAGCATCGACCGCGAGAGCGGCGCGATCGAGTACGAGCGCACCGACCGCGGCTGGATCGCCTGGCTCAACGACCTGCACAAAGGCCGCAATACCGGCACCGCCTGGCGCTGGTTCATCGATCTGTTCGCGGTCGCCTGCCTGCTGTTCGCGCTGACCGGGCTGTGGCTGCTGCAGCTGCATGCGCGACAGCGCGGCAAGACCTGGCCGCTGGTCGCGCTGGGCCTGGCCGTGCCGCTGCTGATCGTGGTCCTGTTCATGCACTGACTCACGCATCGATCCACCCACCGAGTTAGCAACCGTCTTCCCGTTAGGAGCCGCCCCATGAAGCTGTCGTCGTTCAAAGTCCTGATCCCGGCGCTGGCGCTGCCGATGCCGGCGTTCGCGGCCGATCTGGAACTCAACATCGAGATCCCGCGCATCAACGCCGCCGAGTACCACCGCCCGTACGTGGCGGCGTGGATCGAAAAGGCCGACAACACCGTCGCCAGCAATCTGGCCGTCTGGTACGACGTCGACATGAAGAACGGCGAAGGCACCAAATGGCTGAAGGACATGCGGCAATGGTGGCGGCGCAGCGGCCGCAGCCTGAGCATGCCGGTCGACGGCGTCAGCGGCGCGACCCGCCCGGTCGGCCAGCACGCCCTGTCGTTCAAGGGCAACAGCAAGCCGCTCGCCGGCCTGGCCCCGGGCAACTACACCCTGGTGGTGGAAGCCGCGCGCGAAGTCGGCGGCCGCGAGATGCTCAGCATCCCCTTCCAGTGGCCCGGCAAGGCGCAGAACCTGTCCGCGCAGGGCAAGACTGAGTTGGGCAAGGTGAAGGTGACGGTGAAGCCGTGATTCGGGATCGGGGATTCGGGATTCGCAAAGCGGATTCCCGGACCTCTGACCGCAGCGGCCGCTTTTCGCTCTTGCCAATCCCGAATCCCCAATCTCGAATCCCGGACCCAACACCATGAAACTGAAACTTCTCGCCGCAGCCGCCGTCGCCACCTTCGCTTTCGCCGGTGCCGCGCAGGCGCACAAGGCCTGGCTGCAGCCCTCGCAGACCGTGTTCTCGAGCAAGGGCGCCTGGCTCACCGTCGATGCGGCGGTGTCCAACGACCTGTTCTATTTCAATCATGTGCCGCTGCCGCTGGAGCGTCTGCAGATCACTGCGCCGGACGGCAGCGCCGTGCAGCCGCAGAACGCTTCGACCGGCAAGCTGCGCAGCGTGTTCGATGTCGAGCTGGCCCAGGAAGGCACCTACAAGATCGCCATGAACAACGAAGGCATGTTCGCCAGCTACAAGCTCGGCGGCGAAGCCAAGCGTTGGCGCGGCAAGGCCAGCGAGTTCAAGGCCGGCATTCCGGCCGGTGCCACCGAGGTCAACGCTTCGGAAAGCCTGGGCCGGGTCGAGACCTTCGCCACCGTCGGCCAGCCCAGCAACGGCGCGCTCAAGACCACCGGCAAGGGCATCGAACTGGTGCCGGTGACCCATCCCAACGATCTGTTCGCCGGCGAGAGCGCGAGCTTCCAGTTGCTGATCGACGGCAAGCCGGCTCCGGGCCTCAAGGTCGAGATCGTGCCGGGCGCGACCCGCTACCGCGATCAGCAGAACGAGATCCACCTCACCACCGGCGCCGACGGCAAGTTCGAGGTGAAGTGGCCGGCAGCCGGCATGTACTGGCTGGAAACCGCCAGCGAAGACGCCAAGACCACGCTCGCCGAAGCCAAGCAGCGCCGGCTGAGCTACGTCGCCGTGTTCGAAGTGCTGCCGCAGTAAAGCGATGACCTCGCCGACGCCGACGCCGCGCTGGAGTTGGTCGGGTGCCTTGACCGGCGCCGCGGCCGCCCGTGCCGGCGCGCCGGCGACGGCGAGTTTGCGTTTCGCCGCGATGGCGACGATGGCGCTGCATACGCTGAGCGGCGCGACCATGGGCACGACCTGGTCGGTCAAGCTGATCGCCGCCGTGTCGGCGTTGCCGGCGCTGGAACGCGGCATCCAGGCCCGACTCGATCAGGTCGTCGCGCAGATGAGCACCTGGGAACGCGGCTCCGACATCAGCCGTTACAACCGCGCCGGCGCCGGCAGCCGGCATACCTTGCCGGCCGAGTTCGCCGAAGTGCTGGACGCGGCGCTGACGTTGGCCGCGGACAGCGACGGCGCCTACGACCCCACCATCGGGCCGCTGGTCGACTTGTGGGGCTTCGGCCCCGCCGGCGCCTGCGCGCAGACGCCCACGGCCGACGCATTGGCCGACGCGCGCGCGCGCGTCGGCTGGCGCCGCCTCGGCTACGACGCAGCAACGCGCGCGCTGACCCAACCCGGCGGCGCCTGTCTGGACTTGTCCTCGATCGCCAAGGGCTACGGCGTCGACCGCGTCGCCGACTGGCTGCTCGCCCAGGGCGTCGAACACTGCCTGGTCGAAGTCGGCGGTGAGTTACGCGGCCACGGCCGCCGTCCCGACGGCAGCGCCTGGCGGGTCGCGGTGGAACGACCCGGCAGCGACGGCGACGCCGCGACCGCAGTGATCGCGCTCGACGGCGACGCGATCGCCACCTCGGGCGACTACCGCCGCTACTTCGACGCCGACGGCCGCCGCTATGCGCATACGCTGGACCCGCGCAGCGGCGCGCCCATCGACGGCGAGTTGGCCTCGGTCACCGTGCTGCACGCGCAGTGCATGCAGGCCGACGGCCTGGCCACCGCGCTGAGCGTGCTCGGCGCGCGCGAAGGACTGGCCTACGCCAATCGCCGCGGACTGGCCGCCTTGTTCGTCGTGCGCGAAGGCGAAGGCTTCGTCGCCCGCGGCACGCCCGCTTTCGTCGCCCGGCAGCGCGCCGCGTGAGCGCTGTCGCACCGCGCCGCCGCATCGAGCCGGGGACGATCGGCAGCGCCTTGGCGGTCCTTGCGTTGATCGCGCTGGCCTGCGCACTGGCGTATTGGCAGGCCGACCCTTGGCAGTGGATTTCGCCCGGCCGCGGCCGCTGGTGGATGGCCGCCGCCCTGTTCGCCGCCTACGCCGGTTTCGTCGCCGCAGTCGCGGTGTCGCGTGCGCGCCACGCACGGCGCGAGGCCCTGCCGGCGCTGTCGCCGGAGTCGCCCGGCGAGTGGCTGATCGCCTTCGCCAGCCAGACCGGCTTCGCCGAGCAGTTGGCGCGACGCAGCCACGCCGCGCTGGCCGAGGCCGGACTGCGCGCCGATCTGGCCGTGCTCGGCACGCTCGATGCCGAGCGCCTGGCGCGCTATCCGCGCGCTCTGTTCGTGGTCAGCACCACCGGCGAAGGCGACGCGCCCGACAGCGCTGCCGCGTTCGTGCGCCGGGTCATGGGCGCGGCGGCGGCCTTGCCGCAGCTGCGCTACGGTGTGCTCGCGCTCGGCGATCGCGAGTACCGCGAGTACTGCGCCTTCGGTCATCGCCTCGATCACTGGCTGCGCCATGCCGGCGCACAGCCGCTGTTCGATCTGGTCGAAGTCGACAACGGCGAAACCGGCGCCCTGCGACATTGGCAGCATCATCTGGGCCTGCTCGCCGGCCGGACCGACTTGCCCGACTGGAGCGCGCCGGCCTACGCCGCCTGGCGCCTGCAGCAGCGTCGCGAATCCAACCCCGGCAGCGCCGGCGCGCCGGCCTTCCATATCGCGCTTACGCCGGCCGACGGCGGCGGTGCGCACTGGCGCGCCGGCGACATCGCCGAGATCGGCCCGCGCAACGCCGGCGACGAAGTGGCGCGGTGGTTGGCGCAGGCCGGACTCGACGGCGCACAGACGGTGCGGCGCGACGAAACCTCATTGCCGATCGCCGAGGTCCTGGCCGGTTCGCGCCTGCCCGATCCGGCAACCTGCATCGGCCAAAGCGCGCAAGCGGTCGCCGACGCCCTGCAACCGCTGCCGCATCGCGAATACTCGATCGCCTCGCTGCCGGCGGACGGTTCGCTGCAGTTGCTGGTGCGGCAGATGCGCCGCGACGACGGTCGGCTCGGCCTGGGCAGCGGCTGGCTGACCGAACACGCCGCGCTCGGCGGCGAGATCGACCTGCGCATCCGCAGCAATCCTTCCTTCCACGCTCCCGACGACGCCCGGCCGATCGTGCTGATCGGCAACGGCACCGGACTGGCCGGCCTGCGCGCCCTGCTCAAGACCCGGATCGCCGCCGGCCACCGCCGCAACTGGCTGCTGTTCGGCGAACGCAACGCCGCCTGCGACCTGCACTATCGCGAGGAGCTCGAGGCCTGGCGGGCGGGCGGCGCGATCGAACGCGTCGACTATGCGTTCTCGCGCGACGGCCAGGCGCGGGTCTACGTGCAGGACCGCTTGCGCGAACAACGGCCGCGCGTGCGCGAATGGGTCGCCGCCGGTGCGGCGATCTACGTCTGCGGCAGCCTGGAAGGCATGGCGCCGGCGGTGGAAGCGGCGCTGCAGGAAGCGATCGGCGTCGAGGCCCTGGAAAACCTCGCGGCGCAAGGCCGCTACCGGCGCGACGTGTACTGAGCGCCGTCCTCCGGCTCAGTCCAGCGCGGCCACTCGCACCAACAACACTTCGCCGCCGCCGTCGAGCATGCCGCGCAGGCGCTCGCCGCCGGCGGCGAGGAAGGCGGTGTCGCCCATCTGCAGCGGCGGCAACGAGGCATCGTCGGCGAAACGCGCCTGGCCGGCGAGCAGGTGCACGGCCCAGGTCTGGCCCGGCTCGGCGAACAGCACCATCGGCCCGACCAGCGGCCGGTGCCAGAGCTCGGCGCGGACCCGGTCGCGCCGCCACATCAGGTTCAAGTCGTGGGTCGGACCGTCGAGCAGTTCGCCCTGCACCGTGCGCTCGCCGGCGAAGCGCAGTTTGTCGTGCGGCGGCAGCAGTTCGTGGCTCTCCCCATCGTCGAAGCGCAGGCGCAGGCCGTTGCCGCTGAGCAGGACCAATTCGCGGTCGATGCCGGGAAACGCGGAGAACGGCGCATCGCGTTCGATCTCGGCGATCGACAGGCGCCAATCCCAGTCCTCGCCCTCGCAGGGGCGGTCCAGCCCGGCCGCGTCGCGGCGCATGCGCACGATTTCGCGGGTCCAGCCGAACTGATTGCGCCAGCGTTCGCGCCGGTATTCGTTGGCGGGAATGGACCAGGACAGGCTGTCGGACATGGGCGCGCGGGCGGAGGGCGATGGCGCAGTTTAGGGGCTGCGGCGTGGTGGCCCAAGCGCGGGACGTGCGCACGGCGCGATCGGGGCGGGCCGCGGTGCGGCCGGGTGCGGGCAGAGCCGCTGGGCGACGGCGTGACGCCTGGAGGCGCGGCGAGGGCGAGGACCGGGCGTCGCTGGGCGCCTGTGGAGATTGTTTTTTCTGCGCGTCCCGTGGTCGCGGCTCACGCCGCGCCTACCCCTTGGGTAACGGGCTTCGATGAGGAGACGACGCCATCGGGGCGTTCTGCGCGTCCCCTGTCGCGGCTCGCGCCGCTCCTACAAAAAGCCCTGGGCCGGAGATCCGCCGCGCCAATCCCCAATCCCCAATCCCCAATCCCGAATCCCGAATCCCGAGCCCCGAATCCCGAATCCCGAATCCCGAAAAAGGGTGTGCCCCACCGCGGATCCGTCCGCGGCGGGGCAGCGTACTTCCGTGTCCAGGGACCTCCCCCCGAATCCTTCGAGCATCCTTGCCCGATCAGCTGCCGGCACCGCGTCCTTACGGCGCCGGCAGACTCATTCAACGCTTGCTGGCAGCGCGCGGGGCGGCGATCGCGCCCGCGGTGTTGATCGGACGGCCCTGGGTGGCGCCGCCGACCACGATCCGGTCCCGGTTCTTCTCGACCGTCTTCAGACCGATCCCTTTCACCAGGGCCAACTGCTCGGCGCTGCGGAAGGCCCCATTGGCCTTGCGGTAGGCGACGATGGCTTCGGCCTTGGACGCTCCGACGTTGAGCAGCACGCGATCCAGCGTGGCCGCGTCGGCGCTGTTGATGTTGACCTTTTCCGAGGCGATGGCACTGCCGGCGAGCAGCAGCGACAGGACCAGCGACTGGGCGATGAGGGCAAACGACTTCATGGTTGTGCTCCTGAGAGTGGATTCCTTTCCGGGCCGGCGGCCGTACGTCCTTGAGTCCTTGTGTTCCGCCGGTGGAGACAGTCTCCATGTCTCGACCCGCACAGGTTATCGCCGGCCCGGCCCCTACGAAGTCGGGGGGAGCCGCAGCGCAGGGTAGGAAAAGTCCTACACGGCCCGGGAGGCGTAAACTGCCCCCCTTCCCCGCTCAAGAGGCTCCTCGATGGACGCCAGCCAGGTCGACCGCTACGTCGGCCAGAAGTGGGACGACGAGATCGTCCCGCAACTGGTCGAATACATCCGTATTCCCAACAAGTCGCCGATGTTCGACGCCGATTGGGTCCAGCACGGCTATATGGACGACGCCGTCCGGCTGATGGAGACCTGGGCCAAGGCGCAGTCGATCCCGGGCATGCAGGTCGAGGTGGTGCGCCTGGAAGGCCGCACGCCGCTGATCTTCATCGACATCCCGGCCGCTCATGGCGGCAGCGACGAGGACTGCGTGCTGCTCTACGGGCACCTGGACAAGCAGCCGGAGATGACCGGCTGGGACGACGGCCTCGGCCCCTGGACCCCGGTGCTCAAGGGCGACAAGCTGTTCGGCCGCGGCGGCGCCGACGACGGCTACGCGATCTTCGGCTCGCTGGCGGCGATCCTGGCCCTGCAGGACCAGAAGATCCCGCACGCGCGCTGCGTGATCCTGATCGAGGCCTGCGAGGAATCCGGCAGCTACGACCTGCCCGCCTACGTCGACCACCTCGCCGACCGCATCGGCAAGCCCTCGCTGGTGGTCTGCCTGGACTCGGGCTGCGGCAACTACGAGCAATTGTGGTGCACCACCTCGCTGCGCGGCCTGGCCGGCGGCAATTTCACGGTCAAGGTGCTTAGCGAGGGCGTGCACTCCGGCGACGCCTCCGGCGTGGTGCCGTCCAGCTTCCGCCTGCTGCGCCAGCTGCTGTCGCGGCTGGAGGACGAGACCAGCGGCAAGATCCTGGTCGAAGGCCTGTACGTCGACGTGCCGGAAGAGCGCATCGAACAGGCGCGCCAGGCGGCCAAGGTGCTGGGCACGGCGGTCTACGACAAGTTCCCGTTCCTGCCCGGCATGAAGCCGATGGCGGACGACCTGGCCGAGCTGGTGCTCAACCGCACCTGGCGCCCGGCGCTGTCGGTGACCGGCGTCGACGGCATGCCGCCGTTGGCCTCGGCCGGCAACGTGCTGCGCCCGCACACCTCGGTCAAGCTGTCGCTGCGCCTGCCGCCGACCCTGGACGGCAAGCGCGCCGGCGAACTGCTCAAGGACGTGCTGCTGCGCGACCCGCCGAACGGCGCTCAGGTCTCGCTGGAGCTGGAAAAATCGTCCAGCGGCTGGAACGCCCCGGCGATGTCGTCCTGGCTGTCCAAGGCCATCGACGCCTCCAGCCGCGAGTTCTTCGGCCAGCCGGCGATGTACATGGGCGAAGGCGGCTCGATCCCGTTCATGGGCATGCTCGGCGAGAAGTTCCCGGGCGCGCAGTTCATGATCACCGGCGTGCTCGGCCCGCACTCCAACGCCCACGGCCCGAACGAATTCCTGCACATCCCGATGGGCAAGCGGGTCACCGCCTGCGTCGCGCGGGTGGTCGCCGAGCACCACCTGGCCGGCCAGCGCGGCGAAACCACCGGCGTGGCCGCGGTCGCCGACAGCGGCGATCGGCATGGCGATCACGGTTGTTGCTGAGCGGCCGGGATGGGGGATTCTGGATTAGGGGTTGGCAGGAGCAGTGAGGCTGCCTCGCTTGAGTCTTCGCTTCGGCTGGCTCGGTTTCGATCCTTCCGGCATGAACAAAGCGGACCCGCGAGGGTCCGCTTTTGTTTTGGGGCCGGTGAGCCGCTGCGAGCCGGGATGGCTACCGCCCGGACCGCGCCGGCCGGACTCTCTGAGGCGACTGGCGTGCCGCAACCGCATGCTGACGTCTCCGGCCCCGCTTTCGCGGAAATGCCGGGCAGAGCCAGCGACGCCGGCGCCCGCCCCGCGAGAGCCGAGATCCGGCTTCGGCCGGCCGCCTACCGCTCTCCAGCTCATCCCTCGCCCCCGGCTTCTACCAATCCCGCATCCCCCACGCCTACGCCAATCCCCAATCCCGAGTCCCCAATCCCGAATCTCCCATTCCAGCCCTCACGCAACAGCGACAGCCCCCGCCACATGATCCAGCGGCGTCAGCCACCCATCCGAAGGAGGCAAGCCATGCTCGGCGGTATCGTGTACACCATCATCATCGGCGCGGTCATCGGCGTACTCGCGCGTTTCTTCAAGCCCGGCGCCGATCCGATGGGCTGGATCCTGACCATCCTGCTCGGCATCGCCGGCGCCTATATCGGCAGCCTGCTCTACGCCGGCGGCGGCCTGATCGGCCTGATCGTGTCGGTGATCTGCGCGATCGTGCTGTTGTTTCTGTACGAGATCATTCGGGCCAAGGCGGCCAAGTGAGGCCGGGATTCGGGATTCGGGATTCGGGATTAGGGATTCGGGATTAGGGATTAGGGATTAGGGATTGGAAAGAGCGGCGGTGCGCCGGCTCGGTTTCGTGAGGGCAGGCCGCAACAGAGCGGTTCGGCAAGTCCCCGACGCGCAAAAAGAAAGCGGACCCTCGCCGGTCCGCTTTTTTCTTGATGCGAACACGGCAGAACTTGAATCCACCGCCTTCCATCGCACCACCAATCCCGACTCCCTAATCCCTAATCCCGAATCCCGAATCTCCGCTTCTAGCGAATCCCCAATCTCCAATCCCACATCCCGGCTTCACCGCAAATAGTCGATCACCCGCTGCGCCAGCGCCTGCGCATCGTGCTCCAGGGTCGGCAGGCGCAGCTCGGGGGCTTCGGGGACTTCGTAGGGCGAATCGATGCCGGTGAAGTTGGGGATGCGGCCGGCGCGGGCCTTGGCGTACAGGCCCTTGACGTCGCGCCGCTCGGCTTCCTGCAGCGGGGTGTCGACGAACACTTCGACGAATTCGCCGTCCTCGAACAAGTCGCGCGCCAGCCGGCGCTCGGCGCGGAACGGCGAGATGAAGCTGACCAGCACGATCAGGCCGGCGTCGGTCATCAGCTTGGCGACTTCGGCGACGCGGCGGATGTTCTCGACCCGGTCCTCGTCGGTGAAGCCCAGGTCCTTGTTGAGCCCGTGGCGGACGTTGTCGCCGTCGAGCACGAAGGTGTGGTGGCCGAGCGCGTGCAGTTGCTTGTCGACCAGGTTGGCGATGGTCGACTTGCCCGAACCGGACAGGCCGGTGAACCAGACGCAGCGCGGCTTCTGGTGCTTGCTGCGGGCGCGCGCGGCCTTGTCGACGTCGACCGGGTGCCAGTGCAGGTTGCCGGCGCGGCGCAGGGCGAAATCCAGGGTGCCGGCGGCGACGGTGGCGTTGCTCTGGCGGTCGATCAGGATGAAGCTGCCGAGCTCGCGGTTGTCGCGGTAAGCCTCGAACGCGATCGCCTGGTCCAGGCCCAGGTTGACCGCCGCGACCTCGTTGAGCTCCAGGTGCTTGGCGGCGAGTTGGGCCTGGCTGTTGACGTCGATCTTGTGCTTGATCTCGGTGACGCTGGCGCCGACCGTGCGCGCGCCGATCTTGAGCCAATACGAGCGCCCCGGCAGCAGCGCGTTCGCATCCATCCACAGCAGGTGCGCAGCGAACTGATCGGCCACTTCCGCCGGACGTTCGGCCGCGGCGATGACGTCGCCGCGGCTGATGTCGAGTTCGTCCTCCAGGGTCAGGGTGACCGCCTGGCCGGAACGGGCGTAGTACAGGTCGCCGTCGGCGGTGACGATGCGCTGCACCCGCGAGCGGCGGCCCGACGGCAAGGCGACGATTTCGTCGCCCGGGCGCACTTCGCCGGCGGCGATGGTGCCGGCGAAGCCGCGGAAATCCTGGTGCGGGCGGTTGACCCACTGCACCGGCAGGCGCAGGCCCAGTTCCGCCTCGGCGCGCGCGGTGTCGACGGTTTCCAGGTACTCGAGCACGCTCGGGCCGTCGTACCAGGGCGTGGCCGGCGAACGCTCGATCAGGTTGTCCCCCTCCAGCGCGGACAGCGGCACCGCCTGCACGTGCTCGATGCCGAGCTGGGCGGCGAGCTCGCGGTATTCGCCGGCGATGCGCTCGAACACATCGCGATCGAAATCGACCAGGTCCATCTTGTTGACCGCCAGCAGCACGTGGCGGATGCCGAGCAGGGACACGATGTAGCTGTGGCGGCGGGTCTGGGTCAGCAGGCCTTTGCGCGCGTCGACCAGGACCACGGCCAGGTCGGCGGTGGAGGCGCCGGTGGCCATGTTGCGGGTGTACTGCTCGTGGCCGGGGCAGTCGGCGACGATGAACTTGCGCCGCGCGCTGTCGAAGAACCGGTAGGCCACGTCGATGGTGATGCCCTGCTCGCGCTCGGCGGCCAGGCCGTCGACCAGCAGGGCGAAATCGATCTCGCCGTTGCGGGTACCGTGGCGGCGGCTGTCGGCGCTGAGCGCGGCCAGTTGATCGTCGAACAGGCGCTTGGTGTCGTGCAGCAGGCGCCCGATCAGGGTGCTCTTGCCGTCGTCGACGCTGCCGCAGGTGATGAAGCGCAGCAGGCTCTTGCGCTCGTGCTGGCGCAGGTAGTCGGCGACGCTGTCGCCGACGGGATTGGGGATTCGGGATTCGGGATTGGCAAAAGCCAGAACCTCCCCGCTCACCGGTTCCACCTCCGCGTCGCCGCGCTCCGCTTCGACCAATCCCGAATCCCCAATCCCGAATCCCGGCTTCATCAGAAATACCCTTCCTGTTTCTTGCGCTCCATCGACGCCGTGGGGTCGTGGTCGATGACTCGGCCCTGGCGCTCGGAGGTGGTCGCGACCAACATCTCGGCGATGATCGCCTCCAGCGTGTCGGCCTCGGATTCGATCGCGCCGGTCAACGGATAGCAGCCCAGGGTGCGGAAGCGCACCTTGCGCTGCTGCGGCACCTCGCCCTCGCGCAGCGGCAGGCGCTCGTCGTCGACCAGGATCAGGCTGCCGTCGCGTTCGACCACCGGACGCTGCGCGGCGAAGTACAGCGAGGGCACCGGGATGCGCTCGCGGTAGATGTACAGCCACACGTCGAGTTCGGTCCAATTCGAGATCGGAAACACGCGCACGCTTTCGCCGGCGTGGATGCGGGTGTTGTACAGGCTCCACAACTCCGGGCGCTGGTTCTTCGGGTCCCAACGGTGCTGCGGGTTGCGGAACGAGAAGATCCGTTCCTTGGCGCGCGACTTCTCTTCGTCGCGGCGCGCGCCGCCGATCGCGGCGTCGAAGCGGTTCCAGTCCAGCGCCTGCTTCAGCGCCTGGGTCTTCATCACGTCGGTGTGCACGGCGGCGCCGTGGCTGATCGGGCCCACGCCCTGGGCCAGGCCGTCGGGATTGACGTGCACGCGCAGGTCGACGCCGGTCTCGGCCGCGCGGCGGTCGCGGAACGCGATCATCTCGCCGAACTTCCAGCCGGTGTCGACATGCAGCAAGGGGATCGGCGGCCGCGAGGGATAGAAGGCCTTGAGCAGCAGATGCAGCAGCACCGAACTGTCCTTGCCGACCGAGTACAGCATCACCGGATTGCGGAACTCCGAGGCGACCTCGCGCAGGATGTGGATGCTCTCGGCCTCGAGCCGGTCGAGATGGCTCAGCGTGCGCGCGGCCAGCCGCGGCGGCGCGGACGGGTCGGCGACGGTGTCGAACAGCGGGCTCAGTTCGGGTGACGCACTCATGCAAGCGGACTCGTGGTGCTCGGGCGGCGGCGGCCGGCGGAGATTGTGCGCATAGTCGGCGAGGTCGGTCGCCGGCGCGGCGCAGCGGGCGCCGGCTGTGCCGGCGAAGGCGGGGTGCGGCCGGCCCGGCACGGCCGGTCCGGAGCCTCGACCCCGGGGGCCATTAGAAATCCCCTCGGAATCGCGGAGAAATGAGCGCAGGTCATGAACGCATAACCGAGCATCCTTTCCGCGCCCCCGGCACCGGCTCGTAGCCTGCTGACTCCCAAGCCAGAAGCCGACCGCCGTGCCCGCCGCCGCCCTGTCCGCTCCCGCCCTGCTCGCCACTCCGCTGCCCGCGGACCGGCTCGACTCGCTCGCCCGTCTCACCGACGGCCTGGACAAAGACAGCCTGTGGTGGCTGTCCGGCTACGCCGCCGGCCTGGCCCGCGCCGGCGGCGGCCTCGCCGCGGCGGTGCAGGCGCCGGTCGCCGACGCCCGCAGCGGCGAGCGGCTGAGCATCGTCTACGGCAGCCAGACCGGCAACGCCAAGCGCCTGGCCGAGCAGCTCGCCGGGCAGGCCGAAGCGGCCGGTCTCAACGTGCGCCTGCTGCGTGCCGACGCCTACCCGACCCGCGAACTCAAGAACGAGCGCCTGCTCTATCTGGTCGTCAGCACCCAGGGCGACGGCGACCCGTCCGACGACGCCCGCGGCCTGGTCGAGTTCATCGCCGGCAAGCGCGCGCCCGAACTCAAGCAGCTCAGCTACGCCGTGCTCGGCCTGGGCGATTCCAGCTATCCGCAATTCTGCGCGATCGGCCACAAGCTCGACGCGCGCCTGGCCGAACTCGGCGCCCACCGCCTGTTCGCCCGCGGCGACGCCGACCTGGACCTGGAGACCGTGGCCGCGCCGTGGCTGCAGCAGGCCCTGGCCCAGGCCAAGGAAACCCTGAAGCCGGCCGCCGCGCACCTGGCCACGGTGACCCCGCTGCGGCCGCTGCCGAGCGCGCCGGCGCACCACCGCGATGCGCCGTTCGCGGCCGAGCTGATCGGCAACCAGCGCCTGACCCAGGCGATCGCCGGCCGTTACCGCTCCGACAAGGACGTGCGCCACATCGAACTCTCGCTGGAGGGCTCGGGCCTGCATTACCAGCCCGGCGACGCGCTCGGCCTGTGGCCGCGCAACCCGCCGCAGCTAGTCGAGGCGGTGCTGCACACCCTCGACCTCGACGGCGACGCCGCGGTCGCCCACGCCGGCCAGGAACTGCCGCTGCGCCAATGGCTGAGCGAGAAGCGCGAGCTGACCAAGCTGGCACGGCCGTTCGTCGCCAGCCACGCCGCGCACGCCCGCAGCGACGAACTCAACCGCCTGCTGGCCCCGGACCAGGCCGCCGCGCTGACCGACCTGCTCGCCAACAGTCAGGTGATCGACCTGCTGCAGCGCTACGACGGCCACTGGAGCGCCGACGAGCTGGTCGCGGCGCTGCGCCCGCTGACGCCGCGGCTGTACTCGATCGCCTCCAGTCAGAAGCTGGTCGGCGACGAAGTCCATCTCACCGTCGCTCACCTGCAGTACGAAACCGCCGCCGGCACCCGCTGGGGCGCGGCCTCGCACCAGCTCGCCAGCGCCGCCGAAGGCGATCGCCTGCCGGTGTTCGTCGAACACAACGAACGCTTCCGCCTGCCCGCCGACGGCTCGCGCGACGTGATCATGATCGGCCCCGGCACCGGCGTCGCGCCGTTCCGCGGCTTCGTCCAGGAGCGCGCCGCCGACGGCGCCGGCGGCCGCAACTGGCTGCTGTTCGGCAATCCGCACTTCCGCACCGACTTCCTCTACCAGACCGAGTGGCAGGCCGCGCTCAAGTCCGGCCAGCTGCACCGCCTCGATCTGGCCTTCTCGCGCGACCAAAGCCACAAGGTCTACGTCCAGCATCGCCTGCGCGAACGCGGCCGCGAACTCTACGACTGGCTGCAGAACGGCGCCCACCTGTACGTGTGCGGCGACGCCACGCGCATGGCCAAGGACGTGCACGCGGCGCTGGTGGCGGCGATCGCCGAGCACGGCGGCAAGAGCGCGGAAGACGCGGAGGACTATCTCAATCAACTGCAGCAACAGGGCCGCTACGCCCGGGACGTGTACTGATGCGCGCTGTCGGCCATCGTCAATCGATCGAATCGGGCCGCACGTCGCAGGCCGCCAGGTTCGGCTTCGTGTCTACTGATCGCAACGGATCGCGGCTTGCCCCGGCGGCCCGGATGGAACGCGGCAACGTCACCGATGCGATCGAGCGCGCCGGCAAGAGCGTGCCGACGCCCACGGGCCGCGTTTCATTCGGGCTGCATCCGCGCAGCGCGCAGCGCCGCGCCGGAGCCGCGGCATGAGCGCGCATTCGGTCGAGGACATCAAGCGCTCCAGCGCGCGGCTGCGCGGCAGCCTGCTGGAAAGCCTGGCCAATCCGGTCACCGGGGCGCTGAACGACGACGATCAGACCCTGATCAAGTACCACGGCAGCTACCAGCAGGACGACCGCGACCTGCGCGAGGAGCGCCGCCAGGCGCGGCTGGAGCCGGCCTACAGTTTCATGATCCGCACCCGCACCCCGGGCGGCGTGGTCTCGCCGGAGCAGTGGCTCAAGCTCGACGCGGTGGCCACGACCTACGCCGAACGCGGCTTGCGCGTGACCACGCGCCAGGCGTTCCAGTTCCATGGCGTGATCAAGACCGAACTCAAGCCGACCATGCAGGCGATCAACGCCGCGCTGATCGACACCCTGGCCGCCTGCGGCGACGTCAACCGCAATGTCGCGGTCGCCGCCAATCCGCAGCTGTCGGCCAGCCACGCCGAGGTGTTCGCCCAGGCCGCGGCGCTGTCCGAGCACCTGCTGCCGAACACCCGCGCCTACTACGAGATCTGGCTGGACGAAGAGCGCGTCGCCGGCAGCGGCAGCGAAGACGAGCCGATCTACGGCGAGGTCTACCTGCCGCGCAAGTTCAAGATCGGCTTCGCGATTCCGCCCTACAACGACGTCGACGTGTTCGCCCAGGACCTGGGCTACATCGCGGTGATCGAGGACGGCCGCGTGCTCGGCTACAACGTCACCGTCGGCGGCGGCATGGGCGCGACCCACGGCGATCCGGAAACCTATCCGCGCCTGGGCGATGTGATCGGGTTCGCGACGCCCGAGCAGGTGATCCCGGTCGGCGTGGCGGTGGTCACCGCCCAGCGCGACTTCGGCAATCGCGCCGTGCGCAAGCGCGCGCGGCTGAAGTACACCATCGACGACCGCGGCCTGGACTGGTTCAAAGCGGAAGTCGAACGGCGCGCCGGTTTCCCTCTCCTTCCGGCGCGCCCGTTCGCCTTCCGCCACAACGGCGACCGCTTCGGCTGGGTCGAGGGCGACGACGGCCGCGGCCACCTGACCCTGCGCATTCCGGCCGGACGGATCGTCGACGGCCCGTTGGACGGGCAAGGCGCCGCGGTGAGCCACCTCAGCGGCCTGCGCGAAATCGCCCGGTTGCTGCTGGCGCACGAGGGCGCGCAGTTCCGCATGACCCCGAATCAGAACCTGGTCATCGCCGGGGTTCCGGCCCCGGTGCGCGCCGAAGTCGATGCGCTGGTCGCGCAGCACGGCCTGGACGGCTACCGCGCCGCCAGCCCCGTGCGTCGCAACGCGATCGCTTGCGTGGCGCTGCCGACCTGCGGCCTGGCCATGGCCGAGGCCGAACGCTACCTGCCCGACTTCGTCGCCCAGGTCGAAACCCTGCTCGACCGCCACGGCATTGCGCAGGCGGCGATCAACCTGCGCATCAGCGGCTGTCCGAACGGCTGCTCGCGTCCCTACCTGGGCGAGATCGCCCTGGTCGGCAAGGCGCCGGGGCGCTACAACTTGATGCTCGGCGCCGACCATCGCGGCCAGCGCCTGAACACGCTGTACCGCGAGAACATCGCCGAAGCCGAGATCCTCGCCGCGCTGGATCCGCTGCTGGCCGGCTACGCCAGAGACGCCGCCGCCGACGAAGGCTTCGGCGACTATCTGGTGCGCAGCGGCGTGGTCGCGATTCCGTATCCCACCCCCACCGGCATTCCCGTCGTCCTGATTGCAGAGGCCGCCGCATGAGCGCTCCGATCGATCCCGTCACCGCCGCCGAGTCGCCGCGCGCGCTGGCCGAACTCAACGCCTGGCTGGGCACCCGCAGCGCCGAGCAGCGCGTGGCCTGGGCGCTGGAAAACACCGCCGGCGAACACGCGCTGTCGTCGAGCTTCGGCGCCCAGTCGGCGGTGTCGCTGCACATGGTCACCCGGCAGGCGCCGGCCATTCCGGTGATCGTGATCGACACCGGCTACCTGTTTCCCGAAACCTACCGCTTCATCGACGAGCTCGGCGAGCGCCTGCAGCTCAATCTGCAGGTCTATCGGCCGCAGATCGGCGTGGCCTGGATGGAGGCGCGCTTCGGCCGGCTGTGGGAACAGGGCGTGGAGGGCATCGAGCGTTACAACCGCATGCGCAAGGTCGAGCCGATGCAGCGCGCCCTGGCCGAACTCGGCGTGCGCACCTGGATCGCCGGCCTGCGCCGCAGCCAGTCCAGCAGCCGCGCCAACATCGACTTCCTGCAACTGCGCGACGGCCGCTGGAAACTGCACCCGCTGGCCGACTGGAGCGACCGCGACATCTGGGACTATCTGCGCGCGCACGACCTGCCGTACCACCCGCTGTGGCACCAGGGTTACGTCTCGATCGGCGACGTCCACACCACGCGTCCGCTGGAAGCGGGCATGCGCGACGAGGACACCCGTTTCTTCGGCCTCAAGCGCGAATGCGGCCTGCATTTCGACAGCGAACCGGCGGAACCGCAGGCGGCTTGAGTTCGGTTTTGGTGGGAAGCGAACAGTACAGGCGGAAACAAATCCCCCCTGCCCCCTTTTTTTAAAGGGGACGGCAGAAGCTTCAAGAGAAGAGCGGCAAAAGCGGCGTCTCGACTCGAACGACCTGCACCCGCCAACGACCCGCACCTGCCAACGGTCTACCCGTGGCAGCGATCTACTCGCGCAGGCGATCCAATGTACTCGCGCCGCCGCTTTAGCCGTACCGACGGCTTATCGGCATGAGCGACGCACCGGTATCAGCGGTGTAACGCCTCGGGCGATGCACCGGCGCCACTCACCTACGACGCCCGCGACGTAGCGGCATGCCGTAATGGAGCAGACACCTACACCTCCACGTCTCCCACCCAAAGCATTCCCCTTTGAAAAAGGGGGCCAGGGGGTATTTGCTGTTAGTTGTCGCCGCCCCTCACAACGGTCTATCCGACCAACCCGCCGCATCAAGTCCCGATCGACTGGGTCAGCTCGGCCCAGGTCGGCGCCAACGGCCATTGCGGCTCCAGATTGCCTTCCAGCACCCGGCGCAGGTCGCGGCGGTCGATCTGCGGCGCCAGCCCGTGGATCAGCTCCAGCGCATAGTCGCGCAGCACCCGCGCACGCGGGATCACCGCCCAGGTCACGCACTCCGGCAGCGCATCCGGCGCAGTCAGCGCGCGCAGGTCTTCGTCGCGCGCGGTGACGGCCATCTCCGCCAGCAGGCCGACGCCGAGACCGGCGCGCACATAGGTCTTGATCAGATCGGCGTCGCGCGCCGTCATCGCCAGCAACGGTTCGTGCCCGCCGGCGACGAAGGCGCGGCGCAGCGACGACTCGGGCCGGGTCGAGGATTCGTAGCTAATCAACGGCTCGGCGGCGAGTTCCGACAACGTCGGCGGCCGGCCCAGCTTGGCCAGGGCGTGCGCGCGCGGCACCAGCACCACCCGGCGCCAGCGGAACAGCGGCACCGCCAACCCGCCCTCGGGCGCGGCGCCGGCGGTGCTGATCACCGCCAGGTCGGCATTGCCGTGCGACAGGTTCGACAGCACCTCGCCGTCCGAGGCCGCCTGCAAGTGCACGCTGACCTGGGGGAAGTTGCGCTTGACCTGGGCGATCACCGGCGGCAGCACGAAGCGCGCCTGGGTATGGGTGGTCGACAGCACCAGCCGGCCGGCATGCTGGCCGCGCTCGTTGGCGGCGTAGGCGCGGATGTTGGCCGCTTCTTCCAGGATCCGGCGGGCATGTTCCAGCACCCGTTCGCCGGCCGGTGCGATCGCTTCCAGGCTACGGCCCTTGCGCACGAACAGCAGGAAGCCGAGCTCGTCCTCGAGCTGCTTGAGCTGCTTGGACAGGCCGGGCTGGGTCGCGTGCACACGCTCCGCGGCCAGGGTGATGTTCAACCCGGAATCGGCGATCGCGACCAGGTAGCGCAGTTGGGTGAGGGTCATGGCGAGGCGGTCCGTAAGAGGGAGGGATCGGCGGCGCGACGGCGCAGGCGGCGACAACAGCCGGTCCCGGAACGGAGGGGACGGTGCGGTCGGCAGCGGCTCGGGCGGATCGCGTCCACGTGATCTATCGCTCTATTCGGATGGAAGGATTTCTAGATTAGCCAGCGCGGCAACAGCTTGTCCAGTTTTGGTTTCTGAACGCAAGTAATAGGTAGCGCGGCTCATTACGCCGCGGCATGTGCAAAGGCGGCGCCGTCATTTCCCGCCGCCGGCAGGGGGCCGTAGCGTCGTACCGTCCTCCCACCCCGCTACCCGGTCGCCGCCATGACCCGCGCTCTGTTTCCCCTGTTCGCCGATCTGCACGGACGCGAGGTGCTCGTGGTCGGCGGCGGCACGGTGGCGCTGCGCAAGGCCGCGGCCCTGCTCGAAGCCGGCGCCCGGGTCCGCCTGGGCGCCCCGGCGTTGATCCCCGCGCTGTCCGATTGGGTCGCCGAGGGCCGCATCGAGCACCGCCCCGGCCGCTTCGTCGAAGACTGGCTGGACGGGGTATGGCTGGCGATCGCCGCCACCGACGATGCCGCGGTCAACCGCGCCGTGGCGGAAGCCGGCACAGCGCGGCGGATCTGGGTCAACGTGGTCGACGACGTCGAGGCGTCCAGCTTCCACGTGCCGGCGCGGGTCGAACGCGGCCCGGTGCAGATCGCCATCTCCAGCGGCGGCGCCGCGCCGATGCTCGCCCGTCACCTGCGCGAAAGCCTGGAAACCCGCTACGACGAATCGCTGGGCGCGCTGGCCGAATTGCTCGCCGCGCAGCGCGAACGCATCCGCGCGCGTCTGCCCGAGCTCGGCGCGCGCCGGCGCTTCTTCGACCGCCTGCTGGCAGGGCCGCTGCAGGCGCTGTTGCGCCAGGGCCGCCAAGCCGAAGCGCAACAGGCTTTCGACGCCGCGCTCGGCGAGGATGCCGCGCGCCAGGGCGAACGCGGTTCGGTGGCCTTGGTCGGCGCCGGCCCCGGCGATCCGGGCCTGCTGACCCTGCGCGGCCTGCGCGTGCTCAACGAAGCCGACGTGATCCTGCACGACCGCCTGGTCAGCGCCGAAGTGCTCAAGCTGGCGCGCCGCGACGCCGAGCTGATCGACGTCGGCAAGCAGGCCGCCTGCGCCGCGATCGAACTCACCCACCCCACCGATCACCAGTCCACCCAGCAGCGCATCCACGCGCTGATGCTCGAGCACGCCCGCGCCGGCAAGCGCGTGGTCCGGCTCAAGGGCGGCGATCCGTTCGTGTTCGGCCGCGGCGGCGAGGAACTCGAAGCGCTGCGCGAGCACGGCATCGATTACGAAGTCGTGCCCGGCGTCACCGCGGCCCTGGCCTGCGCCGCCTACGCCGGCATTCCGCTGACCCATCGCGACCACGCGCAGTCGCTGCGCCTGGTCACCGCGCATCTGAAAGACTCGGCCGAACCGCTGGACTGGCGCGCGCTGGCGCTGGAGCGGCAGACCCTGGCGGTGTACATGGGCGTGTCCGGTCTGGACGTGTTGCGCGACAAGCTGATCGAACACGGCCGCGCCGCCGACACGCCGTTCGCGCTGATCGAAAACGGCTCGCGCCCGAACCAGCGGGTGGTCGCCGGCACCCTGTCCAACCTCGCCGAGCGCGCTGCCGAACACCAGGTGCGCTCGCCGGCGCTGCTGATCATCGGCGAAGTTGCCGCTCTGTCCGAACGCCTGCACTGGTTCGGCCGCGCACCGCTCGGCGACACCGGCGCGCACTACGCCGCGGCCGCCTGAGTCACTCACCGCATCCGAACCCACGCCACGGGAGCCTTTCATGCCTCTGTACGACAGCATCCTCGACACCGTCGGCGACACGCCGATCGTCAAGCTCCATCGCATCGCGCCCAAGCACGTATCGCTGTACGCCAAGGTCGAATCGTTCAATCCCGGCGGCTCGGTCAAGGACCGCCTGGCGCTGGCGATCGTGCTCGACGCCGAACGCAGCGGCGCGCTCAAGCCCGGCCAGACGATCGTGGAGGCGACCTCGGGCAACACCGGCATCGCCCTGGCGATGGTCGCCGCCGCGCGCGGCTATCCCTTCGTCGCGGTGATGACCGAGACCTTCTCGGTCGAGCGGCGCAAACTGATGCGCGCGTACGGCGCCAAGGTGATCCTCACGCCCGCCGCCGAACGCGGCAGCGGCATGGTGCGCAAGGCCGCCGAACTGGCCGAGCAGCACGGCTGGTTCCTGGCCCGCCAGTTCGACAACCCGGCCAACCCGGCCTACCACCGCAGCACCACCGGCCCGGAAATCCTGCGCGATTTCGCCGGCAAGCGGCTGGACTACTTCGTCACCGGCTGGGGCACCGGCGGCACCCTCAGCGGCGCCGGCCAGGTGCTCAAGCTGGCCCGTCCGGATCTGAAGATCGTCACCTCCGAGCCGGCCGGCGCCTCCCTGCTCAGCGGCAAGGACTGGCAGCCGCACAAGATCCAGGGCTGGACGCCGGATTTCGTGCCCGGCGTGCTCGACCGCACGATCGCCGACGAGATCCGTCCGGTCGACGACCTCAGCGCGCGCGACACCGCGCGCCGCCTCGCCGCCGAGGAAGGCCTGTTCGTCGGCATCTCCGCCGGCGCTACGGTCGCCGCCGCCTTGCAGGTCGCCGAGCAGGCGCCGGAAGGCTCGGTGCTGCTGGCGATGCTGCCCGACACCGGCGAGCGTTACCTGTCCACGTTCCTGTTCGAGGGCGTTGCCGAAGGCTCCGACGACGAGTGGCTGGCGTCGCTGGAAGCGCGCCAGACAGCGGCCGCCTGACCTCGTTCGACCCGCGGGATGGGGCCGCGCGCGGCCGTACGCTGCGCACGTGCCGCCGCAACGGAACGGCGCCGCGCCGGCTCCATCCCGCAACTGCGCAGGCCGCGGCCCGCGCACCGGGCACCCGTAGGGCGGGGCCCACGGCTTCCTAGGCCGGAAGCAGCGGTGGCGACTGCATCCGGGCGACGGCGACGTGGGCTTCGCCCTACATCTTTACGGGCGAGGGTACGGGCGAGGGGTTGCCGCGCCGCTTCATGAAGACGGCGATGCGACGCGCGCGGCGGTGCGGTGGTCCGGGAGCGGCGTCGACGCCGCCGAGGGAGCACGGCCGCGGCGAGCGCCGCTCCTACCCCTGAACGCGCGAGGTTGCCAACGCGGCGCGGCCGGCTACCCTGTGCGCCTGCGGCCTTCGCCGCATGGAGCCTGCATGACCCAGCCGTCCCCTACCGACCGCGACGCCGCCCGCCTGGCCTGGGCCCGTGCCGCGACCGGCGACGATCGCCTCGACCTCGTCCGCGCCTCCTTCGACGCCGGTTTCCGCAGCTACTGGCGCGGCAGCGTGGGCGACGCAGAGCGCCGCTTCGCCGGCGCCAGCGTGATCGTGATGGACTCGCCGCCGGAACTGGAAGATCCGCGTCCCTGGCTGCGCCTGCGCGACGTGCTGGCCGCCGGCGGAGTGCGCGTGCCGCACGTGTTCCAGGCCGACCCCGAGCGCGGCTTCCTGCTGCTGGAAGACCTGGGCCAACGCACCTTCCTGCAGGCCGTGGAAGCCGGCGAGGCCGACCCCGACGCCCTGTTCGAGCTGGCTTTCGACCAGTTGCTGAAGGTCCAGTCCCTGCCCTGCCCGGACGATCTGCCGCCTTACGACGAAGCCTTCCTCAGCCGCGAACTGCGCCTGTTCGACGAATGGTTCCTCGGCCGCCACCTCGGCCTGAGCCTGGACTGCGGCGATCTGGAACGCCTGGACCTGGCCTACCGGCGCATTCTCGACAATGTCCTGGCGCAGCCGCAGGTGTTCATCCACCGCGACTTCATGCCGCGCAACCTGATGCCGGTGCCCGGCGGCCTGGCAGTGATCGATTTCCAGGGCGCCTTGCGCGGCCCCATCGCCTACGACCCGATCAGTCTGTTCCGCGACGCCTTCGTCAGCTGGCCGGAGGAACGCATCGAAGCCTGGCTGGCGCGCTACCACGCTCGCGCCGCCGCCGCCGGCATCCCCCTGCCCGACTACGCGCGCTTCCGCCGCGACGCCGACTTCGCCGGCCTGCAGCGCCACATCAAGATTCTCGGCCTGTTCGCGCGCCTGCACCATCGCGACGGCAAGCCCAAGTACCTGGCCGACGCGCCGCGCTTCCTGGCATATCTCGACATCGTGCTGCCGCGTTATCCGGAACTGGCCCCGCTGGCCGAGATCGTCGAGCGCCACGTGCGGCCGGCCCTGACCGGCAACGCCGCAGCCGCGGACGCGCGCGCATGAAGGCGCTGATCTTCGCCGCCGGCCTGGGCGAGCGCATGCGGCCGCTGACCCTGCACACGCCCAAGCCCTTGCTCAGCGTCGGCGGCAAACGCCTGATCGAATGGCACCTGGACAAACTCGCCGCGCTCGGCGTCGACGAGGTCGTGGTCAACACCTCCTGGCTGGCCGAACAGTTCCCGGCCACGCTCGGCGACGGCGCGCGCTGGGGGTTGCGCCTGCGCTATTCCTACGAGGGCGCGACGCCGCTGGAAACCGGCGGCGGCATGCTGCATGCGCTGTCGCTGCTGCAAGAAGACGCCGCCGCCGATGCGCCGTTCCTGGTCGCCAACGGCGATATCTGGACCGACTACGACTTCGCCGCGTTGCCGCGCGCGCTCGACGGCGACGCGCATCTGCTGCTGGTCGACAATCCGGTCCAGCATCCGCACGGCGATTTCCATCTCGGCGACGACGGCCGCATCGGCAACGAAGGCGCCGCCAAGCTCACCTATTCCGGCATCGGCCTGTATCGCGCTTCGCTGTTCGAGCGCTGGCGCGAGATTGCCGGCGACGCGGCCGGCGCGCGACTCGACCCGCCGCGCTTCAGCATCGTGCCGCTGCTGCGTCAGGCCGCCGACGCCGGCCGCTTGAGCGGCTCGCACCATCGCGGCCGCTGGACCGACGTCGGCACGCCCGAGCGCCTGCAGCGACTCGACGCCGCGCTGATCGCGGCGGCGCACGGCTGAATGTCCCCCCAATCGATATCGCGCGGCCTGAACCACCGCAGCCTCTCCTCCCTGCGAACTGGAATCCCATGACCGCCGTCAGCCTCACCAAGACCAGCAAATTCCTCAGCCTGGTGCTGCGCCACGAACCCGAAGCGATCGGCCTGAGCCTCGACAGCAACGGCTGGGCCGACCTCGACGACCTGATCCGCCTGGCCAATGCCGACGGCAAGCCGGTAACGCGCGCGTTGATCGAGCAAGTCGTGCGCGACAACGACAAGCAGCGCTTCGCGATCAGCGCCGACGGCACCCGCATCCGCGCCAATCAAGGCCACTCGATCGAGATCGACCTGGCGCTGACCGCGCTGGCGCCGCCGGCCGTGCTTTACCACGGCACCGCGACCCGCTTCGCCAAGTCGATCCGCAACCTGGGCCTGGTCAAGCAGAGCCGCCAGCACGTGCACTTGTCGTCCGACGCGGACACCGCGATCGAGGTCGGCAGCCGCCACGGCAAGGCCCTGGTGCTGTCGATTCGCGCCGGCGACATGCACGCGCGCGGCCTGAGCTTCTTCCAATCCGAAAACGGCGTCTGGCTGACCGACGCGGTGGCGCCGGAATTCATCGACTGGCCGGCCCAGGACTGAACATGCGCCTGCACGCCATCCGCGCCGACATCACCACGCTGAGCGTGGACGCGATCGTCAACGCCGCCAATTCGTCCTTGCTCGGCGGCGGCGGCGTCGACGGCGCGATCCATCGCGCGGCCGGCCCGGAACTGGTCGCCGAATGCCGCCTGCTCGGCGGCTGCAAGACCGGCGAGGCCAAGCTCACCCGCGGTCATCGCCTGCTCGCCGCTTATGTCATCCACACGGTCGGGCCGGTCTGGCGCGGCGGCGAACACGGCGAGCCGGATCTGTTGGCGGACTGCTATCGCAACGCGCTGGCGCTGGCCGAACGCCACCGCCTGCGCCGCATCGCCTTTCCCTGCATCGGCACCGGCATCTACGGCTATCCGCTGCAGGCCGCGGCGCGGATCGCCATCGACACCGTGCTCGCGCATACCGGCACGGGCATCGAGGAAGTCGTGTTCTGTTGTTATTCCGAGGCCGACCTGGCTGTCTACGCCGGCCTGCTCGGCTGAACCGCGATCTTCCTGCCCGCATGAGCGCCGACCACCGCTTCTCCGAAGACGAACGCCGCGGCTTGTACCGGGCGATCTTCGAACGCCGCGACGTGCGTTCGCAGTTCCGTCCCGATCCGATTCCGCCCGATGCGCTGGCGCGCCTGCTGCGCGCCGCGCACCACGCGCCCTCGGTCGGCTTCATGCAGCCCTGGGACTTCGTCCTGGTAGACGACCCGGCGCTGAAGCGGCGGGTCAAGGCGCTGTACGACGAGGCCAACGCCGAAGCCGCGGCGAACTACAGCGAGGAGCGCGCCGCGCTGTACCGGCGGCTCAAGCTAGAAGGCATCGTCGACAGCCCGATCAACCTGTGCATCACCTGCGACCGCCAGCGCGGCGGCCCGCACGTGCTCGGCCGCAACACCCTGCTCGACGCCGACCTGTTCAGCGCCTGCCTGGCGGTGCAGAACCTGTGGCTGGCCGCGCGCGCCGAAGGCATCGGCGTGGGTTGGGTCAGCATCCTGGAACCGAACGAGTTGGCGCGGGTGTTGAACCTGCCCGAAGGCGTGTTCCCGCTGGCCTACCTGTGCCTGGGCTATGTCAGCGAATTCCTGCCGCGTCCCGAACTGGAAACCCAAGGCTGGCGCTCGCGCCTGCCGCTGCACGAGCTGATCCACGGCAACGGCTGGGGCGGCGCGATCGAAGACGAGGCGCTGCGCGCGGCGGTCGCGCAGGACGACGGGCAAGGTTGAGCGGTATTGCCTTGGGGCGCCGCGCTTACAGGCGCGGGTCCATGGCTTCGATCGATGACATCGGCGTTGGGCTCTCTGCGCGTCCAGCGGTCGCGGCTTGCGCCGCTCCTACTCCCGGGAAGCGGCACTACGCGGGCACCGACGGCGCAGAATCAATCCGCGCCCAGAGTCTGGCGCAGGAACGGCACGGTGATGCGACGCTGCGCGGCCAGCGAGGCGCGGTCGAGCTTGTCCAACGTCTGGGTCAGCCCGCCCAGGTCGCGGTCGGTGCGCTTGAGCAGCCATTCCAGCGCGGCCTCTTCCAGCGCCAACCCGCGCCGCTGCGCGCGTTGCCGCAGCACCTGCGCCCGGCCTTCGTCGTTCAGCGGCGTCAGCACCAGGCGCGTGCACTGCGACAGTCGCGAACGCAGGTCCGGCAGGGTCAGGGCCAGTTCGTCGGGGTTCTCGCGCGCGGCGTAGATCAGCGCGATGCCGGCCTGACGCGCGCGGTTATGGGTGTCGAACAACGCGATCTCGTCCTCGCGCCGGCCGGCGATGGCTTCGATCCCGTCCAACGCCAGCAGGTCGTTGCCTTCCAGCGCATGCAGCGCGTCGCGCAGACGCCCGACCGCGGCCGCCAGCGGCAGATAGGCGGCGCGACGTCCGGCCGCGTCGGCCTCGGCGCAGGCGCCGAGCAGCAGATGGGTCTTGCCGACTCCGGACGGGCCGGCCAGATAGACCCAGTCGGCGCCGCTGGGATCGACGTAGCCGGCGGTCTCGTGGGTGTGCGTGGCCAGCGCGCGCAACTGCGCGATCGCTCCGTCCGGCGCATCCACATAGGTTTCCAAACGCTGATCCGGCGGATAACGCAGGGTCAGCGGCAACTGCGGAACACTCACTCGACTTCGCGCTCCGTACGACCGGCGTCGTTCGCCTTGGGCACGATCGGCGCCTGCGCCGGATCGATCAGAATGGTGGGCTGCTCGCCCGCGTACAGGCGGCTGTGGGTGTAACGCTCCTGCGCGTAACGCAGCAGCACGTTGGCGACCGCGGCCACCGGCAGCGCCAGCAGCATGCCGAGGAAGCCGAACAACTGGCCGCCGGCGAGCACGGCGAAGATCACCGCGACCGGATGCAGGCCGATGCGGTCGCCGACCAGTTTCGGAGTCAGCCAGTAGCTCTCCACCACCTGGCCGACGCCGAACACCGCCAGCACGCCGAGCACGTGCTTCCAGTCGCCGTACTGCACCAGCGCGGCGATCACGCCGAGGATGATGCCGCTGGCCGGGCCCAGGTAAGGCACGAAGGTCAGCAGGCCGGCGATGATGCCGATCAGGATGCCCAGGTCCAGGCCCACGCCCCACAGGCCCACGCCGTACATCACGCCGAGCACCAGCATGACCAGGAACTGGCCGCGCAGGAACGCGCCGAGCACCTCGTCGGACTCCTTGGCCAGGCGGCTGATCGTGGCCAGGTAATCGCGCGGGATCAGCGAGGCGACCCGGTCGACCAGCACGTCCCAGTCGCGCAGGAAGAAGAAGGTCAGCACCGGCAGCAGGGCGATGTTGGCGACCAGGCCGATCAGGGCGAAGCCCGAGCGCGACAGATAACCCAGCAGGGTCGTGGCGAAACCGCCGGCGCGCTCCCAGTTGCTGCGCACCAGTTCGATCAGGTGGTTGAGGTCCAGCCAGTCGCTGATTTCCAGCCGGGTGCGCTGCTCCAGCCACGGAATCGCGGTGGCGGTGAACCAGTCGCGGTAGCTCGGCAGCGACACGATCAGGGTGCTGATCTGGCGTTCGATCAGCGGCACCAGGATCACCAGCACCAGTACCACCAGCAGCGCCATGAAGGTGAACACCAGGGTGACCGAGGTGTTGCGCGAGCGGCCGGTGCGTTCGATCCGGTCGACCAGCGGGTCGCCGAGCCAGCCGAGCATGGCCGCGACCACGAACGGGGTCAGCACCGGCGCCAGCACCCACAGCAGCCAGCACGCGCCCACGCCCAACGCCGTCCATTGCAGGCGGCGCAGGAACAGGGCGATGTCGTCGATAGGAGCGCGGTGCATCGGTCAGCGCAGCCGGTAGACCGGCGGCTGGCCTTCGAGGCCTTCCAGCGCCTCGATCGTGCCGCCGGTATCGGCCATGCGCTTGAGGCCAGGCAAACCGGACAGCAGCTCGAGGTCGAACTCGACGCTGTCGGGCGTGGCCCGCACCGGGGTCATCTTGCGCACCACCGGCAGGCCTTGCAGATAGCCGGACAGGCGGATGTAGCCCTCGGCACTGTGCACGCCGCTGAACACCACCCGATAGGTGCCCGGCGGGCCGGCCACGCTGCGCTTGGCGTAACGCTTCATCAGCGCGTCGGCGGCGCCGTCGGCCCCGCCGGCCATGACCCGGCGCGCGTCGGCGTCGGTGGTCGACCAGCTGTTGAGGGTCTTGCCGCCGTCGACGAAGGTCCAATCGCCCTTCCAGCCGCCGGTCTTGACCCGGTAGACCTTGCCGATCAGCTGCATCGGCGGGCTGTAGCGGGACGAGGCGCGCGCCACGGCGGCGACGTCGCCGCGCCAGATCGCGCCGACGGTGGCCTGTTCGGCGGCGCTGCCGGACGGCAGGCCGAGGCGGTAGCCGCGATCGACCGCGCGGTTCAGCGCCGAGCGGGCGGCGTTGGCCTGCGCCAGACCGACCAAGCGCGGGCCGCTGCCGTCGTCGATCGCCATCCACAACACCGGCTTGGGCCGCGGCTGCGGCCAGATCGGCAGCCCCAGGGTCGAAGCCAGCGCCTCGACCTTGGCTTGGTCGAAGCTGACGACCAGGGTGGTCTGGAAGGTCGGCGCGCCGGTGACCGGCGAGACGCCTTCGTCCTGGCGGTAGTCGTAGCCGCTGACGTAGTCCTTGGCCCGGCGCAGCTCCTGGCCGACGCCCGGCCGGCCGGCCGCGCCGCGGTCGCCGGACATCTTGCCCAGCACCTGGGCCAGGGCTCGCGCCATCGCGCCGTTGCGCTCGGCTTCGCCTTGGCCGTTGACCTGGACTTCGGCCGAGAACGCGCCTTCGGCCTGGGCGCGATCGCCCTCGACCCGCTGCGCGCCGGCCGCGAAGCTCGCCAGCAGCAGCGCTGCGATCGTCCAACCTCGGATTGCCTTACCCATCGACCAGCCCATCGCTGTCCCTAATTCGTCTGTGGAGCGGGCTTCCCGCCCGCGTTGCGAGCCGCCGGCCCGGCCCGGAGACCGGCCGCCGCAGCGGATCCGGACGACGGCGTTCAAGGTCCGAAATGGTGCCGCAGGCGGGGCGGCGAGTCCATTGCGGGGCTGAATGGGCCGGAGGTGGACTACAGCGGAGCGGCGTCGGGAGACAGCGAAATGCCCGGCCGGCTTGGCTTTCGCGGTCTCATGGCAGCTATCGGCTCACGCTCGCCCCGCCCCAGCCTGCTAAAATCGCGGGCTTCCCTCCGCGACCACCCCGGGGCCGCCGTGACCGCTTCCTCCTCCGACACCTCTCCCAAGCCGCTGACCTACCGCGATGCGGGCGTCGACATCGACGCCGGCAACGAGGTCGTCGAACGCATCAAGCCGTTGGTCAAGCGCAGCTTCCGTCCCGAGGTGATGGGCGGCCTGGGCGGCTTCGGCGCCCTGTTCGACCTGTCGGGCAAGTACCGCGAGCCGGTGCTGGTGTCCGGCACCGACGGCGTCGGCACCAAACTCAAGCTGGCCCAACAGCTCAACCGCCACGACACCATCGGCATCGACCTGGTCGGCATGTGCGTCAACGACGTGCTGGTGCAGGGCGCCGAGCCGCTGTTCTTCCTCGACTACTTCGCCACCGGCAAGCTCGACGTCGACACCACCGTGGCCGTGGTCGGCGGCATCGCCAAGGGCTGCGAACTGGCCGGCTGCGCGCTGATCGGCGGCGAAACCGCGGAAATGCCCGACATGTACCCGCCGGGCGAGTACGACCTGGCCGGCTTCACCGTCGGCGCAGTGGAAAAGTCGCAGCTGCTCGACGGCGCGCGCGTGCGCAAGGGCGACGTGCTGATCGGCATCGCCTCCAGCGGCCCGCACTCCAACGGCTATTCGCTGATCCGCCGGATCTTCGACCGCGCCGGCCGCCCGGGCGACATCGCCGTCGGCGGCGTGCGCCTGATCGATGCGCTGATGGCGCCCACCGCGCTGTACGTGAAGCCGGTGCTGGAACTGCTGCGCGCCAACGGCGGCGAGCATTCGATCCACGCCATGGCCCACATCACCGGCGGCGGCCTGACCGAGAACATCATCCGGGTGATTCCGGACGGCCTCGGCCTGGACATCCGCACCGCCACCTGGACCCTGCCGCCGGTGTTCGACTGGCTGCAGCGCGAGGGCGCGGTGCCGCGCGAGGAGATGTGGCGCACCTTCAACTGCGGCATCGGCTTCGTGCTGGTGGTGCCGGACGAAGCGGTCGCCGCGACCGAGGCCGACCTGGCCCGCCTGGGCCTGACGCACTGGCGCATCGGCGAAGTGGTCGCCCATACCGGCGGCGAACGCGTGCACATCGGCTGATCGCGCGCGATTCGTGGCGAGAGAGCGGCGGGCTTCGGCCCGCCGTTTTCGTTTGCCGCGCCAACCCCGCTCGCCGGGCGCGCACGGGGCACGCAGCCCCCAAACGGAGCGCAGGGAATTAAGCTCACTCGATCCCTTCCGTCCCTGTCGGTGCGCATGAGTCTCGTCAAGAAATCGGCCCTGGCCGTGGTGCTGTTGGTATTCGCGCTGACCTGGATCGCCCCGACCAGCCCGTTCGAACAGGGCATGCACAGCGTGCTGACCGTGGTCGGCCTGTTCTGGCTGTGGCGCCACGACCGCCGTTGGCCGCTGCGCGACGGGCACTTCCTGGCGATCTGCGGCTTCATGCTCACCCACTGCATCGCCGCGCGCTGGTTGTATTCCTATGTGCCCTACGACCGCTGGATCCAATGGCTGACCGGTGGCTGGTCGCTGGACCGCGCCCTCGGCTTCCAGCGCAATCACTTCGACCGGCTGATCCATCTCCTCTACGGACTGTGCTTCGCCCCGGCGGTGCGCGAGTACTTCCGCCAGCGCTGGCCGGCGCTGAGCGCGCGCCAGGCCTTCGCGCTCGCGGTCGCCGCGGTCATGTGCACCAGCCTGATCTACGAATGGATCGAATGGGCGATCGCCCTGACCATGTCGCCGCAGGACGCCGAGTCCTACAACGGTCAGCAGGGCGACGTCTGGGATGCGCACACCGATATGTTCCTGGCCACTCTGGGCGCGCTGGCGGCCTGGCCGCGCGGCAAGCGCGGCGCACGCTAACGGCCGGCGCACTCGCCGGCGTCGCGCAGCGCCGGCGGATCGGTCGGGTCGATTCGTCCGCCGCGTGGAGATCCGCGCTCCGCGGTCCAACGGGATCGGATCGGGCCGGCCCGCGGCCGGCCGCATCCATCGACGGGCCATGGCGGCGTCGTTCCGCCATGGCCCGCCTCGCCGAATCCGGTGTCTCCCCGCCGGACCGGCCACTCCCCGCAGCGTCGTTGGACACCTGACCGCAGCAGCTTCCTGCCGTCGCGGCGCGGGTGGTACGTCCCTGTACCTTCGAAGACCGCGGCCCGGCGCCCTGCCGGTGTCCGTGACGGCCCGCAGGCCGCACCGGCCGGCGCACCGACCGCGTTCTTCGTTGTCGTGTTCTTCGTTGTCGTGTCCGTTGCCGGTCGCCGACGGCCGCCGCCCCCCTCTCCCGCCGTGAGGCGGGTCCCCTGGTCGCGGCGACCGTCGACTCGCGACCGTCCCGGCCGCAGACGATCGAACCCGGCAGCGATTCGATCGTCCTGAAGTCCCGTCGGCGCCCGCCCTCCTGGCAGGTCCGTCCGGCTCCGGTCGGACCGCCCTCGCCGTGGCGTCGGCGTTGTTCGGCCCAGCACATTTCTACCCCCGCCGACCACCCCTGGCGAGGAACGAGCCGGGATCGAATCGGGACGCAGCGGGTATGTTTGGCCTGTAAGTGGTTGGCCGTGCTGGGGATTAGGGATTGGGGATTAGGGACTCGGATGAAAGCGCCTTTGCCTTGCCAATCCCGAATCCCCAATCCCTACTCCCGACCCCTCACACCAAGGCATGCCGCCGCGTATAGGTCAGCACCGCGTCGACATGGCGCTGCAACTCGCTGCGCACCGCCTCTTCCAGCGGACACTCGGCCAGCACGTAGTAGCCCGAGCGCAGCACGTCGCGCCAGCGCGGCTGGCGCGGCAGCTTGGCCAGGCTGAGGTAACGCTCCATCGCCCGCGCCCGCAGCCGACCGTCGTCGACCGTGACCCGCCAGATCCGGCTCTTCTCGGCCAGTTCCAGCCGGCCCTGGCCGGTGCTGCGCTCCCAGGCCTCGACCACCGCCAGCATCAGCTCGACCAGGGCTCGCCGGAACGAGGAACGCATTTCCTCGTCGCCAGCATCGTGTTCGACCTCGATCGGCGCCGGCGCCGGCGCCGGATCGGCAGCGGCCGCCTCCGCCGCCAACGGCTGCAGGCCCAGCACCACCGAGCCCTCGCCCTGCCCGGTCTCGCTGAGCCGCGCCTGCAACCGCTCGCCGTCGCGCGGGCGGAATTCGAACCGCTGCGGCGCCGAAGACTCCTCCAGTCGCGCCAGCGCCTGGGCCAGGGCCGCCGCCGCCGGCTCGTCCAACAGCTCGCCTAAGGCGCGCCCGGGCAACGCGCCATCGGCGCCGCCGGTCTGGCCGAGCAAGCGGCCGGCACTGCGGTTGGCCGCGACCACCTGGCCGCCGGCGTCGAGAATCAGCACCGCGTCCTCGCGGCTGTCCAAGGCCGCCTGCAGCCGGGTGCGGTCGACCCCGAGGTCGGCCGCGGCGCGGCGGTAGTAATCCACTTCCTCGGCCAGCCGCGCCTGCCGCGCCGCCTCGGCCAGCCGCGCGCGCTGCTGGCGGCGCAGGAAGAACACGATCAGGCCCAGCACCGCCGCCACGGCGGAGACCGCGGTCAGCCACAGCGCCAGGGTGCGCTGGCGCAGGCTGGCCGCGCGCAAACGGTTCTCGGCGGCGAGCGCGGCGATGGTGCGATCGCGTTCGGCGGTTTCGAAGCGCAGCTGCATCCATTTCATCTCGCGGTCGTAACGCGCTTCGCGCAGACGGCGCGCGGCGTTCTCCGATTCGCGCAGTGCGGCCAGGGCCTGCGGCCATTCGCCCAGCGCCTCGTGATCGGCGGCCAGTTCGGCCAGCAACGCCGGACGATCGCTGTCCTGGGCCGGCAACTGCGCCAAGGCGTCCTTGACCCGGACCAGCGCGGCGCGCGGCTCGCCGAGCAGGCGCGCGGCGCGCGCGGCCTGCAATTGCAACGGCGCCGGCGGCCGAGCGCCGGCGGCGGCGGCCAGGGCCAGGCCGCGCTCGCTCCAGCGCCGCGCCTTGACCGCGTCGTCGCGGGCCAACGCGACCCGTGCCAGTTCGGCGTGCAGGCGCAGCTGATACGTTCGCTCGCCGCCTTCGACATAGTCGGCCAGGGCCTGCTCGAGCAGGCGTTCGGCGCCGGCGGGATCGCCCGCCTCCAGCGCCAGCGCGCCCAGGCTCTGCAGCACGTGCGCGGCCTCGATCTTGTTGCCGATCCGACGGAACTCGCTCAGCGCCTGCTGGTAATGGCGCTCGGCGTTGCCGGTGTCGCCGAGGTCGCGGTAGATGTCGGCGATGTTGTTGAGCACCGGTCCGAGCGCCGGGTCCCGCGCATCGCGCTGCACCCGCAGGCTGGCGAGGAAGGCCTGCAGCGCGCCGCGGTAATCGCCGAGCCGGCGCAACGCCGAGCCGACGTTGTTCCAGCTCTTGGCCTCCGCGGCGCGGTCCTCGTGGCGCTGCGCCAGGTGCAGCGCGCGGCGGAACCGGGTCAGCGCCTCGGCGGTGCATTCGCGGTAGTAGTCGAGCACGCCCCGGCGGCGCACCAGTTCGTAGTCGGTCGGCCAGCCGACCGCGGCGCCAGCGACCGCCTGGGCGCAGTCCAACGCGTCCCCGGCGCCGTCGAGATCGCCGCCGCTGCGCTTGGCGTCGGCGGCCCGATACAGGGTTTGCAGATCGGATTCGCGCACGCCCTGCAGGAGGTAACGGCGCCGGCACGCCTGCGGGTCGGCGCGCACCGTCGGCGCGTCGACCGGCTTGCACGCCGGTGCGAGGTCCGTCGCCTGCGCCAGGGCCGGAGCCGGCAGCCAGCCACCGCACATCGCGACCCAAACCGCCGCCCGACGCCACGGGCTGCCCCTGTCCTCCGCCACGCTGCGCTCCCTGTCCGCTGGCCGCAGCTTTGCCGATCCGCGGCCGCAGCGGAAGCGACCGCGGCGGGCCGGCCGCCGCCGCATGCCGTCTTCGGCGACTGCGTCACAGTCGTGCGTTCAGCTTCGCCGTCACCGCCCAGGCCGGGCGGGCCGCAGTGCGCCGGTCGCGAGCGGGCCGGATCGCCTAAAATACGGCTCCGCTCCCGCCTCGCCGCCGCAATGACCCAGCCGCTTCCCCGGATCGCCGTCCTCGCTTCGGGCCGCGGCAGCAACCTGCAGGCGGTGCTCGACGCGATCGCCGCCGGCGCGCTGGCCGGCGAGGTGGTCGGGGTATTTTCCGACAAGCCCTCCGCGCCCGCGCTGCAGCGCGTGCCGCAGGCGCTGCGCTGGTCGGCGGCGGCCAAGACCTACTCCGATCGCGACGCCTTCGACGCCGATCTCGCCGCCGCGGTCGCCGCCGTGCGGCCGGACTGGGTGCTGTGCGCCGGCTACATGCGCATTCTCGGCGGCGCCTTCGTCGAGCGCTTCCGCGGCCGCATGATCAACATCCACCCCTCGCTGCTGCCCAAGTACCGCGGCTTGCACACCCATGCGCGCGCGCTCGCCGACGGCGAAAGCGAGCACGGCTGCAGCGTGCACTTCGTCATTCCCGAGCTCGACGCCGGCGCGGTGATCGCCCAAGCGGTGGTGCCGGTCCGCGGCGGCGACGACGCCGAGGCCCTGGCCGCGCGCGTGCTGGCGGTGGAGCATCCGCTGTTGCTGGCGGTGATGAGACTCGCGGTCGGCGGCCGCCTGGCTGAACACGGCGCAACCGTCACCCTCGACGGTCATCCGCTATTTACGCCGCTGCGTTTAGATTTCGCCGGCGATCTGACCCATCCGGCCACCGGCCTCGCGGCCTGACCCATCGCCCGGCCGCAACCTCGCGTGTCGCCCGACACGCATCCTTGCGCAGCATTCACGAGAGCCCAGGATCTCCGCGCCGTCATGAAGTCGCTACTGCCCCTGCTCACGGCCGCGCTGCTCGGCGCCGCTTCGCCCGCCGGCGCTTCCGCGCTGGAGCCGTTCGTCGCCCACTATGAAGTGTTCAACGGCGGCAAGGCGCTGGGCGACGCGACCATGCAGGTCAAGCCCGAGGGCGGCCATTGGCGCATCGATCTCGACATCCGCGCCGAGCACGGCATGATGAGCCTGGCCGGCGCGGCCGCGCAGCAGAGCACGCTGTTCGACGCCGTCGGCGACGCCTACCGGCCGCTGAGCCAGACCCTGGTGCGCAAGGTGCTGTTCTCCAAGCGTGTGATCAACGGCGTGTACGACTGGAACAAGCGCAGCGCGCAGTGGAGCGGCGACGTCAAGGACCATCGCCGCAAGCCCATCGCGCTGCAGGACGGCGACATGAGCGGCCTGCTGATCAATCTGGCGGTGGTGCGCGATGCGCAGCCCGGCAAGACGCTGAGTTACCGTTTCGTCGATTCCGGCCGCGCCCGTCCGCACCAATACGTGGTGGCGCAGGAACTGGAAGGGGTCAAGGTCGACGACATGAGTTTCAACGCGATGCGCGTCAACCGGGTGCAGAGCGGCAACGAGGAAACCTCGATCTGGGTGGTCGACGGCGTGCCCACGCCGGTGCGCATCCTGCAACGCGAGAACGGCCAGGACACCTACGATCTGCGCTTGGTCGAATACAAAGGAGCCAACGAATGACGATCCGCACCACCACGCTGCGCGGCCTGCTGCTGACCGCCGCGCTGACCGCGGTCAGCGCCCCCGCGTCGGCGGCCAAGCCGTTCAGCGCCGACTACTCGGCCAGCTACATGGGCATGCAGGGCGCCGGACGCATGACCGTCGCCCCGGCCGACGGCAACCGCTGGAAGTACGATCTGTCGATCTCCAGCCCGCTGGCCGAGCTGCGCCAATCGACCACCTTCGAAGACAACGGCGGCAAGCTGCGCCCGATCAGCGGCAGCGACTCGAGCAAGGTGCTGACCAAGAAGAAGAACACCGCCGCGACCTACGACTGGTCGCGCGGCGTCGCCACCTGGACCGGCGACGTCAAGGCCGACCGCGCCGGCCCGATCAAGCTGCAGGCCGGCGACCTCGACGCCCTGCTGGTCAACCTGGCGATCGTGCGCGACGCCGCCGCCGGCAAGCCGATGAGCTACCGCATGGTCGAAGGCGGCCGGGTCAAGCAGCTGACCTATACCGTGGTCGGCAAGGAAGCGGTCAACGTCGGCGGCAAATCGCAGCAGGCAACCAAGGTGTCGAGCAAGAACGGCGACAAGGAAACCATCGCCTGGGTGGTGCCGAGCGTGCCGGTCCCGGTGCGCATCCTGCAGCGCGAGAACGGCAGCGACGCGATCGACTTGCGGGTGCAGGCGGTGCGCTGACTGCCGCGGCGCCGGCCACGCGCATCAACGAAAAGCCCCGCTTCGGCGGGGCTTTGCTTTACCTGGATGCTCCGATGGCGGCCATCCGGCCAGGTTGCCGTCGCAGTCATGTTGGCTGCCCCCTGTTTGATAAGGGGCCAGGCGGGGTTTGCTCTCGCTCCGCCACGTCGCCGCGACCACCCGCAAATCCCCGCGCCAGCCGGCTCATCGGAAAACCCGATCCGCCCACGGCGCAACCCCCTTTTGCGAAGGGGGCGAGTCATCTCGAGCGTTTGCCGCCAGGAAGCGGCAGCGCCCCTCACACCCGGCGGATCTTCGCTCCCAACTGCGACAGCTTGGCCTCGATGTTTTCGTAGCCGCGGTCCAGGTGGTAGATGCGGTCGATCGTGGTTTCGCCCTGCGCCACCAGGCCGGCCAGGATCAGCGAGGCCGAGGCGCGCAGATCGGTCGCCATCACCGGCGCGCCGCTGAGCTTGGGCACGCCGCGCACCACCGCGGTGTGGCCATCGACGCGGATGTCGGCGCCCAGGCGCAGCAGTTCGTTGACGTGCATGAAGCGGTTTTCGAAGATCGTCTCGTTGATCACCCCGGCGCCTTCGGCGATGCAGTTGAGCGCCATGAACTGCGCCTGCATGTCGGTCGGAAACGCCGGATACGGTGCGGTGACCAGATCGACCGAGCGCGCGCGGCGGCCGCCCATGTCCAGAGTGATGCGGTCGCCGTCGACCTCGATCGTGGCGCCGGCGTCGCGCAGCTTGTCCAGCACCGCGTCCAGGGTGTCGGCGCGGCTGCCGGTGACGGTGACCCGGCCGCCGGTCATCGCCGCGGCGACCAGGAAGGTGCCGGTCTCGATCCGGTCCGGCAGCACGTCGTGGCTGCCGCCGTGCAACTTCTCCACGCCGTGGACCACGATCCGGCCGCTGCCGGCGTTCTCGATCTTGGCGCCGAGCGCATTGAGACAGTCGGCCAGATCGACCACCTCCGGCTCCATCGCCGCGTTCTCGATCACGCTGGTGCCTTCGGCCAGCACCGCCGCCATCAGCACGTTCTCGGTGCCGGTGACGCTGACCACGTCGAACACGAAACGCGCGCCCTTCAGGCGGCCCTTGCGCTGCGCCTTGATGTAGCCGTTCTCGACCGTGATCTCGGCGCCCAGCGCCTGCAGGCCCTTGATATGCTGGTCGACCGGGCGCGAGCCGATCGCGCAACCGCCCGGCAAGGAGACTTCGGCCTCGCCGTACTTGGCCAGCAACGGCCCCAGCACCAGCACCGAGGCGCGCATGGTCTTGACCAGCTCGTACGGCGCGACATGGCTGTTGACCGTGGTCGGGTCGACGGTGATGGTCGCCCCCTCGCTGCGCACGCCTGCGCCGAGCTCGCCGAGCAGTTTGGCGGTGGTCAGCACGTCGTGCAGCTGCGGCACGTTGCGGATCGTCACCGGAGCGTCGGCCAGCAGCGTCGCGCACAGGATCGGCAGGACGGCGTTCTTGGCGCCGGAAATCTGGACTTCGCCGTTGAGCGGCTGGCCGCCTTCGACCACGATTTTTTGCATTTGAGGGCCGGGATTGGGGATTGGGGATTGGTTGGAGCAGGATGCCGCTAGCGGGTGAGGTCAGGATGAAGTGCGGGGATTGGGGATTCGGGATTGGCCAAGGGCAAGGGCCAAGCCAAATGCGGCGATACCGCTCGACTAATCGCCAATCCCGAATCTCAAATCCCGGCCTCTTCCGGCGTCAACGTCTTCAGCGCCAAGGCATGGATCTCGCCGCCCATGCGTTCGCCCAGGGTCGCGTAAACCAGGCGGTGGCGGGCCAACGGCAGCTTGCCGCGGAAGGCCTCGGCGATCACGGTGGCTTCGAAGTGGACCCCGTCGTCGCCGCGCACCTGCGCTTGCGCGCCGGGCAGGCCTTGTTCGATCAGGGTGCGGATGATGTCGGCGTTCACGGCAGGAACCTCTGGTGGTGGGGGACGGCCGGGCGGGCCGCAGCGATGCGGCGCCGCCGGTGACGCATCGCTGCGCGACCGGGCCGGCTGAATGCGGGGTGGCCGCCGCCCGGCGGCCGCGGCCGTGGGGGCCGGCGCTAGGCGGGCGAACCGCTTAGAATTGACGGATTAGCCTAGCGGAAAGCCCTGCGATCCGGAATGGCGACCACAGAAACGGCCTTTCCCATGACCCCCACCGCCCGCCCCGCGCCCGACCTCCGTCCGCATCCGTCCGCCGGCGTCTCCGACGCCAGCCTGGCCGCCAGCGGCCGGCGCGTGTTCGAGATCGAGGGTCGGGCGCTGGACGCGGTGGCCGAGCGCATCGACGGCGATTTCGCCGCCGCCTGCCAGCTGATCTTGGCCGCGCAGGGCCGGGTGGTCTGCACCGGCATGGGCAAATCCGGCCACATCGCGCGCAAGATCGCCGCGACCCTGGCTTCGACCGGCACCCCGGCCTTCTATGTCCACCCGGGCGAAGCCGGCCACGGCGACCTGGGCATGATCACCGACGCCGACGTGGTCCTGGCCTTGTCCTACTCGGGCGAAAGCGACGAAGTGCTGATGCTGCTGCCGGTGCTCAAGCGCCAGGGCAATCGCCTGATCGCCATGACCGGCCGCCCGCAGTCCACCCTGGCGCGCGAGTCCGACGTGCATCTGGACGTCAGCGTGCCGGTGGAAGCCTGCCCGCTGGATCTGGCGCCGACCTCCAGCACCACCGCGTCGCTGGCGATGGGCGACGCGATCGCGGTCGCCCTGCTCGACGCACGCGGCTTCACCGCCGACGATTTCGCCCGCTCGCACCCGGCCGGCGCGCTCGGGCGGCGCCTGCTGCTGCACATCACCGACATCATGCACGCCGGCGAAGACGTGCCGCGGGTGTCGGCCGACGCCAGCGTCAGCGAGGCCCTGGTCGAGATGAGCCACAAGCGGCTGGGCATGACCGCGGTGGTCGATGCCGACGACCGCCTGATCGGCCTGTACACCGACGGCGACCTGCGCCGCACTCTCGACGACGCCGGCGTCGATCTGCGCTCGACCCGGATCGCCGAAGTCATGACCCGTTCGCCCAAGACCATCGGCGCCGACGCGCTCGCAGTCGAAGCCGCCCAGCTGATGGAAACCCACAAAATCAGCGGTCTGCTGGTCGTCGACACTGAACGCCGCGTGGTCGGCGCGCTGAATATTCACGACTTGTTGCGCGCTCGGGTGGTTTAACGAGCCGGGATTGGGGATTCGAGATTCGGGATTCGCACTAGCGCATCCTCGCTCGGTCCGCCTTTCCAGACTGCCAATCCCAAATCCCGAATCCCCATTCCCGTGCCCTACAGCCACCTCAACGACTACCCCGCCGAAATCCGCGAACGCGCGGCGCGCGTGCGCCTGGCTTGCTTCGACGTCGACGGCACGCTGACCGACGGGCGGCTGATCTACGACAGCGAAGGCCGCGAGTCGAAGTGCTTCCACGTGCAGGACGGCCAGGGCCTGGCGCTGTTGCGCCGGTTCGGCCTCGCGGTGCATTTCGTCACCGCGCGCGGCGGCGCGATCGCCGCCCAGCGCGCGGCCGAACTGGGCGCGAGCGCGCACGGCGATGTGGCCGACAAGCTGGCTTGCGTGCGCGAGATCGCCGCCGGCCTGGGCCTGACGCTGGACCAGGTCGCCTTCATGGGCGACGACCTCGCCGACCTGCGCGTGCTGCCGCACGTGGGCCTGTCGGTGGCGCCGGCCAACGCCCACCCCTGGGTGCGCGAGCGCGTGCACTGGCGCACCGTCGCCCGCGGCGGCGAAGGCGCGGCGCGCGAGCTGTGCGATCTGTTGCTGGGCGCGCAAGGCCATGCCGAACAGGCACTGGCGGGGGCGCTGGGATGAGCTGGCGCGGGATGCTGATCCTGATCCTCATGGCGGCGGCCGCGCTCAGCGGCTGGGCGCTGTGGTCGCAGCGCGACAAGCCGCGCAGCGCCGGCGGCGACGCGCGCCCGGACTACGTGCTCAACGATTTCGAAGTGGTCGTGCTCGACAAACAGGGCAAGGAATCCTTCACCGTGCGCGCGCCCAAGCTGGAACGCGACCCGAATCAGAAGACCATGGACATCGCCACTCCGCTGTTCCTGGTGCCGGCGCGCGCCGGCGGCAACGGCGGGCCGTGGGAGGTGCGTTCGCAGCGCGGCTGGGTCAGCGCCGAGGGCGACGAAGTGCGCCTGCGCGGCCAGGTCAAGGCCGACAGCACCAACGCCGACGGCAAGCCGATGAACATCGCCACCGAGGAGCTGAACGTGTTCCCCGACACCAACAAGGCCACCTCGGCCGTTCCGGTCAGGTTGGTTCAGCCCGGCACTATAATCACCGGCTCGGGACTGCAAGCCGATCTCGAAACCAAGAACGTCATCATCCCCAACGTCAAGGTCCGCTATGAAGCGAAAGCCCGCTAACTGGCCGGCGCTGTGCCTGGTCGCCCTCCTGCTGGCGCCGGCGGCCGCGCTCGCCCGCTCGTCGGACCGCAACCAACCCATGGATGCCGGCGCCGACAGCAGCAATTGTTCGATCAGCAACGATTCCGGCCCTTGCGTGCTCACCGGCGACGTCAAGATCACCCAAGGCACGCTGATCATCAATGCCGCGAAGGCCGACATCAAGCGCGCCGGCGGCGAACCCAGCTTCGTCACCCTGACCGGCTCGCAGGCGACCCTGAAGCAGGAGCTCGACGACGGCTCGCCGTTCAACGGCCGCGCCAACAAGATCGAGTACGACATACCCAAGGACACCATCGTCCTGACCGGCAACGCCTACGTCGACAAGAACGGCGACACCATCAAGAGCGAGCGCATCGTCTACAACTCCAAGACCGGCCAGGTCGAGAGCGGCGGCACCGGCGGCCGCGTCAACATGCGCCTGCAGCCCAAGAAAAAGACCGCCGAACCGGCCAAGGGAGGCGGCTGATGCTGGTCGCTCAGGGCCTGCGCAAGGCCTACCGCTCGCGCGAGGTCGTGCGCGACTTCGGCCTGACCCTGGACGCCGGCGAAGTGGTCGGCCTGCTCGGCCCCAACGGCGCCGGCAAGACCACCTGCTTCTACATGATCGTCGGCCTGGTCCCGGCCGACGCCGGCCAGATCGTGCTCGACGGCAAGGACATCACCGCCGAGCCGATGTACGCCCGCGCCAAATACGGCGTCGGCTACCTGCCGCAGGAACCCTCGGTGTTCCGCAAGCTCAGCGTGGCCGACAACCTGCGCCTGGTGCTGGAACTGCGCGAGGACCTGGACAAGGCCGGGATCGAGCGCGAACTGGCCAGCCTGATGGACGAGCTGCAGGTCACCCACGTCGCCGACCAGCTCGGCGCCAGCCTGTCCGGCGGCGAACGCCGCCGGGTCGAGATCGCCCGCGCGCTGGCCGCGCGGCCGCGCCTGATGCTGCTGGACGAACCCTTCGCCGGCGTCGACCCGATCTCGGTCGGGGAAATCCAGCGAATCGTGCGCCACCTCAAGAATCGCGGCATCGGGGTCCTGATCACCGACCATAACGTGCGTGAAACCTTGGGCATTTGCGACCGGGCGTATATCCTGAACGACGGCGGCGTGCTCGCGCAGGGGGCTCCGGACGCGCTGCTGGCCAACCCGGATGTACGCCGTGTCTATCTGGGCGAGACGTTCCGTCTGTAACCTAGCGGTTGCCGGGCGCGAAACGACGCCCGAGGCGTGCGAACCGGCCTGACGCCAATCGCACCAGCCCAAGATCATGAAGCCCCGCCTCCAAGCCGCACTCGGACAACAGCTGGTAATGACGCCGCAACTGCGGCAGGCGATCCGCCTGTTGCAATTGTCGGCCATGGAGCTGGAAGCCGAGCTGGCGACGGCGGTGGAGAGCAATCCCCTGCTCGATTGGACCGAACCTTCCGCCGGCGGCGAAGACGAGCCGCGTCCGGCCGCCGGCGCCGAAGACGGCGGCGAAGCGCCGACGCCCGAGCCGGAATGGACCATGGACGACGGCGAGACCTGGTATGAACGGGTCGGCCCGGCCGACAGCGACGACGAAACCCCGGCCGCCGAGCAGGTCGCCAACGCCGAGACCCTGCAGGACCACCTGCTGTGGCAGCTGCACTTGAGTCCGCTGTCGCCGCGCGACCGCAGCATCGGCGTGGCCCTGATCGAGGCCATCGACGACGACGGCTACCTGCGCGAGCCGATGGACTCCCTCGTCGCCTCGCTCGCGGCGGAGCTGAATCCGCCTCCGGGCGAGGACGAAGTGGTCACTGTGTTGCATCAGGTGCAGCGCTTCGATCCGGTCGGCACCGGCGCGCGCTCCCTGGCCGAATGCCTGAACCTGCAACTCAGCACATTGTCCGACGACACCCCGGGCAAGGCCCTGGCCCAGCAGATCGCCCATGGTCCGCTGGAGCGCCTGCCGCGCATCGGCCCGGCCGGCATCGCCGCCGAACTCAAGCTCGACGTCGCCGACGTCGAAGTGGCCGTGCAGTTGCTGCGCTCGCTGGACCCGCGGCCGGGTTCGCAGATGGGCGCGATCTCCAGCGATACCTACGTCACTCCGGACGTGGTGATCTGGCGCCAGAACGGCCTGTGGCGGGTCGCCCTGGCCGAATCGATGCGGCCGCGGATCAGCATCCACCGCGGCTACGAGAGCATGATCCGCCACGCCAGCGCGTCCGACGCCAGCTACCTGCGCGGCCATCTGCAGGAAGCGCGCTGGCTGCTCAAGAGCCTGGAAGCGCGCGGCGACACCTTGCTCAAGGTGGCCCGCTGCCTGCTCAAGCAACAGGCCGGCTTCCTCGAATTCGGCGACAGCGCGCTGCGCCCGCTGACCCTGCGCGAGGTCGCCAACGAAGTCGGACTGCACGAATCCACGGTCTCGCGCGCGATCGCGCGCAAGTACGCGCGCACCCCGCGCGGGACCCTGCCGCTGCGCGCGTTCTTCGCTTCCGGCATCGACACCGGCGCCGGCGGCGAAGCCTCCAGCACCGCGATCCAGGCCATGATCCGGCGCCTGATCGAGGCCGAGAATCCGCGCAAACCCTTGTCCGACGCGCGCCTGGCCGAAACCCTCAAAGCCACCGGCGTACCGGTGGCCCGGCGCACCGTGGCCAAGTACCGCGAGGCGATGAGCATCCCGTCCTCGCAGGACCGGGTCCGGATCGGCTAGACCGGCCGGGCCGCCACACCCGGCAAACCCGCCGCGTTCGAAAAAACCCTTGCGAATCAATCGCCCGGCCCCGGCTACGACCAAGGTGCTAGGCCGGCCCCTTGCGCCTGCGGCTCAGAGTGAGATGCTGGACACCCTGGCTCCGGCCAGGGCGTGAGCCAGGCTCCGGAGCGATCGCTCCGCGATCCGATCCTGAGCCTGTCTGCATTCATCCGCGACGTGAAGGAGGTCCCCGATGCGCATCGAAACCTACGGCCAGCAGATCGAAGTCACCAACGCTCTGCGCGATTACGTGGAAAGCAAGCTGGCCCGTCTGCAACGCCATTACGACCAACCCTTCGACGTGCGTACCCAGCTCAGTCTGGACAAGCCCGACCACCGGGCCGAGGCCACCGTTTCGCTCGCCGGCCGCACCCTGCATTGCGATGCCGCCGCGATCGACATGTACGCCGCGATCGATCTGCTCGCCGACAAGCTCGACCGCCTGCTGATGAAGCACAAGAGCAAGCTGGTCGATCACCATCGCGGCGAAAGCCTGGCCCGCAACGGCGAACTCGCCTGAGCCCGTAACCGCTTCGCCACAGGCAACGCTTACCGCGTCACCCATCCACGCCGTCATGCCGCTTTACGATTTGCTGAGCGCGCAGCGGGTCGCGATCCTCGACCGAACCGGCGATCGCGATGCCGTGCTCGACCGGGCCGCGCACCTGCTCGCCGACGGCCACGCCTCCGCCGCGCTCGCCCTGCGCACCAGCCTGGGCGAGCGCGAGCGGCTCGCCAGCACCGCGATCGGCCACGGCGTGGCCATCCCGCACGCACGCACCGCCCTGGTCGAGACCAGCCGCGCCGCGTTCCTGCGCCTGGACGCACCGGTCGATTTCGCCGCCGCCGACGGGCAGCCGGTCGACCTGGTACTGGCGATGGCCATTCCCGAGCATCATGTCCAACAGCATCTGCTGTTGTTGGCCGAGCTCGCCGAGCGCTTCGCCGACGCCGGTTTTCGCGAACGCCTGCGCCACGCGGCCGGGCAAGCGGAGCTGGCCGGCTGCCTGCTCGATTACTGCCGGCGCAGCGCGGCCTGAGCCTCCCGCGCACGGTTGCGGCATCGGTCGCGCCGCGTCCGTGACCGCGGTCGGGCTGCGACACGGCCGCGCTTTGCTCGTACACTGCCGCCCCATGAGCAAGAGCATCCGCGCAGGCGATCTGTTCGAACAACAGCGCGACCGACTCGGCCTGCGCTGGATCGCCGGCCAGCGCGGCGACGCGCGCGTGGTCGAAGCGGTCAACACGGTGGCCCGGCGGCCTTCGCTGGCCGGGTATCTCAACGCGATCTACCCGAACAAGGTGCAGATCCTCGGCACCGAGGAACTGACCTGGCTCGACGGCCTGGACTCGCGGCTGCGCTGGGAAACCATCGAGAAGATCATCCAGTTCCGCCCGCTGGCGCTGGTGATCAGCAAGGACCAGCCCTGCCCCGAAGACCTGCGCCTGGCCGCGGAGGAAAGCGACACCCCGCTGTGGGTCTCGCCGCGGCGCGGCCACGAGTTGCTCAACCATCTGCAATACCATCTGGCCCGCGCGCTGGCGCCGCAGATCACCCTGCACGGGGTGTTCATGGAGATCTATTCGATCGGCGTGCTGATCACCGGCGAATCCGGCTCGGGCAAGAGCGAGCTGGCGCTGGAGCTGGTCACCCGCGGCCATCGCCTGGTCGCCGACGACGCCCCGGAATTCACCCAGATCGCGCCGGACGTGCTCGACGGCACCTGCCCGGACATGCTGCAGGACCTGCTGGAAGTGCGCGGCCTGGGGGTGCTCAACATCCGCCAGATGTTCGGCGACACCGCGGTCAAGAACAACAAGTACCTGCGCCTGATCGTGCACCTGACCCGGCCGATGAGCGAGCCGCAGCCGTCCGGCATCGAACGCTTGACCGGCGACACCGGCATCCGCCGGGTGCTCGACCTGGACGTGCCGATGATCACCCTGCCGGTCATGCCCGGCCGCAACCTCGCCGTGCTCACCGAAGCGGCGACGCGCTTGCACAGCCTGCGCATGAAGGGCCTGGACCCGGCCGCGGCGTTCATCGCCCGGCACAGCAATTTCCTGGAGCGTGGCGAATCGTGAGCCCCGAGGTCGAATCCAACCCCGCCGCGGACGCGCCGGAACCGAGTCTGTTCACCCTGGTCATCGTCAGCGGCATGTCCGGCTCGGGCAAGTCGGTGGCGCTGCATACGCTCGAAGACTTGGGCTTCTACTGCGTCGACAACCTGCCTGCCGAGTTGCTGCCGCAGTTCGTGCAGAACGTGATCCGCGCCGAAGACGACATGCCGACCAAGCTCGCGGTCAGCATCGACGTGCGCAACCGCCACAGCGACCTGGCCAACATCCCCGAATGGCTGTCGGCGGTGGGCGCGCTCGGCGCCGACCCGCGCCTGGTGTTCTTCGAATCCGGCGACGCGGTCCTGCTCAAACGCTATGCCGACACCCGCCGGCGCCATCCGCTGAGCCAGTTCGGCCTGGCCCTGGCCGACGCGATTTCGCTCGAACGCCAGGTGCTCAAGCCGCTGCGCCAGATCGCCGACACGGTGATCGATACCAGCGAGTTCAACATCCACCAGCTGCGCCGCCACGTCATCACCGAGTTCGGCCTCGGCAGCGACGCGGGCATGTCGCTGCTGTTCGAATCCTTCGCCTACCGGCGCGGCGTGCCGGCCGATGCCGACTTCGTATTCGACGCGCGCGGCCTGCCCAATCCGCACTGGAATCCGGCGCTGCGACCGCTGTCCGGCCGCGACGGCGGAGTGCGCGAGTACTTGGAGGCGCAGGAGGACGTGAACCTCTACGTTTCCCAGATCAGCCAGTTCCTCGACACCTGGCTGCCGCGACTGCAGGCCGACAGCACCCGCAGCTACGCCACCGTCGCCTTCGGCTGCACCGGCGGCCGCCATCGCTCGGTGTACCTGGCCGAACGCATGGCCGAGCACGCGCGCTTGCGCGGCTGGAACGAAGTGGCCGTGCACCATCGCGAACTCGACTGAGCCGCGTCGGCCTGAACGCGCTCTGAGCCGATACCGGAACGGCGTCATGCGCTCACGAAATTTTCGCGCCTTTGTGGCGCGACGCTTGCACCCGCGCACGTAGCGTCGAATCGCGCCGGTGCCCTCGCGCCGGCGCGTCCGTCCCGCTACGGAGCCGCGAGCATGAACGCCCTTCTTCCGATCCGCCGCTGCGCGCCGCTGTTGCTCGGCCTGAGCGCACTGGCCCTGGCCCCGGCCGTCGTCGCCCAGGAACGCACGCCGCCGGCCCACGAAATGCAACGCACCGAGCCGCCGGTCAACGACCAGCGCGGCGACGCGCGGCGGCCGCCGCCGGTCGACACCGCGGTGCCGCCGGCCTTCGCCGAGGTCGACAGCAACGGCGACGGCGCGATCAGCCGCGATGAAGCGGCGCTGGATGCCCGCTTGGCGGCGAACTTCTCCAGCCACGACCTCGATGGCGACGGCCGCCTGTCGATCGCCGAATTCCAGGCCGGCCACGGCCAACGCAGCGGCGACAAGTAAGCCGCGCCCGACGCGCCCCGCTCGCCGCCGCGCGGCGTTTGCCCTGTTGGGACGCATGCGGTCGAAGCTACTTCGGCCGCGGCCGCCGCCCGGCCTCCATCGCCAACCCGCGAACTCGTCCGCGAACAAGGAGCCTGCCATGATCCCCGTCCCCCGTCGTCCGACCCCATACCGCCTGGCCGTCGCACTCGGCGCCCTGCTGGGCGCCGCCGCGCTCAGCGCCTGCCAGCGTCCGGAACCGACACCGCCGGCCGAGCCGGCGGCGACCGCACCGGCGTCCACCGAGCCGGCCGCACCGCCGGCCGCCCCGAACGCAGCGACCGGCGACGCCACCGCGCCCGCGCAGTTGCCGCCGCCGGCCGAAACCCCGCCCAGCGACGCACCGCCCAGCGACACGCCGCCGGCCGTGCCGACCCCGACCGATCCGAGCACCCCGCCGCCTCCGGCGGAAGACAAATCCGCGCCGCCTCAGACCTGAGCGCGACGCGTCGGGGCAGGCCGCGATCGCCTCCCCGACGATGCCGCGACCGGCTCCGTGCCGGCCGCGGCACAGGCCCCGGCCGTGGGATTGGCCGCGGTTCGGCGCAGCTCGCCGCCGCTCGCCGCATTTGGCGCTTCCGGCCTGTCACCCCGCTCTGCTAAGTTGACGCCATGTCCGTAGGCGTCCTTCTCATCACTCACACCGGTATCGGCAGCGCGCTCGTCGCGGTGGCCAACCGTTTGCTCAATCCCCTGCCGCTGCGCACCGAGGCCTTCGAAGTGCCGTTCGACGCCGATCTGGACGCGCTGCTGCCGCAGGCCAGTGCGGCCCTGCGCCGGGTCGACGACGGCGATGGCGTGCTGGTGCTGACCGACTTGTACGGCGCTTCGCCGAGCAACCTGGCTGCGCGCGTGGCCCACCTCGGCACGCCGGTGCGGCGGGTCTCGGCCTTGAACCTGCCGATGTTGCTGCGGGTGATGAACTACGCCGAACTCGAACTCGACCAACTGCCGGTGATCGCCGCCGCCGGCGCCCGCAACGGCGTCATCCAGGACGATGCCTGACCGCATGACGCACCCCGCATTTCCGCTTACGACATCCCCCGTTTCGAACATCGCGTTGACCATTGCCTGAGGACCCCGACATGATCGAACGCGAACTCACCGTTTCCAATCGTCTCGGCCTGCACGCCCGCGCCACCGCCAAGCTGGTGCAGGTGCTGTCGGCCTTCCGCAGCAACGCCACGCTCACCGCCAAGGGCCGCGAGGTCAACGCCAAGAGCATCATGGGCGTGATGCTCTTGGCCGCCGGGCAAGGCACTCCGGTCAAATTGCGGGTCGAGGGCGAGGACGAAGCCCACGCGGCCGACGCCGTGATCGCCCTGTTCGACCGCCGTTTCGACGAAGACAGCTGAGGAGGCGCGGATGCGGCAGGAATTCCAGGGTCACGGCGCCTCCCGCGGCAGCGCGCTCGGCCGCGCCCGGGTCCGCCTGCCGCACGCGCTGGAAGTCGCCGAAGAACGCATCGCTCAACACCAGGTCGAGGCCGAGCTGGGCCGGCTGCACGCCGCGATCGACAGCGTGCGCCAGGAAATGCACGCCCTGCGCGAGCGCCTGCACGGCGCCCTGGCCCACGAGGTCGGCGAATTCCTCGATCTGCACACCCTGCTGCTCGACGACCCCGAGCTGCTGCAGGGCCTGGACGAACTGATCCGCACCGGCCATTACGCCGCCGACTACGCTCTGCGCCTGCAGCGCGACCGCATCGCCTCGGTGTTCGAGGCGATGGACGACGCCTATTTCCGCAGCCGCGTGGACGACATCGACCAGGTGATCGGGCGCATCCACGCCGCCCTGCACCGGCGCGACCACGACACCCAGGGCGTGGCCGGCGAGATCCTGGTCACCGACAACGTCGCCCCGGCCGAACTGGCGCAACTGCAGGCGCAGGGGGTGATGGCGATCGTGACCGCGGCCGGCAGCGCGCTCTCGCACAGCGCGATCCTGGCCCGCAGCCTGCATCTGCCGCTGGTGGTCGGCGCCGCCCAGGCCCTGCTGAAGATCAACGACGGCGATGCGCTGGTGGTCGACGGCAACACCGGCGCGGTGATCCTGGAGCCCGATGCCGCCGATCTGCGCGCGCACCGCGCGCGGGTGCGCGAGCTGGCGCGCGAGCGCAAGCAGTTGCACCGCCTGCGGCGCGAACCCACCCGCACCACCGACGGGGTCGACATCAAGCTCTACGCCAACGCCGAATCGCGCGACGACGTGGCCGAGGCGCACGCGCTGGGCGCGGCCGGGGTCGGCCTGTACCGCACCGAGTTCCTGTTCCTGCAGCGCAACGAGCTGCCCGACGAGGACGAGCAGTTCCGCGCCTACCGCGATGTGGTCCTGGGCATGACCGGCCGCAGCGTCACCATCCGCACCCTCGACCTGGGCGCGGACAAGGCCGACAAGACCGGCCTGGCCTTGCGCGACGAGCCCAACCCGGCCCTGGGCGTGCGCGGCGTGCGCCTGTCGATGGCGCGCGACGGCCTGCTCGAGACCCAGTTGCGCGCGATCCTGCGCGCCTCCGGCTACGGCCCGGTGCGGGTGCTGGTACCGATGATCAGCTGCGCCGAGGAAATCCGCACCGTGCGCCGGTTGATGCAGCAGGTCGCCGCCGACCTGCGCAAGCAAGGCCACGAGGTCGCCGACAAGATTCCGCTCGGCGCGATGATCGAAGTGCCGGCCGCGGCGATCGCCCTGCCCGGCTTCATCCATGCCGTCGACTTCCTGTCGATCGGCACCAACGACCTGGTCCAGTACCTGCTCGCCGTCGACCGCAACAACGAAGCGCTCGGCAACTTGTACACGCCGCTGCACCCGGCGGTGCTGCGGGTGATCCGCGACGTGATCCGGTTGGCCCGCGCGCGCGGCAAGCCGGTCGCGGTATGCGGCGAAATGGCCGGCGATGCCGCCTTCGCGCCGCTGCTGCTGGCATTGGGGCTGGAGGAATTCAGCCTGCACCCGGCGACCTTGCTGGAAGTGCGCCGCGCGATCCGCGGCCTGCATCTGGACAGCCTGCGCAAGCGCGCACCGGCGCTGATGCGCGCACGCGACCGCGCCGGCATCGAGGCCTGGCTGAACGCCTGAGCGCCGCGGCCGCTCCGGCCCGACGCGCCTTGCCGCGGCCGCGCGCTCGACGGCGGACGGCGGACGGCGGACGGCAGAGACTGGACCGCGGCCCGATCCGGGCTGGGCTTTATCGGCACGAGGGGCGATAATCCACGCATGAACGTCTGACTTTCGCCGGCTTCGTGGCCGCGTCCGTCACCTGCGAGGAAGTACCGCATGGCCGAAGCCGTCCGCCACGACAAGACCGCGCGTCAGCTGCGCCTGCTGTCCGATGCGCTCGACAGCGGCCGCCTCGGACCGGTGCGCCGCCTGGTCAACACCTTGTCGCCGGCCGAGATCGGCAACCTGCTCGAATCGCTGCCCCCCGGCAAGCGCGTGGTGGTGTGGGGCCTGGTCGACCCCGAGGACGACGGCGAGGTGCTGGTCCACGTCGGCGACGAAGTGCGCGAAAGCCTGCTCGCGGACATGGACACCGACGAGATCGTCGCCGCGGTCGAAGACCTCGACATCGACGACCTCGCCGACCTGGTCGAAGACCTGCCCGACACGGTCATCGACGAAGTCCTCAAGTCGATGGACCGTGAGAACCGCGAGCGCCTGGAGCAGGTGCTGTCCTACCCGGAGGACACCGCCGGCCGCCTGATGAACCCCGACGTGGTGACGGTGCGCGCCGACACCACCATCGAGGTGGTGCTGCGCTACCTGCGCCTGCGCGGCGAATTGCCCGAGCACACCGATCACCTGTACGTGGTCAGCCGCCGCCACCAGTACCTGGGCCGGATCGCCCTGGCCGCGCTGCTGACCCACGAGCCCGGCACGCCGATCAACAAGCTGGTCGACGACGAGCAGCCCGCGATCGACGTCGGCGAGACCGCCGGCGAAGTCGCGCGTCAGTTCTCCGACCACGACTGGATCAGCGCGCCGGTGGTCGACGACAACAACATCCTGCTCGGCCGCATCACCATCGACGACGTGGTCGACATCATCCGCGAAGAGGCCGAACACCAGGCCCTGAGCGCGGCAGGTCTGGACGAGGACGAGGATCTGTTCAGCCCGGTGCGGCGCGCGTTCCGGCGCCGCCTGATCTGGTTGTCGGTGAATCTGTGCACCGCCTTCCTCGCCGCCAGCGTGGTCGGCCAGTTCGAGGACTCCATCGCCCAGTTGGTGGCGCTGGCCGCGCTGATGCCGATCGTCGCCGGCATGGGCGGCAACGCCGGCACCCAGGTGCTGGCGCTGATGATCCGCGGCCTGGCCCTGGGACAGATCGGCGCGTCCAACGTCTGGACCCTGCTGCGCAAGGAGTTGTCGGTGGCCCTGATCAACGGCCTCTGCCTCGGCGTCGGCCTGGGCCTGATCGTGCTGCTGTGGTTCCGCCAGCCCGGCCTGTCGCTGGTGATCGGCACCGCGCTGACCATCAACCTGCTGACCGCCGCCGCCGGCGGCGTGCTGGTGCCGCTAACCCTCAAGCGCCTGGGCTTCGACCCGGCCCTGGCCGGCGGCGTGATCCTGACCACCCTGACCGACGTCATGGGCTTCCTCAGCTTCCTCGGCCTGGCGACGCTGATTCTGCTGCGCTGAGGCGACCGCGTTCGCCGCGACCGATTGCTGCGGCATCGCCGTTGGGCGACCCGTGCCGCGCCGATCTCGTCCTGCCGAAGCGCTCGCGCCGTCCTGCCTTCGTGCGATTCGAGGGCGACGCCCGCGCACACCGCTTCGCCGTCGCGGCTCGCGCCGCTCCTACAGGGCGGCACCGCTTCTTGTAGGAGCGGCGTGAGCTGCGACCGCCGAAGCGACACCCTTCCATGCCACCGTCAACGCTCCCGAAGCCATGGGAGTAGGAACGACGCAAGTCGCGACCGCGCCGCGTCGAACCGCCACGCACGCGGCATGAGCCGGCGCTGCGCCAGCCCGCCCCCTCCAAGCCGCGACCCACGTCCTTGAACGCGGCCGCGAAACGTGCCGATCATGCTTCCAGGCAAGTTCCGGAGCGCGCCGATAGCGCCGTGTCGGCTGCCTCCGTCCACGAGTGCCGCCATGCCCGATCTTCGCGAACACGGCTGTTTCCTGGAACGCGAACTGCCGCTCGCCGACGGCGCGCTGCATCGCTATCAGGTGTTCGTGCCCTCGCGCCGTGCCGGCGGCGAGCGGCCGCCGCTGATCCTGTTCCTGCACGGCTCCGGCGAACGCGGCGACGACAACCGGCGCCAGCTCGAGGTGGGCCTGGGCCCGGTGATCCGCGCCCGCATGGACGAGTTCCCGGCGATCGCGGTGTTTCCGCAAATGCACGCCGACCGCGACGACCCCGGCCACTACGCTTTCACCGCCCTGGCGATCCTCGAGCACGCTCAGGCCGAGTTCGCTCCCGATCCGCAACGCATCCTGCTGACCGGCCTGTCGATGGGCGGATTTCTCAGCTACGAGTTGGCGCTGATGCAGCCGGAGCGGTTCGCGGCGATCGCGCCGATCTGCGGCGGCTTCGACCCGCCGCATGGCTGGAACCCTCGCCGCATCGCCGCGCTCGGCGGCGTCACGACGCTGGACGATGCGGCGCGGCGGCTGGCGTCGACGCCGCTGTGGATCTTCCACGGCGCCCGCGACGACATCGTGCTGCCGGAACGCTCGCGCGAAATGATCGCGGCGCTGCGCCGCGCCGGCTCGAACGCCCGTTACACCGAGTTCGCCGACGTCGGCCACAACGCCTGGGATCGCGCCTATGCGATGGCCGAGCTGTGGGATTGGTTGTGGATGCGGCGGCGGGATTGGTGATTCGGGATTGGGGATTCGCAAAAGCGGATTCGGAATTGCGAACCCTATCCAGCGCAAGCTCACGCCACCGCGCCAGCGCTCAACCAATCCCGAATCCCGAATCCCCAATCCCGGCCACTCAGGCCTTCTTGACGAACTCGGTGCGCAGCACCAGGCCCTTGACCTTGTCGACGTTGCACTCGATCAGCTCTTCGTCGTCGGTCAGGCGGATGTTCTTGCACAAGGTGCCGCGCTTGAGCGTCACCGAAGTGCCCTTGACCTTGAGGTCCTTGATCACCAGTACCGAATCGCCGTCGGCGAGTGCCGTGCCGTTGCTGTCTTTCACGATCATTGCGCTCTCCTTCGAGCTAAAACGACGCGGCCGCGCAAAGCGCGGCCGCGACGGAAAAACGGTGCCGCGGCTCAGCCCTTGAGCAGGGCTTCGAGCACGGCCATGCGCACGGCGACGCCGTTGGCGACCTGGGTCAGGATCAGCGACTGCGGGCCGTCGGCGACTTCGTCGGTGATTTCCACGCCGCGGTTCATCGGCCCGGGATGCATCACCACCGCATCGGCAGCGGCGCGCTTGAGGCGGGTCGCGGTCAGGCCGTAGTCGCGATGGTAGTCGTCGAGCGAGGACACCAGCCCTTCTTCCATGCGTTCGCGCTGCAGGCGCAACATCATCGCCGCGTCCACGCCTTCCAGCGCCGCATCGAGGTCGTGGGTGACGATGCAGCCGTCCAGAGTGCCGTCGTCGGGCAGCAGCGAAGCCGGTCCGCAGACCCGGATCTCGCCGGCACCGAGCGCTCGCAGCGCCTGCAGGTCGGAGCGGGCCACACGCGAGTGCTTGACGTCGCCGACCATGGCCACGCGCAGTTGCGAGAAATCGCGGCCCTTGGCCTGGCGCAGGGTCAGCATGTCGAGCAGGCCCTGGGTCGGGTGCGCGCTGCGGCCGTCGCCGGCGTTGACCAGGCAGCTGCCGGGCCGCGCCTGCTGCGCCAGCGCGGCGACCGCGCCGTCTTCGCGATGACGGATCACGAAGCCGCGCACGCCCATCGCTTCGATGTTCTTGAACGTGTCGAGCGCGGTCTCGCCCTTGCTGGTCGAGGAGGTCGAGGCGTCGAAGTTGAGCACGTGCGCGCCGAGCTGCTGCGCGGCCAACTGGAAGCTCAGCCGGGTCCGGGTCGAGGGCTCGAAAAACAGGGTGCAGACCGCGATGCCGGCCAGGGCGCGGCTGTCGTAATGGCCTTCGGCGAAGGCCTGGGCGCGGATCAGCAGCGCCTCCAGCGATTCGCGCGTGGCGTCGGCCAGGCTCAGCAAGTGGCGCGAGCCGAGGGTAGCGTGGGCGGTCGTGTTCATGCGTTGGAAACGTGTTCGATGTCGGTGGCGTCGTCGGGAGCGGCCAGCCAGCGCTCGACGATGACCGCGGCGGCCACCGCGTCCAGCGCTTCGGCGTCGCGGCGGCGCTTGCGTCCCTCGGCGCGGTCGGCGGCGAAGCGATGCGCCGCTTCGATCGAACTGGAGCGTTCGTCGACCAGCACCACCGGCAGGCGGTAGCGGGCGCGGAGCTGACGGGCGAAGGCGTGAGCGCGGGCGCGGGCCGGCTGGTCGCCGCCCTCCAGGGTCATCGGGTCGCCGACGATCAGACCGTCGGGACGCCATTCCTTGTGCAGGCGGTCGATCGCGCTCCAGTCCGGGCCGGCGCCGTGGACGTCGATCACCGCCAGCGCGCGCGCGCCGTGGCCGAACGCGCTGGCCACCGCGACGCCGATGCGTCGCGCGCCTACATCGAAACCCAGGACGGTGCCGTCTCGTCGAATCGCCGCCGGACTCATGCGTGCCCGGCGTAGTCGGCCAGGTGGGCGAAATCGACGCCGATGCGGCCTGCCGCGGCGTGCCAGCGCGCGTCCAGCGGCAGTTGGAACAGCAGTTCGGCATCGGCCGGCGCGGTCAGCCAGTCGTTTTCGGTGATTTCGTGCTCGAGCTGGCCCGAACCCCAGCCGGCGCAACCCAGCGCGACGATCGCGTTGGACGGGCCTTCTCCCTTGGCCATCGCTTCGAGGATGTCGCGCGAAGTGGTCAGGAACAGGTCGTTGCCGATGACCAGGGTCGAATCCCAGCGCGTGCCGCCGTCGTGGAGGACGAAGCCGCGCTCGGGATGCACCGGGCCGCCGGCCAGGACGATCTGCGCGCGCAGTCGCTCGTCGCCGCCGTCCACGCCCATCTGCCCGAACACCTCGCCGAGGGTGTACTCGGAGGGGCGGTTGACGACGATGCCCATGGCGCCGTCGTTGTCGTGCTGGCAGATCAGCGCCACGCTGCGCGAGAAGTTGGTGTCGGCCAACGCGGGCAGCGCGATCAGGACCTGGTTCGCGAGGGGTGTGGGCATGGCGGACATGGGTCGCATTCTAGCCTGCCCGGCGTGAATTCGGCGCCGGTCCGCGCACGTTTCGTCGATCCGGGGCGTCCCCGCGGGCCGCGGACCGCCCTGCCCGGCCGTCGCCCCCCGACCCCGCCGTACGGCCCTGGATTCGATGTGCGCGGCGCACGACAATCCAGGGCCGCGCTCTCTCGAGGTCCCCATGTCGGGCTATTGCGACATCGCTCCGGGTCACCCGGTCCACGGCCATTACCACGATCACGAATACGGCTTCCCGCAGCGCGAGGAAACTGACCTGTTCGAGCGCCTGATCCTGGAAATCAACCAGGCCGGGCTGAGCTGGGAGACCATCCTGCGCAAGCGCGAAGGCTTCCGCCGCGCCTACCACGGTTTCGACGTCGATCGCGTCGCCGGCTACGGCGAGGCCGACCGTCTGCGCCTGCTCGAAGACGCCGGCATCATCCGCAACCGGCTCAAGGTCGACGCAGCGATCCACAATGCCGGGGTCGTGCAGGGCCTGCGCGACAGCCACGGCGGCTTCGCCGCGTGGCTGGACGCGCACCAGTTGCTCGACGGCAAGCCTCGCGACAAGGCCGGCTGGGTCAAGCTGTTCAAACGCACGTTTCGTTTCACTGGCGGCGAGATCACCGGTGAGTTCCTGATGAGCCTGAGTTATCTGCCGGGCGCGCACCGCGAAAGCTGCCCGGCCTACCGCCGGATCGAGGCCGTCGGCCCGTATTGGCGTCGCGCGCAGGCGCTGGCCGGCGGCCCCCGGGTGGCCTCGGCCAAGACCCCGCGCCGGGGGACGGCCAGGTGAGCGCCGGCCCGGTCGGGCGCGGTGCGGCCAGGGCGGCCGCATGGATCGCCGCAGGCGCCCTCGCCGGCCCCGCGCCTGCCGCCCCGCCGACCGACGCGCACACCCTGCTCGAACGCCTGGCCGACCGGATCGCCGCCCTGCCCGCCGACGAGCCGATGCCGGTCGACCGAACGCTGGAGCGTTACCTCGACCGCAGCGGGATCGCGCTGCGGGTCGAACAGGACGACGACGCCCGTACACTCCAGCGCAAGCGCCCGCCGGGCCTGTCCGATGCGGAATGGCGGGCCTTCGTCGAGGCCTGGAGCGCCGGCGCGATCGCGGTCGAATCGGAGAGCGGCGGCGCCGCCCTGACCTTCCTGGACTTGGACGAAGACGGCCGACGCGACCTGATCCTGGATCAGTACGTCGGCGGCACCGGCTTGTATTCGTACCTTTCGACCCTGCGCAACGACCCGGCAACGGGGTACACCGACGGCGGCGCGACGTTCTCGATCAACGGCCGCGGCGGCGACCAGGCGGTGTATTGGCTGCGCATCGACGGTCGCAGTTACGTCGCTTACCGCGACAGCGTGTACGGGCGCGATACGCTGACCTTGCAGCGGCCGATGACGCCGGCGCCGGCCGCGGCCGCGACGCGGCCGGCGCTGGTGGTGCGTTACCGCTATCGTCATCGGGTCCTGCCAGCGACCGCGGACGCGCGCCGCGACGATGCCGTGCAGACGGCGCTCGACGCCGATGCGGATTTCGCCGCCGCCGCCGATGGCGCCTTGGCCGAGGTACGACTGCATCGCGACGGCAGCCAGCGTCTGCCCGACCCCGAAGCGCGTTGCCCGGCGCCGCCGGGCACGCCGGCCGACGAGGACGTCTGGCCCTGGCACGGCGCCGGCCATTACAGCTTCGACTTCGCCGCGATCACGCGCGTGCGCACGCCCCGCGCCTGCTACGCGGCGATAGTCATCGCCTTTCGCAGCAGCTATCTGAAGTCCCACGCCGACTGTTGCATGCTGTGGGTGCAGACCGCGCCCGGCGACGCCATCGCCGAGCGTCCGCTGCACACGCAGCGCTGGCGCGAGGAGATCGCGGTCGAATGGGTCGATGCGGGCGGCGGGGAATAGGCGCCGACGGGCGATCTCCGCTTCGCCAGCCACCCGCCTCCGCTCCGATCGCTGCCGACAGGCCTCGCCCCCGCAGCTCGCCGCCCGTCGGCAAAGCAGCTCGAGGTTCTGTCCCACGGTGAAAAGGGGGCATGGCGATTTGCTGGTGTTCCGCCCATCATCCCCCGCCCCAGGCCGTTCGCCCCTGCTGCGCGGAGAAGTTCGGAACCCGAACTGATCTACCATGGCCGGGCACGTCATGGACGACATCGCGACCGCGCCTTCCGGGCCGGCGCACCGGTGCGTCGTCCGCGCCACCGCCAGGATCCAGGATGCTCCCGTCGCCCGCACTGCCCCGCTCCACCCGCTGGTTCATCGTCGCCGTCGCCGCGCTGCAAGGCCTGGCCCTGTACGCCACCGGCAAATACGCCGCGGCACTCGGCGGCAGCGGCTTGCCGATCGCCTTGTATGCGTTGCTGCTGGCGGTACCCGGCGCGATGCTGCTGAGCGTGCAGCGACTGCGCGACCCGCGCTTCTGGCAACACGCCGTCGGCCTGAGCCTGATCATCGCCGTACTCGGCGCCTGGGCCGCCTGGAGCGCCACCGGCGCGCCGCAGCTAGAAACCGACACCGTGCTGGCGCCGTTCGCGGTCAGCCTCGCCATCGCCTGGTTCGTCGCCCTGCCCTATCTGCAATGCCGGATCGAACACGGGCGCTGGTGCGCCCCGTATCCGGCATTGTTCGAGCACGGCTGGCAGAACGCCCTGACCCTGGCTCTGACCGGCGTTTTCGTCACCATCTGCTGGGGCGTACTCGGGCTGTGCGCGATGCTGTTCAAGCTGATCGGCATCAACGTGTTCGCCGAGTTGTTCTCGCAGCCGGGCTTCGCCTGGCCGGTCAGCGGCCTGATGGCCGGCCTCGGCCTGCTCGTCGGCCGCACCCAGCAAAAGCCGGTGCAGATCGCGCGCCAGGTGCTGTTCGCGATCTTCAAGGGCCTGCTGCCGCTGCTGGCCCTGGTCGCGGTGCTGTTCGTGCTGAGCCTGCCGTTCACCGGCCTGGAAGCGCTGTGGCGCACGCGCGCGGCGACGCTGATCCTGATGTGCGTGATCGCACTGCTGGTGCTGTTCGTCAATGCCGTGTTCCAGGACGGCAGCGGCGAGCCGCCCTATCCGCGCGCGCTGCGCCGGGTGGTCGACGCCGCGTTGCTGAGCCTGCCGATCTACGCCGGGTTGGGCCTGTATGCGCTCGGGCTGCGCATCGTCCAGTACGGCTGGACCGGCGACCGCTTCTGGGCCCTGCTGGCCTCGGTGCTGCTGGCCGCCTACGCCTGCGGCTACGCCTGGGCCGCGCTGCGCCCGCGACGCGGCTGGCTGCACGGCATCGCCCGGGTCAACGTGATCGTTTCGCTGATCGCGCTGGCGCTGGCGGTCGCGGCCAATTCGTTGCTGCTGGACCCGCACCGGCTCAGCGTCGGCGACCAGCTCGCGCGCCTGCGCGACGGCCGCGCCACGGTCGTCGATTTCGACCTCAAGCATCTGCGTTTCTACAGCGGCCGCCGCGGCTACCAGGCCTTGCTCGCGCTGCGTCGCGAGCCGAAGTTCGCCGCCCCGGCCGCGCGCGATGCGCTCGCCGAGGCGATCGCGACGGAGAGCCCCTGGTACAGCCCCGCGGACCGGCGCGAACAGGCGCCGCGCACCGCCGCCAACGCCTTGCGAAGGATCGCGCGCGCGCCCGGCATCGACCCGGTCGAACCGGTCTGGCTGCAAGCGGTGCTGGAGCGCAAGCTGTCCGCGCCCGACTGCCTGCGCGAGGACGCGCGCTGCGTGCTGATGGCGCCGGACCTGGACCGCGACGGCGTGCGCGAATACCTGCTGTGCGAAATCGAGGAATACGGCTCGACCTGCACCCTCTACGCCCTCGACGGCGGGCGCTGGGGCGTGGCCGCGCGCAGCTTCATCGGCACCCGCGAGCGCGGAACCGAGGCGCTGGAAGCGGCGATGCGGGCCGGCAAGGTCGAGGCGGTGCCGCCGCGCTGGCCGGAACTGCGCTTCGGCGACGGCAAGCCGTTCTCGCTGAACGAAGACACCTCGCCCCAACGCAGCGAACCGATCGATCAGGCCGCGCTGCAGCGTTTGCGGGAGGTCCCGCGCCGCTGAACCCGCGGCGCGGTCACAACCGCATCCGCACCTCGCGCGGCGCCGCCGGCGGCGCCGCGCCGTCGTTCCAGAACGCTTCGACCCAGGGCCGCACCAGGTCGAGCTCGGTCGAGGCGCCGCGCACGCCGGGAAAGCGGCGCAGATTGGCCGACTGCAAACCGAGCACGCGCGCGTCCTGGTCGTTGACCCGTTTCAGAAACGGCCACACCAGCCGCCGCACCAGCCAGGCCGGCGCCCAGCGGTTCTCCACGTGCAGGCTGGCGAACACCGCCGTGGACGCCGCGCTTTCCGGGCTGAAATGCAGGCTGATCCGCACCGTGCCGCCGTTGCGGTAGCGATACTCGATCTGCGCGCTGCCGGGCGCGTCGAAGCGTGCCCGTTCGCTGTCGCGCGGCGACTCGAACAGCCGGTACAGCAATCCCGACTGCTGCGGCTGGCCGTGATAGCCCACCTCGAACCCGTCCGCGTTCGGCATGAATCGCGCCAGCACCTCGCTGCGCGCACCGCCGCGACGGACCAGGCCGGGATGGATCCAGTGCGTGTGCAACGGGTCGAGGAAGTTCTCGATCGCATCGACCACGTGCGCCGGCCAGCGGGTCTGCCACAGGAAGCGCCGCGAATCCGGGCCGAACTCCCGCACCAGCGGCGCCAGCTCGCCCTCGTCGCGGCCGTCCAGGCGCAACCAGATCAGGCCGTCGTGCTCGCGCACGGCGATGCGGCGCACGCGCACCGACGGCAACGCGGCCTCGGGCGACAGGCCGGGGATCTCGCACAAGCGGCCGTCGCGGTCGAAGCGCCAGCCGTGATACGGGCAGGCCAGCCCGTCGCCGGTCGCGCACCCGGCCGACAGCGGCGCGTGCCGGTGCGGGCAGCGGTCTTCCAGGGCGAAGGCCCGGCCATCGCCGGTGCGCGCCAGCACCACCGGCCGGTCGAGCAAGCGCACCGCGACCGGCGTGCGCCGCAGCCGCTCGGCGCACAGCGCGGCGAACCAGCGCGAGGCATGGCTGGGGTGCCAGTCGATCATCGCGCGCCCTCGCCGCTCACAGCGCGAACCGACGCATGATCGGCACGCCGATGTGCTGCGTCGCCGCGGCCAGGAAGGCGATCGCGCGCCGGGTCGCGCGCGGCAGGTGCCGCGCATACACCGCGCTGTACTCGATCGCCGGCTCGCCGCCGCGCAAACGCTTGAAATGCGCCGCGCCGGCGCTGAAATTGATCGTCTCGCCGCTGCGCAGCGCGTGCTCGAAGGTGCAGGCGGTGGCCAGCCGATACAGCCCCTCGCGCCGCGGCCGGCCGGTGTCGTAGCCCACGATCGGCGTGGTCAGACAGCCGCCGAGACGGAACTGCCCGGCCACGCACAGCAGTTGCCCGTCCCGGTCGCGGAAGCCGTCGAAATGCAGCAGTCCCTGGCGGTGCCATTGGCGCATGAACTCGGCGCGATAGTGCGGGTTGCAGGCCGAATACTTGTCCAGGTACAGGCGCCGGTACAAGTGGGCGATGCGTTCGTAATCGGCCTCGCCGATCTCGCCGTTGCCGGCGCGTCCCGGATGCTTGGCCGCCAGGCGCAAGTCCATCGCCAGGTTGTGGCGCCGCCGCGCCAGGCTAGCCACGTCGCGGTACAGATACACCTGGCGGCTGCCGATCAGTTCGAAGCCCAGCGCTTGCAACTGCGCCAGCCAGTCGCCGTGCTCGCGCTCGTTGAGCGAGCGCAGCCACAGCGCATGCTGCGGCCAGCGCTGGCGCGCGGCGTCGAGCAGTTGTCGCAGCGGCGTCGCCGCCAGCGGCGGATACAGATTGGTCGACAGCAGCCAGTTGTTGATGGCGACGGCTCGGTCGATCCGCGCCCGCTGCAGACGCCGTGCGCCGAACCGACCCAGTGCGCGCAACGCCGGCGCGGCCCAGGACGGCGCGTAGCGCACCGCCTCTTCGGCAGCGTAGTCGGCATAGGCGGTGCGCGGCGAGCAGACCCAGGCATTGCCCGGCTCGTCTTCGTTGATCGTCGCCGGCAGGCTCAGCTCGCCCACATTCAACATCTCGACCCGAGTGGCGAGATTGGCGATATAACGCTGCGAGTCGCTGCCGACGTGCAACTGCGCGAACGCCGCCGACGCGCGATTGAACTCATCCACCGCGCTCGTCGTCGCCGCGCTCATAGCTCGGGCAGGTCCTCGCCGTCCCATTCGATGTCGCGCGTCGCCGCCTCGCGCAGGCTGCAGCCGCGGCGCAGGGCGATGCCGGCATAGGCCGCCACGTCGACCAGCGCGCCCAGGGGCGGCGCGGGGTCGCCGCGCACCGACAGCACGTCCTCGGCGCGCGCCCAGTCGCGCCGCCACTGCGCACCGCGGCCGTCGCGCAACGCCTGCGCCAGCCCGGGCCCGAGCATGATCGGCGCAATCATCCGCGCCCGGCCCGCGCCCGCATCCACGCAGGCCATGTCCGCACCCATCAGCGCCGCCGGCAGCGGCGCACCGGGCACGAACACATGCACGCCGCTGACCGCGCGCGGATTGCATTCCAGCACGGTCGGCACGCCGTCTTCGCCGACGATCCAGTCGAAGGAAATCTGCCCGCTGAAACCCAGCTTGGCGACAAAGCGCTCGACGAACGCGCGGATCGCCGCGGTCGGCTGCGGATCGAAATAGAAGCTGGAACTGCGCGCCAGCCGGTACGCCGGCCGATACACCGCGTGCGCCAGCAGCCGGCCACGGTCCGCAATGCCGTAGGAACACAGTTCGGTGCCGGCGTGGAAACGCTGCGCGACCCAGGTCTGGTCCAGCCCCAGCGGCGCGGCATCGGCCGGCAACCCGTCCGGGTGCAGACGCACGTGCACGCCGAAGCGCGAATACTCTGGCTTCAGCACCAGCGGCCGGTCGCCGGCCCATTCTCGCGCCTGCTCCAGGCTCGTCACCGCGACGCTGTCCGGCACGCGCGCGCCGCAGTCCCGCGCCAGTTCGAGAAACCGCCGTTTGCTGTGCAAGGCGCGCAGGGTTTCGAAGTCCTCGGCCAGCACCCGCACCGAGCGCGGCAACGCCTGGCGGTAACGCGAGACGGTGAACACCTCCTCGCAGGTCGGCACGATCAGGTCGATGCGCTCAGCCGCGGCGATGCGCGACAGCGCGGCGACGAAACCGGCCGCGTCCGCGCGCGGCGACGGCAACCGGTGCGCCCGGAACACCGCGTTCGACCAGGCCCCGAGCCGGCACGACACGCTGTCGGCGACATGCACCGTCCACGCCGCATGAGCGAAGCTGCGCGCCAGTTCCAGAGCCGCCGGGGCACGCGGCCCCAGGATCAATACATTCGCCATCGTCCATCCCGGCCGGCACGGCGCCGGTCGTTCGCTATCGCCCATCGCCGGCGTCCCGCGCGGCAGGTGCATTAGGCAACAGGCCGGCGCAAATGGGAACGCGGGTGCGGGCCGCGCGCCGGTGTCGGGACGGTCCGAGCCATCGCGGCAAAACCGGACCGGCGCCCCACCGCGGCCGCGACGGCCCGCCCGGCATGGCCGGGAAGGCCCGCTGCGCCTAGGGTCCGCCCCAGATACCCGGCGCCCGCTTCCGGGCGTAGCCTCTAAATTGACTGAAAACGTTTTCATGCACGGCATTGCCGGCGCAGGGCCGGCCCCATCCAGGGAGGAACCGCTCATGGCAGACGCAAGTTCGGGCGTATCGGGCTCTTCGGCGAGGGATTCGGCCAGTTCAGCGAATTCGGCGCAACACAGCCAGGCCGCCAACGAAGTCGCCGAATCGCAGCTGGCCGAGACCATCTCCGCGCTGGGCGCGGTGCCAACGCCCTCGCTAGTCGAAGCCGCCCCGGTCGACCTCAGCGTCGCGGTGAGCGCGCTGGCGCAGCTCAACACGATGGCGGTCGACGCGCCGGCCCTGGACTTCTCATCCTTGAACGCTTTGGGCGGCGTGGTCTCGACCCCGGCCAACTACGCCGAAGTCGCGCAAAGCCTGCCGGCCGCGCCCGCGGTCGGAGAATTCAACGCCTTCTCGCCCAGCTTCGCCATCACCGGTTTCGACCCGGCCGACATCGCCAACGCCGACATCAACGCCATCGGCCTGGAACTCGGCCTGAGCTACGACGGCAACCTCACCGGCGCCCTGTCCGCGACCTATGCCCCGGCCCCGGGCACGGTGACCGTGCAAGGCCACATCGGCGTCGCCGACGCCTTCGACTCGGCCCGCTTCGGCTTCACCGCCGGCCCCTTCGGCAACGGCGCCACGCCCAGCCTGGGCCTCAACGCCGCCGCCCACCTCGACCTAGGCACGGTCAACGCCTTCGACCTCGACGCCGCCGTCAACTTCGACCCCAACGGCCTGCGCGACGCCAACGTCAACGCGACGCTGACCCACGAAGTCGACGACGCCCTCGACGCCTACGCCCAAGGCAGCCTCAACTTCGACCGCGACGGCTTGCAGAGCCTCAGCGGCGGCACCGGCCTGCGCTTCGACCAGGGCGGCGTGTCCTGGAGCCTGGGCGGGTTTGGGCGGGTGGATACGCGGACGGGGGATGCTACGGGGGGAGTTCGGTTTGATGCGCGGATCAGGTTCTGATCGAAGCTGATGGTCATCCACTCAAGCGCGAGCTGGCGGACATGCCGCAAAAGCGTCGAGCGCGATTGACCGCGTCCGACCGGGCCATGCCCTACTGCGCTTCCGGATGCTCCGCCTTATATTCCGCCGCGATACGCTCAGGCCCCTTCGTCTTCCATTCCCACGCCTGCTCGATCGTTAGAAGACGAATGCCGCTCATGTAGAGATCGGTTTCTCGAGGGTAGCTTCCGTCGATCAGGGAGATTCCCCAGACAACGCCGGTCTCGTCGACTCCCAGGCATAAGCAGGGGTGGAAGGACACGTCTTCGTAAATATCCCCAGGCTTGACGGCCACCACTCACTCTCCAAATCAGTACTCACCAAGTTGACGATACGTCTTCGGCCTCGCACGAGTCGGAGCGTTCGAAAACCAGGGTATGCCGTCCACGCATAAAAGTAGCTCTGACCCGGTTTTGTAAACCGCCTTCATCAGCAAAGCATGAGGAATGGGCTCGACGGAGCGGAGCTTTTCGAGGGCTCTGATCCGGTTTTTTGCTCCATTCCGCCTTACATGCGACAGGCACTCATGCTAGAAACGAGCGAAACGCCAATCATCGAAAATATCTTTACACAACCTCTAAAGACCGAATAGAAAGCTTGACTCACCCTCACCTGCCAAAGCCAAAGATCTGAGCCCCTTGGCAAGCTCTTCCGCTTCAGAATAATAAATAGCTATCCGAGCCATAGCATAACGCTGCAACACACCCCTCCCTTCTGCAGGAGGAACACCAAGTGAAACGGAGAGCTCTAATTGCCCTTGATTTCCCGAGGGAACAACAGACAGGCGAACATGTTCCTGCTGTACAGCAAGACCGTCACTACTCCAATAACCACCTATCAACAAAGGCAATGCATCTGGAGCAATTGGATAACTCTCAAGAGACTCACAGAACTCAAGCAACTGAGAAAGGGCAAACCAAGCACTGGCCCCAGCCAGAAAACCGTCGTCCTGAAATCTAAATAAAACCTCAAGACCAACATCTTCGTCAATAATTTTTATATCCAACTTGGCGGCCACAACCCCCTCCAAAATCTACTTGAATTTAAGCTCAACGTTGCCACCCCTCATGTTCGAGAAATAATGAATAACAATCTTACGCGGTGCAGGCCCATGACAAATGCGGGTATGCTGCATTTTCACCCAGGGCCCTGGACCGTAATGAGCCACCAGCCTTGGCTCATCATTCATGGCCCCCATGATAGCTTCTCCAGCGCCAGCCTTAGCTTCCGCCAGAGCTAGTTGTTCGCATAGATCACGACCTTGCACGTCCGGAATTGCGGGTTTACAAATCTTTTCCGAATCTGAACCAGACTCGCTTTTTGAATCGCCATCAGAGTTCTCATTGGCGGCCCATATAATACCGCCAGCTATTGCAGCGCCTACCGCATATCCCGCCCACTTAGGCCACGCAACATCACTTGGCTCCGGAATGGCCATGTCTGCTGCAATGAAACCCAAGACACCCTTGGCTCCGTTAACTACCAAACCACTTCGCCCATCCGGATCGATGACGCCAAGCGGATTCCCATTAACATACGAATAGGTATTAATTCCTCCTAACAGTCCTATTGGATCGGACTCTAGGTACCGGCCACCAACTGCTTCATAGTCTCTGAAGTAGTTATAACTGATCTCGCCAGCAGCGTCGTATCGCTGCCCTGGGAATCGCATATCAAACACGAACGCGGTGCCGTCCTGGTCCGAATCCTGATGCGGGATGTCGTTGCCGAAAGCCTCGCCCTTCGCATTCCAAGACCAAATGGCGACATTGCGGGTCGCGTCGATTACCGTGCGTGGGGTGCCTAGATGATCTGGTTGGACGTAGTGCAGTTTCTGCGCGGTGCCCACACCAGAAAGGACGCCGACCGGCGAATCGCCCAGCCACAACGCTTGCTGCTTGGTCGCGCCGCTGGCGTCGTAATCGCCGATCCAGTGCCCAGCTTCGTCGTACAGCGTATAAACCGCGACCGGGCCGCTAGCGCCGTTGCTCGCAGCGACACGCTCGCCCTTGGCGTTGTAGCGGTAGCTACGCGCGACCACCCCACCCAACTTCACCTGACTCATCCGGTCATTAGCGTTGTAAACGAACTCCTTCGCCGCGCCGCCGATGCTGGTGGTGTTGCCGACTGCGTCGTAGCCGCGAGCGATGCCGCCCACATCGGTCAGGCGGTGACTGGTGGCCGGGTAGCTGTAGGTCGTGGTCGCGCCCGCGCGCAGCAGGCTGGTGCGGTTGCCGGTGGCGTCATAACCGTAGGTTTCCAGCGGCGTGCCGGTGGGGCCGTCGCGGGTGATCTTCAGCCGCCCCAGGGCGTCGTAGTCGTACTTGGCCAGGAACGCGCTCTGCAGGCCGTCCTTGAGTTCGGTCAGCTCGCCGGCTGCGTTGTAGCCGTAGCCCAGCGACAGGCCGCCGGCGGCCGGGTCGAAGATCGTCTTGGCGCGGTAGTCCAGGTCGTAGGTCCGGCTCAGGCTGCGGCCGTTGCCGTAGGTCCAGCCCGTGGCCGGGCCGAACGGCAGGTAGCCGACGTTGTTCAGCAGCACGCTGCGCACGCCGCCGGCCGGGGTGACGCCGATCTCGACGATGCGGCTCTGGGCGTCGCGCACGTAGTCGGCGACTGCGCCGTCCGGGTAGGTCAACGCGCTCAGTTCGCCGGCCGGGGTGTAGGCGTAGCGCAGGGTGAAGGACTGCGCGTCGACCGACTGCACCTTGCGCACCACCCGGCCGAAGCGGTCGTAGCAGTACTTCAGCTCGGTGCCTTCGGTGCGCATCGCGGTGACCCGGCCGACGGCGAAGGTTTCGCCGGTGGCGCAGGCGGCGTTGACCGTGTCGTAGTCGTATTCGACGTCGTTGCTACCCGAGCCATAGGACACGGTCTTCGGCCGGCCCAGCGCGTCGTAGGTGTAGGTGTGCGGGTTGGCGTCGTTGGCGTCCTGCTTGGTCGCCACCTGGCCGGCGGCATTGAAGGTGCGGGTGGTGACGCCGGTGTCCGGGCTCGACAGCTGGACCTGGTCGCCGAAGCCGTTGTAGCCGTAGGTCGTGCTCAGCCCCTTCGGGTCGTTGACCTGGGTCAGGCGGTCGAGCGCGTCGTACTGGTACTCGATCTTGGCGTTGATGCCGCCGACGTCCTGCAGGGTCTTGGCCAGGCGGTTCAGCGGGTCGTAGTCGCTATCGGTCTTGCGGTTCAACGCATCGGTGGTCAGGTCGGCGTTGCCGGCCACGTCGTAGGTGAACGCAGTCGGATGGCCGTCCGCGGTCTTGGCGGTCTTGAGCTGGCCGAGCTGGTTGTAGATCCGCGACAGGGTGCGCTTGAGCGCGCCGTTGGCGTCGCGGGTGTCTTCCTGGGTGCGGTTGCCGGCGGCATCGACGGTGTAGTGGATGCGGTTGCCGGCGTTGTCGTAGATGTCGCTCAGCCGGTGCGCCGCGTCGTAGTCGTAGCGGACGAAGGCGCCGTCGGGTTGGATCACCTTCTTGACCTGGCCGATCAGGTCGTACTCGTAGCGGGTGATCACGTCGTCGGCTTCGGACGCCGCGTTGGTACCACGCACCTTGCTGGCCTTGAGCCAGCCGCGCGGGTAGTACTCCAGGTCGGTGACCACGCCGTTGGCGTCCTTGCTCGACAACAGGCGGCCGCTGGCGTCGTAGCGCAAGTATTCGGTGACGTGGCCGAGCGCGTCGGCAACCTTCCACAGGTCGCCCTTGCGATAGGCGCAGGTCGCCGGCGCGCTCACGCAGGCCGGGTCGTCGCTGGCGTAGTAGGTGTAGCGGGCGACGTCGGCCACGTCGCTGCGCGGGCCGTCGACCGACTTGAGCAGGCCGACGATCGGGCAGGCCCCGGCGGTCACGTCCGCGGCTTCGCAGTAGCTGGTCGTGGTGGTGCGCTCGGCATTGGTGGCCGGGTCGACCTGGGTCGAGGTCAGGCGCTGGCCGCGGTCGTTGTAGGTCCATTTGGACTTGGCGACCAGGGCGTTAGCGTTGTTGAGGGTGCGGCGCTCGGTCGGCAGCGTATAACCCGGGTTCCAGTCGGTCTGGATCGTGCGGGTGACCGGGGTGACGCCCTTTCCGGAGGTGCGGCCCTCGATGCGCACGGTTTCCTGGAATGCATCGTGCTCGTAATCGGTGCGGTAGCTGCGCTCGTTCTGGCGCGACGAGATACGATTGTTCAGGTATTGCGCCGTAGAAGTGCCGGCATTCGAACCATCCGTAGCCGACAACGCGATGCGAGTCGGCTGACGGAACGCTTCCGAGGAGAAGTCGTATGTCTTGCTCGAACCGGTCGGCAGTGTGACCGTCACCGAGCCCGAGCTGTTGTAGGTATGGGTGACCTTGCCGGCCCCAAGCGCATGGTCGCTGATGGTGGTCCGACCCAGCTCGTCGTAGCTGTAAGTGGCATAACGTTGCCCGGCTTCGTCAATGACGCCGGTGAGCTTGTTGCCCCATAGGGCCGGGTCGCAGCCAGCGATCGCCTGTCCCGCGGCATTGCGGCAGACCCGGTCACTTTCCCCGTATAGATATTCCATGCCCTCACCGGCCACGGCGCCGCCCTTGCTGGCGTGGGTCAAGCGGCCAGAGGTGTCGTAGGCATACTCCACCAACCAGGCGCCTGCACTGCCGATGCGAGAGAGGCGCAAACCATCGTCGCCCGGCTTGGCGGCAAGGACTGCCGCATACTGGAAGTTCAGCTCGCGGCCGGACGGACTGCGCACGCGCAGCAGCTTGCCTGCAGCGAGGCAGCTGCCCGCCTGCACATCGGCCTGGGTGCAGTAGTCCAGGCGGTATAACCGCCCGCCGACTTCGTAGGCGCTGAGCCGACCGGAATCGTCGAACCACTCCAGCGAAGAGAAGGTCGACAGACGCCAGCGCCCCTTGTCCGTAGCTACCGCATCGGGCTCGCGGATCATGATTACGCCGGGGCGATTGACCGAGCGATAGGAAGTGTCGCTTACCTTGCCCATCAGCTCGTAGTAGCCATCGGAGCGCAGCAAGGTGTTGGGCAGCCCCTGGCGCAGGATCACTCGCGCCGAATACGAATGCGCCCAATGATCGGTCAGCCCAGAACCCAACTCGAAGTCCCCGACCGAGTTATAGGTCCTGGTGAACGCCTGGCCCTCCCAATCGAAATCTTCCTCGCGATACTCCTTGTTGCCGGTGGCCGCGACCACGGGGTTGCCATCCTTGCAACAGGAATCGAATTGCTTGGACCGCACAACGATCTGCGCATATACGTCGTTGAAACAGACGTTAGGCCAGTTGACGCCCGGATTCGGCCATCCCGCGTAGAACAGCATCGGGCACTCGTACCAGTCGCGACGAGCGAAATGCCACTGATGAGTCACCGACGGTGTCGGGTTGATGATCAGAAAACGCGCGTTGGCGTCGTTCGGCGAATAGTTTCGCGTCTGAAACAAGAACCGGCCTTCCGGCCCCCAACCGGCCGGAGTACCCTCGTAGTACGAGCCCGTGAACTGGCCCGGCGGCGGCGGCGTGGAATAGAGGCTCGATTTGTAGACGTCGACTTCCATCGCCTCCTCGTCCTTGCACCAGATCTCGCCGTTCGGCGCTGTCTCGCCACCGATCGAGTCTTCAGAACTGCACCCACGCGCACGAGCACCGGCGGTCGACGCTCTGTAAAAATCGCCCACGTATGTCGGCGCACGCGGTTTGACCCTGTAATCCCGGTTGTAGACGCCTTCAGCCATCGCCCATTCAGCGTTCTTCTCGAGGAACGCGTTTCCGCGCGGCGTCGCCGGTTCGGTGCGGATATAGCTTTCAGCCTCGCTGAGCGTGTTGAAACACATGCGCTCTTGCGCCGGCATATAGCGCGTAGCGCAGTACTCATCGGCAGCGCGCGCCCCTCCCGGCACCAGCCAAGCGGCCAGCAGCAAGGAAACCAAGGCGGACAAACGAAGGGCGAAGCTGGCAGGCATGACGGTGTTCTTCCGATGAAAGCGCCGCAACAGCGGCCGGACATCCTGGGTCCTGTACGTACGATGGCGAAGTGTCGGCGTCGTCGAACGGGCGACCGGAGGGGACGAGTCCCGCGGCGATGATCCAAGACGGCCGTCGCAAAAATTAAGGCACCGTAAGCACTTTTAGCTAGTCACATTTCGTCGACAGATCCGGCCCAACTCGGCACACAACGGTCGGCGCGCAAAGAAAAACCCGGCCGAAGCCGGGTTTCCCGTTCCTAACGATACTGCAGATACCTTAACGCACTTCGGCCACTTCGACGCCATCCAACCCCTGCGACAGCGTCCGCGCATCGCCGCCCTGGGCCAGCTTGATGCGCAGGCGCACTTCGTTCTGCGAGTCGGCGTAGCGCAGCGCGTCCTCGTAGCTGATCTCGCCGGCCTGGTACAGCTCGAACAGGCTCTGGTCGAAGGTCTTCATGCCCAACTGCACGGAGTCCTTCATCAGTTCCTTGAGCTTGTGGATCTCGCCGTCGCGGATGTAGTCCTGGGCCAGCGGGGTGCCGAGCAGGATTTCCATCGCCACGCGCCGGCCCTTGCCGTCCGGAGTCGGGATCAGCTGCTGCGCGACCACGCCCTTGAGGTTCAGCGACAGGTCCATCAGCAACTGGCCGCGACGGTCTTCGGGGAAGAAGTTGATGATGCGGTCCATCGCCTGGTTGGCGTTGTTGGCGTGCAGGGTGCACAGCACGAGGTGGCCGGTTTCGGCGAAGGCGATGGCGTGGTCCATGCCCTCGCGGGTACGCACCTCGCCGATCATGATCACGTCCGGCGCCTGGCGCAGGGTGTTCTTCAGCGCCGCGTCCCAGCTGTCGGTGTCGATGCCGACTTCGCGCTGGGTGATGATGCAGCCCTCGTGGCGGTGCACGAATTCGATCGGGTCTTCGATGGTGATGATGTGTCCGGTCGAATTCTGGTTGCGGTAGCCGATCATCGCCGCCAGCGAAGTCGACTTGCCGGTACCGGTGGCGCCGACGAAGATGATGATGCCGCGCTTGGTCATCGCCAGCGTCTTGATGATCGGCGGCAGGTTCAGCTCTTCGACGGTCGGGATCTTGGTTTCGATCCGGCGCAGCACCATGCCGACCTGGTTGCGCTGATAGAAGCAGCTGACGCGGAAGCGGCCGACGCCGGTCACGCCGATGGCGAAGTTGCACTCGTGGGTTTTTTCGAACTCTTCGCGCTGCTGCGGATTCATCACGTTCAGCACGAGATCGCGGCTCTGCTGCGGCGTCAGCGGGTTCTGGGTGATCGGGCTGATCTTGCCGTGCACCTTCATCGACGGCGGCATGCCGGCGGTGATGAACAAGTCCGAGGCGCGCTGGTGCGCCATCAGCTTGAGGAAGGAGGTGAAGTCGATGGCGCCGGTCGCAGGGCTGGCCGGAGCGTTGGGTGCGGGGTTGTTCATGTGACGACCTCCTCGGGAGGTGTAAAGCCGTGAAGAATTCGTGGGTGCCGGCCTTGGCGGGTCGCGTCCTGCCGATCGCGGCGGCCGGCGGCGCGAACGGCGCCGCCGGCCTGCGCGGTCAATCGAACAAGCGCTTGTCCTTGGCGTACTCGCGCGCCTGCGGGCGCAGGATCATGCCGCGCTTGACCAGGTCCTGCAGATGCTGGTCGAGGGTCATCATGCCGTAGGCCTGGCCGGTCTGGATCGCCGAGTACATCTGCGCGACCTTGTCCTCGCGGATCAGGTTGCGGATGGCCGGGATGCCGACCATGATTTCCCAGGCCGCGGTACGGCCGCCGCCGACCTTCTTCAGCAGCGCTTGCGAGATCACCGCGCGCAGCGATTCGGACAGCATCGAACGCACCATCGGCTTTTCGCCCGAGGGGAACACGTCGATGATGCGGTCGATGGTCTTGGCCGCCGAGGACGTGTGCAGGGTGCCGAACACCAGGTGGCCGGTTTCCGCGGCGGTCAGCGCCAGGCGGATGGTCTCCAGGTCGCGCAACTCGCCGACCAGGATGTAGTCGGGGTCTTCGCGCAGCGCCGAGCGCAAGGCCTCGTTGAAGCCGTGGGTGTCGCGGTGGACCTCGCGCTGATTGATCAGGCACTTCTGCGAGGTGTGCACGAATTCGATCGGGTCCTCGACCGAGAGGATGTGCGCGTACTCGTTCTTGTTGATGTGGTCGATCATCGCCGCGAGCGTGGTCGACTTGCCCGAGCCGGTCGGCCCGGTCACCAGGATCAGGCCCTGCGGTTGTTCGATCAGCTGGCGGAAGATCGGCGGGCAGCCCAGGTCTTCCAGGCTCAGCACTTCCGAAGGAATGGTACGGAACACCGCGCCGGCGCCGCGGTTCTGATTGAAGGCATTGACGCGGAAGCGCGCCAGGCCCGGGATCTCGAACGAGAAGTCGACCTCGAGGAATTCTTCGAAGTCGCGACGCTGCTTGTCCGACATGATGTCGTAGACCAGCGCGTGGACCTGCTTGTGGTCCAGGGCCGGGATGTTGATCCGGCGCACGTCGCCGTCGACCCGGATCATCGGCGGCAGGCCCGCCGACAGATGCAAGTCGGATGCTTTGTTCTTGACCGAAAACGCCAGAAGTTCGGCGATATCCATGAGTGCTCCCCGCACTGCAGCGACCCGTTTGGCGGATCGGTGAAAAGCCAGCCCCAGGGGCCCGATTGCAACTTCGAGCTGGAACCGGACCACCCCTGAGAGGCAGTATAGCCCTCCAACGGCGTCATCGATCCAGCCCTTTCGAAACAGGAACCCCACGTGCACGAGCACGTACTGCACGACATCTTGCAACAGTTGGCGCGAGCGGCGCATGACGCCGGCCGGCCGGTACCTCGATTGCTTGCGGTCAGTAAGACCCAGGGTGAGACGGCGGTCGCGAATCTGGCCCGGCAGGGACAGGTCGCGTTCGGCGAGAACTACGTCCAGGAAGCCCTGGCCAAGCAAGCGGCCCTGGCCGCCAGCGCCCCCGACCTGCGCCTGGAGTGGCACCTGATCGGGCACCTGCAGTCGAACAAGGCCGCCGACGCCGCCGCGCATTTCGACTGGGTGCATACGGTGGACCGCCCCAAGCTGGTGGCCGCGCTGGCGCGCCATCGCAGTGTCGAACAGGCGCCCCTTAGCGTGCTGATCCAGGTCAATATCGACGACGAAGCCAGCAAACACGGCTGTCGGCCGGACGACGTGCCGGCGCTGGCGGAAGCGATCGCGGCGCAACCGGCGCTGCGCTTGCGCGGGCTGATGGTGATCCCGACCCCGCATCCGGATCCGGAACAGCGGCGTCCGGCGTTCCGCCGCAGCAAGGCGCTGTTCGATTCGCTCACCCGCGCTCACCGCGACATCGACACGCTGTCGATGGGCATGAGCGACGACTTCGCGGTCGCCATCGCCGAGGGCGCGACCCTGGTGCGGATCGGCACGGCCCTGTTCGGCGCGCGGCCGCGGCCGGCCTGAGCCGGCTCCCGGCCGCGGCCGCCACGGCCGGTTTCGTTGCGCAAATGCAACCTGCCCGGAGCCGGCACGAACGCGTTTTCGGGCCCGCGCGGCGGGTGCCCGCGGTTGCTATCCTGCCGGCGGTTTCCCGCACGGTTCGCTCATGACCCACCCGTCTTCCCCCCTCCCCGGCCCGGTCGCCTTCATCGGCGGCGGCAACATGGCGCGCAGCCTGATCGGCGGCCTGGTCGCCCGCGGCGTCCCGGCCGACCGGATCCGCGTCGCCGAGCCGGTCGCTGCACTGCGCGAGGCCTTGCAGCGCGATTTCGGCGTCCACGTCCACGAACGCGCCGAGGCCGCGGCCGACGGCGCGGCGGTCTGGCTGCTCGCGGTCAAGCCGCAGGTGATGCGCGAGGTCTGCGCCGGCCTGGCCGCACTGGCCGGCGCACAGGCGCCGCTGGCGGTGTCGATCGCCGCCGGCATCACCGCCGGCCAACTCGACCGCTGGCTCGGCGGCGGGGTCGCGGTGGTGCGCGCCATGCCCAATACGCCGGCGCTGCTCGGCGCCGGCATCACCGGCCTGTACGCCAACGCCGCCGCGGTCGCGCGCCTGGACCAGGCGGACGATCTGCTGCAGGCGGTCGGCCCGACCGTGCGCATCGCCGACGAGGCGCAGATGGATGCGGTTACGGCGGTGTCGGGCAGCGGTCCGGCCTATGTGTTCCTGCTCGCCGAGGCGATGCAGCAGGCCGGTCAGGCACAGGGCCTCAGTGCCGAGGCCGCGCGCGCCCTGGTCGGGCAGACCCTGCTCGGCGCGGCCACCATGCTGATCCGCAGCGACGAATCCGCCGAGGTGCTGCGCGCTCGAGTGACCTCGCCCGGCGGGACCACCCAGGCCGCGATCGAAACGTTCGAGGCCGGCGGTTTCCGCGGCTTGGTCGACCGGGCGATCGCCGCCGCGACCGAACGCGGCCGGCAGTTGTCGGCGGCGAACGAATGAAGCGCAGCGCCGGCGCATTGGCATTGGCGCTGGTGTTGCTGGCCGGCTGCGGCCGCGAGCCGTCTTCGCGCACGGCGCCGGACGCGAACGCTGCCCGCGCCGACGAGGTGGCGCGCGACGGCGACATCGCCCTGCGCGCCAGCGCGATCCAGACCCGGCGGTTGTCGCCGGCGATCGCGCAACGCTACGGCGCGCCCCACGACGAACGCACCGTGCTGGTGGTGGTGTCGCTGCGCCAGGGCGACGACGCCACCTCGGTGTCGTTGCCGGCGCGGATCACCGTCGTCGCCAGCGACCTGCTCGGCCGCGAGCAACGCCTGCCCATGCGCGAGATGCGCGACGGCGAATTGCTGGACTACATCGGCGTGGCGGCCATTTCGCCGCCGGAGACCCTGCGCTTCGAAGTGATCGCGATACGCGCCGACGGGCGGCGACAGGTGCTGCGGTTCCATCGCGATTTTTTCTGAATTCGAGGATTCGCGCGGCGGCACCGCAGCGCAGGAGCGGCATAAGCCGCGGCCGCGGGATCGACGATCGAAGAGCGCTGGCCGCAGTCCAGGCCCGCGGGACCGCCCGGCCGCCCATAGCCCGAGCCCGGCCCTTGGGCAAAACGCTCGTACACGCCGCTTCGAGGGTCGCGGCTCACGCCGCTCCTACCCGGGCGAAGCGGCGCCCCTGCGAATTGCCGGATAATGGGCCACGCACCGCCATCGGACCGCCCATGGGCCCGCAACGCATCGTCTGCCTGACCGAAGAACCGACCGAGACCCTGTATCTGCTGGGCGAGCAGGACCGCATCGTCGGCATCAGCGGCTTCACCGTGCGTCCGCCCGAGGCGCGCAAGCACAAGCCCAAGGTCAGCGCTTTCACCAGCGCCAAGATCGGCGAGATCCTCAAGCTGCGTCCGGATTTCGTGATCGGCTTTTCCGACATTCAGGCCGAAATCGCCGCCGAGCTGATCAAGCACGGGGTCGAGGTGTGGATCAGCAATCACCGCAGCGTCGACGGCGTCCTCGATTACATCCGCCGCCTCGGCGCGCTGGTCGGCGCCGGCGATCGCGCCGACGCGCTGGCGTCCGGCTACGAGCGCGGCATCGCCGCCGCGCGCGAGCGCGCGCAGACGCTGGCGCGCCGGCCCGGGGTGTATTTCGAGGAATGGGACACCCCGCAGATCACCGGCATCCGCTGGGTCTCGGAGCTGATCGCCATCGCCGGCGGCGACGACGTGTTCCCCGAGCATGCGGCGATGCCGCTGGCGCGCGACCGCATCCTCGCCGACCCGCTCGAGGTCGTACGGCGAGCGCCGGATCTGATCCTCGGCAGTTGGTGCGGCAAAAAATTCCGCCCCGAGCAAGTCGCGGCGCGCTCGGGCTGGGAGCGGATACCGGCCGTGCGCGACGGCGAGCTGCACGAGATCAAGTCACCGATCATTCTGCAACCCGGCCCCGCGGCCTTGAGCGCGGGCCTGGAAGCCCTGGTCGCGCTGATCCACGGCTGGGCCGAGCGCCACGGCTGAAACCGAACGGCGGCCCCGCTCCCTGCGACAGCGGAACCCGCCGCCATCGCGAGCACGAGGCGAACACGGCCGCACGACTGCCCGTCCATGCCCGCATCATTCGCCAGCGGCGATTCGGCGGCATGGCTGTGCCTCCGTGGCCTTCTCTCGCGCGTCTTGCCGGCGCAAAGGGAGGCGCGCTCGTCGGGGCGTGACGCGCACGCCCCGGCTTTCGGTCGCTGATACAGCAACCACGGCGTACGGGAACTGCAACCCTTCGCGGCTCGGCGGCTTGCGGACGAAATCGCGGCCGGTCCGCGCTGGTCGCAGCGATCTATCTACGCAGCCACTGCTGATTGGTTGCGCCGTGGCAGTCCCACAGAATGATGCCGGTACCCGATGAGGTACGAGCATCCTTCACGTCGACGCACATGCCCGAGGCGGTATGGCGCAGGGCGCCGGTCGGGGTTCGCGCGAAGGCTTGCTCGGTGCCGCCCGTGCACGGGCCGACTTCAAGCACGGTCCCGCGCGCGAGCGAGCCGGCGCGAGGACGAACGCACTTGAGGCCGCCGAACGTGGCCAGCGCTCCGTTTTCGTAAGCGTCGTCGAAATCGTCGCCCTACTGGCGCCGGTACTGAGCAAGGCGACGGCGCGATCGCCGTTCGCCAAGGGCCACGTCAGGACCTCGAGGCCGGAAGCATTCGCGATCCGCGTCGCCGCGACTCCCAGCGAATCCTGGCCGATCGCGATGATCGCCGGGTTGCCCACGATCCACTCGGTCTCGGCCGTGCTGGTAGTCACATCGTTTCCGAGCACCGGCAGCGCCGCCAGCAGCGCCTCCGCCCAGGACGCAGGGTCGATCGATGGCGCCGTTATTGCCGGCTTTGCGCGCTCTTGGTCGCGGTTCATGCCGCGGCGACAAAAAACCGGAGACGCGGGCTCAGTCCACCAGGCGCTTGCGGAAATACACCACCCGCTCGGTTTCGGCGAAACCGCAGGCGGCGTGGGCGGCATGGCTGTCGCGGCGGTCGAGTTCGGCGTCGGAGGCCAATTCGCTGCACCCCCGTTCGCGGGTCCAGGCTTCGACCGCCTCGATCAGGGCCCGGCCGTAACCCCGGCCGCGCTGCTGCGGCGCCACGTACCAACCTTCGAGAAAGCCGACCGGCGAGGTCTCGGTACCGTTGACGTAATCGCTGCGCAGGCTGGCCTCGGCGAAGCCCTGCACGCGCCCGTCTTCGTCCTCGATCAGGAACGCGGCCAGGCGCTGCGGCTGCGCCAACAACTCGGGAAGTTCGGCGGCATGTTGTTGCGCCGTGGCCTGCGGCCACAGCGCGTGACGCAGTCGCGACCAGGCGGCGGTGTCGGCCGCGGTCGCGGCGCGCACCCGCCGCGGGGCGCTCACGGATACAGCATCCGCTTGCTCCAGCCGCCGGCGCGGTCGGCTTCGTAGTACCAGCGCTCGTGCAGACGGAAGTCGGCGCCGTACCAGAATTCGATTCGCTCCGGCCGCACCCGCAGCCCGGTCCAGCGCGGCGGCCGCGCCACGTCGCGGCCTTCGAATTGCGCCTCGGCCTGAGCCAGGCGTTGTTCGAAGGTGTCGCGGTCCGGCAAGGTTTCCGACTGCTTCGACGCCCACGCGCCGAGCTGGCTGCCGCGCGGACGGCTGGCGAAGTAGGCGTCGGCCTCGGCGTCGGCGACGATCTCCACCGGGCCCTCGATCCGCACCTGCACGCCGTGGCGCACGCGCGGCCAGTGGAACAGCAGCGCCGCATGCGGGTTGGCCTGCAGTTCGCGGCCTTTGCGGCCGTCGAGGTGGGTGTAGAACACGAAGCCGCGCTCGTCGTGCGCCTTCAGCAGCACCGTGCGCGCCGAGGGGCGGGCGTCGAGCGTGGCGGTGGCGACGGTCATCGCGGTCGGATCGGGCTCGCCGGCGGCGTGCGCCTCGGCGAACAGCGCATCGAAGCTGGCGAGGGCTTCGGTCAGCAGGGCGTCGGTCTGGCTCATTGCGCTATTGTGAGCCCATGTCGCCGCGCCTGCACCCGCCTGGGTCAATCGGTCCACCGCTGTCGGCCGCAAGCGCTCGGGCCGGCGGTCTGGCGCGGACCGCTCCGGCCGGTGCAGACTCGATCGATGCCGCATCGGCAAGTGCCGCCCCGGATCGTGTCGACGCAGATCGCACAGGCGCAGAACGCCCCGGATCGAGCCGGGCCCGTCCGGATCGGCCCCGATCGAATCGGCCCGCTTCGAAACCACCCGGCTTCGACCACGACTTCGTCGCCGCCGCGCTCGACGAAGCGCTCGCCGCTCGAGCCCGCGTCTACGCCGTCTGCGGCCTGCAAGGCAGCGGCAAGTCGACCCTGGCGGCGCAGATCGCCGCACTCGCGCAGCAGCGCGGGCTGCGCTGCGCCGTGCTGTCGATCGACGATTTCTATTTAGGCCGGCGCGAACGCTTGCGCCTGGGGCGCCAGGTCCACCCGTTGCTGGCCACGCGCGGCCCGCCGGGCACCCACGACGTCGCCCTGGCCTGTTCGGTGCTGGACAGGCTGCGCGACGGCGCGCCGGTGCGCTGGCCGCGCTTCGACAAACTGCGCGACACGCGCCTGCCGCCGTCGCGCTGGGCGCAGCAGGCCACAGCGGCCGACCTGGTCCTGTTCGAAGGCTGGTTTCTCAAGACCCCGCCCCAGGACGCCGCGGCGCTCGCGCAGCCGGTCAATGCGCTGGAACGCGACGAGGACCCGCACGGGGTCTGGCGCGACTACTGCAATCGCGCCCTCGCCGGGGACTATCCCTCGCTGTGGGCGCGCCTGGACCGGATGCTGTTCCTGCAACCGCCGGGTTTCGAGGTGGTCGCGCAGTGGCGCTGGCAGCAGGAACAGGCGATGCAGCGCCGGCGCCCGCAACGGCGGGCGATGAGCCAGGCCCAGGTCGAACGTTTCGTGAGCCTGTTCGAGCGGGTCAGCCGGCAAGCGCTGGCGCGCCTGCCCGATCTGGCCGAGCGCTGCGTGCGCCTGGACGCGGCGCGGCGGCCTTTGGCCGGGCCCGCGCCGTCGTCCGGGCCCGGATTCACACCACGACGAAGGTCACCTTCAGATTGACCCGCCACTCGGTGACGTTGCCGGAGGCATCGGTCACCACCTTGATGTCGTTGATCCAGGCGCCCTGGATGTTCTTCACCGACTCGGCACACTTAGCCAGGCCGGTCTTGACCGCATCTTCGATGCCGTTCTTGGAAGAGCTGTTGAGTTCGATGACTTTGGCGACCGCCATGACCGTGTCTCCTGAAGGGTGGGCCGGCACCGTGCGGCGCCGGATTTCCGAGCCTAGGCCCGCGGTCGTGAAAAGCGCGCAAGCGCCCCGCCCCGGCTGTCCTACAATCACGTCATGAACCCCGCTAGCAATCTGATCCTGGTCGGCCCGATGGGCGCAGGCAAAACCTGCATCGGCCGGCGCCTGGCCGAACGTTTCGGCCTGCGCCTGGTCGATGCCGATCGCGAGATCGAGCTGCGCGCCGGCACCAGCGTGGCGACCCTTTTCGAATTGGAAGGCGAAGCCGGCTTCCGCGCCCGCGAGAGCGCCGTGCTGGCCGAACTGCTGCGGGACGACGGTTTGTTGCTGGCCACCGGCGGCGGCGCGGTGCTGGCCGAGGACAACCGCCGTCTGCTGCGCGAACGCGGCTTCGTGGTCCAACTGCTGGTCACGGTGGAACAACAGCTCGAACGCCTGGCGCAAGACCGCAGCCGGCCGTTGCTGGCGCGCGGCGATCGCGAGCAGGTGCTGCGCGAGTTGGCGCAACGGCGTGCGCCGCTGTACGCCGAAGTCGCCGACCTGCGCTACGACACCGGTTCGCTGGGTTCGGCCGAAGCCGCGGCCGGGCTGGCCGCGGCGCTGGACCGGCATTGGCGGCGCCCTGCCGGCGCGCCCTCTTCCTCCCCCGTTTCCGGAGCCGATGCATGAACGCCATCCGCAAGGTCGAAGTCGGCGGCGACGCCGCCTATGCCATCGAGATCGGCCCCGGCCTGCTCGACGACGGCGCGCGCCTGAGCCGCGCGCTGCGCGGCCGCCATGCCCTGATCGTCAGCGACGGCAACGTCGCTCCGCTGTATCTGCAACGGGTCGAAGCCAGCCTGCACGCGGCCCGCCCCGACCTGTCGGTGGGCCGGTTCGTGATCCCGCCCGGCGAACACGAAAAGACCCTGGCGCGCTTCGGCCAGTGCCTGGACGCGCTGGCCGCGCTCGGCGCCACCCGCGACGCCTGCGTGATCGCGCTGGGCGGCGGCGTGGTCGGCGACCTCGCCGGTTTCGCCTCGGCCTGCTGGATGCGCGGAATCGACTGCGTGCAGGTGCCGACCACCTTGCTGGCGATGGTCGATTCCTCGGTCGGCGGCAAGACCGCGGTCGACCTGCCCAGCGGCAAGAACCTGGTCGGCGCCTTCCATCCGCCGCGCGCGGTGATCGCCGACACCGCCGCGCTGCGCAGCCTGCCCGACCGCGAGCTGCGCGCCGGCCTGGCCGAGGTGGTCAAGTACGGCGCGATCTTCGATGCGACCTTCCTCGACTGGCTGGAAGCGCACGCCGAGGCGCTGCTCGCCCGCAACGACGACGCCCTGGCCGAGGCGATCGCGCGCAGCTGCCGCTACAAGGCCGAAGTGGTGGCGCGCGACCCGTTCGAGCGCGGCGACCGCGCCATGCTCAATTTCGGCCACACCTTCGGCCATGCGATCGAGACCGAACAGGGCTATGCCGGCACCACCGGGGACGGCCTCAACCACGGCGAGGCGGTCGCGGTCGGCATGGTGCTGGCGGCGCGCCTGTCGAGCGCGCTCGGCCGCGCGCCGGCTGCGGACGCCGAACGTCTGCAGCGCCTGCTCGAACGCTTCGGCCTGCCGACCGCGATCCCGCCCGGGCTGGACCCGCAGGCGCTGTTGGCCCGCATGCGCCTGGACAAGAAGGCCGATGCGGCGGGCCTGCGCTTCATCCTGTGGGACAAGGCCGGCGCGGCGCGGATCGTGTCCGGCATCGGCGACGACGCGGTGCTGGCGACGCTGGTCGCCTGAGCGCTGCGACGGCGGACCGCCCAGGATCGGTCACGGCCGATCGGCGATTGCCGCGGCGGGTGCGGCCCTGCGGCTGCCGCACCCGCCGCTTCCCCTCGCGCCGGCTCAGGGCCAGCCGGTGGCGTGGCGCAAGTAGTCGATGTGGCCCTCCAGCAGGCCGGTGATGAAGACCGTGGTCAGAATGGCGTGGTCGCCCCAGGCATTCGGGGTCCGCGTCTTGACCGGCTGCTCGGGATAGCGCTGCGCATACTGAAACGGCGGGTTGCCCGGCGCGCCGACGTTGTTGGCCAGGCCCAGCGCCCAATGCTCCCAGGTGCGATAGCCGTCGGAGGCCATGACGATGGAATACCGCGTCGGCGTGGTGCCGTTGTTGGCCGACAGGGCCAAGCCGCTGAGGATCATGCACAGCCTCGCCAACGCACCGGTGATCGCCTGCCTGGCCGCCGCGTTGCCGGGCGCGGCGTCGTTCGCGGCGGTGACGGCGTTGTCGGCCACTACCTGCGCCTGGGCGGTGGCGTCCGGGTTGTCGAAGGTGTTGCGCACCCACTCGACGAAGCCGGGGTTGTACACGAACTCTTCCTCTTCGGCGTCGTAGACCCAGGCCTGGTCGTAGATCGAGGGCGGCGTGTTGTCGGCATGGCCGCCGGGACCGCCGAACAGGGCGAAGCCCCAGCACGGCGCGTCGGGATAGGGATCGGGCCAGGCCGGGTTGAGTTCGGTGCCGGCGCCTAGGTTGGCGCTGGCGAGCCCTTGCAGTTGGCCATCGGTGAGTTGCGGCATGGACCGGCTCCTGGTCGGTGTGGCGATGGCGGCGCGCCCTTCCCCTTGAAGGACATCGCCCCGTCGCCGACAACAACGCTGCGCGGGCGCCGATGTGAACCGGCTTCACGCGCGGCGCGTCCTCGCGTTCTCTGCCTTGTACTCGCGCACAGAACCGGCTCCGCATGGCCCTCAACACGCTCGAACTGCTGCTGTTGCTGCTCGGCCTGTCGCGCCCGTCGCCCTCGACGCCGCGTCCAGGCGCCGCCCCTACCGCCACCACGCTGCCCGCCGCCAAGTCCCAGGAGCCGCCCATGCCCAACCAATTCGAATTCCTCGACAAGCACTACGACCCGACCGACATCCCCGAGGTGGCCGCGCAGACCGCTTACGAACGCTTCGGCAACTATCCCAACGCCCACACCAGCACGGTGATCTTCAACGTCACCTGGTCGGCGCTGACCGACGCGATCAGCCGCGCGGTGCTGACCTACGTCAACGGCGGCGTCGCCAGCGGCTCGGCCGCGGCGACCCTGAGCGCCGACGGCCGGCAGTGGAACATTGTCCTCACCGGCCTGCAGTACGTGAACGCCACCCGCACCGTGGTCCAGGGCCGTTCGGAGTATTCGATCGCCGAGTACAACAACGGCTGCGTGTTCGTGAACGCCGAAGCGATCGGCGGCCAGCTGCTCGGCGAGGTCGTGCACCTGAGCAACGGCTTCGGCACCTGGGTGCAGGACGTGAAACTGAAGAATCCGCCGGCGTTCTGAGCCGGATGCGACGCAGCCCCGCCGGAGCGGGGCTGCGCTGGTCGGGCCGGACTTGCAATTCGAGCGCGCAGTCCAAGCGCGCAGTCCGGGCTCGCAACTCTGCGCGCGGTTCCGGCGCGCGGGACGGCGCTGCGCTCAGGCCGCCTGCCGGCGGGCGCGGGCGCGTTGGTTGGACGCGTGCGGATTGTCGATCGGCAGGCTGCGGCCGTGCCGGACCGCGTCGATCCACTCGTCGGTGCCGGTCACCGCGGCGAAGCGGCTCTGGAACACCACGCTGAACACCCGGTGGATCTCCTCGGCGCTGGCGTGCCCGGCGCTGTTTTCGTACGACAGCGAACCGCTGGCGTCGTGCAGGAACTCGACGTGGTAGCCCAGGTGCGCGGCCTCGAACACGGTCGACGCGTCGCAGTTATGAGTCATGTAGCCGATCACGCTGATCGTGTCGATGCCGCGCGCCTGCAGCCAGGAGTGGAAATCGGTGCCGGCGAACACGCTCGGCAGTTCCTTCTCGATGTAGTGGTCGCGCGGACGGCCGGCGACGACTTCGTTGAGCTCCCACCCTGGGGTGCCCTTGTCGAACACCGGCGTACCGGCGGGCGCGGTGTTCTGCACCACCACCACCGGCACCCCGGCGGCGCGGGCGGCGTCCATGGCGCGGCCGATATTGGGCAGGGTGCGCGCGACCGACGGGTACTCGATGGGCAGGCCGTCGGCGAAGTAATCGTTCTGGACATCGATGACGACCAGGGCGCGCTGGCGGGTTTCGTGGTTCATGTCCGGCTCCTTGAATGAGTGGGTTCGAAGCGGTGGAAGCGAGTGGCGCTCATTCTCGGCTCGCCCGGCCTTCGGCGTGAGTGGCCCGATTGCCAATATTCGATAGAATCGGGCCATGACCGCCGCCCGCGTTTCCGCCCGGCCCGTCCCGGCCCGCCCGTCCCTCGGCGGCACGACGCCGGCCATCTCCGATCCGCTGGCCCGCATCGCCGTGATCGCCTTCGAAGACGTCAGCCCGTTCCACCTGTCGGTGCCCTGCCTGGTGTTCGAACCGCGCGACCGGCCCGGACTGCCGGATTTCGAGCTGCGCGTGTGCGCGGCCGAGCCCGGTCCGCTGCGCAGCCGGGCCGGTTTCGACATCGGTACCCGCCATGGCCTCAAGAGCCTGGACTGGGCCGATACGGTGATCGTCCCGTCCTGGCGCGACGCCGACGAAGCCCCGCCGCCGGCGCTGCTGAAGGCGTTGCGGCGCGCGCACGGGCGCGGCGCGCGGATCGTCGGCCTGTGCCTGGGCGCCTACGTGGTCGCCGCGGCCGGCCTGCTCGACGGCCGCCGCGCCACCACCCACTGGCACTGGAGCGAGCACTTCGCCGCCCGCTTCCCGCGCGTAGCCCTGCAACCCGACGTGCTCTACGTCGACGACGGCCGCATCACCACTTCGGCCGGCACCGCCGCGGCGCTGGACTGCTGCCTGCACCTGCTGCGCCGCGTCCACGGCGCCGAAGCCGCCAACCGGGTCGCCCGCCGGCTGGTGCTGGCGCCGCACCGCCAGGGCGGCCAGGCCCAATACATCGAGCATCCCCTGCCGGCCTCGCCGCAGGACGATCGGCTGGCCGGCGTGCTGGACTGGGCCCTGGCCCACCTGGACCGGCCGCTGAGCCTGGACGCGCTGGCCGAGCGCGCACTGATGAGCCGGCGCACCTTCACCCGCCGTTTCCGCGACAGCACCGGCACCACCGTCGGCCAGTGGCTGGCCGGGCAGCGCCTGGCCCGCGCCCAGCGCCTGCTTGAGACCACCGAACTGGGCCTGGACGCGATCGCCGCGCAAACCGGCTTCGGCAGTGCGGTCTCGCTGCGCCAGCATTTCGCCGGCCAGCTGGGCACCTCGCCGTCGGCGTACCGGCGGGGCTTCCGGGGCTAGGCCGGCATCGGCCGCCGACCGCAACGGGGCGCGGGAAGCGCGGGCTGGCGACCACCGGGGGCGACCCTCCCCAGTCGTGACCTCGGCCAAGGCGCGGCCGGAACCGGGACTCGTTCCCGCTTCCCCCGCATCCGCTCCTCGCCCCGCACCGCGCGGCCGCTACAATCGCCCGGTGCGCCTACTCCTCCAACAACGCCCGGACGGCCGCGAAGCCCCCCGCTTCGTGCAACTGATGCTCGAGCCGGATCTGCTCGGCGGCTGGACCCTGGTCCGCGAGACCGGCCAGATCGGCGGCCGCAGCACGGTCCGGCGCGAGCAATTCCTCGATCGCGACGCCGCCTTCGCCGCGCTGGAGCAAGCGCGCGACCAGCAGCTCAAGCGCGGCTTCCAGCTGATGTTCACCCAGGGCGCCGAAGCGCCGCGATGATGCGCCGGCCGGCCTCGCCCGGCGCTGCGCGCGCGACGCCGCGCGACGCCGCGACAAACCGACGCAGCGCGGCCGCGCGCCGGCGCCGCACACTTCGCCTCTTTCCTTAAACCGCACCTCCTCGCCACGACGCCCCCATGTCCCAGCCCAGCCCGCTCGCTTCCCCTTCGTCCCTGCCCGGCCTCGCCAACGACCGCTTCCTGCGCGCGCTGCGCCGCCAACCCGTGGACCGCACCCCGGTGTGGCTGATGCGCCAGGCCGGCCGCTACCTGCCCGAGTACCGCGCCACGCGCGCCCAGGCCGGCAGCTTCCTCAACCTGGCCAAGAACCCGGAACTGGCCTGCGAAGTCACCCTGCAGCCGCTGCGCCGCTTCCCGCTCGACGCGGCGATCCTGTTCTCCGACATTCTCACCGTGCCCGACGCGATGGGCCTGGGCCTGTATTTCGCCGACGGCGAGGGCCCGAAGTTCGAACGCCCGATCCGCAGCGCCGCCGACATCGAGCGCCTGGCCGTGCCGGACATGGAAACCGAGCTGCGCTACGTGATGGACGCGGTGCGCACCATCCGCCGCGAATTGAACGGCTCGGTGCCGCTGATCGGTTTCTCCGGCAGCCCCTGGACCATCGCCTGCTACATGGTCGAAGGCGGCGGCAGCGACAACTATTCGCGGATCAAGTCACTGGCGCTCAACGAACCGGCGGCGATGCACCGGCTGCTGAGCGTGGTCACCGACGCGGTGATCGAATACCTCAAGGCCCAGCGCGCCGCCGGCGCGCAGGCGCTGCAGGTGTTCGACACCTGGGGCGGCGTGCTGTCGCCGCGCATGTATCGCGAATTCTCGCTGCGCTACATGCAGCGCATCGCGGCCGAGCTGGAGCGCGGCGACGGCGACCAGCGCACGCCGCTGATCCTGTTCGGCAAGGGCAACGATCCCTATCTGGAAGACTTGGCCGGCAGCGGCGCCGAGGCGGTCGGAGTCGACTGGACGGTCGGCCTGGACGAGGCCGCGCGCCGCATCGGCGGCCGGGTCGCGGTGCAGGGCAATCTCGATCCGGTCACCCTGTACGCTTCGCCGGACGCGATCCGCGCCGAAGTCGGCCTGGCCCTGGACGCCTACCGCGACGGCAACGGCGGCTCGCGCGAAGGCCACGTGTTCAACCTCGGCCACGGCCTGTCGCCGGACATGTCGCCCGATCACGTCGCCGCGCTGGTCGCGGCGGTGCACGAGCTCAGCGCGCGCTGAGCCGGCGGCCGCGCAGCGCGCGGCCTGGTTCGAACGACGCTGCCGCCGCCGCTCAGGCGCGCGGCGGCGCGCACAGCTCGGCGATCGCCTCGGCCAGCATCGCCCCGGTCACCGGCTTGCGCAGGAAGCGGTCGAACCCGGCCGCGATCGCCTGCGGCTCGGCCTCCGCGTCGGCGCGCGCGGTCACCGCCACCAACGGTTGCACGAAGCCCTGCGCGCGCAACTGCCGGGCCAGATCCAGGCCGTTGATGCCGGGCAGGTCCAGATCGAGCAAGGCCATGTCGAAGCGCGCGATCGTCGCTTCGGCCAACGCCGCCAGACCGTTGGGCACATGGGTCACGCGATGCCCCTGCGCGCGCAGCAGCCCGGCGATGACTTCGGCGACGGTGGCGTCGTCCTCGACCAGCAGCAAGGCGCGCGGCCCGGCCGCCGCGTCGGCGGCCGCGACCGGCGTGCGCGGCCGCGCCGCCGGCGTTTCGGCGGCGGGCAGCGGCAGGTCGAACACGAAGCGCGCGCCGCGGCCGGGTTCGCTGTCGACGCGGATATGGCCGTCCATCGCCGCCGCCAGTTCCTGGCTGATCGCCAGGCCCAGGCCGCTGCCGCCGTAGCGTGCGCTGGTACGCGCCCCCTCGGCCTGTTCGAAGCGGCGGAACAGACGCGCCTTCTGTTCTTCGTTGAGGCCGGGACCGGTATCGACGACTTCGAAGCGCACGCCCTGCGGCCGCAGCGGTTCGACCCGCAGGCCGACCCGGCCGACCTCGGTGAACTTGATCGCGTTGCCGAGCAGGTTGAGCAGGATCTGGCACACGCGGCTGGAATCGCCGCGCAGACCGGCCGGCACCGCCGGGTCGACCTCGACCAGAAACTCCAGCCCGCGCTGCCGCGCCAGCGGCGCCATCAGATCGCCGGCTTCGGCGACCAGGGCGCGCAGGTCGAAAGCCTCGTCGGCCAACTCGAGCCTGCCCGATTCGATCCGGGCCAGGTCCAGGGCGTCGTTGACCAAGCGCAACAGGTGTTCGCCCGCGCGCCGGATGGACTGGGTGTACTCGCGCTGTTTCTGATCCAGCGGGGTGTCCAGCAGCAACTCGCTCATGCCCAGTACGCCGGTCATCGGCGTGCGGACCTCGTGGCCGAGCGTGGCCAGGAAGCGGGTCTTGGCCAGCGAAGCCTGCTTGGCCACTTCGCGTTCGTGTTCGGCGCGCTGCCAGGCCAGGCGCCGCTGCAAACGGCGCCGGTGCGCGGCGAGCACCCAACCCAACAGCAACAGCGCCAGGGCGACGAAACCGAGCAAGGCCCAGCCGCTCCACCACCACGGCGCATCGACATGCAGTTCCACCGTCTGCACCGGCGACCACACGTTGTCGGCGGTCTTGGCCTTGACCTGCAGCCGGTAATCGCCCGGCGGCAATTGCGAAAAGATCCGCTCGCCGCTGCTGCCGCCGTCGACCCAACCCGGGTCGTACCCGTCCAGGCGGAAACGGTAACGATTGCTCGGCGCGTTGTTGAACGAAAGCAGGCGGGCGACGATGCGCAGATCGCGGTCGCCGTCGGCCAGGCGAATGGCGGGCATCGGTTGCGCGCCGCCGGCGGCGACCTGGCCGGCGGCATCGGTGGCGAAGGTCAGCCGTTCGTTGCCGCGCCGCACTTCGACGGTTTCCACGATCAGCGGCGGCGCCTGCTCCACCGGACGCACCACCGCCGGATCGAACAGCACCAGTCCTTCCGGACTGCCGACCAGGATGCGGCCGTCGGCCGGACGCGGCACCGGGCGGCCGGAGAACTCCTGGCTGGGCAGGCCGTCCTTGACCCCGTAGACGCGCGCCGAACGCGTCTGCGGGTCGACCCGCACCAGGCCGCGCGTGCTGGTCATCCACACCCGGCCGGCGCTGTCCACGGTCAGGCCCTGGGCCTCGCTCATCGGCAGGCCGGCGCGCGCGCCGAGTTCGAACTCGGGCTGCAGGCGCAGCCCGTCCCAGCGGTACGCAGCGAGATTGCCGAAGCCGCCCAGCCACACCCGGCCGTCGTTGCCGAACGCGAAAGAGTTCACCGCCTGCGCCGGCGCGCCGGGCACCGGCGCGAATCGCTGCGCCGCCGGCTGCCAGCGCCACAGGCTGCGCGCGCCGGCCAGCCACAGCGAACCGTCCGGGCCCTTGCCGGCGTATTCCAGCGACATGTCCTTGGGCAGGCCGCGCTCGCCGAACCCGAACGCCTCCAACACCCGCCCCTGCGGATCGCGCCGCTGCAGGTCGCCGTCGCTGCCGACCACCCAGATCGCGCCGTCGCTTTCGATCACCTCGGCGGTGCCGGAAACCGCCGCATCGCGGCCGTCGTCCATGCCCCAGTGGCGGCGCGCGCCGCTGGCCGGATCGATCCGGGTCAGGCCGCCGTAGTTGCTGACCCAGACCATGCCGCGGCTGTCTTCCAGCACCCGGTCCAGGCCGATGCCGTCGCTGAAATCGCGGGCGACGTGGGTCACCCGACCGGTTTCCGGATCCAGCCGGTCGAGCACGCCGCCGGTGCCGACCAGCCACATGTCGCCGCCGCGCGCCGGCGCGATGCCGAGCACGCCGGCATTGGACAGGCTGCTGTCGTCGCCGAGCCGGCGCATCAGCACCGAGAACTGGCGCCAGTTCGGCGGCAGGTACCACAACCCGTGACCGGTGCTGGCGAACCACAACCCGCCTTCGCGGTCTTCGTAGGCGTGCGACCAGCTCGGCCGCACCAGGCCCTGGCTGGTGCTGCTGAACAAGGGCACGACTTCGATCCCATCGGCGCCGCCGATGCCCAGTCCCTGCGGCAGGTCGAACCAATACTGGCCGGAGCGGTCGCGGCGCAGCACGTCGACGACTTTCAAATTCGGCGCGACCGCCGCCCACGGGTGCGCCTCGTAGCGGCCGTCGGGCCGGCGCACGCCGACCCCATGCGGATTGCCGAACCAGGCCGTGCCGTCGGCCTCGAAGGTGACCGCGTTGACGATGGTCGAACTCAGCGCCTTGTCCGGCACGCGCTCGAAATCGTGCCCGGTCCAGCGCGCCGCGCCGGCCAGGGTGCTGATCCACAAGGTGCCGTCCGGCGACACCGACAGATTGGCGATGCCTTCGCTGGGCAGGCTGCGCGGGTCGCCCTCGCGCGGCAGGAAGCGGTCGACCTTGCCGTCCGGGCCGAGCCGGTGCAGGCCGCCGTGGGCGGTGCCGAACCACAACGCGCCGTCGGGCGTGGAGGCGATCGACCAGACATTGTCGTCGCCCATCTGCGGGGTGTTGCCGCGGTTGTAGTAGCGGAACGTCTTGCGGTCGGCGTCGAGCATCGCCAGGCCGGCCTGGCTGGTGCCCATCCAGACCCGGTTGCGGGCATCGACGTGCACCGTCCACAGATAGTTGTCGCGCAAGCCCTGCTCGCGCCGCCAGACCCGATAGCCGAGGCCGTCGTAGCGCGCCAGGCCCTCGCTGGTGGCGATCCACAGATAACCGTGGCGGTCTTCGACCACCCGGTTGACGGTGTTGGAAGGCAGGCCGTCGGCGACGGTGAGTTGCCGCGGCCGCGGCGTCTCGGGCAGGCCGGCCACGGCGACCGTCGCGGCGGCCAGGCACATCGCTGCGGCGCTCAGCGCGAACAGCCGTCGAATTGTGCGCCGCATTGCCGCTCCCGCGCCGCGAAACGCGCGGCGACGGGGAATCGTCGCAATGTGTGTCGGGTAGCGCAAGCTCGGCCATGACCGCCGCCGCGGCCGGTCCGAGCGCGGCCGGCCATTCGGCCGCGCGAGCGCAGGCCGCTCAGGCCGCGGCGCTCACTCCACGCCTGCGCGAGCCAACACCGCCTCGATCGCCTCGGCCAGCATCGCCCCGGTCACCGGCTTGCGCAGGAAGCGGTCGAAGCCCGCCGCGCTGGCCTGCGGTTCGGCGTCGGCGTCGGCGCGCGCGGTCACCGCGATCATCGGCCGGGTGCAGCCCTGCGCGCGCAGCTGCCGGGCCAGGTCGAGGCCGTTGATGCCGGGCAGGTCGAGGTCGAGCAGCAGCAGGTCGAACTGGGCGGTGGCCACCTCGGCCAGCGCGGCCAGGCCGTTGGCGACGTGGGTGACGCGATGGCCCTGCGCGCGCAGCAATCCGGCGATGACTTCGGCCACGGTCGGGTCGTCTTCGACCAGCAGCACCGCGCGCGGGCCGCTGCGCGCCGGCGCTCGCGCGGGCTCGGCGCCACCGCGCCCGCCCGGCGGCGGTTCCGCGGCCGGCAAAGGCAGTTCGAACACGAAGCGCGCGCCCTGCCCCGGTTCGCTGTGCACCGCGATGTGCCCGTCCATCGCCACCGCCAGTTCCTGGCAGATCGCCAGGCCCAGGCCGCTGCCGCCGTAGCGCGCTGCGGTGCGCGCGCCTTCGGCCTGTTCGAAACGGCGGAACAGGCGCGCCTTCTGCTCTTCGTTGAGGCCGGGGCCGGTGTCGGACACTTCGAAGCGCACGCCTTGCGGCGCCAGCGCATCGACCCGCAATTCGACCCGGCCGGCTTCGGTGAACTTGATCGCGTTGCCGAGCAGGTTGAGCAGGATCTGGCACACGCGGCTCTGGTCGCCGCGCAGGCCGGCCGGCGCCGAGGCCGCGACGTCGACCCGGAACTCCAGGCCGCGCTGGCGCGCCAGCGGCTGCATCAGCCCGCTGACCTGGTCGACCAGGGCGCGCAGATCGAAGGGTTCGTCGGCCAGTTCCAACCGCCCGGATTCGATCCGGGCCAGGTCCAGCGCGTCGTTGACCAGCCGCAGCAGATGCTGGCCGGCACGGCGGATCGATTCCGTGTAGCCGCGCTGCCTGTCGTCGAGCGGCGTATCGAGCAGCAGTTCGCTCATCCCCAGCACGCCGGTCATCGGCGTGCGCACCTCGTGGCCGAGCGTGGCCAGGAACCGGGTCTTGGCCTCGGAGGCCTGCTCGGCCAACTCGCGCTTGTGCACCGCCAGTTGCCAGGCGTTGCGCCGGCCGAGCCGGCGCCGATAGGCGACCGCGCCGATCGCCAGCGCCGCGACCGCGGCCAGGGCGAAGCCGAGTTGGGCCCACACCGTCCGCCACCACGGCGGCTTGACGTGCAGGGTGAAAGCGGCCGCATCCGACCAGATGCCGTCGGCGCCGGCGGCCTTGACCCGCAGCCGGTACTCGCCGGGTTCCAGGCGCGAGAACACGCGCTCGCCGTTGGCGCGCTGTTCGATCCAGTCCGGGTCGTAGCCTTCCAGCTTGAAGCGGTAGACATGGGCGCGCGGGTCGAGGAACGACAGCAGGCGCGCGACCACGCGGAAGTCGCGGTCGCCGGACTCCAACTGCACCGGGCCGTAGCCGGTTTCCAGGATCTGTTCGTCCTCGCCGCGGCGCACGCTGAGGCTTTCCAGCGACAGCCGCGGCGGGCGGGTACTGGGAAACGGCATGTCCAGATCGAACAAGACCGGCCCGTCCACCGACAGGGCCGCCGCGATGCCGTGGCCGCTGCGCTGTGGCGCGGTACGCGCCAGTTCGACGTTGGGAATGCCGTCGCCGAAACCGAACAGGCGCAGGCGCGCGTCCTGCGGGGAAATCATCAGCAGGCCGCGCGTGGTCGCGGCCCAGACCGTGCCGCGCTCGCTGACGATCAGGCCGGCGACGTTGGTGTCGGGGAAGCCGGCGGTGTTGTCGATGCGCTGCTGCAAGGTCAGCCGCTCGCCGTTCCAGCGGTAGGACTCGATCACGCCGTTGCGCGCCAGCCACAGGCGCTGGCGGCCGGCGAAGGCCATCGCCTGCACGTCGCCGAACCCGCCGCCGGGCACCGGCACGAAGCGCGCGCCGTCCCAGCGCTGCAGGCCGTCGTTGCCGGCGAACCAGGGCTGGCCGTCGGGCCCGGCGACGAAGGTCGCGGCGCTGGTCAGGAAACCGGCGTTGGCCAGCACCCGCTCGATCTCGCCGCTGGGCAAACGTTCGCCGTCGGCGCTGTAGCGACGCATGCTGTCGTCGGAAAACCACATCCACAGGCTGCCGTCGGGCAACTCGTGCAGGAACCACACTGTCGCGCCGAGGTCGCTCTTGCCCTGCGGCCAGGGCTGGGCACGGCCGCTGGCCGGGTCGAACAGGCTCAGGCCGCTGGAATGGCCGATCCACAGTCGCCCGTCCGGACGCAGGTACAAGGTGTGCAACCACTTCAGGCCGAGCTTGCGGTTGTCGGCGACCGGCTCCAATGCGCGCGCATCGCGGCGCAGCCGGTACAGGTCGGTGGCCGACAGCACCCAGAAGCCGCCGTCGCCGTCCGGGGCGAGGTCGCGCACGTCGAGGCGGTCGAGCGGGCTGCTGCCGACCGCGGCGATGGAAGCGAAACGGTTCCAGTCCGGCGGCAAGTACACCAGTCCCTGCGAATAGGTCACGAACCACAGCCCGCCTTCGCCGTCGCGCAGCATCTGCATCACGCCGCTGCGATGGTCCCAGACGCCATCGCCCGCCTCGTCCTGCAACAGCCGCACTTCGCCGTTGCGGTCGATCCGGTACAGGCCGGCGGTGGTGCCGATCCAACGTCCGCCGGAGCGGTCGCCGACCACGATGGCGTTGGCCGCCTCCTCGCCCAGGGCCCACGGTGCAGGGCTCAGGCGGTCGTCGGCGCCGAGCCGGAACAGGCCGCGCTGGGTGCCGATCCAGATCGTGCCGTCGCCGTCGCGCGACAGTTCGCCGATGCGTTCGCCGGCGGTGGCGTCCTCGCCGACCGGTCGAAACCGTTCGCCCTCGAACCGCGCCAGACCGTGCAGGGTGCCGACCAGCAAGCGCCCGCGTTCGTCGACCAGCAAGGCGGTGACCGGCCCAGCGGGCAAGCGCTCGCCGGCGCCGACGCCGGGTTGGTAGCGGGTCACCTTGCCGTCGGCGGCGAGCCGGCACATTTCGCCGGCGTAGGTCGCGGCCCAGATCGCGCCGTCCGGGGTGCCGGTCAGGTACGACACGTCGTCGCTGCAACGCGCGTTGTCGCCTTCGAAGGCGATGCGCACGAATTCCTTGCGGTCGCGGCCGAGCCAGCTCAGGCCGTCGCGGCTGGCGACCCAGACCCGGTCGCGGGCATCGACATAGACATCCTCGATCATGTTGTCGGGCAGCGAGCCCGACAGGCCGATGGTGTGGCGCCAGCGGGCGAACTCGACGCCGTCGTAGCGCGCCAGGCCGTCCTCGGTGGCGATCCACAAATAGCCCTGGTGATCCAGGTCCATGCTGACCACCGACTTGGGCAGGCCCTGCTCTTGGCCGAAGCGGCGGAAGCGCGGGGTTTCCGGCAGGCGCGCCTCGACCTGCACCGTCCACAGCGCCAGCAGCAGACACAACAGGCCTCGCAACACGGACATCCCTCCTTGTCGCCGCGGACGTGACGCAACCACGCCCCGGCGGCGCGCCGTCGGCCCAGGGTACGCCGCGAGGCGGCGCCGGTCGCGCCCCTGCGCGCCCTCGCCGATCATGCCTCACCCGCCACGGCGGCGAGCGCCTCGGCCAACAGGGCACCGGTTACCGGCTTACGCAGGAAGCGGTCGAACCCGGCCGCAAGCGCCTGCGGCTCGGCCTCGGCGTCGGCGCGCGCGGTCACTGCGATCAAGGGTGCGGCGAAACCCTGCAGGCGCAATTGCCGGGCCAGCTCGAGGCCGTTGATGCCGGGCAAGTCCAGATCCAGCAACGCCAGGTCGAAGCGCGCGGTCGCAGCCTCGGCCAGCGCCGCCAGACCGTTGGCGACGTGGGCCACGCGATGGCCCTGGGCGCGCAGCAATCCGGCCACGACTTCGGCCACGGTCGGGTCGTCTTCGGCCAACAGCACCGATCGCGCCGGCGGCGGCGCGGCCCGCGGGTCGGCCGCCGGCACATCCGCCGCAGGCGGCTCGGCGACCGGCAGCGGCAGTTCGAACACGAAGCGAGCGCCCTGGCCGGGCTCGCTGTACACCGTGATCTGGCCCTCCATCGCCGCCGCCAGTTCCTGGCAGATCGCCAGGCCCAGGCCGCTGCCGCCGTAGCGCGCCGCGGTGCGCACGCCCTCGGCCTGCTCGAAGCGGCGGAACAGCCGCGCCTTCTGCTCGGCATTGAGCCCCGGCCCGGTATCGGCGACTTCGAAGCGCACCCCGTGCGGCCGCAGCGCTTCCACGCTCAACCGCACATGCCCGACTTCGGTGAATTTGATCGCATTGCCGAGCAGATTGAGCAGGACCTGACACACGCGGCTGGCGTCGCCGCGCAGGCCGCACGGCGCGTCGGCGGCGATCGCGATCTCGAAGCCAAGGCCACGCTGCCGCGCCAAAGGCCGCATCAAGCCCGCGGCTTGCTCGACCAGGGCGCGCAGGTCGAAAGGCTCGTCGGCCAGTTCCAGCCGGCCCGATTCGATCCGCGCCAGGTCCAAGGCGTCGTTGACCAGGCGCAGCAGATGCTCGCCGGCGCGCCGGATCGATTCCGTGTAGCTGCGCTGTCTGTCGTCGAGCGGCGTGTCGAGCAGCAGCTCGCTCATGCCCAGCACGCCGGTCATCGGCGTGCGCACTTCGTGGCCGAGCGTGGCCAGGAACCGGGTCTTGGCCAGCGAGGCCTGCTTGGCCACCTCGCGTTCGTGTTCGGCGCGTTGCCACGACAAGCGGCGCTGCAGGCGGCGCTGATAGGCGCCCGCCGCCCACCACCCCAGCAGCATCAGCACGCAGGCCAGCGCCGCCAGCGCCGGCGGCGTGCGCCACCACGGCGGCAGCACCTTGAATGCCAGGCTGCGCTCGGCCGAAGCGTTGCCGTTGGCGTCGATGGCGCGCGCATGCAGCACATAGCTGCCCGGCCCCAGACCGGCGAACACGCGCTCGCCGCTGTCGCCGAGCGCGACCCAGTCGTTGTCGTAGCCGTCCAGGCGGGTGTAGTAGCGGTTCGCCTGCGGGTCGTCGAACGACAGCAGACGCAGTTGCACGCGCAGCTCGCGATCGTCCGGCGACAACGTGGGCACCGCGCGGTACTGCGCCGGGCGCGCGGGGCCGGCCTCGTCCGGCCCGCCTTGCAGCGGCATCGGCATCCAGCGGCCGTGCCGGCGCACCGCGAACTGGTGCCACTGCAGGTTGGAACGACGCGGCGGCGGATCGGGCAAGGCGGTGTCGACCAGCACCACGCTGCCGTCCGACAGCGACGCGGCGAGCACGCCCTCGTCGCTAAGCGCGGCGGTGCGGCGGACGAATTCCTGGTTGCTCATGCCGTCCTGCACGCCGAACCGGCGCAGGTGGCGGCGTTGCGGGTCCCAGCGGAACAGGCCGCGCGCGGTGGTCAGCCACAGCCGGCCGCCGCGGTCGCGGAACAGGCCGGTGCTTTCGGCCGCGGAGATGCCGACCTCGACCCCGGCGCGTTCCTGCAGCCGCCAGCGCGCGCCGTCGCGGCGATAGCGCTCCAGGCCGTTCAAGCGGTGCAGCCACAGGCTGTCGGCGGATTCGAACACGAAGCCGAACACGCGATCGGCCGGGATGCCTTGCACCGGGTTCATGCGGTTGCGCGCCGCGTCGTAGCGCAGCAGTCCTTGGCCTGTCGCGGCCCACAGCACGCCGTCCGGGGCGAAGCGCAGGCCGTCGATGTCGCCGCTGCCGATGCCCTGGCCGGGACCGACCGCGATCGACGCCAGTACCTTGCCGCTGTCCGGATCGCGGCGCTGCAGGCCGGCCGCGAGGTACGAGATCCACAAGCTGCCGTCGGGCGCGATCAGCATCCGGTCCGGTTTGCCGTCGAGCACCGCCTCGGGCATGTCGACGGTCCACTCGCGCGCCGTGCCGTCGGGCTGGATACGCACCACGCTGTTGCGGCTGGTGGCCACCCACAATCGGCCGCGCCGGTCCTCGACCGCGGCATAGACCACGCCTTTGCCCAGCGCCGGATGCGGGCCGTCGACGAATGCTTCGATGCGGCCGTCGCGAGACAGGCGCTCGATCTCGCCGCGCGAACCGACCAACCACCAGCCGCCCTGCGCCGACGGCGCCAAAGCCGAATACAGTTCGGCCGACAGATCGTCGCGTTCGCGCGAGTACTGGGCGATGCGGCGCCAGTCCGCGCGCAGATAGCCGATGCCGGTGCCCGCCAGCGGAAACCAGAACGCCCCGTCGCCCTGGCCGACGATCTGCTGCACCGGCCGCGGCGGCCGCTTCGGCCCCAGCGCCACCGGCACCGGCACCGCGCCGGGCGCAGCGCGCCAGATGCTGCGCTGGGTGCCGAGCCAGTAGTGGCCGTCGCGATCCGGCGCCAGGCTCAGCACCGCGTTGAGTTGACCGAACATCGGCGCGAACTCGGGCACGGTCCAGCGCCCGTCGGCCTCGCGCCGGTACAGGCCGGTGCGGGTGCCGACCCACAAGCGCTCGCCGTCGGCGACGATCGAATACACCCACGGCACCGGGTCCTCGCCGGGCAGGACTACGGTCTCGAAATCGCGCCCGGTCCAGCGCGCCAGCCCCTTGAAGGTGCCGATCCACAGCTCGCCGCGCGCATCGCGGGTCAGCGCCAGCACGGTGTCCGACGGCAGGCTGCGCGCGTCGCCGGGGCGCGGCATGAAACGCTCGATACGTTCGCCGCGCATGCGGTGCAGCCCGCCGCCGTAGGTGCCGAACCAGACCTCGCCGTCGCGGCTGGCGACGGCGAAGGTGTCGTCGCTGCCGATCTGCGGATGCTGTTTGCGGCGGTAATGGACGAAACCGTCGCGCTGCGGGCCCATCATGCTCAGGCCGCGGCCTTCGGCGGCGACCCAGATCCGGTCGCGGTCGTCGACGACCACGATCGCCAGGTCGTTGCCGGGCAAGGAGCGCTCGTCGCCGGGAATGTGCCGCCAGACCTGCATGCCGATGCCGTCGTAGCGCGCCAGTCCGTCGGTGGTCGCCAGCCACAGGTAGCCGGCGCGGTCGAAGGCCATGCCGTTGACCTTGCTCGACGGCAGCCCGTCGGTGACCCCGATCAGGCGCGCACGCGGCGCCTCGGGCACCGCCGCGGCGGCACCGCGCGGCGCCGCGGCCGTGGACAGGACCAGGGCCGCGCACAGGCATAGCAAGGATCGCAGCATTCGGTTCCCTCCCCCCGGTGGAACGCGGCGTCCCAACCTCGGTCCATCGGTGTGTCCTCGCCCATTAGGCTCGGCGATAGCGGCGGCAGCGGCAAGGGGGCCGCGGCCGGGATGGTGCCAATAGGGGCGCCGAAACGGATCGTTGCGCGCGTTTAGCGTCGGCTTCGCAACACTGTGCCTAGAATTCCCCGAACCTTGCCGGAGCTGTCATGTCTCTCATTCGCCATTGCGTCGCCGTCGCGCTGATCCTGCCGTCGCTGGCGGCGGTCGCGCCCGCGCGGGCGGCCGGCCCGGAGAGTTACGGTCTGGACCCGGTCCACACCCGGGTGATGTTCGCCCTGTCCCATGCCGGCTTTTCGCAGGCCATCGGCACCGTGTCCGGCAGCCGCGGCCGGCTCTGGTTCGACCGCGACGACTGGCGCAGCGCCCGGCTCGAGGTCGAGGTGCCGCTGACCCGGCTCGATCTCGGCGATGCGAAATGGAACCGGGCGGCGTTGGCCGCCAACCTCCTCGACGGCAAGCGCCATCCGCTGGCCCGTTTCGTTTCCGAGCGGGTCGAACCCGATCCGGCCGACCCCGACCGGGCCCAGGTCTGCGGCCGCCTCAGCTTGCGCGGCGCCACCCGGCCGCTGTGCCTGGACGTGCGCCTCAATGCGCTCAAGCGCCACCCCTTGCCGCCGTTCCGCCGCACCGCCGGGTTCTCGGCGACGGCACGGCTGAGCCGCGCCGACTACGGCATCGACGCCTGGAAGTCGGCGATCGGCGACGAGGTCGAGCTGCGCATCGAGGCCGAAGCGGTGCGCGGCGCCTATCTCGAACCCTCCGCGGCCGACGCGGTCGAACGTCCGCCCGAGGAGCCGCCGTCCGACCCGCCGGCCGACCCCGTTCCCTCCCCCGACCCCAGCGCCGCCACGGCCGAACCGGAGCCACGCCGATGACCCTCAAGAACACCGCCGACCGCTGGGGCGCGATCAGCCAGCTGCTGCATTGGGCGGCCGTGCTGTTGATCGCGGCGATCGCGATCATCGGCCTGACCATGGTCGACATGAACAACGGCCCGTCCAAGATCAAGATCTACGCCTTGCACAAATCGCTCGGCCTGACCTTGCTGAGCCTGGTCGCGCTGCGCCTGCTGTGGCGCTTCTACGCCGGCGCCCCGCGCCCGGTCGCGGGCACGCCGCACTGGCAGGAACGCATCGCCTCGCTGACCCATTGGGCGCTGTATGCGCTGATGTTCGCTCTGCCGGTCTCGGGTTGGGTGTTCAACTCGTCCTCGGGTTATCCGCTGCAGTACTTCGGCCTGTTCAACCTGCCCAAGATCGCCCAGCGCAGCGAAGAGCTGGCCCAGCTCAGCCGCGCCCTGCACGAGTACGGCTTCTGGCTGCTGCTGGCGCTGGTGCTGGCGCACGCCGGCGCGGCCTTCTACCACCACCTGTTCCAGAACGACGACACCTTGCGGCGCATGCTGCCCGGCCGCCGCCGCACTGCCGACGCCCCTTCCCCCGCTTCCCTTCCGGAGACCCCCGATGCGAATTGAGTCCCTCGCCCTCGCCGGCCTGCTGTTCGCCGCCGCCACGCCCGCGCTCGCCGCCGATTACGTCTCGCAGCCGGGCTCGACCCTGGTGTTCGCGACCAAGTACCAGGGCGAAACTTTCGCCGGCACCTTCCCGGGCTTCACTGCGCGGCTGAGCTTCGACCCGGCCCAGCTGGCCGCATCCAAGCTCGACGTGCTGATTCCGCTGGCCGGCGCCAACTCCAAGAACGCCGAGCGCGACGACACCCTCAAGGGCGCGGACTTCTTCAACATCGCCAAGTTCCCGCAGGCGCGCTTCACCGCGACCAAGTTCCGCAGCCTGGGCGGCAACAACTACGCCGCCGACGGCAGCCTGAGCCTGCGCGGCGCGACCAAGCCGGTGACCCTGACCTTCACCTGGGCCCCAGGCGCCAAGCCGGTGCTGACCGGCAAGGCCACGGTCAAGCGCCTGGACTTCAACGTCGGCGGCGGCGACTGGGCCGATACCTCGATCATCCCCAACGAAGTCGCGGTCAGCACCAAGGTGACGTTCGCGGCGGCGAAGTAAGCCCAGCTGGCACGCCGCCGGCACCGGCTGCCGTTGCCGTTGCCGTTGCCGTTGCCGTTGCCGTAATGAGCTTGGCGCAGCAGCGAACTCGCGAGAACGCCCTGAAGCCCCGGAGGGCGGCCCGCAGGGATGCGGGCCGTGCGCAGCCAGGCCAGGGATGGCCTGTGCGGGGCAGCCCTGCGCAGGCTACGTCCCATAGTGGCTCTTGATTCGAAACCGCCATGGCGTTTTCTTTGGTTACTTTTGAGCGAAGGAAATCCCGTAGGACTTTGTCGCCTTGGACAAAGAAAGTGACCCGGCCGCTTGCGGACGGAAGCTCTGCTTGAAGCTTTGAGCTTTGAAGCTTCACAGGCCTTCGAACGACAGACGCCGCGAGACCGCAAGAGCGCGGTCGCGGCTTACGCCGCTCCTACACACCCCGCGACGGTTTCGAGTTTCGATCGATGGCGAAGGCGTCGATTCCTCTGCGCGCCCCGGGGTCGCGGCTTGCGCCGCTCCTACCCTCGCTCCCGAAGAAGCAGATCAAGCCTCAGCGCCCGGCCAGCCAGGCCGCCAAGCGCGCCGCGTCGAACGGCCAGTCCAACTCGACCCCGCGCACCGGATCGCGCAGCACCGGCACCCGCACCCCGTACAGCGCTTCCAACGCCTCGTCCTCGTCGATGAAGACGCTGTCGAATTCCGGCGCCCGCGCCTGCGCCAGCACCTCCAGCGCCAGGTCGCACAGATGGCAATCGTCGCGTTGGAACAGGATCAGCGCAGCAGGAGCGGTATCGGGCATCGTCAATTCGCTGTGGTATGGCGGAAAACGCGGCAAAGGCGGGGCACGCGCGCAACGGCGCCCGCGTAGAATAAGCGCCCTCCCCGCCCTGGCGCGGCCCCCGGACGCACGGGCGTCCGTCCGCCCGGGACGCCAGCCCCGTCCGACCCTACGTTGGAGCAGCCAACCCGTGGCAGTCAGCAGTTTCGACCTGTTCAAGATCGGCATCGGTCCGAGTTCCTCGCACACCGTCGGCCCGATGCGCGCCGCCGCGCGCTTCATCGAGCGCTGGCTGATCGAAGGCTGCGGCGCCGGCGAACCCGGCGCCGACCTGGCCCGCACCGCGCGCGTGCGTGCCGAGGTGTTCGGCTCGCTGGCCCTGACCGGACGCGGCCACGGCACCGACAAGGCAGTGCTGATGGGGCTGGAAGGCCATTGGCCGAACCAGATCGATCCGGACATCATCCCCGACGCGCTGGAGCGCATCCGCAGCACCAAGCGCATCCGCCTGTTCGGTCGCCACGAGATCGGCTTCGACGAGAAGCACGACCTGATCATGAACAAGCGCCAGAAACTGCCGTTCCACACCAACGGCATGCGCTTCACCGCCTACGACGCCGACGGCGGCGTGATCGCCACTCGCGATTACTACTCCGTCGGTGGCGGCTTCGTGGTCAACCAGGACGAAGCGGCCGAAGACCGCATCGTCGCCGACACCACCGACCTGCCGTATCCGTTCCATTCCGGCGACGAGCTGCTCGCGCAATGCCAGCGCAGCGGCCTGTCGATCGCCGAGCTGATGATGGCCAACGAACGGGTCTGGCGCAGCGACGAGGAAATCAACGCCGGCCTGGACGAGATCTGGAACGCGATGCAGTCCTGCGTCACCCGCGGCATCCGCGAGACCGGCACCCTGCCCGGCGGCCTGCACGTCTCGCGCCGCGCGCCGAGCCTGCACGCCGAACTCTCGGCCAAGCCCGAGGCGGCGATGCGCGATCCGCTGACCGTGCTCGATTGGGTCAACCTCTACGCGCTGGCGGTCAACGAAGAGAACGCCGCCGGCGGCCGCGTGGTCACCGCGCCGACCAACGGCGCGGCCGGCATCATCCCCGCAGTGTTGCACTACTACGACCGCTTCTGCCCCGGCGCCAACCTGCAAGGCGTGCGCAACTTCCTGCTGACCGCGGCCGCGGTCGGCATCCTGTACAAGGAAAACGCCTCGATCAGCGGCGCCGAAGTCGGCTGCCAGGGCGAGGTCGGCGTGGCTTGCTCGATGGCCGCCGCGGGCCTGGTCGGCGCGCTCGGCGGCACTGCGAGTCAGGTCGAGAACGCGGCCGAGATCGGCATGGAGCACAACCTCGGCCTGACCTGCGACCCGATCGGCGGCCTGGTCCAGATCCCCTGCATCGAGCGCAACGCGATGGGCGCGGTCAAGGCGATCAACGCCTACCGCATGGCCATGCGCGGCGACGGCAAGCACAAGGTCAGCCTGGACAAGGTCATCAAGACCATGCGCGACACCGGCCGCGACATGCAGGACAAGTACAAGGAAACCTCGCGCGGCGGCCTGGCGGTCAACGTCATCGAGTGCTGAGCATGCCGATGGCGCCGCGCAGGACGCAGCGGCGGCGATCGCTGCGTTCGAGGCCAGCGTGCCCGGCCGCGCGGATCGCGCGGGCATGACGGCGCTGCGCTGCATCGTCCTGCCCGGCATGGACGGCAGCGGCGCATGGCTGGACGAGTTCGCCACGGCGATGGCGCCGCGGCTGCCGGCGAAGATCGTTGTTTATCCGCCCGAGCGCGCGCTCGGCTACGACGCGCTGGTCGGGCTCGTGCGACCGCAGCTGCCGCAGGCCGGGCCCTATCTGTTGCTCGGCGAATCGTTTTCCGGCCCGATCGCGATCCGGCTCGCCGCCGAACGTCCGTCCGGGCTCGCCGGACTGGTGTTGTGCGCCAGCTTCGCCAGCACACCGCGATTGCCCGGGTCGCCGTTGTCGGCGCGAGCCCTGGCCCGCATCGCCAACGCCTTGCCGTTGCAACGACTGCCCGCCGCCTTCGCCGCACCTTGGCTGCTCGGCCGCTGGCGCACGCCGGCGCGGATCGAACGCCTGCAGACCTTATTGCGCTCGGTCGCACCGGCGGTGCTGCGCCAGCGTCTGCGCGAGGCCGGCCAGGTCGACGTCGGCGACGCTCTGGCCGCCATCGCCTGCCCGCTGCTGTACCTGCGCGCCGAGCACGACCGGCTGGTCTCCGCCGACAGCCTCGCCCGGATCCGCGCCCGCGTCCCGACGCTGAGCGACGTCGCGTTCGACGCGCCGCATTTCTTGTTGCAGGTACAGGCGGCCGCCGCGGCAGCGTCGATCTGCGCATGGGCTGCGGAGCTGCCGGCGCAGGGCTGACCCGGCCGGACGGCTCGTCCGCCAGTCCCCTCCGCCGCTTCGCTCTCGCAACTTCACCGCATTTTGCTCCGCAGCATGTGCCTACTATCGGCACAGCCAGCCGGAGCCTGCCCATGCCCGCTCGCCTGAGTCGTCGCGACTTCCTCAAGTCCAGTCTGGTCGCCGGCATCGCCGTGTACGTCGCCGCTCCCGGCAGCGACGTCCTCGCCGCCCTGTTCGAACGCGAACGCCTCCGCCCGCCGCCGTGGGATCCGGCGCGCGGCCGCTTGCGCTACCGCACCGACGCCACCGCGAAGGTCGCCGGCGAAAAGCTCTTCAGCTACGACATCCGCAGCCGCGACCTGCCGGGTTGGCCAGCGCAGCAAGCGCACGCGATGCTGCTGCGCGCGACCCGCGCCGACCGTGTCTACCAGGGCTTCGATCTGTCGGCGCTCGAGGCCGGCCTGCAGCCCGACCGCGTCGTCGCCGCCGCCGATCTGACCCGCGACGGCGTCGCCCTGCCGCCGTTCTACGGCGAGGACATGCTGTTGCCGCCGGGCAAGACCCCGGCCTACCTCGGCCAGGCCGTCGCCCTGCTGATCTGGCACGACTTCGCCCGCTTCCGCGCGGCCAAGACCCGGCTCAAGTTCCGCGACGACCTGATCCGCTGGGGCGCGCAGACCGGCCCGATCGAACGCGAGCCCTGGGCCAGCTTCCGCTACGTGCGCGTCGGCGGCGCTACCGCGTTCGACGACGATGCCTATTCCAGCCTCAAGGACACGCCGCTGTTCCCGGCCGGCTATCGCAAGCAACTGCCGCAGTGGCCCGCGGCCGACGCGGCCGGCAAGCTCGACGCCCAGGGCATGGCCCATGCCGAGGCGATCGAGGCCGAACTCAATGCGGCCGGCGCCGGCAAGCAGGTGTTCGAACGCGAGTACTTCTCGCAGTCGATCGACACCGCGGCGATGGAGCCGGACAACGGCAACGGCTGGTTCGACGCCGCGACCGGCACTGTGCACGCGGTGTCGGCGACGCAGTCGCCGAACGAAGTCGCCGAGGACGGCGCGCGCATGCTCGCCGCCAGCCGGTTCGCGGCGAAGGCGCTGGTGCTGCATCCCTGCTACACCGTCGGCTACGGTTCCAAGGACCACAACCCGTTCCCGTTCTACGCGCTGATGGCGGCGCTGTACGGCGATGGCCGACCGGTGCGGCTGGCCAACGATCGCTACGAGCAGTTCCAGTCCAGCCTCAAGCGGCACAGCTTCCGCATGCATTACCGGCTCAAGCTGGATCGCGCCAGCGGCCGCTTCGAAGTCTTCCAGGGCCGCATGCAGGGCGACGGCGGCGGCCGGCGCAATTTCTCGCCTTCGGTGTGCCTGGTCGCGGCGACCGCGGCGCAATCGATCTACTACTTTCCGCGCAGCGACCTGGCCAGCACGGTGATCGCCTCGCGCGCGCTCGACGCCGGTTCGGCGCGCGGCTACGGGACCCTGCAGAGCATGGGCGCGACCGAAATGCTGGTCGACGAGATCGCCGCCGAACTCGGCCTGGACCCGATCGAACTGCGCCTGCGCAACGTGTTCGACACCGGCATGAAGAACACCCAGGGCGCGATTCCCGGCGGCGTGCAGCGCGCCGGCGAGGTGCTGCGCAAGGCGCGCATGCACCCGCTGTGGACCCAGCGCGCCGCGCGCAAGCGCGAGTACGAAGCGGCCCATCCCGGCCATCGCTATGGGGTCGGCTTCGGCTGCGTGCAGAAGGACTACGGCACCGGCGCCGAGGCCGCGTTCGCCGAAGTCGCGCTGGGGCGCGACGGCCGCATCGTCCTGCGCCACATCGGCATCGAGATGGGCACCGGCATGGCCAGCAGCCAGGCCGCGCTGTGCGCGCCGTGGCTGGGGCGACCCGCCGACGAGGTCCGCACCGGCGAAACCGCGTGGCCGGAGCTGCCGATGGTCGCCACCGACGATCCCTGGCTGATGTCGCAGGCGACCCAGGACGCGCATGCCGGCGATCCGCGCTGGACGCCGAATTACGCCAGTCCCAGCAGCGCCAGCAACTCGGCCTACTTCTTCGGCCACGCCACCCGCGAGGCGGCGCGGCAGGTATTCGTGCAAGGCCTGTGGCCGGCGGCGTTGGCGCTGTGGCGCCGCGGCTACGGCGGCGGCCAGCTCGCGCCGCTGTCGGTGCGGCGCGAGGACGCGCGCTGGATCGAAGGCCGCCTGACCGCAGCCGGCCTGCAACCGCTGGCCCTGCCCGAACTCGCCGCTGCGGCCTACGAACTGGGCCTGGCGACCGGCGCAGTGGTGCATACCTTCAATCGCTGGCAATGGGCCGAAGCCGAATTCGCCCTGTCCGGCGACGAGGCGCGGCTGCCGCTCGACGGCCTCGCCTTGCGCTGGGGCGATGGCGCCGGCACCGGGCCGGGCGCGCCGACCGCGAACGGCTATCGCATGCTGCAACGGCGCCGGGTGCACTACCCGCCGACCCAGCGCAACAACGCCGGCGTGGTCTACTACAGCGTGGTCGGCACCCTGGCCGAAGTCGCGGTGGATACCGCGACCGGTCGCGTCGAGTTGCTCAACCATCACTCGATCATGGAATGCGGCACGCCGATCGTGCCCGAACTGGTGTCGGGCCAGTTGCAGGGCGGCCTGGCGATGGGCATCGGCCATGCCCTACACGAGTATCTGCCGTTGTACGAGGACGGCCCCGGCAACGGCACCTGGAATTTCAACCGCTACGCCCTGCCGCGGGCACGCGACGTCGCGGTGTGGAAACAAACCGGCGAAATGCTGCCGCCGCTGTCGGACAGCGATCCGCCCAAGGGCATCGCCGAGGTCACGATGATCGCGGTGGTGCCGGCGATCGCCAACGCCTTCGCGCACGCCACCGGCCGGCGCGTGCGGGAGCTGCCGATCACGCCGGACAAAGTCCTGGCCGCGCTGGCGCAGGACGATGCGGCCGGCGCCGGCGCCACCCTCGCCCCGGAGAGCCGCGCATGAGCGCCGACGCCGATACCCAGGGGCTGCGCAGCCGCCCGCTGCGCCTGACCGTCAACGGCCGCGCCTACGGCCCGGTCGAGGTCCCCGACGACATGATGCTGATCGACGTGCTGCACGAGTACCTCGGCCTGACCGGCACCCGCTTCGGTTGCGGCCAGGGCGTCTGCCGCGCCTGTACCGTAATCGTCGACGACGAGCGCGGCCCGCGCGAAGTGCGCAGCTGCATCACCGGCGCGCACTACTTCCACGGCAAGCGCATCCGCACCGTCGAAGGCCATGCGCGCCGCGACGACGGCGGCCGCATCGTCGAGCTCTCGCCGGTGCAGCAGGCCTTCCTCGATCACTTCAGTTTCCAGTGCGGCTACTGCACGCCGGGCTTCGTCAACGCCGCGACCGTGCTGCTGGAACGGCTGCGCCAGCGGCCGGTAGCGCGCGCCCAGCTGGAAGACGCCATCACCGAAGCCTTGAACCCTCACCTGTGCCGCTGCACCGGTTACGTGCGCTATTACGAGGCGGTGCGGCAACTGGCCCTGGATACGCCAGGGTTGGTGAGCGATGCGGAACCGAAGGAGCGCGGATCATGAGCCGGCGCAACCGCAGGCGGCCGTTGCGGCTGTTGCTGTGGCTGGCGCTGATCGCCGCGGCACTCTGGCTGATCGGCTGGGCATGGTCCTGGTGGGCGCAACGGGGCCCGGTGCAGACCGTCCACGCCAGCGCCGCGCAGATCGAGCGCGGCCGCTACCTCGCCGCGGCCGCCGACTGCGCCGCCTGCCACACCGCCGACGGCGGCGCGCCGTTCGCGGGCGGCGTGCCGCTGGCCTCGCCGTTCGGGGTCATCCACGGCACCAACATCACCCCCGACCCGGATACCGGCATCGGCCGCTACACCGCCGACGACTTCCACCACGCGCTGACCCGCGGCGAAGCGCGCGACGGCCACCAGCTGTATCCGGCCATGCCCTATGTGTCCTATCGCGATATCGCCCGCGCCGACAGCGACGCGATCTACGCCTATCTGATGACCCGCACGCCGGTCAGGCAGGCCAACCTGCGCAACGGAGTCGGTTTTCCGTTCAACCTCCGCAGCGGCATCCACGCCTGGAACGGGCTGTTCGCCGGCGCGCGGGCCACGCCGGCCTCGCAAGGACAGTCCGCGCAATGGAAACGCGGCCGGTACTTGGTCGAAACCCTCGGCCATTGCGGCGAATGCCACAGTCCGCGCGGCTGGCTGGGCCAGATCGACCGCGACCGGCCCTTGCAGGGCAATGCCGACCTGGGTCGTTTCGCCGCGCCCGACCTGACCCCGCACGGCCTGGCCGCGCGCGGCTGGGATCGCGCCGCGCTGCGCGAGTACCTCGCCACCGGCCGCGCCGCACAGGCGGTGGCGTCCGACGAGATGCTCAAGGTGGTCGACCTGTCCACTCGTCATTTGCGCAACGAGGACGTGGATGCGATCGCGACCTACCTGACCGGCGATCGCGCCGCGCCCGCGCTGGCACTGGCCGCGCCGGCCGAACCGCCCGCGCCATCGCCGGCCTACGATCGCTATCTGGCGCTGTGCGCGGGCTGCCATGGCCGCGACGGCGACGGCGTGCCGCATGTCGCGCCGGCCTTGCGCGGCAACAGCGGCCTGCGCGATCCACGGGCGCACAACCTGATCGTCGCCATTCTCGACGGCCTGCCCGAGCACGTCCTGCCTGGGATGGAACGCATGCAGGAGATGCCCGGCTTCGGCGAAGAACTCGACGATGCGCAAGTCGCCGAACTCGCGCAGTGGCTGCGCAACCGCTACGGCGGCCGCAACGACGCCGTCGCCGCGCAACAGGTGCGCGACCTGCGCGAAAGCCGCGCCGCGCACCGCTGAACCTGTACGGTCGAACGCGCGCGGACACGCCGCGTTCGCTGCCGCAGCCGCGATCCGAAGCGTGGACAGGCCGCATCGCACCGGCGGCCGGCGGCTCGGCGAACCTTCGAACCGCGCCACTGCGGCACGCGCCGGATTGATGCGCCGGACACGATTGCGCAACGCAACATGAAGCCGCATGCGAAGACGAGAAGCGCGTCGCGCTTGTCTCGACATGACAAACAATGTCCAACGGACATGGACTTATCTCACTGTTTCTCAGGCTCTTTTCGCGCATGATTTCGCTGCGTCGCAGCAAACGGTCGCCAACTGAACCAACGTTGTCAGCCGATTCTGTGAACTGCAGCGCAAAGGCCTAGCGAGTACGTTGACAACGTTGTCACGCGTCGCCAGTTTGCACACGAACGAGCCGGACGCGCCTGCGCGCCGCTCGCGCCAGACACGCTGCGGCGGGCACAGGAGGACAGCCGCTCTCTCCACAGGGGATCGCGACAACGCGTACGACCGGCCCATCGCACCGGTCGCGCCGCTGCGGCGGCAGTACGCGGCAAGACAGGCAGCAGCACCCGACGGCGCATTGCGCCGATCACTCGAGGGAGCCCGAGCTCCCCGGCAATGCGCAGGGCCAGCAGCCCTTTTTCAAACACGGCGGGGATCTGCCGTCGGCCGTTCGCGGCCGGCGAAGTCTTGACTACGCACGGGAGAGGAAGCACTCATGAGACACGCACGGTCCGCAAACCTGCTGTTGTTGTCGGCGTTGGCCGCCACGTCGTCGCTGTCGACGGCGTATGCGCAGGCCTCCTGCAATGGCGTTCCGGCCTGGAACCCGTCCACCATCTACGCCGCCGGCGACAAGCTGACCTACCAGAATCACCTGTATCAGGCCAACGGCCCGATCTGGAACACCCCGCCCACCCATTGCCCGAGCTGCAACTACTACACCGACCTGGGTGTATGCGGCACCGGCCCGGGCAACAAGCCGCCGACCGTGTCGCTGACCTCGCCCAGCAACGGCGCCAGTTACAACGTGGGCGCCAACATCGCGGTCAGCGCCAATGCCGCCGACAGCGACGGCAGCATCGCCAGCGTCGAATTCTTCCGCGGCACGACCTCGCTCGGCGTCGACACCAGCGCGCCGTACAGCGTGACCTGGAGCAACGCCAGCGCCGGCAGCCACAGCTTCACCGCGGTGGCCAAGGACAACCAGAACGCCACCACCACCTCGTCCGCGGTCAGCGTCACCGTCAACTCGGGCCCGGCCGACACTACACCGCCGAGCGTGCCTGCCGGCCTGACCTCGCCCGCGCAGACCTCCAGCAGCGTCTCGCTGAGCTGGAACGCCTCCACCGACAACAGCGGCGGCAGCGGCGTGGCCGGTTACGACGTCTATCGCAACGGCAGCCTCGCCGGCTCGCCGACCGGCACCAGCTACGTGGTCAACAATCTCGCCGCGAGCACCAGCTACACCTTCACCGTGCGCGCCCGCGACAACGCCGGCAACGCCTCGGCGCAGAGCGCCTCGATCAGCGCCACCACCAAGCCGGCCACGCCGGGCGGCAACAAGAAGGTGATCGGCTACTTCGCCCAGTGGGGCATCTACGGCCGCGGCTACCGGGTCAAGAACATCGACACCAGCGGCTCGGCGTCCAAGCTGACCCACATCAACTACGCCTTCGGCAACGTACGCAACAACCGTTGCGAAGTCGGCCTGACCGTGCCGTCGGATCCGAACACCGGCGTCGGCGGCGACGCGTTCGCCGACTACACCAAGTCGTTCCAGGCCGGCGAAAGCGTCAGCGGCGTCGGCGACACCTGGGACCAGAAGCTGCGCGGCAACTGGAACCAGCTCAAGCAGCTCAAGGCCAAGTACCCGAACATCAAGGTGCTGATCTCGCTGGGCGGCTGGACCTGGTCGCGCGGCTTCTCCAGCGCGGCGCGCGCCGAAAACCGCCAGGCCTTCGTCGCTTCCTGCGTCGACGCCTACATCAAGGGCAACCTGCCGGTCACCGACGGCGCGGGCGGCGCGGGCGCAGCGGCCGGCGTGTTCGACGGCATCGACATCGACTGGGAGTACCCGGTCGCCTGCGGCCTGACCTGCGGCACGCCGGAGGACAAGGCCAACTTCAACGCGTTGATGGCCGAGTTCCGCAAGCAGCTCGACGCGGTGCGCCCGGGCCTGCTGCTGACCGTCGCCGTCGGCGCCGGCATCGACAAGATCCGCGTCACCGATCCGGCGGCGTACCACCAGTACCTGGATTTCATCAACGTGATGACCTACGACTTCCACGGCGCGTGGGATCCGAAGACCAATCATCACTCGGCGCTGTTCGCCTCGCCCAACGATCCCTCGACCGGCGACCAGAAGTTCTATAACTCCAACGACGCGATCGAGGCCTTCCTGAGCCGCGGCGTGCCGGCCTCGAAGATCAACCTCGGCATCGGTTTCTACGGCCGCGGCTGGACCAACGTGGCCAACGTCAACAACGGCCTGTACCAGAGCGGCAGCGCCGCCCAGGGCACCTACGAGGCCGGCATCGAAGACTACAAGGTGCTGAAGGGCAAGCCCGGCACGATCTACACCGACGCCAACGCCCGCGCGACCTGGAAGTACGACGGCAACACCTTCTGGAGCTACGACACGCCGGCGCTGATCGGCGAAAAGATGCAGTACGTCAAGGCCCAGAACCTCGGCGGCGCGTTCTTCTGGGAGTTCAGCGGCGACGACGCCCAGGGCGAACTGGTCAACGCGATCAGCAACGGCCTGAAGTAAACCGATCCGCTTCACCCCCTCTCCCGCGCGGGAGAGGGGCCGGGACGGAACTCTCTCTCCGTCCCGCCCACGGGTTTCCTGCATCGCGAGGCCGGCTGCGCTAGCCCCTCGATCCAGTTTTTGCAAAGCCGCGGCGAGCGATACGCCGCGGTGATCTGCAACGGAGCGCCGATCACCCCCCCGATCGGCGCTCCGATTTCGTTTTTTGTCGCAGCCGGCACCGTTGCCGTTGCCGTTGCCGTTGCCGTTGCCGTAATGAGCTTGGCGCCGCACCGACCTCGCGAGAACGCCCTGAAGCCCCGGAGGGCGGCCCGCAGGGAGGCGGGCCGTGCGCAGCCAGGCCAGGGATGGCCTGTGCGGAGCAGCCCTGCGCAAACCTCGTCCCATCGTGGCTTTTGATTCGAAACAGCCATGGCGTTTTCTTTGGTTACTTTCTTTGTCGCCTTGGACAAAGAAAGTGACCCGGCCGCTTGCGGACGGCGGCTTGGCTTTGGAGCCTTATAGCTTTGGAGCCTTATAGCTTTGAAGCTTCAGAGACCTGCGAACGACAAACGGCGCGAGGCCGCACGAGCGCGGTCGCGGCTTACGCCGCTCCTACAGGGGCGCAGGACAAAGACGCGGCGAACGGGCGAGGTGGCGGTCGCGGCTTGCGCCGCTCCTACAGGCGATGGCTTTGAGCTTCGATCGATAGCGTCGGCCTTGGATTTTCCGCGCGTCCCGTGGTCGCGGCTTGTGCCCGAAGGAAATCCCTGTGGGACGCCGCTCCTACAAGGGAACAGGACAAAGACGCGGAAGGGCGCCGCTCAGCCCACCAGCCGCAGCACGTCGTCGAGCAAGCCCGCCGCGGTGACCTCCGCGCCTGCGCCGGGCCCCTGGATCACCAGCGGCTGGACACGATAGCGGTCGGACCAGATCGCCACCTTGTTGTCGGTGCCGGCGCCGCCGGCCAGCGGGTGATCGCCGGGCAACGACTCCAGCCCGACCCGCGCCGTGTGGCGGCCGTCTCCGCCGCAGTCCAGGCGGGCGATGAAGCGCAGCTTCTCGCCGTTCTTGTAGGCCGCCGCATAGCGCTCGCGCAGCGGCACATCCAGCGCCGGCAGCGCGGCGTCGACCCCGTCCTTGGACAGGATCGCCAGCTCCGGCGGCACCAGCGAGGCCACCTCGACCTCGCCCGCGTCCAGCGCCACGCCGGCCGCGCGCGCCAGGATCAGCAGCTTGCGCCGCACGTCCTCGCCCGACAGGTCGTCGCGCGGATCGGGTTCGGTGTAGCCGGCGTCGCGCGCCTGCCGTACCAGCGCCGAGAAGGGGCGCATGCCGTCGTAATGATTGAACAGCCAGGCCAGCGAGCCCGACAACACGCCGGCGATGGCGTGGATGCGGTCGCCGCCGGCCTGCAGTTCGCGCAGGCTCCGCAGCAGCGGCAGGCCGGCGCCGACCGTGGCGCTGTCGCCGTAACCGCTGCCGCCGCGCGCACAGGCGTCGCGGATCGCACGCCAGCGCGCCAGCGACGTGCCCTGGCCGATCTTGCACGCGGTGACCACGTGGATGCCCTGCGCCAGCCATTGCGCATGGCGCTCGGCGACCGCTTCGCTGGCGGTGGCGTCGACCACCACTCGCGCGCCGTCGCCGGCCAGACCGTCCCAGGACAGAGCCGCGGCGACGTCGTCGAGCGAACTGGGCCGATCGCTGGCGGTCAACGCAGTGGCGGCACGCTCGGGTGCGAGCCCGGCGCGGTCGACCGCGGCGCGGCGCGAATTGGCGACGTGGACCAGCGACAGGCGCTCGCCCAGGCGGGTGCCGTGCCAAGCGTTCAGTCGCGCGAGCACTGCGCCGCCGACCGTGCCGGTGCCGAGCAGCGCGACCCGCGCCGGCAGGACCGATGCGTTGGCGGCGGCGATGCGCGCGGCGGACGCCGGCGCCGACAAAGCGCTGGCCGCCGCGCTCATCGTTTGACGCGCGCCGCGGTGGCCACCGCCGCCGAAGCGCGCTCCAGCGCGGCTTCCAGGTCGGCGATCAGGTCGTCGACATGCTCGATGCCGACCGACAGGCGCAGCAGGCCGTCGCCGATGCCGGCGGCGGCGCGCGCTTCCGGCGACATCGCCGCATGGGTCATGGTCGCCGGGTGCGCCACCAGGCTTTCCACCCCGCCCAACGATTCGGCCAGGGTGAAACAGCTCAGGCCGTCGACGAAGGCGCGCACCGCATCGACGCCGACTTCGATCTCGACGCTGAGCATGGCGCCGAAGCCCTTCTGCTGGCGCGCCGCGAGCGCGTGGCCCGGGTGCGACGCCAGGCCCGGGTAATGCACCACGCGCACTGCCGGGTGGGCATCGAGCAACTGGGCGATGGCCTGGGTGTTCTCCTGGTGCACGCGCAGGCGCGCATCCAGGGTGCGCAGGCCGCGCAAGGTCAGGAAGGCGTCGAACGGCGAACCGGTCAGGCCCAGCGCGTTGGCCCACCACGTCAGTTGCTGGTGATGCTCGGCGCTCTTGGCCACCACCGCGCCGCCGACCACGTCGCTGTGGCCGTTGATGTACTTGGTGGTCGAATGCACGACCAGATCGGCGCCGAACGCGATCGGACGCTGCAGCGCCGGCGACAGGAAGGTGTTGTCGACCACGGTCAGCGCGCCCTGGGCGTGCGCGGCCTCGATCACGAAGCGCAGGTCGGTGATGCGCAGGAGGGGGTTGGAGGGAGTCTCGATCCACACCACCGCCGGCTTGGTCGCCAGGGCTTCGGTCAGCGAGCGCGGGTCGGTGAGGTCGGCGGTGACCAGTTCGAACGCGCCCTTGGCCGCCAACGCGTTGAACAGGCGCCAGCTGCCGCCGTAGCCGTCGTGCGGCACCACGATGCGGTCGCCCGGCTTGAGCAAGGCGTGCAGCACCAGGGTGATCGCCGACATGCCGGTCGAGGTGACCACGCCGCCGGCGCCGCCTTCCAGTTCCGCCAGCGCTTCGCCGAGCAGGTCGCGGGTCGGGTTGCCGCTGCGGGTGTAGTCGTATTGGCGCTTGTCGTTGAAGCCGGCGAAGCTGAAATTCGACGACAACACGATCGGCGGGGTCACCGCGCCGTAGGCGGCATCGCGGTCGATGCCGGCGCGCACCGCGGCCGTGCAGGCGTTGCGGGTCGGGGGGGTGGCAGTCTGGGTCGAGGTCTGGGTCACGTGGGCCGCTCCGTTGATGTCAATGCTCATGCGGCCACCTGGCTACAGTCGGCCAGCGCTTCGCGCAGGATGGTGTCGATGTCGGTTTCTTCTTTCAGGCAAGCGTCGTGCCCGTAGATCGAGCGCAGCACGCGCAGCCGGGTCTCGCCGCGCAGGCGCTCGATCAGGTCGTAGGATTCGCTGAGCGGGATCAGCCGGTCCTCGCCGACCGCGACCACGGTGACCGGCAGGCGGATGGTCGAAGGGTCGACCTGCTGCAGGTCGATCGATTCGGACAAACGCAGGAAGGCGGTGGTCGAGGTGCGGGCGACGTACTTGTGGCCGCAGTGGTCGAGGTAATCCTCGGCGGCGACGCGGACCCGGCCGTCCCGCACTTGCGCAGGGCCGAAACGCTCGGCGAACTCTTCCGGGGTGCGGTAGCTCAGCACCGCCAGCTCGCGCGCCAGCGCCAGCCCCTGGCTCTCGTCGCACTGCAGCGCGCCGAGCGCGACCGCGCGGCGCTGCAGGGCGCGCCACGCCGCGGCATAGGGGTGGGCGCGGTGAGTGCCGCTGATCGAGATCAGCTCGCCCAGCCGCGCCGGGTGGCGCGAGGCGAACTGCAGGCCGACCATGGCCCCGTAGGAGTAGCCGATGAAGGCTTGCAGGCGCGGGATGCGCAGTGCGTCGAGCAGGGCCGCGATCGCGTCGGCCTGGTCGGCCGGGTCCAGCGGCGCGTCGAGTTCGCCGTCGGCGCCGATCCAGTCGAACGAGACCAGATGGAAGCGCTGCGGGTCCAGCGCGCGGCCGGCGCCGACCTGGCTGTGCCACCAGCCCGCTTCGGCGAACTCGCGGCTCGGCGCCAGATGGCGGTGGGCGGAAATGCCGCCGGCGACGAACAAGACCGGCAGGCCGGCCTCGCCCTGGGTTTCGTAACGCAGCAGCACGCGGCGGCGGCCGGCGTGACGCAGGTCGAGTTCGATCGCGATCTCGCCGCGGGTCGCGGCGCCGCGCGCGCTCAGGCGCTCGACGGCGGCGACCGGCGCCAACGCGGACGCTTCGTGGGAGACGAAGCGCTCGCTGGCGTCGAAACTGGCAACGGGGCTGTGGGCGAAGCTCATGGCGGGCATCCGATAGGAACGGGGCCATCGAGCTTGCAAGTCGCCAGTGCGCCGCGAGGGGCGCACTTCGCAACCATCTTCCGACCGACGCCTCCACACCTCTGGGGCGGGGGCGGGCCGCAGGAATTGGCACCTTCGCGCGGCTTGCGCCGCGTTGGGTTGCCCCGGCTTCTAAGGGCCTGTCCCTCAGCCGGTCTCGATGGATGGGCACAGTCTGCCGGCGCCCCCGGAGGCTGTCAATCGCTTCATCCGCATATAGCGATTTATTATTAGCCTCCCGATACCGCGAAATCGGACCGCCATCGCAGCCGAAACCCTCCCCCGGTCGCCATCCGTCGCGCATACACTTGCCACGATGAACAGCCGTCTCCTTGCCGTCGCCCTCAGTGCGACCCTGCTCGCCGCCTGCGCCAGCCGCCCGGTGTTGGAATCGGAATCCCGGACCACTTCGGCGGGCCCGGCGCGGCTGCGCACCGTGCCCGAGCGCTTCGTATCGGCGCCCAGCCCGCAAGACGAGCTCGACTCGCTCGCGACCTGGCCCGGCGAAGACGGCAAGACCTGGCTGATCGCCAGCGCCAAGTCCACCCACCAGCTACAGGTCTACGACGCCGACACCGGCGAGCGCCTGCGCAGCGTCGGCGGCAAGGGGCAGGCCCTGGGCCAGTTCAAGCGCCCCAACGGGCTGGCGGTGTTCGGCGACCACGTGTTCGTGGTCGAACGCGACAACCATCGGGTGCAGGTGCTGCGCCTGCCCGACTTCGCGCCGCTGGCCAGCTTCGGCGAAGCCCAGCTGCGCAGCCCCTACGGCCTGTGGCTGAACGAGACCGCGCCCGGCGAGCTGGAAGCCTATGTCACCGACAGTTTCATGTACGGCGACAAGTACGACCGGGTGCCGCCGCTGAACGAACTCGATCAGCGCGTGCGCCGCTACCGGCTGCACTTCGACCAGGACGGCCGCCTGAGCAGCGAGTACCTGGGCGCGTTCGGCGACACCAGCGAAGACGCGGCCCTGCGCGTGGTCGAATCGATCGCCGGCGACCCGGCCAACGACCGCTTGCTGATCGCCGATGAGGACGACCGCCGGCTGTCGACCTTGCGCGAATACACCCTGGCCGGCCGCTACACCGGCCGCCGCCTGCCCGACCGCAGCTTCGACGCCCAGGCCGAAGGCGTGACCCTGTGGAGCTGCCCCGACGGCGGCGGCTACTGGATCGCCGTCGACCAGTTGATGCCGCGTACCGTCTTCCATGTCTTCGACCGCGCCAGCCTGGCGCCGCGCGGCAGCTTCCGCGGCGAGGTCACCGCACACACCGACGGCATCGTCCTGCACGCCGCCGGCACCGCCGGATTTCCGTTCGGCGCCTTGTACGCGGTGCACGACGACCGCTCGGTGGCCGCGTTCGATCTCGGCGAGATCGCCCGCACTCTGTCGTTGTCCTCCTCCTGCCTGAACTGACGCCCGCTCCCGATCCGCCCATGCGTGCCCCTTCTATCCTCGCCGCTTTGTTCTGCCTGACCGCGCTGATCGCCGCCGCCGCGCAAGCCGGCAAGCTGTATCGCTGGACCGACCGCCAGGGCATCGTCCATTACGGCGACCGCGCCCCCGACAAGGCGCCGCCCGCGGAAGTCGAACGCCTCGCCTTCCGCGCCGAGCCCGGCGCGATCGCCCGCCTGCGCGTGCTGCAGGAAGGCGAGCGCTATCTGGCCTGGGCCGACAACACTCTGGCCGGGCCGATCGAGGTGCGGCTGGATTTCACCCACAGCAACAACATCGTCGGCTCGCCGCACCTGCCGGCGCGGGCCATCGTCGACGCGCGCAGCAGCGCGGTGGTGGCGGTGCTCAGCGCGCAGGACCCGACCCGCGGCGGCGACTTCGAACTCAATATGCGCAGCACCCCCGGCGACCCGGACGCGCGCGCGCGCAACGTCGACTACCTGCTGCCGCTGCAGCAGCAGCAGTTCCGCATCGACCAGGGCTACGGCGGCCATTTCAGCCACAACGAGCCCGAACACCGCTACGCGGTCGACTTCGCCGCCGACATCGGCACCCCGGTGCTGGCCGCGCGCGACGGCACGGTGATGCAGGTCGAGTCCGACTTCGACAAGGCCGGACTGAACCTGGAGAAGTACGGCGACCGCGCCAATTTCGTCCGCATCCTCCACGAGGACGGCAGCATGGCCCTGTACGCCCACCTCAAGGACGACGGCGGAGTGATGGTGCGGCTCGGCCAGCGGGTGCGCGCCGGGCAGCAGATCGGCTTATCGGGCAATACCGGCTTCAGCACCGGCCCGCACCTGCACTTCGCGGTCCAGGTCAACCGCGGCATGCGCCTGGAATCCATCCCGTTCCGCATGACCGGCCCGCAAGGCCCCCTGCACCTGAGCGGCGGGGCGCGCTGACCCGGCGCCGCCTCCCCCGCCCCGGGTCCCGCCCGCCTCCGGCGGTCCGCCGCCCTGCCGCCGGCGCGGGTGCCGCCCCCGGGTATAATCGCCGCCTTCCTCTCGACTCCCGACGCGCCCCGGGCGCGCCGTCCTCATGTCCGAAGTCACCCAGCAAGCCCTCCGCCGCCGCACCTTCGCGATCATTTCGCACCCCGACGCCGGCAAGACCACCCTGACCGAAAAGCTGCTGCTGTTCGGCGGCGCGATCCAGATGGCCGGCTCGGTCAAGGGCCGCAAGGCCGCGCGCCACGCCACCTCGGACTGGATGGCGCTGGAAAAGGAGCGCGGCATCTCGGTGACCTCCTCGGTGATGCAGTTCCCCTACGAGGGCCGCATCGTCAACCTGCTCGACACCCCCGGCCACGCCGACTTCGGCGAGGACACCTACCGCGTGCTCACCGCGGTCGACTCGGCGCTGATGGTCATCGACGTGGCCAAGGGCGTCGAGGAACGCACGATCAAGCTGATGGAGGTGTGCCGCCTGCGCGACACGCCGATCATGAGCTTCATCAACAAGCTCGACCGCGAAGGCAAGAACCCGATCGAACTGCTGGACGAGGTCGAGTCGGTGCTCGGCATCCAGTGCGCGCCGATCACCTGGCCGATCGGCATGGGCCAGCGCCTGAAGGGCGTGGTCCATCTGATCAGCGGCGAAGTGCATCTGTACGAACAGGGCCGCAACTTCACCCGCCAGGACTCGACCATCTTCGCCTCGATCGACGACCCGGCGCTGGAAGCGCGGATCGGCGCCGGCATGCTGGCCGAACTGCGCGAGGAGCTGGAACTGGTCGAAGGCGCCTCGCACCCGTTCGACAAGGCCAAGTACCTCGCCGGCGAGCGGACCCCCGTGTTCTTCGGCTCGGCGGTCAACAACTTCGGCGTGCAGCTGCTGCTGGACTTCTTCGTCGAGCACGCGCCGGCGCCGAAGCCGCGCGAGACCACCAGCCGCGACGTGCAGCCGGGCGAAGACAAGCTGTCCGGCTTCGTGTTCAAGATCCAGGCCAACATGGACCCGCAGCACCGCGACCGGGTCGCGTTCATGCGCATCTGCTCGGGCAAGTTCAGCGCCGGCATGAAGGCCTTCCATCCGCGCACCGGCAAGGAAGTGAAGCTGGCCAACGCGCTGACCTTCATGGCCAGCGACCGCGAGATCGCCGAGAGCGCCTGGCCCGGCGACGTGATCGGCATCCACAACCACGGCACGATCTCGATCGGCGACAGCTTCAGCGAAGGCGAGAACCTGTCCTTCACCGGCATCCCCAATTTCGCCCCGGAACTGTTCCGCCGCGCCCGCCTGCGCGATCCGCTCAAGCTCAAGCAGTTGCAGAAGGGCCTGGCGCAGTTGTCGGAAGAAGGCGCCACCCAGTTCTTCCGCCCGCTGATGAGCAACGACCTGATCCTCGGCGCGGTCGGCGTGCTGCAGTTCGACGTGGTCGCTTACCGGCTCAAGGACGAGTACGGCGTCGATGCCAGCTTCGAGCAGGTCTCGGTCGCGACCGCGCGCTGGATCCGCTGCAACGACGCCAAGAAGCTGGAAGAGTTCCGCGACAAGAACGCACTGAATCTGGCCCTGGATGCCGCCGGCCAACTGGTCTACCTGGCGCCGACCCGGGTCAACCTGCAGCTGGCCCAGGAGCGCGCCCCCGGCGTCGAGTTCCTGGCCACCCGCGAGCACGCCCACGCGGTGGCCGTCGACTGATGTCGCGCCTGCGCCAATGGTGGTTGTACTTGTTGAGCAAGCGCAGCGAAGTCGCCGCGCTCGACTACAAGGACGCCTACATGGCCAAGGTGATCATGGACATCCACCGCCTACGCGGCGACAAGGCGCAGGCGCTGGTGCCGCTGCGCGAACTGCAGCCGATCCACCGCATCGACCGCGAGTCGGCGCAGCAGGCCACCCGTGCGCGGGCCCAGGCGCTGGCCGCGCGGCGCGAGGAATTGCTGGCCCTCGGCCGGCTCGATCTGGCCGCGCTGAGCGAGATCATTCCCTCGGTCTCGCAGATCAAGGTGGTTCGCGACGGCGCGCGCTGGCTCGCCTTCGAAGGCAACGGCCGCCTCTATGCGATGCGCGAAGCCTTCGGCGAGGGCTGCGGCTTGCTGGTGGAAGTGGAGGAATACCGTTTCCCCAAGCCGCAGAAGATCCAACGCCGGCTGCGCAGGATCCGCCGCCTCAACGAACTCGAGTGAGCCTCGGCGTCTGCGCGCCACAGGCTCGCTGCCCCCGCCCTCCCGATGCTGCGCGGCAGCATCGACTAGCATCGACCCGGTCGGCCGAGCCGGCCGGCGTCCATACGGGAGGGGGTCATGTATTACCTGGGCATCGCGCTGTGCCTGATCGGCGGTCTGTGGATCGTCGTCAACGCGTTCCGCAAAAGCATCTGGTGGGGACTGGGTTCGCTGTTGATACCGTTCGTGGCGCTGGTGTTCGCGATCATGAATTTCGCCGCCAACAAGATTCCCTTGGTCATTTACGTGGTCGGCATCATCCTGCTGTTCGTCGGCATGCCGTCGATGTCGCAGTACGGCGCCGTGCCGGCCGGCTGAACGCCGACGCTTCCGTCCGCGGAGCCCCGCCCGGGACTCCGCGGACGACGGGTGCCGCAACGCCGGCGTGATCCGGATCGCGAAACCGGACCGGCGTCGCCTTACCCCGTCGGTCGGTTCGCGCCGGGGCCGAGCATTTGCTCCAGACCGCGCTAGGATGCTGGGACCATGACCGCCGCCCACGCCCCCGCACACGGCGACCACTCGATCCGCGAGGAAATCGCCAACGCCCTGACCCACGGCCTCGGCGCCACCGCCGCGTTGGCCGGCGGTTCGGTGATGATCACCCTGGCCGCGCTGTACGGCGATGCCTGGCAGCTCGGCAGCTCGATCGTGTTCGGGATCAGCTTGCTGCTGCTGTATCTGGCCTCGACCCTGTACCACGCGATCCAGCACCCGATCGTCAAGGGCCGGCTCAAGGTGTTCGACCACTGCGCGATCTATCTGCTGATCGCCGGCACCTACACGCCGTTCACCCTGATCGGCCTGCGCGGTCCCTGGGGCTGGGGGCTGTTCGCGGCGATCTGGGGCCTGGCCCTGGCCGGGATCGTGTTCAAGCTGTTCTACACCGGCCGCTTCAAGCTGCTGTCGACCCTGATCTACATCGCCATGGGCTGGCTGGTGCTGGTGGCGATCAAGCCGCTGATCCAGGCGCTGGAACCGTGGACCCTGGGCTGGCTGCTCGCCGGCGGCCTGTGCTACACCCTCGGCACCGTATTCTATCACCGGCCGTCGCTGCGCTACTCGCATGCGATCTGGCATCTGTTCGTCGTCGCCGGCAGCGTCTGCCACTACATCGCGGTGCTGTCGCAAGTGGTGCCGTCGCCGGCCTGAACGCCGCACAGCGCGTCCACGACGCGTTCACCCCGGCTTTACCGGTGCCTGGCGATGGTGAGGCCATCGTCGAACTGGTCCCCACGCGCGGGCCGAACGGAGCGCGCCGACGCGCGCCTCCGCCACGATCGGCCGGCGCCCGCCCGCGATGAGCCACGACAAACCGCCGATACCGCCCTCCACCGCCACCGCGACGCCGTCCTGGCGCGCGCGTTTGCGCCGTCACCCGCTCCGCGTCGGTGTCGGCCTGCTCGCGCTGGCCGTGCTGGCGTTGATCCTGCTGTGGGACTGGAACTGGTTCAAAGGCCCGATCGAGCGCGAGGTCGAAGCGCGTACCGGGCGCCGGCTCGACATCGCCGGCCCTCTCGACGTCGATCTCGGCCGGGTACCGGTGATCCGCGCCGACGGACTGAGCTTCGCCAATGCGCCGTGGGCGCGGCGGCCGCTGATGGCCAGCGCGCAACGCCTGGAACTGGCGATCGAACTGTGGCCCTTGTTCAAGGGCGAGGTCCGCATTCCCGAAATCCGCCTGCGCCAGCCGCGGCTGAACCTGCAGAGCGACGCCGAGCATGGCGGCAATTGGAAGTTCGAACGCGACGGCGACGGCGAGTTGCCGGTGTTCCGGCGGATCTGGATCGACGACGGGCGGATGGAATTCCTCGACCCGGCCGGCAAGACCGATCTGAACCTGCATGTCGCCAGCCGCGCCGCGCAACGCGCCGACGCCGCGCCGCCGGTGCAGGTCGAAGGCAGCGGACGCTGGAAAGGCAATCCGTTCAAGCTGCTCGGCCGCGCCGAATCGCCGCTGGAGCTGCGGCATGCGCAGCGCCCGTACCGCATCGACGTTCGCGCCAGCGCCGGCGCCACCCGCGCTCACGCGCGCGGCGAACTGATCGACCCGTTCCACCTGCGCGACTTCGAGCTGCAACTGGCCCTGGCCGGCACGAACCTGGCCGATCTGTATCCGCTGCTGGGGCTAGCGATTCCCGACACCCCGCCCTATGCGCTCGACGGCCGCCTCAGCCGCGAAGGCACGACCTGGCGCTATCGTGGTTTCAGCGGCCGGGTCGGCGACAGCGACCTGTCCGGCGACGCCAGCGTCGCCACCGGCGGACGGCGTCCGTACCTGCGCGCCGACCTGGTCTCCAAGCGGCTGGACTTCGACGATCTGGCCGGCTTCGTCGGCGCGCCGCCGCAAGCCGGACGCGGCGAAAGCACCAATCCCGAGCTCGCGGCCGAGAACGCACGCCTGCAGGCCAGCGCCAAGCTGCTGCCGGACACGCCCTACCGGCTCGACAAACTGCGCGCGATGGACGCCGACGTACGCCTGCGCGCCGGGCGCATCAATGCGCCGGGCTGGCCGTTGGACGACATGCAGGCCCGTTTGCTGCTCGAAAACGGCCTGCTGAAGCTGTCGCCGCTGAACTTCGGCGTCGCCGACGGCGAGATCCGCTCGACCGTGGTCATGGACGCGCGCCAGGCGCCGATCCGCACCCGTGCCGACATCGACGCGCGCGGCCTGACCCTGGCCAAGCTGCTGCCCAACGTCAGATTGGCCAGCGACGCGGTCGGCAAGGTCGGCGGCCGCATGGCCCTCAGCGGCCGAGGCGACTCAGTCGCGCGCATGCTCGGCAGCAGCGACGGCGAGGTCGCGGTCGGCATGGGCCCGGGCCGGATCAGCAACCTGCTGATGGAATTCACCGGCATCGACCTGGCCGAGATCCTCAAGTTCAAGCTCACCCACGACCGCAAGATCCCGATCCGCTGCGCGTTCGGCGACTTCGCCGTCGCCGACGGGGTGATGAGCGCGCGCGCGCTGGCCTTCGACACCAGCGATACCTTGCTGGTCGGCAAGGGCACGATCGACCTCGCCCAGGAAAAACTCGATCTCACCATTCGCGCCCGGCCCAAGGACCGCAGCCTGCTGGCGCTGCGCACGCCGTTGTACATCGACGGTACGTTCAAGCATCCCCGCGCGCGTCCCGATTACAAGCGCCTGGGCCTGCGCGGCGCGGCGGCGTTGGCCCTGGGCAGCATCGCACCGCCGGCCGCATTGCTGGCGACGCTGGAGCTGGGACCGGGCAAGGACGCAAGCTGCGCCGGACACGCGGCGAACTGAACGCGTGCGCGGCGCCGGCTACAGTTCGGTGTCTCCACCCGGATGGGACAGGTCGTAGACCAAGTTCGCTTCCATGTGGCTGCCATCGGGCAACCGCTGGCTAAGCGCGTACTCGGTACGCCCATCGCGCAGGCGCCGTTCGCCCGCCAGGCGAATCCGATTCAGGCAGGACACGATCACCGCCGAGTTGCCGACCGTGCCGCCTTGGGCGTCGAACGCCAGGTTCTGCAGCGTCACCTCGCGGCCCTTGCGGCAGCGCCCGCGCTCGGCGTCCGGATCGCTAGAGGCTTCGACGCGCAGCAACAGGTCGAAACGCTCGCCGCGGTCTTCCTGGCCCAGGATCGCGACGCGTTCGATCCGCCGCACCGGATCGGCGAAGATCTGATCGATCGGCAGCGCAAACGTGCGCACCGCGGTCGCGATCTGCAGACTCCCACCATCGGCGGCGATGCCGACCTGCGCCGGGCGTTGTTGCGCGCGTCGCGCCGGCAGCGGCTTGGGGCCGGCGTCCTGTGGCGCCATCGGCCGCGGATGCGACGGCGGCGCCGGCGTCGGCGTCGCTGCGGGCGCGCGGCCGGTCGTCTCCGGTGGTGCGTCCGCCGGCTGGCATCCCAGCATGGCGGCGACGAGGCAGGCCGCGACCGGCATGCGCACGGCAAGGAAAGAGCATCGATTCATGGCGGTCCTTCACTAAAGCCAGGGCCGCAGCCCCGTCGCCTCACGGCCCGGCGCGCGAAACCGGACACCCTGCGACCGCGCCGGACGCCGGCGGCGCCGCTGCCGCGCAAGCCGGGCCCGCGTTACATCGTGATGTCCGCGCCCGGATGGCGCAGGTCGTAGACCAGATAGACCGGCCAGGTATCGCCTTCGGCGTAGGTATGTTCGAGGTCGTATTCGACCCGGTCGCCCTCGCGGCGCTCGGCGACCAAGCGAGTGCGCTTGAGGCAGGACTCCAAGTCGTGACTGCCGCTGACCTGGTTGTCGTTGGCGTCGAACGCCAGAGTGCGCAACACCACCTCGCGGCCGTCGCGGCACCGCCCGCCCTCGGCCTTGGGATCGCTGGCGCCCTCGATGCGCAGCAGCAGATCGAAGCGTTCGCCCTTGTCCTCCTGGCCCAGGATCGTCACCCGGTCGATCTTGCGCGCGCGGCCGTCGAACACCTCGGCGATCGCGATCGGGAACGCGCGGATCGCCGTGACCACGTCGACGCGCTGGCCGTCGGCGGCGACGCTGGCCTGTGCCGGACGCGCCGGCGGCGGGGCGGGAGCCGGCTGCGCCGCGGCAGGCTTGACCGCGGCCGCGGCCGGTTCCGAGGCCGACGGCGAACACGCGGCCAGGGCAACGGCCAGGGCGGCCAACGACGACCGCAGCACAACGAAACGACTGGAACGCATGGTGATCCTTCACTCGGGCATGCGACGAAACGTCGCCGCCGCGCAGCATAGTCGAATGCGCGCGCTCTGCGGCAAGGGGCGCCGCCGCGGCCGCGCTCAGCTGACGATGTAGCGCTGCAGTTGGTCGAGTTCGAGCTGCTGGTCTTCGATCACCGCCTTGACCAGGTCGCCGATCGACACCACCCCGACCACCCGGCCCGCATCGATCACCGGCAGATGGCGGATGCGCCGTTCGGTCACCACCTGCATGCAGTGGTCGGCGCTGTCGCCGAGCCCGACCACCACCACCTCGGCGGTCATGATCGCGCGCACCGGCGTGTCCGCCGACGAGCGCCCCTGCAGCACGATCTTGCGCGCGTAGTCGCGCTCGGACAGGATCCCGGCCAGCCGCGGCCCCTCCATCACCAGCACCGCGCCGATGCGTTTCTCGGCCATCAGCCGGATCGCGTCGATCACCGGCGCGTCGGGCCCGATGGCGTGGATCTCAGGGGCTTTCGCCTCCAACAACTGTCGTACCGTGCGCATGGCCGTCTCCTTCCGCACGCTGGGGAAACCGCTTCGGTTCCGAGCATACTCCTGGCGCGGGCTGCCAGGTGTCGATCAGGTACAGCGGCCGCTGTTTGGATTCCTCGTACAGCCGGCCCAGGTACTCGCCGATCAGGCCGAGCGCGATCAGCTGCACCCCGCCCAGGAACAGGATCACCGCCATCATCGTCGGCCAGCCCTGCACCGGGTCGCCGAACAACAGCGCCTTCAGCACCACCTTGGCGCCGAACGCGAACGCGACCAGGGCCGTGGCCAGGCCGAGATAGGTGGCCAGGCGCAGCGGCGCGGTGGAGAAACTGGTGATGCCTTCCAGCGCCAGGTTCCACAGCCGCCACAGATTGAACTTGCTGGCTCCGGCCATCCGCGCCTCGCGGTGGTAAGGCAGGGCGATGCGGTTGTAGCCGACCCAGCCGAACAGGCCTTTCATGAAGCGGTGCCGCTCGCGCAGCTGGCGCAGCGCATCCAGCGCGCGCGGCGAAAGCAGGCGGAAGTCGCCGGTATCGGCCGGAATCGGAGTGCGCGAAAGCCGGCCGATCACCCGGTAGAAGGCATGCGCGGTGCTGCGCTTGAGCCAGCCCTCGCCTTCGCGCTCCATGCGGGTGCCGTAAACGTCGTCGTAGCCCCGACGCCACAGCGCCACGAACTGCGGGATGAGCTCCGGCGGGTCCTGGCCGTCGGCGTCGAGGATCAGCGCCGCGCCCTCGTCGATCCGGTCCAGGCCGGCGGTCAGCGCCGCCTCCTTGCCGAAGTTGCGCGACAGGCGCAGCAGGGCGATGCGCGGATCGCGTGCGGCGAACTCCTGCAGGAGCGCCCACGTGCGGTCGCGGCTGCCGTCGTCGACGTAGAGCACGCGCCCGTCGATGCCGTCGGCGGCCAGGACGTCCAGCGCCGCGGCGATGCGCGGCTGCAGCAGCGGCAGGCTCTGCTCCTCCTCGAAGGCGGCCAGGACGACGGTGACGCGTTCGCGATTCATGCCGCGCATAGTAGCCGCGCGGTCGCGTTGCGGAACGTGATCGGCACGGCTGCCCTCATTCGATCCGCTTGAGGTAGCCGTCGCCGCCGATGTAGCGCATCTGGCGCTGGATCGCGCCGGCCCGCCGCTGCACATAGGGCCCCGGCCGGGAGATGCTGTAGCGCTTGGGGTTGGGCAGCACCGCGGCCATGCGCGCGGCCTCGGCCGGCGCCAGCCGCGCCGCGTCCTTGCGGTAATAGGTGCGCGCCGCCGCCTGGGCGCCGTATACGCCGTCGCCGAACTCGGCGATGTTGGCGTAGACCTCGATGATCCGGCGCTTGGGCCACAGGGTCTCGATCAGCAGGGTGTACCAGGCCTCGATGCCCTTGCGCACCCAGCTGCGGCCGCTCCACAGGAACAGGTTCTTGGCGGTCTGCTGGCTGATCGTGCTGCCGCCGCGGACCTTGCGGCCGCGGGCGTTGTTCTTGCGCGCTTTCTCGATCGCCTTGAGGTCGAAGCCGAAATGCTCGGCGAAGTTCTGGTCCTCCGCCGCGACCAGGGCCACCGGCAGGTTCGGCGAGATTTCGTCCAGGTCGCGCCAGTCGTAGGCGATGCGGAAACCGAGATCGCCCTCGCCCCAGGCTTCGAACTGGCGGATCAGCATGAACGCCGACAGCGGCGGGTCGACGAAGCGCAGGGTCGCGACCTGCAGGATCGAGGCCAGCGCGAACAAGAACGGCAGCGCCATCAACCAGCGCAGCCAACGCCGCAACCGGCGCGGCCGCGGCGGGACGACGGCAGTCCCGGGGTCCGGCACCGGGGAGGTCAAGTCTTGCACCGGCACGCCTCCGCCCCCACTGTGGTGGCGACACGGCCCGCCCGCCTCGTTGCCTTCGGTACCGATCGCGTCGGCATGCTTGCCCCCCTTTCACTCAAAACGCCCACCAGAACGCGCGCATTATCCGCGAAGCCGCGCCCGCATTCGCAGCCGGGGCCGCTTCGCGCGCTCGAGACCACGACGATGACCGATTCCCAGACCGCCGCCCCCGCCGACGACCGCGACCGCCTGACCCGCTTCATGATCGAGGGCGCCGGGGTCCGCGGCGTGCGCGTCCACCTGCACGACACTTGGCGGCAGATCCGCGAACGCGCCGAGTACCCGGCCGCGGCGGCCGAACTGCTGGGCGAAGCCGCCGCGGCGGCCGCCCTGTTCACCGGCCACGCCAAAGTCGACGGCCGCCTGTCCGTGCAGTTGCGCGGCGACGGCGCCCTGCGCACCCTGTTCGCCGAGTGCACCTCCGCCGGCACCCTGCGCGGCATCGTCCAACTGGCCGAGGACGGCGGCGCGGTCTCGCGCGACCTGCGCGAACTCGGCTCCGAGGCGATGCTGGCGATCACCATCGAAAATCCCGGCCTGCACGGCCGCGAGCCGGTCCGCTACCAGGGCCTGGTCGCGCTCGAATCCGACTCCCTCGCCGGCGCCTTCGAAGGCTATTTCCGCCAGTCCGAACAGCTCCCGACCCGGCTGCTGCTGGCCGCCGACGAACACCAGGCCGCCGGCCTGATGCTGCAGAAGCTGCCCGGCGACCAGGGCGACGACGACGGCTGGGCTCGGGTCGGAGCGCTGTTCGACACCCTGCGCGCCGGCGAACTGCTGGCGTTGCCGACCGCCACCCTGCTGACCCGGCTGTTCCACGAAGACGGGGTCCAGGTGCTCGGCGGCAAGCCGCTGGGCTTCGCCTGCTCCTGCTCGCGCGAGCGGGTCGAGGCCATGCTGGTCTCGCTCGGCCGCGAAGAGGCCGACGCCGCCGCAGCCGAGGGCGAAGCCCGGGTCCGCTGCGAGTTCTGCGGCCAAAGCTACCGCTTCGACCAGGACCAGATCGCCGGCCTGTTCGCCGCCGCCGCGGCCGAGGTCGAGGCGCCGCACCGCCTGCAGTGAGCGACGAACGGTCTGGCGGATCCGAGATTTGGGACCCCTATCGGATTGTTAAATAAACATAAACCGACTATAGTCGGAGTCGCCTAACGGGGAACTTCGGCCGGCTTCATCCGGTCATAACGGTCGGTCCACGCACTGCGAGATCCATGCTCAAGCTCCTGCGCCCATTGTCGCTTGCCCTGACGCTCGCCTTCGGCGCGGTGTCGGGTGCGCACGCACAGGCGTTGCCGGGCAAGCGCGCGGAGACCACCTATCTGCCGGTCTGGAATCAGAACAACGGCAAGCTGGAGTATCTGTTGCAGCTGGAACCGGCCAAGCAGGCCGGAGGACGCTGGAAGCTGGGCAACAATTCCTTCGACGCCGCCCTCGGCCTCGATGCCGGCGACGGCCTCGGCCTGGTCTGCGACCGCAAGACCGGCCTGGCCGGCGCGATCGGCAACCTCGCCAATCACTGCCTGCTCGCGGCCGTCGACGACGACGGCGACGACAACCGCCAGCTTTCCGCCGGCGCCAGCCTCAACCGCCCCGGCGGCCGGGTCGGCGTGAGCATCGGCAGCGGCCGCGATACCCTGCCGGCCTGGCTCAGCCCCAACAGCCGCACCAGCCGGGTCGACCAGAACACCCTCACCGTCTACGCCCAGAAGAACATCGGCCGCGAGGCCATGGTCTCGATCGGCGGCACCTTGGCGCACGCACGACTGATCCCCGCCGGCGAAGTACCCAGCGTGGCCGACCGCTGGAGCAGCAAGAGCCTCAGCATCGGCGCCGGCATCGGCAACTTCACCGCCAACATCATCGGCCGCGTAGTCGACACCCCGCAGCCCGGCCAGTGGGAAGGCCTGGGCGTCGGCCTGACCTGGCGCACCCCATGGAGCGGCCAGCTCACCGTCGGCGCCGAAAACGTCGTGACCCGCGGCAAGAACCCGTTCGCGCCGGGCAACGGCGACAAGGACGAGGGCACCGTGCCCTACGTCCGTTACGAACAAGACCTGTAAGTCCGACGCCGCTCGCGGCGCATCTTCGGTCAGCATCCTTATATAAGTGGACGGCAGCACTGCCGTGCCGATCTGGCGGACATTCCGGGCGCCAGCGCCCTGGTGGCGCCCGACGACGCATGCGCAGCGGCGCCACGGCCAACCCGCTCGACTCGAAGCCGCGCCCCGCCTCCTGCCGACCACGCCGTTGCGGCGGCGAATGAGCCCAGCCGCCGTGGGGATCGCGCCGGGGACGACGGCACGACCCGACCGCATCCGCCCCCTTCCACGGCCGAATTCTCAGCGCGCCCGCAGGCACCGACCGGCCCATAGCGCGCATCGGGCACCCCGCTATAGATCGCCTCGCCCGGACCCGCGCCCAGCCGGCACTCGGGACCGCCGCCTCCGCGACAGCGCCGGCCCGGCCAACGGATCGCCCGATTCAGCAAAGCCCCTCGCCCGACGAGAATGGATTGCATTCAGGCGCCATTTCTGGGTCTGAACGCAATTTTCACCACCCTAACTCCCTATTCATCTTTTATCTAGCGACCTGTTTGCCGATTCACTTTGCACGAATCGCTCACACGAATGCCGCAAATCGACAATCTGCGACGCTTAACAACACTTTAATTTTCCGAAGTGTGCAGTTACGATCCGGCGAGCTTGCTGGATTTGGTGTGCCTATTTGCCCCACCCAGCGAGTCCACGGGTAATACAAAACAGACTCGGAGAGAGAGAAATGACCTTCAAGACCACCCAGCTCCGCGACGCGATTGCATTCGCGCTCGCGGTGGGTAGCACCGCCCTGGTCGGCACCGGCGTCGCTTTCGCCCAGGAAACCGAAAGCAAGGAAGCGACCACGCTCGATCGCGTCGAAGTGACCGGTTCGCGCATCCGCCAGGTCGACATCGAAACCGCCGCGCCGGTCCTGCAGATCAGCCGCGCCGAAATCGAGAAGCAGGGCTTCAAGTCGGTCGCCGACATCCTGCAGAACATCACCGCGGCCGGCTCGCCGGCGATCAGCCGCACCGCCCCGCTGAGCTCGGGCGAAGCCGTCGGCGGCTACTACATCGACCTGCGCAACCTCGGCGCCAACCGCACCCTGGTGCTGGTCAACGGCAAGCGCCTCGGCGCGACCAACGACGGTCTGCAGGACGTGGCCTCGATCCCCTCGGCCCTGGTCGAGCGCATCGAAATCCTGAAGGACGGCGCGTCGACCATCTATGGTTCGGACGCGATCGCGGGCGTGATCAACATCATCACCCGCAAGAACTTCGAAGGCGCCGAAGCCAACGCCTACATGGGCCAGTACGGCGAAGGCGACGGCACCCGCCAGAACTACGACTTCCTGATCGGCTTCACCGGCGACCGCGGTTCGATCACCGTCGGCGCCGAGTACTCGAAGGAAGATCCGGTGTGGGCGCGCGACCGCTGGTTCTCGCAGGCGGGCGCCCCGACCGGCCCGAAGAGCGAGCCGCGCGATTTCTTCTTCTCCAGCACCACCCAGTGGGGCGCGCTGCTGATCCCGACCGGCGCCCTGAATCCCAACGGCACCCCGGTGCTGGGCGCGCCGCGCTTCCTGCGCCGCGAAATTCCGGGCCTGGATCCGCGCAACGCCGCCAACTTCCGCGCCCGCAACAGCTCGGACGTCTCGCTGCCGTCCTCGCAGTCGACCGTCTATAGCGGCATCGAGCGCAAGTCGCTCTTCGTCAACGCCAGCTACGACATCACCGATTGGCTGCGCTTCGAAACCGACATGCTGTACACGGATCGCGAATCGTTCGCTCAGAACGCCGGCTATCCGTACCAGTCGGCCGTGCTGCCGCCGGGCTTCAACACCCCGATGTCGGTGGACAGCTACTTCAACCCGGTCGGCAACCAGGCCGTCGCCGCCGGCACCATGCCGGCCGGTCAGACCCCGACCTTCGTGCACTTCGTGCGCCGCGGCTGGGAAGTGCCGCGTGAAGTCCGCAACAGCCTGACCACCTACCGCTTCACCGGCACCTTCAGCGGCTCGTTCGAAGTCGGCGAGCGGATCTGGGATTGGGACGCCGGCTACCTGTACAACCAGAACAAGGGCGTGCAGATCAGCACCGGCAACCTCAACGTCGCCAACGTGCGCGCTGCGGTCGGTCCGTCGTTCCTCAACGCCCAGGGCCAGGTCCAGTGCGGCACGCCGGGCGCGCCGATTCCGCTCGGCAACAAGGCCGGCCAGTGCACCCCGTGGAACCCGCTGCTGCCGTTCGGCTATGCCGGCCAGAACGGCCTGAACGACCCGAACGTGCAGGCTTACCTGTATCAGCCGGGCCAGGCCGTGTCGGAGACCGAAACCAAGAACTACTTCGTCAACCTGAGCGGCGCGATCGCCACCCTGCCGGCCGGCGATCTGAGCCTGGCCGTGGGTTACGAGCACCGTAAGGAAAGCGGCTTCTTCTCGCCGGACGGCCTGTCGCAGAGCGGCGGCTCCACCGATCTGGCCAGCGGCCCGACCGGCGGCGGCTACAGCCTCGACGAGTTCTACGCCGAGTTGCAGATCCCGGTGCTGGCCGACGTCACCGGCGCGAAGGAACTGACCTTCAACGTCGCGACCCGCTACTCCGACTACGACACCTTCGGCAATACCACCAACAGCAAGTTCGGCTTCAAGTGGAAGCCGATCGACTCGCTGCTGGTCCGTGGCACCTGGTCGGAAGGCTTCCGCGCCCCGACCATCGCCGACCTGTACGGTGGCCAGAGCCAGAGCTTCTCGTTCTACACCGACGCTTGCGACTCGCTGTTCGGCGACGCGCGTGGCACCGCGGTCTGCGTTGCCAACCCGGATCCGCGTCTGCGCGTTCCGGCCGGCTTCCGCCAGTCGGCGGCCCAGCCGAGCGGTTTCGCTCCGCGTCCGAACTTCCAGACGGACACCCCGTTCCTGTCCGGTTCGAACGATCGCCTGGTTCCGGAAACCTCGACCTCCAAGACCCTGGGCGTGGTGTGGAGCCCGGACTTCGTCGAGAACCTGAACCTGTCGCTGGACTGGTGGAACATCAAGATCGAGAACGCGATCACCGCCGACAGCCCGACCCAGGTGCTGGACGACTGCTATACCCGCGGCATCACCTTCCGCTGCAACGCCGAACAGGATCCGTCGCGCTCGCGCTTCACCCGTGATCCGATCACCGGCCGCATCACCAACTTCGTGTTCGCGCCGATCAACGTGGGTTACAACGAGGTCGAAGGCTTCGACTTCGACGTCAACTACCGTCTCGACACGCAGTGGGGCCGCTTCGGCGTCGCCTGGTTGAACAGCTACACGGTCAAGAACGAGCTGCAGACCGACGTGCTGGGCCAGGCCGAGCCGTCGCAGCAGAACGGCTTCGGCGGCTTCTTCCGCCTGCGTTCGAACCTGAACCTGAGCTGGGACAAGGGTCCGTGGGGCTTCACCTGGGGCATGCGCTACTACTCCGGCGTGAAGGAAGACTGCAGCTTCGACGACCGTTGCTCGCTGCCGGATTACACCGCTCCGGAGTTCAACGGCAACATCTCGCCGAAGAACGAGCTGGGCTCCAACACCTTCCACGACATGCAGGTCCGCTTCAACGCGCCGTGGAATGCCACCATCGCGGTCGGCGCCAACAACGTGTTCGAGCACTACGCCGCTCCGAACTACGACAACCCGAACTCGGGCTATGCGTACTACGGCGGTTTCGACATCGGCCGTTTCGTGTACTTCAAGTACCAGCAGCGCTTCTAAGCAACACGGCGGCATCGCAACATGAACACGGCCCCCTCGGGGGCCGTGTTTTTTTTTGTGCCTTAGGCACTTGGTCTCAAAACCGCAAGCGACTCGAATTCGCTCTTAACAACACTTTAATTACCTCGCCAAGACGTCTACTATCGACGCGGCTTTGCCAATTTAGGCCTGTTTTTTCACGCCCCTTGGCCGGCCCCCATACGGGATTCGTTCGTTCAGGACACTTGGAGAGAGAGATGACCCTGAAGACCACCAAGCTGCGCGACGCGATCGTGTTCGCGTTGTGCGTGGGCGCCACCAGCCTCGCCGGTACCGGCCTGGCCGCCGCCCAGGACACCCCGGCGCCCGCGCCGGCCGCGTCCGAAGAAGCCACCACCCTCGACCGCATCCAGGTCACCGGCAGCCGCATTTCGATTCCGGGCCTGACCACCAACAGCCCGGTGATGACCGTCGATCGCGAGGAAATCGCCCGTAATCAGCCGGTGGCCGCGGAAGACTTCCTGCGCGTCGTGCCGGGCGCCGTGCCCTCGATCGGCCCGGGCACCAATAACGGCTCCAACGGCGGCGCGACCATCAACCTGCGCGGCCTCGGCGACAACCGCACCGTGGTGCTGATGGACGGCCGCCGCGTGGTGCCGTTCAACCTGTTCGGCGTGGTCGACACCAACGTCATCCCGGTCGCGCTGATCGAAAGCGTCGACCTGGTCACCGGCGGCGCCTCGGCCGTGTACGGCGCCGACGCGGTCGCCGGCGTGGTCAACTTCGTGCTCAAGCGCAACTTCGAAGGCATCGAGGTCAACTCGAGCTACGGCCAGTCGAGCAAGCAGGACGCCGACCGCCGCAACACCACCGTCACGATGGGCATGAACCTCGACGACGGCCGCGGCAACTTCGTGCTGAGCCTGGGCAAGACCGACAACGACCCGTTGCTGCAGGGTTCGCGCGGCTTCTCCGAGTTCAACCTCGACTCCACCGACGGCTCGGAGGGCGGTTCCGGCACCGGCATTCCGACCCGTGCCGGCGTCCTCGGCCAGATCGATCCCGCCACCGGCCGCTTCACCGGCCAGACGGTGCCGTTCAACTACAACCCGTACAACTTCAACCAGACCGCGCTGGACCGCTGGCAGGCCACCGCGCTCGGCCGCTACGAGATCAACGAGCACGCCGAGGCCTACACCCAGCTGCTCTACACCCGCTCCAACGTGTTCTCGCAGATCGCCCCGGGCGGCCTGTTCGGCGGCCGCTTCAATGTCGGCATCGGCAACCCGCTGATCCCGGAACCGGCCCGTCAGCAGCTGTGCTCGACCTTCGGCGTGACCGGCGGTCCGTGCTCGGTCGGCAGCGCCGGCGTGGTCAGCACCACGCTCAACCGCCGCACCACCGAGCTGGGCACCCGTTCGACCGACTTCCAGAACAAGGTCTTCCAAGCCACCATCGGTCTGCGCGGCGACATCAACGACAACTGGCGCTACGACGCCTACTGGTCGCACGGCGAAGCCGATCAGCTGACCGTGTCGGCCGGCTTCCTGTCCAAGGCCCGCACCCAGCAGGCGCTGCTGTCGACCGACGGCATCAACTGCGTCGATCCGAGCGGCGGCTGCGTGCCGCTGAACCTGTGGGGTCTGGAAGGCACGATCAGCAAGGACTCGAAGAAGTTCCTCGAAGTGCTGACCTTCGCCACCCAGCGCGTCGAGCAGGAAGTGTGGTCCGGCTCGGTCAACGGCGACCTCGGCGACAGCTTCAAGAGCCCGTGGGCCGATTACCCGATCGGCGTCGCGTTCGGCTTGGAAGGCCGTAAGGTCGAGGCCATGAACAAGGCCGACGCGGCCTCGCGCGACCAGAACGAAGTGCAGGGTTCCGGCGGCGCCAACCCGGACGTCGACGGCAGCTTCACCCTGCGCGAAGCCTACGTCGAAACCATCATCCCGATCATCAGCGGCAAGACCGGCGCGCAGTCGCTGAACTTCGAAGCCGGCTATCGTCATAGCCAGTTCAAGTCCGGCCAGACCGACACCGACTACGGCAGCTACAAGTACGGCCTGGAGTGGGCGCCGATCGAACAGCTGCGCTTCCGCGGCATGTTCCAGCGCGCGACCCGCGCCCCGAACGTCAACGAGCTGTTCCAGCCGGTCGTGACCGGCCTGGACAACACCGCGGTCGACCCCTGCCAGGCGTCCGAGCTGGCCAAGCACGGCGGCATCAACGGCCCCGTCGGCCAGCTCTGCGTGGCCACCGGCGTGCCGCAGGCGATCCTCAACTCGCAGGGCGGCGTGGAAGAGCCGAGCGCCGGCCAGGCCAACGCCTTCGTCGGCGGCAACCCGATCCTGGGCCCGGAAAAGGCCGACACCCAGACCCTGGGCTTGGTGTGGCAGCCGGTGCAGGACCTGTCGATCACCCTGGACTACTGGAAGATCGACATCAAGGACGCGATCACCCGTCCGGTGCTCGGCGACGCGCTGTTCGGCTGCTACAGCCAGGAGTTCAATCCGACCCTCAGCGTCAGCCACCCGATGTGCCAGCTGATGATCGGCGCACGCGAATCGCAGGACGGCTCGCTCAACGGCGAAGCGCGCGGTCCGTTCCTGGACCGCTCGAACAAGGGCCGCATCACCACCAGCGGCTGGGATCTGGGCGTGCGCTACGGCCTCCCGCTGGCCAACGAGTGGGGCCGCCTGGACTTCTCGCTGGATCTGACCAAGACCGACAAGTACGACTACCAGGGCGACCCGGCCGTGGCCAAGCACGACTGCCTCGGCGTCTACGGCGTCTCGTGCAACGTCATCGCCGGCATCGTGTACGACTACAAGTCGAACTTCCGCGCGGTGTGGTCGATCAAGGACTTCGAGCTGGGCATGAATTGGCGTCACCTGAGCTCGGTGGACGTCGAGCCGGGCCCGATCGAATGGTTCCCGGCCTACACCTCGATCGATGCGTACGACTACTTCGATCTGACCATGGCCTACGAACTGCCGTGGAACGCGCGCATCAACCTCACCGTGAACAACATCGCCGACAAGAAGCCGCCGGTCGTGGGCAGCAACATCGGCAGCACCGGCTTCAACAGCGGCAACACCTTCCCGCAGTACTACGACACCCTGGGCCGTTACTACACCCTCGGCCTGACCATGCGCTTCTGATAAGAACGACGATCCGAGTCGATTTGAAGGCGGGCTTCGGCCCGCCTTTTTTTCTTTGTTGCCGGGATTGGAGATTCGGGATCGGCAGGTCGGCTCTTCCCGTCTCCTGCTCCCCCCTGAACTTCAGCCGGTCAGGAATTCCCGGTGCGCGCGCATCATCGCGTCGACCATGTCGCGCTCGGCCAGCGACAGCAGCGGGTTCCACACGTCGAAGATCAGCACCACGCGCAGTTCGTCGCTGTCGTTGCGCGCTTCGTGCTCGATCGAGTCGTCGAAGATCAAGGTCTCGCCGACCGTCCATTGCCGGCGCTCGTAGCCGACCCGGTAGCTGCAGCCTTCCGGCACGATCAGCGGCAGATGCACCACCAGGCGGGCATTGGTCTCGCCGTGATGCGGCGGGATATGGGTATGCGGCGCCAGCGCCGAGAACATCGCGTTCGGGCAGACGTCGGCGATCTGCGCCATCTCCACCGCTTCCAGCGCAGCGCGGGTCTGCGGACAACGCTGCAGGTGCTCGTGCACCGGCTGGGCGTAGCTCCACAGCTTGTAGGTGCTCCAGCGGCGCGAGTGGTTGAGCTCGCGCCACTGATTGACCGGATCGCCGGGCTGGTACTCGATGTAGGGCGTGAACTCGGCCTGCTCGTTGCGCAGCACTTCGCGCATCTCGCGCACGATGTCGTAGGTGCGCGCCTCCAGCTCGGGCACCCAGGGGAACCGGGCACGGTCGTAAAACGGGATCGCCGGCAGCCGCGGTACGTACAGTTGGTTGCTGTCGGAATGGTAGGGCTTGCTGCGTCCGACCATGATCGACGCGGCTTCGTCCCAGCGCCCCAGCGCCCCGGCCTCCAGCGCCGCGCGCGGGCCGCCGACGCGATGGGCGAGGAACTCGGCGAACTCGTCCTGAAACTGCCCGACCCGCGCCTTGGCGTGCGAGAGCTGCTGGCGCAGCATGTCCGGCCAGTGCGGCTCCGGCGGCGCCACGGTGAGCGCGTTCTTGTAAGCCTGCGCGGCTTCGCGCGCGCGCCCATGGCGCTCCAGATAAGCGGCCTTGGCTAGCAGCCCGGCGAGGAAATACGGGTCCAGCGTCAGCGCGGCGCCGATCGCCTCCCATTCGGCCTGCGCGTCGCCGCGCTCGCGCTGCACCATGCCCAGCGACAGCAGGATCATCGGGTCGTTCGGCGCGGCGCGGTGCGCGGCCTGCAGCAGCTCGACCGCGGCGCCGGCATCGCCGCGCTGCAGCGCATGGATGCCCAGGCTGTACAGCGCCTGCGGATGCTGCGGCGCCAGTGCGCGGATCTGCTGCCACAGCCGCTCGGCCTCCTGCCAGCGTCCCGCGCGCGAGGCCAGGCCGGCGGCCTGGACCAGTTGATCGATCTGTTGGCTCAAGTGCGGCCCCACCCCGGTGGATATCGGCGCAACATACCGCGACCGACGCGCCGCGTGGCGCGGTCCGCGCAAAAAAGCGGTGGGCAGGCGCGTCGCCGCGCCTGCCCGCCGTTCATGCCCGAGGATCGCTTGCCGCCCGCCGGCCGTGGACGCGACCGGTGCGGCTCAGTTCAAGTCCAGCCTCGCGTCGCCGGAGAAGGTCTCGATGCGGACCTTGCCGCTGCCGCTGCCGTAACGGTGCTCGAAGCTCGAGCCCGGGCCGTGCTTGGGCCGCTGGATCTGCGCGTCCGGCGCTTCCAGGTCGCCGCTGAAGCTCTGTCCGCGCACGGTCGCCGAGAGGCTGCGCGGCAGGGTCAGGCGCACGTCGCCGCTAACCGTTTCCAGCGAGATTTCGCCGCCCTGCGCCAGCGCGACATTGGCGCGCAGGTCGCCGGACACCGAATTGCCCGACAGCTTGCTCAGCTGCGACTGGTGCGTGGCCAGGTCGATCTTGCCCGACACGGTTTCCACGTCGACCTCGCCGCCGAGCCGGCCGCGCAGGCTGAGATCGCCGCTGACCGTCTGCGCCGATACTTTGCGGCTGTTGAGGGTCAGCCGCAGGTCGCCGCTGACGCTGTCGATCTCGGCCTCGCGCGGCGCGCCGGCGACGGTGACGTCGCCGCTGACGCTGTCGATGCTGAGCTCGCGCGAGGCCACGCCGTTGACGTCGACCGTGGCCGAGACCGCGTCGATCTCCAGCTTGGCCTGCAGCGGCACGGTCACCCGCAATTCGGTCGGCTCGCCGCTGTCGCCGCCGCCGACCAGGAAGCCCATGCCGCTGCCGCGGTTGGGGTAGCGCACCTTGATCGACAGCTGCTGGCGGTCGCCTTCGATCTCGAGCTTTTCCACGCCTTCGCCCAGGCTGCCTTCGATCTTGACCTCCGGCCGGTCCCAGACCCGCACCTGGATCAGGCCTTTGACGTTGTCGATTTCGACGCTGCCCAGCGGGTCCAGCGGCCGGCTCTGGTTGATCGGCGTCGCCGCCAGCGCCGGCATCGCCGCGGCCAAAGCCAGGCTCAGCAAGCCGAACGCGGTGCGGGCGCGGAGAACGCGGCGGAACGAAGTAGGGACATGAGACATGAGCGTCCTCCTGGGATCAGGTGTAGGCCACGCGCTGGGCCAGCGCGAGGCGTCGTGCGTAGGTGCGGCGCAGTTGCTCCAGCAGCAGCCGCGAATCGGGGTCGTGGGCGAGCGCGTCGAGAATCAGCGCCGCGTTGCGGTCGAGCTCGTCGAACGCCGGCTGCAGTTCGCCGGACTGACGCGTCGCCGGGGCGATTTCCTGCAGCGCCGCCTGGTACTGGCGGGTCATGCCGTCGGCTTCGCGCTGGACCAGGCTGGCCGGCGCGCCGCTCTGCGCGGCCAGACCGGCTTCGCCCGGACCCGCGTCCGGAGCGCGGAAGTGCGCGGCGATACCGATCGCCAACGCGGCGACGCCTGCCGCCAGCGCGACCGGCGCCATCCAGCGCGAGCGCCCGTCGCGTTCGCGACGCGGCAGCACTACGACCGTGTCGGCCTGCGCCGCCGGTGCGGGCGCCGCGGCGGGTTCCACGCCCATCGCCTGCTGCGGACCGAGCCGGGCCGCGATGCCGGGCCACAGGTCGGCGGCCGGCGGCTGGTCGCGGCGCATCGCGCGCAGTTGCCAGCGCAGCGCGTCGGACAGGTCGACATCGCGCGCCGACGGGTTGGACGGGGGAAGCTGCTCGTTCATGCCTGTTCTCCGAGCCGCGCGCGCAGCAGGCCGCGCGCGCGATGCAATTGCGCCTTGGAACTGCCGACCGCCATGCCCAGTTCGGCGGCGATCTCCTCGTGTTTCCAGCCTTCCACGTCGTACAGGACCAGCACCGCGCGGGCCCGCGGCGGCAGGGTCGCGACCGCCCGCTCCAGGTCCATCGACAGCGCGGTGACGTGACCGGCGGAGTCGGCACTGCCGATCCCGTCGAAGGCGTCTTCGTCGTTGTCTTCCAGTGGCCGGCTGCGGCGCCCGCGCAGTTCCATCAGGGCGGTGTTGACCGCCAGCCGGTGCAGCCAGGTGCCGAAGGCCGACTCGAAGCGGAAGGTCGGCAGCGCTTGCCAGGCGCGCACGAAGGCTTCTTGGGTCAGATCCTCGGCGCGGGCGCCGGCGTGGCCGACCAGGCGCGCGATCACGCCATGGACCCGGCCGGCGTGGCGTCGGTACAGCGTCTCGAAGGCGGCCACGCCGCCGGACGCGGCCGCCGCCACCAGTGCGCGGTCGTCGTCGGCCTCGGCTGGGGCGGCGAAATCGGGTAGGGAGTCGGTCACGGCGGTCAGCATACTGAGTCCGATGCGGGGCCGGGACTCAGGGTTTAAGCGCATTCGCAGCGGAACAACGCAGCCCGCCGGCTCGGCCGCCGCAACCCGCGCGCCCTCCCCTCATCCGGCCCTTCGGGCCATCGTCTCCCGCAAACGGGAGAAGGCAACTGCGGCTCGGCTTAAGCGCCTCTCCCGCTTGTGGGAGAGGGTTGGGGTGAGGGCAAACCCGCGCAGCGGCATCTCGACCACAGCCGCCCGCTCGCCCTCACCCGGCCCCTCGGGCCACCTTCTCCCGCTCGCGGGAGAAGGGAGCGCTCACCCCCGCCGCACGCGGGAGAGGCAGACTTCGGCCATCGCTCGCTCAGCCCTTCAGCGCGGCCGCGATGCGCTGCTGCTCGTCGTGCAGCGCCTGCGGCATGCGCGGGCCGTACTCGCGCAGGTACTCGCCGATGCTGTCGAATTCGTCGCTCCAGCCGGCGTGGTCGAAGCCGAACAACTTGGCTTGGGCCTCCTCGCTCAGGCTGACGCCGTCGAGATTGAGGTCGCCGGCCTTCGGCAGGTGACCGATCGGCGTTTCGCTGGCGCCGGCCTCGCCCTTGACCCGGCCGATCATCCACTCGATCACGCGCAGGTTGTCGCCGAAGCCCGGCCACAGGAACTTGCCGTCGTCGCCCTTGCGGAACCAGTTGACGTGGAAGACCTTGGGCAGCTGGGCGCCGGCCTGGTCGAACGACAGCCAGTGACCGAAGTAGTCGGCGAAGTTGTAGCCGCAGAACGGCTTCATCGCCATCGGGTCGCGGCGCATCACGCCGACCGCGCCGGTCGCGGCGGCGGTGGTTTCCGAGCCCATCGCGGCGCCGACCAGCACGCCGTGGGTCCAGTCGCGGGCCTCGAACACCAGCGGCACCAGCGAGGCGCGGCGGCCGCCGAACACGATCGCCGAGATCGGCACGCCGGCCGGGTTCTCGGCTTCCGGCGAGTAGCTCGGGCACTGCTTGGCCGAGACGGTGAAGCGCGCGTTGGGATGCGCGGCCGGGCCCTTGGCGGCGTCATAGGCGTTGCCGCGCCAGTCGGTGACCGGGGTCTGGCCGTTGTCCAGGCCTTCCCACCACGGCTGTCCGTCGGCGGTGACGCCGACGTTGGTGAAGATGGTGTTGTTCTGGATCGACTGGAGCGCGTTCGGGTTGGACTTGGCCGAAGTGCCCGGCGCGACGCCGAAGTAGCCGGCTTCCGGGTTGATCGCGTACAGGCGGCCGTCGGCGCCCGGACGCATCCAGCAGATGTCGTCGCCGACCGTCCACACCTTCCAGCCGGCCTGGCGGTAGCCTTCCGGCGGAATCAGCATGGCCAGATTGGTCTTGCCGCAGGCCGACGGGAACGCCGCGGCGACGTAATGGGTCTCGCCCTGCGGGTTCTCGATGCCGACGATCAGCATGTGCTCGGCCAGCCAGCCCTCCTGGCGCGCCTGGTGCGAGGCGATGCGCAGGGCGTGGCACTTCTTGCCGAGCAGGGCGTTGCCGCCGTAGCCCGAGCCGAACGACTTGATCGTCAGTTCGTCGGGGAAATGCATGATGAAACGGCGCTCCGGGTCGAGCTCGCCGATCGAATGCAGGCCGCGCACGAACGAATCGCCGCGCTCGATGCGCGCGAGCGCCGCGGCGCCCATGCGGGTCATCACCCGCATGTTGGCGACCACGTACGGCGAATCGGTGATCTCCACGCCGCAACGCGCCAGCGGCGAGTCGATCGGGCCCATGCAGTACGGGATCACGTACAGGGTGCGGCCCTGCATGCAGCCGTCGAACAGCGCGTCCATCTTGGCGTGCGCTTCGGCCGGCGCCATCCAGTGATTGTTCGGGCCGGCGTCGTCGCGTTCGCGGGTGCAGACGAAGGTCAGGTGCTCGACGCGGGCGACGTCGTCGGGATGCGAGCGGTGCAGATAGCTGCCCGGATGAGTGTCCTGATTGAGCTTTTCCAGAGTGCCGTCGGCAAGCATCTGCGCGATCAGCGCTTCGTTCTCGGCATCGCTGCCGTCGCACCAGTGGATCTTGTCCGGACGAGTCAGCGCGGCGACCTGCGCCACCCAGTGATTGAGGGCCGGCAACGAACTGCCCGCGCTCCCCGGCACGGCAGTCGCGGGGGCGGGATCTTTCAAATTGGCATTCACGGCATTGCTCTCCAGCCGGGGAAACGATAGGGAAACTTGTTTACGACGACGGAATGAGCGTGGCCATCATGTGCTCGACATAGGCCTCGAATTCGTCGTGTTGCATGCGGGTCTGGTGCAGCTGCAGGTTCAGCTGCAGGAAGCCGACGTAGGCGGCGTAGAGCAGGCGGGCGCGATGCTGCGCATCGGTGCGGCTGAGGCCGGCCTGGCGGAAGGAAGCGGTGAGGTAATCCAGGCGGCGTTCGGAAACGCGGCCGATCACCGGCTGCACGGCGGGATGATCCAGCGCCTTGAGCAACTCGGAATAGATGATGTGCGACTTGACCTCGTGCGCGACGAGGTGGAACAGCGAGCGCAGGCGCTGGCGCGGGTCCGGAATCGGTTCGAGCTGGCCGAACACGGTTTCCTGCTCGACTTTTTCCCAACGCTCGAGCGCGGCCACCAGCAGCGCATCGCGCGAGGGGAAGTGCCAGTAGAAGCTGCCCTTGGTGACGCCGAGCCGGCGCGCCAGCGGCTCCACCGCCACCGCCGCGACGCCTTGTTCGGCGATCAGATCGAGGGCGGCCTGCGCCCAATCGTCGGCGCTCAATCGTCCGCTGCGCTCGGGTTTCGCCTCGGCCTTGGACTCGGTCGCGGCGGTCGTGTCGAGCTTCGGCTCGGGCTTGGTCGGGGCGGTCTGGCTCATGGATGACAAGTTTAACCATACGCCATGGTCGGGAACAGTACGCAGTGCAGCAAAAGCGACGGGAGTAGGGATTTGGGATTCGGGATTCGTTCAAGCAAAAGCCCGAGTCCCATTCAGAAACCCCACGCCCTTCCGGCCGCCGCGCACGAATCCCCCAATCCCCACTCCCCAATCCCGCGCCCGGTTGACAGCTCAGAAACGCGATTCCATACTCGGCCGTATGTTACGCGTTTGATGCCAGCGTTTGAATGCCGGGGCGCCGCACGGAGGCCGGTCCCGCCATCGCCGCCGGCGTCACGCGCATCCGACTAGCTTGAGTCTTAGCCGCATCCTCCGGAGCGCCGCCATGAGTATCGCGATCCCCTTCCTTGCCTTCCTTCTCGTCGGCGCCATCGCCGCCTACCACCGCCTCCGTCTGCCGGTCTGGGCCGCGTTGACCGCCACCGTGCTGGTCGGCTGTTACCTGCTCGGCGCCAATCCGACCGCGACCGTCGTCGCCGCGGTGCTGGTCGCGCTGATCGCGGTGCCGCTGCTGATCCCGCAGATCCGCCTGCCGCTGATCACCAAGCCGCTGCTCGGCTTCTACACCAAGATCCTGCCGCCGCTGTCGGAAACCGAGCGCACCGCGCTGGAGGCCGGCACGGTCGGCTTCGAAGGCGAGCTGTTCTCGGGCAAGCCGGACTGGCAGCAGTTGCTGTCGCAGCCCAAGCCGGAGCTGACCGCCGAGGAGCAGGCCTTCCTCGACGGCCCGACCGAAGAGCTGTGCAAGATGACCAACGACTGGCAGATCACGCACATCGATGCGGACCTGTCGCCGGCGCTGTGGGACTTCGTCAAGAAGAACAAGTTCTTCGGCCTCAACATCCCGAAGGAATACGGCGGCCTGGGCTTCTCGGCGCTGGCCAACCACAAGGTGATCCAGAAGCTGGCTTCGGTGTCGAGCGTGGTCAGCTCCACCGTCGGCGTGCCCAACTCGCTGGGCCCGGCCGAGCTGCTGATGCACTACGGCACCAAGGAGCAGAAGGAGCATTACCTGCCGCGCCTGGCCGACGGCCGCGAAGTGCCCTGCTTCGGCCTGACCGGCCCCTGGGCCGGTTCCGACGCGACCTCGATTCCAGACTACGGCATCGTCACCATGGGCGACTGGAACGGCGCCCGCGTGGTCGGCGTCAAGCTCACCTTCGATAAGCGCTACATCACCCTGGCCCCGGTCGCGACCCTGATCGGCCTGGCCTTCCGCATGTACGACCCGGACGGCCTGATCGGCGACAAGCGCGACATCGGCATCACCCTGGCCCTGCTGCCGCGCGACACCGCCGGGGTCGAAGTCGGCCGTCGCCACTTCCCGCTCAACTGCACCTTCCAGAACGGTCCGATTCACGGCAAGGAAGTGTTCATCCCGCTGAGCCAGCTGATCGGCGGCGAAGCCTATGCCGGCAAGGGCTGGCAGATGCTGGTCGAATGCCTGTCGATCGGCCGCTCGATCACCCTGCCCTCCTCCGGCAGCGGCGGCGCCAAGATGGGCGCGGTCGTGACCGGCGCCTACGCCCGCATCCGCAAGCAGTTCGGCCTGTCGGTCGGCCGCTTCGAAGGCGTCGAGGAAGCGCTGGCCCGCATCGCCGGTAAGGCCTATGCGATCAGCGCGCTGTCGCAGGCCACCGCGGCCGCGGTCGCACGCGGCGAAAACCCGGCCGTGCCCTCGACCATCGCCAAGTACCACTGCACCGAGATGGCGCGCGAAGTCGCCACCGACGTGATGGACATCCACGGCGGCAAGGGCATCATCCTCGGTCCGAAGAACTACGCCGGCCGCAACTGGCAGGCGCTGCCGATCATGATCACGGTCGAAGGCGCCAACATCATGACCCGCTCGCTGATGATCTTCGGCCAGGGCGCGATCCTGTGCCACCCGTGGGTGCTCAAGGAAATGAAGGCGGCGATGCTGCCGGACAAGGCGCAGGCGCTGCGCGAGTTCGACCAGAACCTGTTCGGCCACATCGGCTTCGCGATCTCCAACGCGGTGCGCAGCTGGTGGTTCGGCATCACCGGCGCCAAGCTCGGTGCCGCCCCGGGCGACACCTACACCCGCCGCTACTACCGCAAGCTCAACCGCTACTCGGCGACTCTGGCGCTGATGGCCGATACCTCGATGCTGCTGCTCGGCGGCAAGCTGAAGTTCAAGGAGTCGCTGTCGGGCCGCCTGGGCGACGTGCTGAGCCAGTTGTACATCGCCAGCAGCATGCTCAAGCGCTACGAGGACCAGGGCCGTCCGGCCGGCGACCAGCCGCTGTTGGCCTGGGCCTTCCACGATGCCGTGCACAAGATCGAACTGGCCCTGTCCGGCGCGCTGCGCAACTTCCCGATCCGTCCGGTCGGCTGGCTGCTGTGGGCGCTGATCTTCCCCTGGGGCCGCCGCGCCCAGGCGCCGAGCGACCGCCTCGGCCACCGCGCCGCGTCGCTGCTGATGTCGCCCAACGACGCCCGCGACCGCCTCGCCGAGGGCGTGTTCACCACCCCCTGCGCGAACAACCCGGCCGGCCGCATCAACAGCTACCTGCAGAAGGTGATCCTGGCCGAGCCGGTCGAGCGCAAGTTCCTCAAGGCGCTGAAGAACAGCGACATCCAGGCGCTGGACTTCGCCAGCCAGCTCGACGAAGGCGTGCGCGAAGGCTGGATCACCGCCGAGGAGCGCAAACAGCTGGAAGAACTGCGCGAGATGACCATCGACACCATCAGCGTCGACGACTTCGACGCCGCGGAACTGCGCTCGGCGGGCTACAAGCCCTACGCCGACGACGGCGGCCATCACGGCGATACCCGCGCGGCGGCGTAAGCCTTGCGGAACCGAAAACGGCGGCCTGGGGCCGCCGTTTTCGATATGGGATTAGGGATTAGGGACTAGGGACTAGGGACTAGGGATTAGGGATTAGGGATTTGGGATTTGGGATTTGGGATTTGGGATTTGGGCATCCGGCATCCGGCATCCGGCATCCGGCATCCGGAACGATCATGCCTCGGCGGAGTCCAGATCCAGCCGCGCGCACATCCCGTCTACCGTCATCCTCGCGAAGGGAGGACCCCGAGCCTTCAAAGCCATCTCGCGATAGAGCCGCTGGATTCATGCCCTAGCGGGATCGACGTCCGGAAGCCATCCGCCTCTTTCATCATTCAATTCAATTCAATTCAATTCAGCCCAGCCCTGCCACCGCCATGAGCGCCAACGTCCTCGCCCTCTACCGCAAGCTCACCCGCTACCCCGCCGGCCACTGGCTGTTCAGCCGCGCCGTCTGCTTCAAGGCGCCCTACTTCGCCAGCATCTCGCCGCGTTTCGAGTCCCTCGAACCGGGCCGTTGCAGCGCGACCATGCGCCACCGCCGCGCCATCACCAACCACCTCGGCACCGTCCACGCCATCGCCATGTGCAACCTGGCCGAACTCACCGGCGGGGTGATGACCGACGTCAGCATCCCCCGGTCGATGCGCTGGATCCCGGTCGGCATGAGCGTGGAATATCTCAAGAAAGCGGTCGGCACGGTCCGCGCCGTCGCCACCCCGGCCGCACCCATCGTCGAATCCGACAGCGCCTACGACCTGCCGGTCGACGTCGTCGTCACCGATCCCGCCGGCGACGCGGTGTTCCGCGCCCGCATCGCGATGCGCGTCTCGCCCAAGCCCAAACGCGGCTGATCCCGCGCTCCGGGCACAACCTGCGGCCGCAGGCCGGCGTAGCATCCGGCCCTAAGGCACTCGGCATCGGGAGACCTGCCATGAGCGCAAGCGCCTGGATCTGGCTCGGCGGCCTGCACAGTCTGGCCTTCGCCGCCTTCCACATGGCCTTCTGGAAACTGTTCGGCTGGCGCCGCAACCTGCAGGCCGCCACCGTCGCCGACCGCGCGATCCTGCAGATCCTCAACCTGCGCCTGATCTACGTCCTGCTCGGCATCGCCGCGCTGTGCTTCTTCTACACCGACGAGCTGCGCAGCACCGCGCTGGGCCGCGCGGTGCTGGCCGGCATGGCCTTGTTCTGGGTCGGGCGGACGATCGAGCAGTTCGTGTTCCTGCGCATCAACCGGCCGATGATTCATGCGCTGACCGCGCTGTTCGTGCTCGGCGCGGCGGTTTTCGCTGCGCCGTTGTTCTATTGATCGGCACGCCCGGCAGCCCGGCGGCGACGATTCAGGCGACTGCGCCCTCGCCCGCCTGCGGCGGCCGGCCGCCCCCTGCCGCCAACAACAGCAGGCCCAGCAATACCGACACCGCCACGATCGCCGCCGCGGCATAGCCCAGCGCGCCGACGCCGATCGCGTCGATGACCCGGCCGCCGACGATGGCGCCGACGCCGATGCCGAGGTTGGCGCCGGAGATATTGAGTGAGGCGGCGAAGGCCGGGGCTTGCGGCGCCGACTTCATCACCCGCACGTGGCTGACCGGAAACAGCGCGGCCTGGGTCACGCCCCACAGGGCCAGCGTCGCGGCGAACAACGGCAACGACTGGATCGAGGGCACCACCAGGACCAGGCCCAGCGCCATCGGCACGCTGAAGATCAACGACACCGCCAGCGGGTGGCGGTCGACGTAGCGGCCGCCGAGGCTGTTGCCGATCAGGCCGACCGCACCGAAGGCCATCAGCGCCCAGCCGACCACTTGCCCGTCGAAGCCGGCCAGGCGCTCGAACAGGTCGGCCAGGTAGGTATAGGCGGTGAACATGCCGGTGAACAGGATCACCGACAGCAGCACGTGGCCGCCGACGCGCGGGTCGCGCAGCACCCGGAACTGCTCGCGCAGGCGCGGTTGCGGCTGGTCGTTGCGGTGGTCGGGCAGGAAGGCGAACAGCATCGCCGCCTTGACCAGCGAGGCGATCGCCAGGGCGACGAAGGCGGCGCGCCAGCCGAAGGCGTCGGCGATCAGGGTGCCGGTCGGCACGCCGATCACGGTCGCGCATATGACCCCGAACGAGATCACCGAGATCGCACGGCCGGCGCGCTCCTGCCCCGCCAGGTCGACCGCGGTCTCGCTGGCCAGGGCCCAGAACACCGGCACGCCGAGCGCGGGAATCAGCCGCGCCAAGGCCATCACGCCCAGGTTGGGCGCCATCGCCGCGATCGCATTGGACGCGGCGAACAGCAACAGCACCACGATGAACAAACGCTTGCGTTCGAAGCGCGAAAAATACGCGGTCAGGAACGGACCGCTGGCGGCGACCGCGAACGCGAACAAGGTCACCAGCAAGCCGGCCTGCGACACGCTGACGCCGAGATCGCGCGCCAGCGGCGGCAGCAGGCCGACCAGGATGAATTCGGTGGTCAGCACCGTGAACCCGGCGGCCGAAAGCAGTAGCAGGGGAAGAAGCACGACAGACTCCGCGAGACGAATACCGGAAGACGAAAGCGCGCGCGACAGCGGCGCAGGGCCGCGACGCGGACGCCAAATCGGGAAGGAGGAGACGGACGCCGCACCGCGAGCCGGTGCATGCGGGTCAATCTAGCGGGCGGCGGCAGGCCGATAAACCGCGTCGCATGCAGCCTCATCGTTCCGCAGCGCGAACGGCGGCCGCCGGCCTTGCGAACTGCGCACTTAGCGCGTTTGCGACGATTCGGGACTGTTTATCCCGCGATGCGGGCTGGTGCCGCCGGCTCGATTCGGTCAGTCTGGCCGATGCCTGCGCGGTCGTGGATCGCGCCCAAGCACCGTATCGACGCAGCGCGCAGCGAAGCCCGGTGCGGACAGCGGGAAAGGTCCGTGGCCGGGGCGATCAGCGCAGTCGCGCCGCACGACGCCCCCGGTGCCGGCTACAGCAGCCACAATGCCGCCAGCGCGGCCAGCGCCGGTACCGCCTGCACGTAGAAGATGCGCCGGCTGACCGTCGCCGCGCCGTAAACGCCGGCGACCACCACGCAGGCCAGGAAGAAGGTCGCCACGTCGGTCCGCGCGCAGGCCAGGCCCCAGACCAGGCCCGCCACCAGGAAGCCGTTGTACAGCCCCTGGTTCGCCGCCAGCACCCGGGTCAGCTCGGCCTTTTCCGGCGTGTTGCGGAACACCTTCATGCCCAGCGGCTTGGTCCACAGAAACATTTCCAGCACCAGGAAGTACAGGTGCAGCAGCGCGACCAGGGCGATCAGGGCGATGGCGATCCAGGGCATGGCGCGGTCCTAGGCGGGAATCCACGCCAGCATAGGGCAGAAGAGAAGAAGGCCGATAGCGGACCGGAAGCGGCGCAGCGGCCGCCGCCCACCGAGCCGCTTTCGCCATCGCCTACGTCGTCCGGGCATGCCAGGCCTTGAGCACCTCGGCCTCGCGCTCGGGCGCGATGCCCGCCTTGGGCTTGGCGCGGCGCTCGGCCGGCAATTGCCGCCAGTAGGCCAACGTATCGCGGACGGTGTCGCGCAAGGGTCGATGACGCAAGCCGGCGGCCTGGGCCTTGGCCACCGAGGTGCGGCCGAAGCCGGCGTATTCGCCGCGCGCCGGAATCCACGCCGGCATGTCCTGCCACGGCGAGACCTTCTGCGCTTCGAGGAAATCCGCCGGCACCCAGGTCAGGCTCGACTTGGCCCCGGCCGCGCGCCGCGACTCGTCCAACACCGCGCCCATGGTCAACGCGCCCGGTGCGGCGTCGGCGTTGTAGATGCCGAAGCGACGGCGCTCGATCGTGGTCAGCAGGAACTCGGCCAGGTCGCGCACATCGATGAACTGGGTCGGGTCCTCGGCGCTGCCGGGCGCGAGGATCTCGCCGCCGCGGTCGGCGCGCGCCGGCCAATAAGTAAACCGATCGGTGCGGTCGCCCGGGCCGACGATGAGGCCAGGGCGGACGATGGTGGTGCGCCCCGGCGCCTCGCGTTCGGCCGCCGCTTCGCACAGCGCCTTGAGCCCGCCGTAGGTCTCGCCGGTCACCTCGCTCACGTTCGGATCGGCGAGCTGGGCCAAGGGCGAATTCTCGTCCGCCGGCAGGTCGTTGCGCGCGTAGACCGAGATCGTCGACACCAGCAGGTACTGGCCGATGCGCGGCGCCAGCAGGCCGGCCGAACGGGTCACGTCGGCCGGCAGATAGGCCGATGTGTCCAACACCGCATCCCAGCGGCGCTCGCCCTCCAGCGCCTTCATGTCGGTCTTGCGGTCGCCGTGCAGTTGTTCGATGTCGCTGAACTCTGCGCCGGCGAATTTCTCCGGCGCGGTCTTGCCGCGATTGAACAAGGTCAGCGTGTGGCCGCGACGGCGCGCCGCCTCGACGAAATGCGGGCCGAGGAAACCGGTGCCGCCGAGCACCAGCAAGCTCAGCGGTTGGGTCTTGGCCTTGATCGCGGCGCGCGCATAAGCCGGCAACGCCAGCAGGCCGGCGGCGGCCGCGCCGGCGGCGAGAAAATCGCGGCGGCGGGTAGTCATGTCTCACCTCGCAAAGGTTGGGCGGAAGTAGGCAGGGCCGAGACGGAGGCCGCCTCGCCGAGACCGCGGCGCGCGCGCAGGATCGCGCAGACGCCGCCGAGCATGCCGGCCGCGGCGATCGCGCCGGCGGCGAACACCGTGGCGGTGCCGGCCGCGGCCACCGCCTTGTGGATCCAGACGAAAGCCAGGTCGGTGCCGCGGAACACCGCGGTGTCGATCACCGCCTTGCCCTGGTAGCGGGAGGGCCGGTCGACCCGGGTGTACAAGGTCTCGCGCGCCGGCTTGGCCAGGGCGAACTCGCCGGCCCGCTGCGCCACCTGCACGATGGCGACCATTACCGGCAACGGCGAGGCCAGCAGCAGGCCGAAGCCGAGCAGCAACACCAGCGCCGGCAACAGCAAGGCCGGCGCCGGCCCGAAACGACCGAGCAGCCAGCGCGTGAGCAGCAATTGGGTCAGGATCGCGAGCAGGTTGACCGCGCTGTCGATGCGGGCGAAGTACGCGGTCGCCGCAGCCGGGTCGGGATAGAACTCGCGCGCGATCGCGGCCTGCTGGTTGTACAGCAGGGTCGCCGCGCCGACGCTGAAGAACAGGGTGATCGCCATCGCCCGCAACAGCGGCCGCTGCCAGACCAGGCGCAGGCCGGCCCAGACCGAGCCGCCCATCGCCGCTTCGCCGCTGGCCAGGCCGTGCCGGCGCTCGCGCCGGATCGCCCAGCCGCGCAGGCGCACGATGCACAACACGCACACCGACAGCAGCGCCGCTGATACCAACAGCAGATGGGCCACGCCGATGACCCCGACCAGGGCCTGGGTCAGCAACGGTCCCAGCACCGCGCCGGCGGTGCCGCCGGCGCCGATATAGCCGTACAGCCGCCGCGCCTGATGCTCGTCGAACACATCGGCCATGTAGCTCCAGAACACGGTCACCGCGAACAGGTTGAACACCGCGATCCAGACGAAGAACAGCATGCCGCGTCCGGACGCCTGGGTTTGGAACGCCCAGTGGAAACCGAGCAGGCAGACGATGAAGAACAGATACACCAGCGGCAGGAACACCCGCCGCGGGAAACGCCCCACCAAGGCGCCGTAGACCGGCTGCAACAGCAGCATGACGGCGAAGGTGCAGGTGAACAAAACCTGCAGCACGAAGTCCTTCAGCGCCCACCCGTGCGCCTGCGCCCAGTCGATCCAGGCCGCGGGAAACACCGCCGTCGCGTCCGCCGACGCGCCCATCGCGTCGCGCACCGGCCGCAGCACGTAGTACCCGCACAGCAGGCAGAAGAAGTACAACAACGCCCACCACAACGGCGAGGCGGAGGTCTCGCGCAGGCGCGCGGACGCGCTCATGCGAACGCATCCTGCGATGGCGAATTCCCGCCGGCGACGTGCGCAGCCGCGCACGCGCGCGGCGCCGCGGCCTCGCGCATTCCGGTCCTCCCGTTACCCTTCGCTCACGCTAGCGCCGGCATCGCGGACGGCCATCTGCGGATGGTCATCCCGACCTTCGGCACGGGGGCGCGACCGCCGCCACGCTTTGTCCGGCGCAACGCCGCCGCCGGACCGGGCGTCAGCGCGCGCCGGGAACGGCGCCGACCGGCGCGGGCCCGGCGCGGCGGGAAGCGCTGATCGGATGCGGCGACCGCGACGCGGCGCGCAAGGTCAGTCGGGAAATCTCCGGCGGCACACCGAAGCGCACCGGCAGGATGCTGGTGCCGATGCCGGTAGTGACGAACAGATGCTTGCCGTGCTCGATCAGATGACCGGCGGCATAGCGCTGATCGGCCGGCAGCACCGGCGTGCCGATCCAGGGCAGTTTGACCTGGCCGCCGTGAGTGTGGCCGGCCAGGGTCAAGGCGGCGCGCGGCGGAATGTCGGGGAAGATGTCCGGATTGTGAGTCAGGGCCAGCGCCGGCGCGTCGTCGCTCACGCCCGAGAAGGCGCGCACCACGTCGTGGCGGGTCTCCCATTTGTCGCCGATCCCGACCACCCACAAGCGGCAGCCGCCGAGTTCGGTGGCGCGCGCCTGGTCCTCCAGCACGATCACCCCGGCCGACTCCAACGCCGCGCGCACCCTGTGCCCGTCCTTCCACCAATCGTGGTTGCCGAGCACCGCATAGACCGGCTTGCGCGCGGTCAACGGCTTGAGGTGCGGCGCCATCTGCTCGGCGGAGACATAGGTGCCGCCGAGCACGCTGAGGATCACGTAGTCGCCGGCCATCAGCACTGCGCGCGAGTCGCTGGCGATGAGGCGGTTCACCAGGCGGTCGAGCCGGTCCAGGCCGTTGTGCGGCGAGCCGGTGTGGATGTCGGCGACCACGTCGACGCGCAACCCGTCGCACTGCGGGCTCCAGTGCGGCAGGCGCAACTCGTAGCCGCGTTCGACCAGTTGCCGCGGCTCCCAGAAGAATCCCCAGCTCAGGCAGCCGACCGCGATCAACACCGTGCCGACGAACAACCGTTGCAGCCACGGCTGGCGCGGCCAGGGCCGCCAACCGCGGTTCATGCGCGCGGCCCGGATTCGGCGGCGGCGCCGCGCTGGACCCAGCGCGCCAGGTTCCAGCCGATCAAGCCGGCGCCGGCGGCGACCGTGGCGCTGATGCCGGCCAACCCGGCGACGCCGACGCCGGCGCTGCGCAAGGCCACCATCGCGGTCGCCACGGCCACGTCGCCGAAGCGCCAGGCCGCGGTGTCGACCGCATTCTTGCCCTTGTAGCGCAGGGTGCGCGCGGCGCTGGCGAACAGGCTTTCGCGCGCCGGGTTGGCCATGCCGTAAGCCAGTCCGCGGCTGACGATCAGGGCCAGCGCCACCGCCGGCATCGAGCCGAGCATCGTCGCCAGCGCCTCCGGCAGCCACGAAAGGGCTGCGCCGAACGCGGGGAAGGCCCGCGCCAGCGGCGCATGAGGATCGGCCGCCAGGGCCACGGTCAGCAGCGCCGCGACCGTGACCAGCGACCAGGCGCCGATCACCGTCGCCGCGCCGCGCCGCGCCAGCAGCCACGGCGTGATCAGCAACTGGGTCGCCAGCGCCAGCAGGTTGGTCATCAGGTCCAGGTCGGCGGCGAAACGGGTGCGCGCGACCGCATCGACGAAGGTCGCCTTGGAGTAGTCCACGACCAGGCCGTAGTTGACCGTGCCGATCCAGTCGCCGAGCAGCAGCAGGATCGCCATCGAGCGCATGAACGGATTGGCGAACACCTGCTTGAGGCCGTCGAACATGCCGCCGCCGATCGCCGCGTCGTGCGCGGCCTCGTGCCGGCGCGCGCCGTGCACGCGCGCCCAGCGCCCGAGCAGGCCGACGAACAGCAAGGACGAAGCCAGCAGCCCCGCCGAGACCAGCAGCAGCGGCGCCACGCCGATGCGCTCGACCAGCACCCGGGTCAGTGCCGGACCGGCCAGCGAACCGACCGTGCCGGCCACCGCGATCAGCGGGAACAGCCGCCGCGCCTGGCCCTCGTTCCAGATGTCGGTCATGAAGCTCCAGAACACCGACACCACGAACAGGTTGAACACGCTGATCCAGACGAAGAACAGCGTACCCAGCGCGCGCGGGCTCAACGGTCCGTGCTCGGCGAACAGCGGCACGAAGCCGAGCAGGCAGGCGATGAAGAAGCCGTACACCAGCGGCACCACGATCCGGCGCGGATAGCGCGAGACCAGGCCGGAGAACACCGGGGTCAGCGCCAGGGTGGCGATCAGGGTCGCGGCGTAGAACCACGGCAGCTGGGTCGAGCCGACCGCAGCGCTGAGTTGGTCGCGCAGCGGCCGGATCACGTAGTACGCGGTCAGCACGCAGAAGAAATACCCCAGCGAGAACGCGACCGCGGTCCATTCTCCGGTGTGGACGCGCCCCGGCCGCAGGCTGGCGTCTTGGACTGCCGACATTCCGTCGCTCCGTGAGGGCGCCGGCTCGCGGCCGGCGCTTCGGGGGTGATCGGCGTGGGTCGGCGCGGCGCAAACCGGGCCGGACCGCATCGCCGTCGGCGGGCCGGTCGCCGCCGGTCCTCCATTGGCCGGCACGGTAGCCGAACGGCTCGAGGACCGCCACCTCCGCGGCTGGCGGCAAGCCTGGCCGCATCGCCCGACGCGCATTGGGAGCATTTGCTCTAGTTTTGCCGCTTACGGTCGCGGCACGGCGCCGCGCACGGCGCACAACGGCCTCAGATCCCGTGTCCCAAGAGTTCGACTACATCGTCATCGGCGCCGGCTCGGCCGGCTGCGTGCTCGCCAACCGGCTCAGCGAAGACCCCGATACACGCGTGCTGCTGATCGAGGCCGGCCCGCGCGACCGCCATCCGTTCCTGCACATGCCCGCCGGCCTGGCCAAACTGGTCGACAAGAAAGGCGTGAACTGGAGCTACGACACCGCGCCGGAGCCGCAGTTGAACGGCCGCAGCTTGTGGTGGCCGCGCGGCAAGGTGCTCGGCGGCTCCAGCTCGATCAACGCCATGTGCTACATCCGCGGCGTGCCCGGCGACTACGACGACTGGGCCGCGGCCGGCGCCGACGGCTGGGACTGGAACGCGGTGCTGCCGTTCTTCCGCCGCAGCGAACGCAACAGCCGCGGCGACGATGCCCTGCACGGCAGCCTCGGCCCGCTGTACGTCTCCGACCTGCGCTACACCAATCCCCTGTCGTCGGTGTTCATCGAAGCCGGCGTCCAGGCCGGCTATGCGCGCAACAAGGACTTCAACGGCCCCGAGCAGCAGGGCTTTGGCTTTTACCAGGTCACCCAGAAGAACGGCGCGCGCTGCTCCAGCGCGGTCGCCTACCTCGACCCGGCGCGCGAGCGGCGCAACCTGCACATCGTCACCGGCGCCCTGGTCAGCCGCATCACCTTCGAACGCGGTCGCGCCACCGGCGTGGTCTACAGCGCCGGCGGCCGCGCCTACCATCAGCGCGCCGCGCGCGAGGTGCTGCTCAGCGGCGGCGCGATCAATTCGCCGCAGTTGCTGATGCTGTCCGGCATCGGCCCGGCGGCGGAGCTGCGCCGGCACGGCATCGAGGTCGTGCACGACGCGCCGCAGGTCGGACAGAACCTGCAGGACCATCTCGACGTCTGCACCCTGCAGCATTCGACCCAGCGCATCACCTACGACCGGGTCAGCGACGTACGCATCGCCTTCGACTACTACCTGCGCGGCCACCGCGGCCCGGGCAGCAGCAACATCGCCGAGGCCGGCGGTTTCGTGCGCTCGGCGCTGGCGCCGGACGCGCGCGCCGACGTGCAATTCCATTTCGTGCCGGCGATGCTCGACGACCACGGCCGCCGCCGCCTCGCCGGCGACGGCTACACCGCCCACGCCTGCTTCCTGCGTCCGCGCAGCCGCGGCGCGATCTCGCTGGCCAGCGCCAGCGCCGGCGACAAACCGCGCATCCAGGCCAACTACCTCAGCGACCCGGAAGGCTTCGACCTGAAGATGATGGTCGAATGCGCCAAGCTCTCGCGCGAGCTGTTCGCACAGAAGGCCTTCGATCCCTACCGCGGCGCGCCGATCTTTCCCAAGCGCAGCGACCTCAGCGACGCCGAGTTGGTCGAGTTCGTGCGCGCCAAGGCCGAAACCGTGTATCACCCGGTCGGCACCTGCCGCATGGGCCGCGACGACGCGGCCGTGGTCGATCCGCAGCTGCGCGTGCGCGGCGTGGAGGGCCTGCGGGTGATCGACGCTTCGGTGATGCCCAGCCTGATCGGCGGCAACACCAACGCGCCGACGATGATGATCGCCGAGCGCGCCTCCGACCTGATCCGCGGGCGCCTGTAAGCCCCCGCGACGAGGATGTCTGCGTGTCGGCGCCCCGCCCGGGCGGGCGCGCCGGCTCCGTTCCGGCGGCTTTCGCGCACCGGCTTTGACGCAGCGCCGCATGCCGGCGCCGTCCGCGTCGTCGGCGCCGCCGCAACGACCCTTCGTCGGCGTTTTTCGCACGTCGGTAAGCGCGCGCGCCGCCGTTCGCCAGCCCGGCCATTAATCCCTGAAAAAACAGAAACCTGAACACGCTTGTTGTTCAACTCCCTTAGATCGGAGCTAGAATCGGCCATCCGATCCATGCAGGCGCCGAGCGATGAAACACGACTCCTCCCGACGCTCATTCACCCCCTGGCGCCTCGGCACCCTCGCCGCCCTGCTCACTCTGACCCTCGGGTCCAGTGCGCAGACCTCGCTGCGCTGGGGCAACGGCCAGGATCCGGCGACCTCGGTCGTGCGCAGCCAAGGCGCCGACGGCACGACTCAACCGGGCCAGTTCTCCGCCGCGCGCAGCGTTGGCAGCGCCCGCGCTCTGCCGCTGGCCGCGGGCTTCGACGTGCAACAGTTCGAATCCATGGCCCAGGCGCTGGTCGCCGACCAACGCATCCCCGGCATGGCGATGGCGATCGTGCACAACGGCCAGATCCTCAGCGCGCGCGGCTACGGCATCACCGATGTGCGCAACGCCGAACCGATCGACGCCCACACCGTGTTCCGCTTGGCCTCGCTGTCGAAGAGCTTCGCCGGCACCCTGACCGGCCTGCTGGTCAACGACGGCACCCTGCGCTGGGACAGCAAGCTGGTCGACTACATGCCCAGCTTCCAGTTGGTCGATCCCAACGCCGCGCGCACCGTCACCGTCGCCGACGTGCTCAGCCACCGCGTCGGCCTGAGCCACAACACCTACGACCGCGACCTCGAGAACTACGCCGACTACCGCAGCCTGACCCAGAAGCTGGCCTATGCGCCGATGACCTGCCAGCCGGGCACTTGCTACGGCTACCAGAACATCGCTTTCAGCCTGATCGGCGACGTGGTCTTCGCCGCCACCGGCGACTTCTACAGCCAGGAAGTGCAGCGCCGCCTGTTCAAGCCGCTGGGCATGAACGACGCCAGCCTCGGCCTGGAAGGCATCACCGCCAGCGCGCGCTGGGCCAAGCCGCACGTGCGCGGCCGAGGCGGCTGGGCGTCGCTGACGCCGAAGCCGACCTATTACCAGTTGCCGCCGGCCGCCGGCGTCAACGCCAGCGCCAGCGATATGGCGCAGTGGCTGATCGCCCAGACCGGCCATCGCCCCGACGTGCTGCCGCTGCCGCTGCTGGCGACCCTGCATCAGCCGCTGGTCGACACCCCGAGCGAGATCCGCGGCTCCAGCTGGCGCCGCCAGCGCATCGGCTCGGCCAGCTACGCGCTGGGCTGGCGCGTGTTCGACTACGCCGGCCACCGGGTGGTGTTCCATGCCGGCGCGGTGCAGGGCTATCGCGGCATGGTCGCGCTGCTGCCCGAACGCGATCTCGGCTTCGCGGTGCTGTGGAACAGCGAAAGCGCGCTGCCCACCGGCCTGCTGCCGACCATGCTCGACCGCGCCATCGGCATGCCGGCGCAGCGCTGGCTCGATGTCGACGGCTTCGACGAAACCCTGCTGTACGCCTCCGAAGGCGCGCCCAAGGACCCCAGCGGCAGCAACGCACAGAAGTCGACCGCCGCGCCGCAGTAACGTCCCGGCGCCCCGTCCGGTCGCCCCACGGGCCGCGGCCATGCCGCGGCCCGTTGCGTTTTCGCCGCCCGCCCGGATCAGTGCGGGCCGTCTTCCAGGGTCTGCTTGAGCTTGAGCAAGCCCTTCTCGTAGTCCTTGCCCACCATCGAATCCATCGCCAGGCCGAACCAGCGCGAGACCAGGTTGTAGCCGTGCTGGCTGTCCAGCGACCAGGTCACCCGAGTGCCGGCGCCCTCCTCTTGCAGGTCGAAACGCGCCGTCGCCTCGGTGCCGCCGAAGTCCAGCGCGTTGACGATCCGGCTCGGCGGGACCGACTCGACGATGCGTTGGCTGCCGCTGCCGACCTTCTCGCCCTGCCACGACATCGCCGCGCCGACGCCGGCCTGCGGGCCGCTGTAGGCGTACTTCGCGGTCGGCTCCAACTCGTACCAGGGCGACCACTCGTTGAAGCGCTGGAAGGAATTGAGCATGGCGTGGACTTCGCCCGGCGGGCGCTCGATCAGGATCGAGCGTTCGACGTGACTGCTGGCGGGCAACAGGAAGCCGCCGGCCACGAACGCCAGACCGAGCAACAGCAGCAGGTACAGCGCTCCCTTCAACAAGGCCTTCATCGCGGCTCCCCCGTGTGGTTGGACTTCGGCCGATCGCGACCGGCGATCCCGACGGCCTCTCGACGACCGATCCTAACCGCTGCCGCGACGAGCCGTCGTCGTCGTCCGGATTCGGCCGACGAGAGGTCGATGGCGACAGGCCGCGCCCTACGCAGCACATTTCCTTCGCAGCCGCCGGCACCGAGATCGGTAGCCGCGTCCCCGGTCCGCCGAACGGCCCCTGCACCGCCGGGCGGCACCACCGATGCGGCGAGCGCCACGGCCGTGGTCGCCGTCGGCCTGGGCGAGGAGGCATGTGCGCGGGTCATCGTCCGGCATGCGTCCGCGGCCGGGAGCCGCAACGCGCCCGGTCCGACGCGAACGCTCACCGAGCCTCACGCGCGATGCGCGGACGTTCGCGTTCGCGGCGCCCATAAAAAAACTCTCCCCCCGCCTGGGCTGCGGGGAGAGAGCTGGATTACGGCGTATCGGGGTTTCTTATTAGATCAGCGGCGCCGGGGTGGCCGGCAGAGCAGCCGAAGACTTCGCCTTGCGGGCGCGCTTGGCGGCCTTCTTCGGGGCCTTCTTGGCGGCCTTCTTAGCCGTCTTCTTGGCGGCCTTCTTGGCGGTCTTCTTGGCGGTCTTCTTGGTCGCCTTCTTAGCCGCCTTCTTGGCGGTCTTCTTGGTCGCCTTCTTAGCCGCCTTCTTGGCGGTCTTCTTGGCAGCCTTCTTGGCCGTCTTCTTGGCGGCCTTCTTGGCGGTCTTCTTGGCGGCGGCCTTGCGGACGGTCTTCTTCACGGCCTTCTTGGCGGCCTTCTTGGCGGTCTTCTTGGTGGCCTTCTTGGCGACCTTCTTCGCGCCAGCCTTCTTGGCGACCTTCTTCGTCGCTTTCTTGGCGGCGGACTTCTTAGCGGCTTTCTTAACGGCCATGGGATGGCTCCTCGTCAGTGGTGATCAGGGATTGATCAGTGGTAGTGCGTTAGGCCCAGTGGAAAGGGACTCTGTGAAGACAGAGCCGCGGGAGTCGGACCCGCGTGCAGCCGCCGACGCGCGATGCGCGCCGGAACGGATCGGGGATCGCGTCCGGCCGCGGGTGCGGCGGGAGCGATGGCGCGTGCGCCGGGACGGCGGACGAAAGCGGCCGCCAGACGGGGCGGCCAAACAAAAACCCGGCCCGCCGAGAGCGAACCGGGTTGCAGGGAGCAGGACGCCAGCGATGTCATCGGGAATGTGGATGTCATCGGCGAAGAGAGTGCGGTCAACATTTCTGCAGAGGAAGCGAACCCTGCGTCCACCGTTTTGATTGTCCGGGCGGAGGTTCGATTTGTGCTGCGTGTTGTCGCGCTGGGTTTTCTCACTCTCGTCTGCAGGAAACGTCTGCTGGGCGAAACCTAATCACGCTTTTTCGCACTGTCAACAACCCCGCCGATTTTTCCTTCCGGCGGTCCCGCCTCGACGCCGTCCCGAACGCGTCGTCGGCGCGCGCGACAAATCCATGCGCGAATCCGGATCGTGCGTGGAAGTTTTTTTTCGATCGCGCTGAAAGCCAAGCCTGGCGCGGGTTTCAGCGCACTCGACGAAATCGCGCCGAAGATTTTCGCAAGCACGCATCGCATCCGTCGCGCACTGCGAAGACGCGTTCGGCGGTCGTCGGAGGAAGAAAAAATTCCTTCCGCTCGCCCGGTCCGATTTCGCGTCGCACAAGCCGATTTGCGCGAAACTGCGCGAACCTTTTTTCTGCCGCTCGGCACCGGCTCGTTCGCCCTCGTGCGAATCGGCCGCGCGACTCGCGCATGCGCGAGCGAGCGCGCGCCGGTCGACGCCGGCGCGCGTGCCGCCGACCCCGCGCGCGGCGGCCGCATTCCCGCGCATCGCGGCCGCACCGGCGGTAACGAAAAAATCCCCGGGAAAAACGTGTTTTCTTCGTGCGCAGGAGCGGACCGCGCGAACCCGACCGGGATGCGGTGCGGTGCCGTCGACGAGGGCCGCGCGGCGCGATCGCCGCGCCGAAGCGAAGACGCGCCGAGGCGGAGCCCGTGAACGCCGCGTGTGCTGCCGCGCGGGCGCGGCCGACGACCGTTCGTCGGCGCGGCGATCGGGCGAGCGGCGAGCGGGTGCGCCGGAACGCACGGCGCACGCGGCGCCGCACACCGGCGCGACGACGCACGCGGCCGCGGACATCGGGCGCAAACGGGATGGGACGGATGCGGAATGCGCGGCGGTGCATGCGCGCCGCACCGGCCGGCGACGGCGAACCCGCCGCTGCGCGGTCCGCCGAGCGGACGCGGCGACCGCAAACGAAACGGGGAGCGCCGTGCCGGCCGCTGGGCGGCCGCAGTGCGCTCCCCGTGATGCCTGGCGTCGCCCGAGGGCGACGGCGGCGGATCAGTGGTCGTCGTCTTCGAGCAGTTCGGCGTAGTCGTCCGGGCCGAGCAGTTCGTTGAGCTGGTCCGGCTCCTCGATCGCGACGGTGAGGATCCAGCCTTCGCCGTAAGCGTCCTCGTTGATGGTCTCGGGCTTGTCGGCCAGCGCCGAGTTGACCGCGGTCACGGTGCCGGTGACCGGCGAGTAGACGTCCGAAGCCGCCTTGACCGACTCGACCACGGCGCAGGCGTTGCCGGCTTCGAGGCGGTCGCCGACATTGGGCAGCTCGACGTAGACCAGGTCGCCGAGCAGGCGCTGGGCGTGGTCGGAGATGCCGATGGTGACTTTGCCGTCGCCTTCGGCGCGGGCCCACTCGTGGGACTTCATGAACTTCAGATCGCCGGGAATTTCACTCATGGCTGGCCTCGAACGTGACGGGAGCGGCTGGTTGATGGCGCGTAGTTTAACGATGCGGAGTCGACATGCGACAGGGGCGGCGCCGGCGCCTCAGCGCGCCCCGCCGGCGAAGTCGCAGCGGAAAGGCGCGCGACCGCTGCGCAGCGCCTCGCCCAGGGCCTCGACGCGATCCTGGCCCCAGAACGGTTCGCCGCGTAGCACATATCCGGGCAGACCCGGCAGGTCGGCGGCGATCGCCGCCTCGGTATTGCGCCGGTACCGTTCGTCGGCCGCCTCGGCGTCCGCGGCGGCGAGCACCGCCGCCGCGTCGTGTCCGTGCGCGCGCAGCAGCGCGGCGACGGTGTCGCGGTCGGCGAGGTCGCGGTCCTCGGCCCAGACCGCGCGGAACGCGGCGTCCATGTAACCGGCCGGATCGGCGCCGGCCTCGCACAGGGCGATCGCGCAGCGATCGGCCAACGACGGGTCGACCGGAAAATGTTTGGGCGCCAGATTCAGCGTCAGCCCGCGCTCGGCCCGCGCGCGCTGCAGCTCGTACAGGCGGTAACGCTGGCGCGCCGGCGCGCGTTGCCCCAGGGGCAGGCCGCCGTTGGCGGCGAACAGTTCGAAGATCCGCACCGGCCGGTAGACCAGGCGCGCGCCATGCTCGCGCGCCACCGCCTGCACCGCGGCATGGCCGAGGTAGGCGTAAGGCGAGAGCAGGCTGAAGTAGTAGTCGATCTCGATCACGTCCGCCGCCTCCGGCTCAGCCGAGCACGCCGTCCTGCGGCTGGCCGTCGCGCACGAACGGGAACTTGACCACCCGCACCGGCACTTCCTTGCCGCGGATGTCGACCCGCAGGTTGCCGGCTGCGCCGAGCGGGATCTCGCCGGCCGGCACGCGGGCGAAGGCGATCGACTTGTTCAGGGTCGGCGAGAAGGTGCCGGAGAGGATCTCGCCCTCGCCGTGCGGGGTCAGCACCTTCTGACCGTGACGCAGCACACCCTTCTCGTCCATCACCAGGCCGATCATCTGCCGCGCCGCGCCGCTGGCCTTGAGCTGCTCCAGCGGCGCGCGGCCGATGAAGTCGCGGCCTTCGTCCAGGACCACGGTCCAGGCCAGCGCGGCTTCGTACGGAGACACCGCGTCGTCCATGTCCTGGCCGTACAGATTCATGCCGGCTTCCAGCCGCAGGGTATCGCGCGCGCCCAGGCCGGCCGGCTTCACGCCGGCGGCGAGCAGCGCATCCCACAGCGCCACCGCGCGGTCTTCCGGCACCACCACTTCGAAGCCATCCTCGCCGGTATAGCCGGTGCGGGCGACGAACAGCTCGATGCCGTCGGCAGTGCGGGCGTTGCCGGCGACGAACTTGCCGAGCTTGCCGATCCGCGCGCGGTCTTCCTCGCGCAGCAGGCCGATCACCTTGTCGCGCGCATTCGGCCCCTGCACCGCGATCATCGCCAGCTCGGGCCGCTCGCTCGCTTCCACGCCGAAGGCCTTGGCCTGTTCGCCGATCCACGCCAGATCCTTCTCGCGGGTGGCCGCATTGACCACCAGGCGGAAATAGCTTTCGTCGAGGAAGTACACGATCAGGTCGTCGATCACCCCGCCCTGCGGATTGAGCATGCAGGTGTACAGGGCCTTGCCCGACTTCTGCAGCTTGTCGACCGAGTTGGCCACCAACCGGCGCAGGAACTCGCGCACGCGCTCGCCGCGCAAGTCGACCACGGTCATGTGGCTGACGTCGAACATGCCGGCATCGCGGCGCACCTGATGGTGTTCCTCGATCTGCGATCCGTAGTTGATCGGCATGTCCCAGCCGCCGAAATCCACCATCTTGGCGCCGAGTGCGCGGTGGGCGTCGTTGAGGATGGTCATCTGGCTCATGGGGCGCGGCCTGCTGGGTCGGGGGGATGGAGCCGCCGATTATCCCAGAAGCGCGCGTCTTGCGCGTTCCCCGCGATTGAGTACGCAGGCGCATGGAACCTGCGATGCGGCGCCGTCCGTCGTGCCGCGCGGCTCACTCGCCGTCGAGGCCCTCGTTGTAGCACTGCACCTGGCGCGGATCGAGATCGACGAAACGGCCGCTGACGCGGTCCAGGCGCACCGCCCAACGCACCGCGGCGAAGGTCTCGCGCGCCTGCGCGTCCTCGACGGCGGTATCGACGATGGCGATCACGCCGGCGTCGGCGGCGCCATCGACGGTGCAGGTCGAAATCGACACCCGCTCGCCGCGCAACAGCTTCGGGTAGGGCACCACGTCGGTGATCTTCCAGCGCGCCTCGTTGCCGTTGTGGCCGGCCAGTTCGGCGGCGTAGAGGCGCACCGAGCGGTCGTCGGCGTCGTCGATGGTGCCGATGCTGCGTGCGCAGATCTGCTCGGCGTTGCTGCCGGAGCCGACGCAACCGCCGGTGTTGGAACGGAAGCCCTCCGGGAACGGCGGCACCACCCGGCCGATCCAGCCCGCCCAGCCGGTCGGGTGGGTCGGCTCGACGCCGCGCGCCGGCGACGGCTTTTGCGGGTCGTGCGGCGCGGCGCCGACGGCGCCGGCCGCCAGACTCAGCAGCGCGGCGACCGCGATGGCGCGCACTGCGTTCATTCGCGGTCCGCCGCCTCGACCTGCAGGGTCATGCCGTCGGTGCCGATTACCCGCACCGGCGTGCCGGCAGCGAGGTCGGGGCCGCTGACGTCCCAGAATGCATCGGCGATCTGCACCCGGCCCACGCCCTGCACGATCGCCCGCTCCAGCGGCACCACCCGCCCGACCAACTGTTCGGCGCGGCGGTTCAACAGCGGCTGGTCGCTGGCGCGCTCGCGGCCGCGGAACCAGGTCCGGTAGACCTGGATCGAGACGAAACTGAGCACCACGAACGCGGCCACCTGGGCCAGCACGGTCAATCCCGGAAACAGCAGCACCAGGCCGAACACCGCGGCCGCGGCGAGGCCGAGCCAGAGCATGAACGCACCGGGCGCCAGCGCTTCGGCCGCGAACAGCAGCAGCGCGATCGCGGCCCAGGCGATGGTCTGCCAACTCCAGGCCATCTCAGCCTCCCGAACGCGGCGGCACGCCGGGGCCGCGCGTCTGCGCCTGCCGGTCCAGCGCGTCCTTGGCCAATTCGGCGATGCCGGCCAGCGAGCCGATCACCCCGGCCGACTCCATCGGCATCATCACGAACTTCTGATTCGGCGCCTCGGCCAGCGACTTGAAGGCCTCGATGTATTTCTGCGCGACGAAATAATTGATCGCCTGCACGTTGCCGCGCGAGATCGCGTCCGAGACCAGCTGGGTCGCCTTGGCCTCGGCCTCGGCCAAGCGCTCGCGCGCCTCGGCCTCGCGGTAGGCGGCCTCGCGCTTGCCCTCGGCGGCCAGGATCGCGGCCTGCTTGTCGCCCTCGGCGCGCAGGATCTCGGATTGGCGGTGGCCTTCGGCTTCGAGGATGTTGGCGCGCTTCTCGCGCTCGGCCTTCATCTGCCGCGCCATCGAATCGACCAGGTCGCGCGGCGGCTGGATGTCCTTGAGCTCGATGCGGTTGACCTTCAGCCCCCAGGGGTGGGTCGCCGCGTCGACCGCGTTGAGCACCTTGGTGTTGATCTCGTCGCGCTTGGACAGCGACTCGTCCAGGTCCATCGAACCGATCGCGGTGCGGATGTTGGTCATCACCAGGTTGAGGATCGCGATCTCCAGCTGGGCGACCTCGTAGGCCGCCTTGGCCGCGTCCTGGACCTGGAAGAACACGATGCCGTCGACCTTGACCACCGCGTTGTCCTTGGTGATCACGTCCTGGCTCGGCACTTCCAGAACCTGCTCCATCATGTTGATCTTGCGGCCGACGCCGTAGATCACCGGGACCAGGAAGTGCAGCCCGGGGTCCATGGTGTGGGTGTAGCGGCCGAAGCGTTCGACCGTCCATTGGTAGCCCTGCGGGACCATGCGCACGGTCTTGAACAGCAGCACCACCCCGGCGAACACCAGCACCATGGCCAGCAGCGTCGTACCCATGGATCCCCTCCTCCCTAGTCCGATGCGCTCAGTATAGGCCCGACGACCGGCTGCGACCCTTCACGCCCCTGCCGCATCCTTGTCCTGGAATGCCGCCCGAATCCCAGCCCACGCCGCTGTCCCCGCCCGAGCCGACGCGCCCGCTGTCGAGCTTCGCGATCGACGTCCCGGAGACGTTGCTGGCCCGTGCCCGCGCCGGCGAAGGCTCCGCCTTCGAGCAGATCTACCGCTGGTTCGAACGGCCGGTGTTCACCCTAGCGATGCGGATCGCCGGCGACCGCGAGGAGGCCACCGAAGTGCTGCAGGAGACGATGCTCAAAGTGCTCACGCGGATCGGCGACTTCCGCGGCCACCGCGACGGCAGCGGCACGCCGTTCTGGGGCTGGCTGCGCCAGATCGCGGTCAACGAGGCGCTGATGCGGCTGCGCAGCCAACGCCGCCACGAGCACTCGGTCGAAGCCGAGGACGAACACCTCGCCGACGACCGCAGTCCGCCGCCGCCCGCGGCGGCCGACGCCGCCGCCCTCGGCCGCGCGCTGGCGCAACTGCCGCCGGCGACCCGCAGCGTGCTGTGGCTGTACCACGCCGAGGGCTATACCCACGAGGAGATCGCGGCGCTGATGGAGCGCACGCCGAGCTTCTCCAAATCGCAACTGGCGCGCGGCGGACGCCGCCTGCGCCAGTTGCTGGAACCGGACATGCAACGCAACGCCCTGGAGCAGGCCCATGCCTGACCATTCCCTTTCTCCGCCGCAGGACTGGTCCGACGCCTTCGCGCGGCTCGGTCCGGAAGCCCCACCGACCGACGGCTGGGCGCGCCTCTCGGCACAGTTGCAGGCGCACGCCGCCGTCTCCGAACCGATCGCTGCGGCGCCGGCGCTGCGACGCCGCGCCGGCCCGGCCCGCCGCTGGGCCTGGGCCGCCGCCGTGGCCGCGGCGTTGCCCTTGGCGGCGCTGTGGTGGATTCAAGGCGAACGCCACGCGCCGACGGCGCCTATCGTCGCGCCGGTCGCCGCGACCGCAGCGCCCACGGCGGGAACGCCCGCGGCCACGCAGTCGACGCCCCCTGCGGCCGGCACGGCGCACGACGCCGGACGCATCGCGACGGCCGAAGCGGCGGCCGCGGACCGGCCCAGCGCCCCCGCCATCGCGGCCGCACCCGCGGCCACCGCGAGAGCCGCACTGTCGGCCGATCGGCAACCGCGCCCGCCGCAGCGCGTCGCGAGCGCGCCGGCGCGCGAGCGCCGCCCGGCCGTGCGCTCCGCGGCCGCCGCCGTCGCGCCGACCGTCGTCGCCAAGGGCCCGGACACGGCCGCCGATGTCGCCAGCGTCGCGGCCGCCGATACCCCCGCCGCCGCACTGGCGCGCCTGCAAGGCGAATCGGCGCAACTCGAATCCCTGGTCGCCCTCGCCCGCGACGATCGCGTCGGCAGCGGCGCGGCGACGGTGATGAGCGCCGAACTCGACCGCGGCATCGCCGCGATCGACGAGGCCCTGTCCGGCACCGGCCTGGCCGAAGCCGAACGCGTGGCGCTGTGGCAACGACGCGTCGATGCCTTGCGCGCCCTGGCCGGCGTCGAGGGCTCGCAGCGCTGGTACGCCGCTCGCGGCGAGCGCTACGAAGACGCGTTGGTCCGGGTCGATTGAGCCCGCCCCGCATGCGCCGCCGGACCGCTCCAGATCGCCCGCTGCCGACCGCCCGCTCCAGACCTTCCATTCCAGATCTTCCGCTCCAGATCGATCGCTCCTCCTTCGACCGCCGTCCGCCCATCCAGCCCCACCGACCATCCAGCATCACCGCGGAGACCGCCATGCAACGCCCGATCCTGATCCCCCTGTTGCTCGCCGCCGCCGTCGCCGGCGCGTTGGCCAGCGTCGCCGCGGCCAGCTCCGCGGCCGAGCCGGCCGCCGCACCGCAAACGCAGCGCAAGACCATCGTCATTGCCCACCCGGACGGCCACCCGGCGCCGATCGCGCAACGGATCAAGCGGCCGTTGCTGGGGGTGATCATCGACGCCGACGACGCGGCCGGCGTGCGCGTGCTCGCGGTCACCCCCGACGGCGCAGCGGCCAAGGCCGGCCTGCGCAGCGGCGATCGCCTGCTGGCGATCGACGGCAGCGCGATCGACGGCGCCGACGAGGACGCGCGCCTGGCCAAGGCCCGCACCCTGCTCGGCAAGCTGCAGACCGAGCGCCCCGCCCAGCTGCGCTATCACCGCGACGGCCGCGACGCCACGCTCGCGGTCGTCCCGCAACTCGGCAACCGGATGGTGGTGCTCGACCGCATCGACGGCGCCGAACCCGGCCTGCGCCGGGAAGTGCGCATCCACCGCATCGGCGACGGCGAGGCCTTCGAATTCGACGGCGCCGACTTCGATTTCGACGCCGCGATCGCACCGGCCGTCGCCGCCGCGGTCGCGCCGCAGGTGCGCAGCGAAGTGATCCGGGTGAGCCGCAAAGACCTGTGCAAGGGCGGCGACTGCAAGTGGCCGGCGATCAGCGAGGCGCTGCGCTGGAACGGCCTCAACCTCGCCTCGGTCGACGCCAAGCTCGGCCGCTACTTCGGCGCTCAGCACGGCGTGCTGGTGCTCAGCACCGGGCCGGAACTGGCCGGCCTGGAAGCCGGCGACGTGATCCAGAGCATCGACGGCCGTCGGGTCGACACCCCGCGGCAGGCGATGGAAGCGCTGCGCGGCAAAGCCGAAGGCAGCCAGGTCGCGGTCGACTATCTGCGCGACCGCCGCAACGCCCAGGCCAAGCTCAAGGTACCGAAGGCGATCAGCTGGACGCCGCCGCGTCCGCCCGCACCGCCCTCGCCGCCCGCACCGCCGTCCGCTCCGGACCTGCCGCCTCCGCCGGCACCGCCCGCGCCGCCATCCGCGTCCGACCTGCCGACGCCGCCCACACCGCCCACACCGCCGCCGAAGCGCAGCGCTCTGGCACGGCCGCCGGCCGTGGCCTTCGCGCCACCGGCGCCGCCGACCTGGACCGGCAACGCGCAGGTCGCGGTGTATTGAAGCGCGCCGTTCGCGGCGCGCATACGATCGAGGCCCGAGCTCGCGCTGCGGCCTCGTGCATTGCGCCGTTCCCCGTTCGGCCGGCGCCGCGAACGCGTCCCTCGCCTCACTCGACTGGCGCGCGCTCGACCCATTTGGCGAACACCGCATCGATCCGGCCCTCGTCGACTGGCTTGCCCTGCTCGCGCTGTCCGGCCTGTTCGAACAGGGGAACGATCATCGCCATGCCGTCGACCTGGGTCTTCAGGCGCACGCCCGGCGCCTGGCCGAGGTAGCGTTCCCAACGCTCGCGCACCTGCGCCCAATAGCCCTTGGTCGCATCCCAGTATGCATAGGCCGGCTTGAAGTCGACTTCGCCGGTCTTCTGGTAATCGTTGAAGCCGAACTCGCGGGCCAGCTCCTGCTGGCTGCCGTCGGGCTTGCGCAGCACCTTGGTGTTGAACTGCTCGTGGGTCCAGCCGTTCGGCGTCAGGGTATGGCGGTTGACCGCGACGATGGCGTTGTAGTCGCTGCGCTTGGTGTATTCGCGCCGCGGCAATGGCCGCCAGCTCGGGTCGCCGGTCCAGGTCGCGGTGCCGTTGGCGTAGTCCCAGCGGCCGGTGCCGCAGTAGCGCGGCGCATCGCTGACTTCGTACACGCACTGGGTCCAGGCGCCGCGATTGAGCTCGACCGGAATCGCACGCACCTGCCACGTCTGGTCGGCGCTGAATTCGAAGCGCTGCGGGGCCTGGAACGTCCAGTCCTGGCGCCAGTGCTTGGTCACGTGTCCGCTCTTCTCGTCGACCAGGATGTGCTGCAGCACGATCTTGCCGGGGCGGTCCTCGACCACGATTACCGTCTCGTTGCCGCCGCTGCGCATCGCCGGCGCGCGCTCGTAGCCGGGCTTGAGCAGCACGGTTTCGTCGAAAGCGAAATCGACGATGTATTCGCCCTGCATCGCCAGGATCGAGGCGCGGTCGCGTTCGGGCGCGGTGGCGGCGACGGCGGCGAACGGGGTCATCAGGCAGATCGCCAGCAGGCTGGCGCGGTGGGACGGTCGGGTCATGGCGAAAACTCGTGGTTCGTCGGAAGAAGCGGAGGGGATCGGGAAGGAAGCAACGGCGATCGCGCGGTTCAGGCCGATGCCGCGGCCGGATCGCGCGCGGCGCGGCGCGAAGCCAGGCAACAACAAGCGTCCGCCTGCGCACGCAGGCGCGCGCCTTCGGCCGCGGCGATGCGCTGCGCGTGCGCCAGGCCCAACGCCGACGGCTCGGCGCGGTCGGCCAGCAGGATGCAGTGGCCGGCATCGTCGGCCAGCACCTGCAGGCGCAGGATCTGTGCCTGCCAACGACCGCGCAGCCGGCGCAACCAGCGCCGGCGCAGGCGCGCCCAGGCGCCGCTGCGGGCTTCGCCGCCGCGGCAGGCGGGCAAGGCCGCGATGGCGTCGTCCCAGGCCAGGAAATCGCTGTCGGGCAACAGGTACAGGCACCAGCAGGCGCGCCCGCCGTCGTCGCGGAACAGCAGGGCCTCGCAGCGGTCCTCGCCGTCGCGGCGCAGCAGGCGCTCGGCGCGCCGGGCATGCAGCCAGCCGTCGAGCGCGTCGCGATGCCGTGGCGGATACGCGCACAACACCGTCGCGACCGCGGCCAGGCGTTCCGGCGCCGGCAAGGCAGCGGAATCGGCGCCGGCCGAACGCAACGGCGCGCGCATGGCTTACCAGCTCACCGAGAGGCTGGCGCCGACATTGCGGCCGGGCGCGGTGTAGCGGTCGAGGACGGCGCTGGACGCGCTCAGGCCCGGCAGGTCGCCGGCCTCCCAGTACGTCTTGTCGGTCAGGTTGAACACGCCGACGTTGAAGCGCGCCCCCGGCGCGAAGTCCCAGCGCGCGAGCAGGTCGAGCGCGCCGTAGCCCGGCGCGGCGAAGCGGCCCGGCACCGGCAGATCGGTCTTGCGGCGGGCGAAACGCCCGGCCAGCTCGACGCCCCAGGCCTCGCGGTCATAGGCGACGCCCAGGCTCGCGGTCAGCGGCGCGATCGACTCCAGCGGCCGGTCCGCGGTCTTGTCCTCGCCCTTGCTGTACGCCGCCGCGCCGCGCAGCGACCAGCCGGCCAGCGCCTCGGACCAGGCGCCGAAGTCGATGCCGCCGCGCAGCTCGACGCCGCGGATCCGCGCCTTGGCCACGTTCTGCGATTGGAACACGATCAACGGCGTCTGCGGCGGCGCGCTGACCTGGCGGTTGGACTCGATGAAGTCCTGGTAGTCGTTGTAGTACGCCGACAGTTGGGCGTAGCCGACCGTATTGCTGAAGCGCAGGCCGACCTCGTAGCCGTCGCTGGTCTCCGGCTTGAGGTCCGGGTTCGGGATCGCGGTGTAGCCGAACTGCAGATTGGTGAAGCCCAGGTTGACGTCGCTGTAGGGCGGCGCGCGGAAGCCGCGCTGATAGCCGCCGTACAACGACCAATCCGCGGCGAAGTGCCAGACCGCGCCGAGCTTGGGCGAGACGCTGGTCTTGCTGAGGTCGCTGACTTGCACCCCAGGGTTGTCGCCGTTCCAGATCGCGTCCTTCTGCGGCCGCAGCTCGTAGCGGTCCACCCGCACCGCCGGGACCAGCCGGAACGCGCCGTCGGCGAAGCGGATTTCGTCTTGTACGAACACGCCGGCGTTGCGGGTCTTGCTGACCGGGAAATCGCGCACCGGAAACACATCGGGCAGGATCGCGTTGCTGACCGCGCCGGTGGTCAGATTGACCGCACGGCCGTCGCGCTTCTGGCGGAACTCGGTGGCTTCGTATTCGAAGCCGTAGGTCAGGGTATGCTCGACCGCGCCGGTGGCGAAGTCCTTGTGCGCGGTGGCTTCGGCGCCGTAGACGCGCTGGTCGAAGTCGAATTCGCGCAGGCGCAGCGTCGGGCTCACTTCGCGGCCGCCGACCACGCTGACCCGGTGTTCGCGGGTGCGTTGGTTGGTTTCGCTGTCCTGGCGGTAGACCTGCCAACGCAGCGAGTCGGTCAGCACACTGTCGAGCGCATCGATCTCGTGCGCGAACGCGAGCCGTACCCGAGTCTGGCGGTCGTCGCCGGTCTGCGAGAGCACCCGCACCGCCGGCGCGCCCGGCATCGACAAGGCGGTGCCGCGCGCGCTGTAGACGTCGGTATCGGTCTGGTCCTCGCTGCCTTCCACGGTCAGGCGGAAACGCTGGTCGTCGCTGGGCGCGTAGACCAGCTTGGTCAGCAGGCTGCGACCGTCGTTGCTCTGCGGGTTGGGCCGGGTGCGGCGCGCGTCCAGCGAGGCGCGCTCGCCCTGGTTGTGGGTTTCCTCGCCCTGATGGTGGTTGAGCACCACCAAACCGGACCAGCGCTCGCCGCCGAACGCCGCGGTGGCGCCGCCGAACAGGCTTTCGTTCTTGCCCTGGTAACCGAGCTTGAGGCCGAAATAGCTGCCGGCGCCGTCCTGCAGATAGTCCTGCGGGTCTTTGGTCACGAACGCGACCACGCCGCCGAGCGCATCGGAACCGTGCAGGGCGCTGCTCGGGCCGCGCACGATCTCGACGTCCTTGACCGTGTCGAGGTCGACGAAGTTGCGCCCGGCGCTGGAAAAACTGCCGATCGAGAAACCGTCGGAGACCGAGATGCCGTCGACCAGCACCCGCACCCGGTTGCCGCCGAGGCCGCGGATGCGGATGTCGCCGAGACCGAAGCGCTCGCGATTGGCGCCGACGTCGATCCCGGGCTCGTAGCGAAACAGGTCCTTGAGGTCGCGCACCAGTTCGCGGTCCATGCGCTCGCGGTCGATCGCGCCGACCGTCGCCGGCACGTCCTGCACGGCGCGTTCGGTGCGGGTCGCGCTGACCACCACGCGCTGCAGTTCGTTGACGTCGCCGGACGCATCGGGCGCGTCGGCGGCGTGGGCCAGCACCGGCAAGGCCAGGCTCAGGGCCAGGGCGAGCGCGCAGCGGGCGGGACGGGAGCGGGCGTGGGAGTTGGCGCAGACGAACGGGGTATGGACGCGGGACATGCTTCGGCTCGGACGATGGAGAGGGAGGGCCGAGGCGAGCTGGCATCCGCTGGGATCGGGCTGGCAGCCTTGGAGAGAGAAGGTGCTGGCGGGTCGGCGAAGCCGACGCAGCGCACCGCACCCGGGTCGGGTGCGGTGCGGGTGGCGCGGGCGATGGCGTTGCGCACCGACGACGCGGTCGCGCTGCGCCGTGCACGGCGCAAAGGACCGACGTGGGGAGAGAGCGTCGTCGGTGCGGACCGACCGAACCGGAAAAGCGGGACTCCGCCGCTCCGGGCTGGGGCGGTGCGCGCCGATCACGGGGTTGTTTGGAGCGAACCGGCCTGGGCGGAAACGGATGTCGCCTTCTCGCGCTTGGCCGGGCCGCGCCGAACGCCGGTTTACTTGGTCAGGATCAGCTTGTCGTTGCGGGTGTGGCGCAGGCGGTAGACCTCGCCGCCGTGGCGGATCAACACTTCGCGCGCGCCGCGCAGCAACGCGGTGCTTTCCACCAGAACGCCCTGGGCCGCGGCGACGACGGCCGAGGTCACGGACGCAGGAGCGACGGCGGCAACGGCCGGGGCCGGCGCGACGACGGACACGGAACGATCAGTACGGGGCTTCAGCTGCAGCACCGGGTTGCGCAGAGACATGGCGGTGACTCGCTCGGGGGGTGGGCTCGGATAAAAATGATAATGATTCTCATTTGAGCGTCAACACCCCGCGCCTCCGATCTGCGACTGAGGTCAAACCAGGCAAAGCCATCGCCTTACCGCGCCGACGCCCAGTCCCGTTCATGTATCCGCTCAGGCCACCGCGTTCTCGATCCGCAGCCAGTCCGCCTCGCCGATCCGCGCGGCCAGGTCCAGCGCCTGCAGGTTCTGCCGCAACTGGTCGCTGCGGCTGGCGCCGAGGATCACGCTGGATACATGCGGATTGCGCAGGCACCAGGCGATCGCCAGCGGCGCCGGCGGCTCGCCGAGCTCGCGCGCGATCGCCACGAAGGCCTCGACCCGCGCCAGCCGGCGCTGCTCCGAGCCGCCGACCACCAGCCGCTGCAGCCAGGCGGTATCGGCCAGGCCGAGCCGGCCCTGGCTGGAAAAACCTTCGCGGTACTTGCCGGTCAGCAGGCCCGAGGCCAGCGGCGACCAGGTGGTGGCGCCCAGGCCGAGTTCGGCGTACAGCGGCGCGTACTCCAACTCGACCCGTTCGCGGTGCAGCAGGTTGTATTGCGGTTGCTCCATGGTCGGCGGATGCAGGTGATGGGCGCGGGCGACCTTGTGCGCCTCGCGGATCGACGCCGCCGGCCACTCCGACGTGCCCCAGTACAGCACCTTGCCTTGCCGGATCAGGCCGTCCATCGCCCATACCGTTTCCTCGATCGGCACGTCCGGATCGGGGCGATGGCAGTAATACAGGTCCAGATGCTCGACCTGCAGCCGGCGCAGGGCATCGTGGCAGGCCTCGACCACGTGCTTGCGCGACAGGCCTCTCTGGGTCGGACGCGGATCGTCGACTGCGCCGAACATGACCTTGCTCGACACGCAGTAGCCGTCGCGCGGCAGGCGCAGTTGCGCCAGGGCCTGGCCCATGACCCGTTCGGCCTCGCCGTTGGCGTAGCCCTCGGCGTTGTCGAAGAAATTGATCCCGTGGTCCCAGGCAGTGGCGATCAGCTCGCGCGCGGCCTCGGCGCCGATTTGCCCGCCGAAGGTGACCCAGGCGCCGAACGACAGCGCCGACAATTGCAGCCCGGACGAACCCAGTCGACGATATTGCATGGCGGCGCTCCGCGGATCGGCGATTGCGGGCATGCTACGCCCACGGACGTAAAGGCGAAGGACAGCGCGTGGCGAAATCGAGTACCCGACTGCTGCCGGCGACGCTGATCGCGATCGCGGTCGCCTTGCTGGGCTGGCAACTGTGGCGCGCAAGGGCGCCGGAACCGTCGCGCCCGCCCGACCCCGCCCCTGCGGCGGACAAGGCGCCTGCCGCCGACGAGATTCCGGACACGGCGGACGCGCCCGCGCAGACCGAGCGCAAGATCGAACCCAGCCGCGGCCCGGCCTACCGCAACCCGCAGTTGGCCGACCTCAAGCAACGCGCCGACAGCGGCGACAGCCGCGCGGCCTGCGAACTCGGCGTCGACCTGCTGCGCTGCGTCGACCTGACCCCGGCCGAACAGGTGCTGGCCAACGCCGAGGCCAATTCGCGCACCCAGATGCCGGCCGAGCAACGCGCCTACCACGAGCGTACTGTCGGCCGTGCGCGGCAGTTGCTGGCCGAATGCCGCAACGCGCCCGAAGACGCCTGGCACCAGGGCAATCATTATCTGCGCCAAGCGGCGCTGGCCGGCGAACCCGAGGCGATGTACCGCTACGCGCGCGGCGATTCGGTGCTGGCCGATTACTCGCGCATGGCCACGCCGGAATTCGACCGTTGGCGCGCCGAGGCCGGCAACATGCTGCAGCTCTCGTTCGAGGCCGGCTATCTGCCTTCGGTGTTCGACCTGATGGTCGCCTACAGCGACAACTCCTCGCCGATCGCCGGGCTGATCCCGAACGACCCGACCAAGGCGCGGGCGATGCGGTTGCTGGTCGGCCGCCTGGCCGGCAAGAACGCCGATCCGCCCGAACCCCGCTACGCCGCGCTGGAACCGGCCGCCGCGGCACTGGCGGCGCAATGGCAGCGCGACTACTTCCCCGCCGTCAAACCGCCGCTGCAACGGCTGCCGCGGATCATGCCCGGCGGCTTCGCGACCCTGTTCGCAGAAGACAACGCCGGCCCGCCGTGTTCGCAGCCCTGAGCGCCGCGATCGCACAGGGGCAGGAGAACGACCCAGGTCGCGACCGCGAACGTCGGCTACGGCATCGCTAGTTGGCGGTCGCGGCGCCTCCGGTCCGGCTCACGCCGCTCCTACCAGAACCGCCCCGTGTAGGAGCGGCGCAAGTCGCGACCGCGCCACCGCAACGACAACGTCGGCCGCGGGGTCCGTCGCGTCCCCGGGTCGCGGCCTACGCAGCGCTTGCGGAAGAAAGCGTCGCGGTCGAAGCCATCGCTGCGCCGCGGGTAACCTGCGTGGCGGCCGTGTTGGCGCGGTCGCGACTTGCGTCGCTTCTAACCCCGCGCTGACCCGCTTCTGGCCCGCGCCTCGCGCGCTTCCACGCGGCGGCGTGCGGCGCGCGGCTTGTCCCGACCCGCCGGTTGCGAAACATTCTCATTCGCTGCGCTGCGCCGCGGCTGGCGTACAATCGCCGCACTTTCCTCCTCCGGGGAGTAGCCCACCCGCCGACGCGAGTCCGCGGGGGCATGCGTCAACACACTTGGCCGGCCGGCCATGGCGCATGAGCGGCAGCCAGCAGGTCCGCGATCCGGCATTCCGGTGCGGCCGCCAGCCACCACGGGCAAGACCGAAGGCAGGCGTTGCGCGTAACCCGGGTTGGGCCGCGCGGCGTCCGCCTTCGCGTCCACGCGAATGCCCGACCCCGGAGTTTCCATGGATCTGTCCTTCCTGCCGGTTTCGGTCGCCACCACCGCGGTTTCGACCGGCACCGTCGCGCTCGCCGAAATCGGCGACAAGACTCAGTTGCTGGCCCTGCTGCTCGCCGCTCGTTTCCGCAAGCCCGGGCCGATCATCGCCGGGATCCTGGTCGCGACCCTGCTCAATCACGCCCTCGCCGCCTGGTTCGGCACTCTGGTCGCGCAATGGCTGCGCCCGGAAGTGCTGCGCTGGGTCGTCGCCGCCAGCTTCCTCGCGGTCGCACTGTGGACCCTCAAGCCCGACCAGCTCGACGACGAGGAACCGCGTTTTTCCGCCCGCGGCGCCTTCCTCGCCACCACCATCGCGTTCTTTTTCGCCGAAATCGGCGACAAGACCCAGGTCGCGACCGTGCTGCTGGCGACCCGCTACGAACCGCTGTGGGGCGTGATCGCCGGCACCACCGTGGGCATGCTGCTGGCCAACGTGCCGGTGGCCCTGCTCGGCAGCCGCTTCGCCGACCGCCTGCCGCTGAAGACCGCGCGCCTGCTGGCTGCGGCGGTGTTCGCCGCACTCGCGATCTGGGTCGCTTTGCGCGGAATCGGCTGATTCCAGGCCCCGGCGGTGGCCGCTCGCGCTATGCTCGCGGCGACCGTAAACGGGGAGTCGGGTAAGGATGCACGGCATCGGCGGGAGGCTGCGCAGCGTGGTGCTGGCGCTACTGGTGCGGCCCGACGAAATCATGCTGGAGATCGGCGCCGGCGGCGAACTGCTGGTGGCGCGGCTACGCGCGCTGCTGGCGGCGATGCTGCTGTTGCTGCCGCTGTTCAACGCGATCGGCGGCGGCAGCGTCAAGGAGACCCTGATCGGCCTGGGCGGCGCGATCTTCGTCAACGTGTTCTCGCAGCTGTGGCTGGCCCTGGCCCGGCGCCAGCGCCGCTATCGCTGGCTGCCCTTCGTCACGGCCGCGTTCGACGTCACCACCACCACCCTGGTGTTGATCGCGCTGGCGATGCAGCACCTGCCGGCCGGGCTCAACAGCCTGATCGTGTGGTGCGGTTATCTGTTCGCGATCCTGCTGACCGCGCTGCGCAGCGACGGCCGGGTGGCGCTGTTCGCCGGCCTGCTGGCGCTGGCCGAGTACGGCCTGCTGATCGTGGGCGTGTTCGCCGCCGCGACCTCGCCGGAAGACCTGCTGTCCAGCGATTACGGCGCGGTCACCGTCGGCAGCCAGACCCAGCGCCTGGTGCTGCTGGCGATGATGACCGTGGCGACCTCGATGGTCGTGTACCGGATGCAACGCCTGATCGAGATGTCCGGCACCGACGGCCTGACCCGGCTGCCGAACCGGACCTGGCTGACCCACCGCATCCCGCGCCTGTTCGACACCGTGCGCCGCGACGGCGGCAGCCTGACCCTGGCGCTGATCGACCTGGACCACTTCAAGCGCATCAACGACGAATTCGGCCACCGTCTCGGCGACCGTAGCCTGCGCCACCTGGTGGCGGTGCTGCGCGAGCAGGCCGAGCCCAGCGAATGGCTGGTCCGGCTCAGCGGCGGCGAGTTCCTGCTGGTCATGCGCAAGCCGCTGGGCACCGCCTTCGAGGAGGTCGATGCGATCCGCCGCACCGTCGCCGAGCGCCCGTTCGAGCCCGGCCGCGGCAGCGAACCGCTGTGGCTGAGCTTCAGCGCCGGCCTGGTGACCTTCCCGCAGGAGGGCGGCGACCTGTCGCGCCTGCTGCGCCGTGCCGACCAGCGCCTTCAGCGGGCCAAGCAGTCCGGGCGCAACCGGGTCGTGGCGCGGGATATCTGAACGAAATCGCCTCGATCGGCGAGGTCGCCGTCGCCGCGGCCGCGCGACCTGGCTCCGCCGCATCCCGGCGCGGCCGCGCCGTGAGCCCATCGTGCGCGGATCCGGCGCCGATCCGGCCCGGATCGGGGCCCCATCCGGCGCTTCCGGCGCCTCAGCGGCTTGCCGCTGGCGCGGCCAGCCACTAGGCTGCGCCGACTATTAGAACGCTGACAAGCCGCCGGGGCTCCGGCGCCGGGGAGAGTGGAGTGGATTCGATCGTACGCGTGGGCTTCGGCCTGTTCGGTTTGGCGGTGCTGGTGGGCATCGCCTGGCTGTTTTCGGTCAACCGTCGTTCGGTGGACTGGAAGCTGGTGGCCACCGGCATCACTCTGCAGGTCGCCTTCGCGGCCGTGGTGCTGCTGGTGCCGGGCGGCAAGGACGTATTCGACGCGATCGGCAAGGGCTTCGTGCACGTGCTCGAGTTCGTCGGCGCCGGCTCGAAGTTCATCTTCGGCGACTTGATGGACGTCAGCAAATTCGGCTTCATCTTCGCCTTTCAGGTGCTGCCGACGATCATCTTCTTCTCCGCCCTGATGGGCGTGCTGTACCACCTGGGGGTGATGCAGGCGGTGGTGCGCGGCATGGCCTGGGCGATCACCAAGGTCATGCGCGTGTCCGGCGCGGAGACCACCAGCGTCTGCGCCAGCGTGTTCATCGGCCAGACCGAGGCGCCGCTGACCGTGCGCCCCTACATCCCCAAGATGACCGAGTCGGAGCTGATCACGATGATGATCGGCGGCATGGCCCACATCGCCGGCGGCGTGCTCGCCGCCTACGTCGGCATGCTCGGCGCCGGCGACGCCGATGCCCAGGCCTTCTACGCCAAGCACCTGCTCGCCGCCTCGATCATGGCCGCGCCGGCGACCCTGGTGATCGCCAAGATCCTGGTGCCGGAAACCGGCGAACCGCTGACCCGCGGCACGGTCAAGATGGAAGTCGAGAAGCACACCGCCAACGTCATCGACGCGGCCGCCGCCGGCGCCGGCGACGGCCTGCGCCTGGCGCTGAACATCGGCGCGATGCTGCTGGCCTTCATCGCCCTGATCGCCCTGGTCAACGCACCGCTGACCTGGCTCGGCGAGCAGACCGGCTTGGCCGCGGCGATCGGCAAGCCGACCGACCTGTCGACCCTGCTCGGCTTCGTGCTGGCGCCGATCGCCTGGGTGATCGGCACCCCGTGGGCCGATGCCAACGTGGTCGGCGGCCTGATCGGCGAGAAGGTCGTGCTCAACGAATTCGTCGCCTATACCCACCTGGCCGACATCGTCAACGGCAAGGTCGCCGGCGTCGCGCTCAGCGACGAAGGCCGCCTGATCGCCACTTATGCGCTGTGCGGCTTCGCCAACTTCAGCTCGATCGCGATCCAGATCGGCGGCATCGGCGGGCTGGCCCCGGAGCGCCGCCAGGACCTGGCCCGGTTCGGCCTGCGCGCGGTGCTCGGCGGCTCGATCGCGACCTTCATGACCGCGACCATCGCCGGCGTGCTGACCCACTTCTCGGCCTAAGCGCATGCGTCAGGAAACCAGCGGCCGTGTCGTCGTGGTCGGCTCGTTCAACGTCGACCACGTCTGGTCGCTGCCGGCGCTGCCGCGCCCGGGCGAGACCCTGGCCGGCACCTACCACACCGGTCCCGGCGGCAAGGGCTTCAACCAGGCCATCGCGGCGGTGCGCGCAGGCGCGCCGACCCGCTTCGTCTGCGCCCTGGGCGAGGACGCCGGCGGCCAGTTGGCGCGCGCGCTCGCCGCCGGCGACGGCCTGGAGCTGCACGATCTGCGCAGCGATCGGCCGACCGGCACCGCCGGCATCTACGTCGACGCCGACGGCCGCAACAGCATCGTCATCGGCGCCGGCGCCAACGCCGAGCTGTCGCCGGCCTGGGTCGAAGCCCAGGCCGACGCGCTCGACGCCGCGCGGGTGGTGTTGAGCCAGTTGGAAACCCCGGCCGAATCGGCTTGCGCCGCATTCGCGCACGGCCGCCGCGCCGGCGCCGTGACCCTGCTCAATCCGGCCCCGGCCGACGCGGTCGCCAGCGACGCGCTGTGGGCCTTGGCCGACGTGATCACTCCGAACGAAACCGAGTTCTGCGCCCAACTGCGTCGGCGCACCGGCGTCGAACTCGATCCCGATGCCCTGGCCGGACTCGACGACGCGGTCCTGCACGGCCATTGCCGCGCCCTGCTGGCCCACGGCAGCGTGGTGGTGACCCTGGGCAAGGCCGGCTGTTTCGTCTCGCACGCCGACGGCGCCCTGCGCGGCGACGCCCAGGCGTATTACCGCTGCCCCGCCGCCGCCGTACACGCCGTCGATACCACCGGCGCCGGCGACGCCTTCAACGGCGCCCTCGCCGCCGCCCTGGCGCGCGATCCGGCGGCGCCGTTCGAGCGCCACATCGCCTACGCCAGCCGCTACGCCGGTTTGTCCACCGAGCGCCCCGGCGCGGCCGCGGCGATGCCGCGCGACGCCGAGGTCCGGGCGCGGTTCGGCTGAGCCGCGGCGCCGGCGGACCGCCGTTCGCAGCGCAGGTTCTGTCGCAGTCGGATTGTCGCGGCCCGCGCCGGAGGTTTCGCCGCAGCGGCGTTGTCGCGGTCGCGGCTTGCACGGCTCCTACAAAGGGGCTCCGGCGCCACGCCCCCTGTAGGAGCGGCGCGCGCCGCGACCGCGGGGCACGCCCGCGACGCAGGCTTCGTCTCCGAATCCGCCCCGGCCGCGTACCGATGTCGCTAAACATCTGAAAAAATTAGATTTCTGTCCTTCGAGGACGCACATCCGCGGCGTTGTCCTCAGTCGAACTTTTATTTGAGAATGGTTCGCATTAACATGCGGACCCTGTCGCAGTTCTCTGGCCCCCTCCGCATGCCCCGCCTCCCGCTCCTCGCCAGCGCCGTGCTGGCCGCTCTCGCCGCGCCCCTCGCCCATGCCGACGCGGCCAAAGACCTCGACCGGGTGACCGTCTCGGCCAGCACCAGCCGCGTGCCGAATTCGGAAGCGGCGCTGGCCAACACCATCACGGTGATCGACCAGGAACAGCTGCGGCAGCAATTGGCGGTGACCCAGGACGTGTCGCAGGTGCTGGCCAACCTGATCCCCTCGTTCTCGCCCTCGCGGCAGAAGCTGACCAACGGCGGCGAAACCCTGCGCGGGCGCAAGCCGCTGTACCTGGTCGACGGCGTGCCGCAGTCCACGCCGCTGCGCGAAGGCGGCCGCGACGGCCACACCATCGACCCGGCGATGATCGAGCGCATCGAGGTCATCCACGGCGCCAACGCGCTGCAGGGCCTGGGCGCGTCCGGCGGCATCATCAACATCATCACCAAGCGCGCGCCGCGCCAGGACGGCGAGCGCTTCCAGGAGCTCAGCCTCGGCGCCAGCACCGCGCTGCCGAACCGCAGCGACAGCGTCGGCTACCGCGGCTCCTACCTGTTCGGCGTCCGCAGTGGCGCGGTCGACTTCGTCGGCGGCGTCAGCTACGCCAGCGAAGGCCTGTACTACGACGGCAACGGCGACGCGATCGCGGTCAACGACATCCAGGGCGACCTGATGGACGCGCGCAGCTACAACCTGTTCGCCAAGACCGGTTGGGACATCGACGCCGACAAGCGCCTGCAGCTGACCGCCAACCGCTACCAGCTGCGCGGCAACAACGACTACATCACCGTCAACGGCGACATCCGCACCGGCAAGCTGGCGACCTCGGCGCCGGGCAGCCGCGAGGGCCGCGGCGCGCAGAACCGCTCGACTTCGCTGACCCTGGACTACAGCGACAAGTCGCTGGCCGGCGGCTACTTCAATGCCCAGTTGTTCTGGGTCGACTTCAAGGGCCTGTACGGCGCCACCGACTGGGAAGACTTCTGGCGCGACGGCCGCGACCGGCACTGGTGGGACCAGTCGCAGAACGTGTCGGAAAAGCTCGGCGCCAAGTTCGGCTGGTCGCGCGACAACCTGTTCGGCCTGCGCCTGCGCGCCACCCTGGGCCTGGACTGGAACCGCGACAAGACCTATCAGGAATTGGTGGTCGCCAAGCTCAAGTGGGTGCCGGAAACGCAGTACGAGTCCTGGTCGCCGTTCGTCCAGGCCGAATGGTGGGTGGCCGACAAGCTGATGCTGACCGCCGGCGTGCGCCACGAGCGCGGCAAGCTGCGGGTGGACGACTTCACCACCATCCCGGCCAACGCCGGCGGCAGCCGCTTCGTCCGCGGCGGCTCGCCCAAGACACGCGAGACCCTGCCCAACTTCGGCGCGGTGTTCGAAGCCAGCGACGCGCTGAAGTTCTACGCCTCCTACTCCGAGGGCTATACCGTCGCCGACATCGGCCGGGTGCTGCGCGGCATCACCGCGCCGAACCAGCGCGTCGACCACCTGGTCGATCTGTCGCCGGTGGTCTCGGACAACCGCGAAGTCGGCGTCGATTTCGACAACGGCCGCTGGCTGGCGCACCTGGCCGCGTACGGGTCCGACTCCGACCTCGGCTCGCGCCTGGCCTTCGACCGCAACACCCAGAGCTACAACGTGGTCCGCGAGCGCACCGAGATCCGCGGCATCGAGGGCAACGTCGCCTTCCAGTTCTCCGACGCCGGCCGGGTCGGCCTGGGCTACGCCCGCGCCAAGGGCCGCTACGACAGCGACGGCGACGACCGCGTCGACAGCGACCTGCCGGGCATCAACATCAGCCCCGACCGCCTGACCGCGTTCTGGGACCATACCTGGAACGACCGCGTCTCGACCCGCCTGCAGGGCAGCCGCGCCTTCGATCGCGATTTCGATTCCAAGGGCGTGCGCGTGGCCAGCACCGACGGCGTCGCTACCGTCGATCTGCAGGCGCGGGTGCAGCTGCCGGTCGGCCAGCTCAATCTCGGCGTGGAAAACCTGTTCGACGAGCAGTACGTGACCTACTACTCGCAGAGCACGCCGCGCAACGACACCTACGTCGCCGGGCGCGGACGGGTGTTCAACGTCAACTGGTCGTATCGTTTCTGAACCGACCGTCGCCGCCGCGCCCAGCATGAGTCCCCGCCAGGCCCCCGCCCCCTTCCGCCAACGCCTGCGCGGTGCGCTGAAGTGGCTGCACCTGTGGCTGGGGCTCAGCGCGGGCGCGGTGTTCGCCGCGGTCGCGCTGTCCGGCACCGTGCTCGCGTTCCAGCGCGAGCTGATGCTGTGGGCCTATCCGCAACTGGCCGGACATGCCCTGCCGTCGCCGGCACAACGTGCGCAAGCGCTGGACCGCATCGTCGGCCACTGGCGGGCGCAGGGCATGAGTTCGCTCGATCTGCCCAGCGCGCAGTTGCCGGTATGGCAGGCGTACTTCCCCAACAACGAGCGGCGCTATTTCGATCCGGCCAGCGGCGAGCTGCTGCTGACCCGCAACACCGGCAACGACCTGCTGCTGTGGCTGCGCGATCTGCATACCCATCTGCTGGCCGGCAAGAACGGCGAGCAGGTGCTCGGCGTCGCCGGCCTGGTCGCCCTGTTTCTGCTGCTCAGCGGCCTGTATCTGTGGTGGCCGCGCTGGTCGGCCTGGCGCGCAAGCCTGCGCTGGTACCGCGGTCCGCCGACCCGACGCTGGTTCAGCTGGCACCGCGGCCTGGGCCTGTGGCTGCTGCCGCTCACCTTGCTGGCCGCGCTGACCGGCACCGCCATGGTCTACGACGAGATCGCCCGCAATGCGCTGCGCGCGGCCTTCGCCGAGGGCAAACCGGCCAAGCCGCCGACGCTGGCGGCGAGCGAAGCTCCGATCGACTGGGCCGGCGTGCTGCGCGCCGCCGATGCCGCGGTGGCACCGGGCGGGGCGATGGCCGGCGCTCGATTGCGCCGCATCGGTCTGCCGAAAGCCGGCAGCGCCCTGGTCTCGATCCGCGCCCGCGCGCCGGGCGAATGGCATCCGGTCGGGCGCTCGCAGGTGTGGATCGATCCGTATCGCGGTGCCGTGCTCGGCACCCTCGATGCGACCCGCCAGGGCCGCGGCTCGCGTCTCTACGAAGCGATCTATCCGTTGCACGGCGGTTTCGTCGGCGGCCGCGCCTGGCAGACCCTCAGCGCGATCGTCGGCCTGGCGCCGCCGTTCCTGCTGATCACCGGCTTCCTGTTCTGGCGCCGCCGCCGCGGCCGCTGAGCGCTATTGCAGGAGCGGCGTGCCGCGGGGATTTCCCTGGTCACGAGCCGCGACGACCGCAGCGATGTGCGCCAGCGACGCGGCTCACAGGCTGCGGCGCCGCATGCATGCAGCGCGTGGTGTGTTTCGCTGCGGGACGCAATGTGGAATCGCATCGCTCCGGTCGTCGCGGCCCGCGCCGCCCCTACCGGAAGCAGGGCACTGACAACGCGCCGCCTCAAGGTGCCGGCCTACGCTCGGATGGACTTGTCGCGGCACTACGAGCTCGGCCGCCTGTACCCGACCCTGTGCGGGCTGAGCCTGCGCCTGAACGCCGGCAACCTGCTCGGCAAGGGCTCCCTGTCCTGCTGCGCCAGCGGCCGGCTGTACCGCTGCTAGGGCGAGCAGGGCAGCCTCAGCGCGACCCTGCGCTACGAGTTCTGATCCCTGTGCCCGGCGGACCGCCGTCCCTCGCGGCGGTCCGCCGCCCGCGCCGGCTTCGCGCCGGGCCGGCCGGATCGCGTTCACATCTTCGTTCTACGCTCGTATAGCAGGATGTCGAACCGCTCATTCCAGGGCGGCGTCCACGATAACGAGGGAAGGACACACATGGCCGGCAAGTACGTCATCAGCAAGCGCAGCAACGGCGAATTCCAGTTCGTGCTCAAGGCCGGCAACGGCCAGACCATCCTCGCCAGCGAGGGTTACGGCGACAAGAGCGGTTGCCGCAACGGCATCGCCTCGGTGCAAAGCAACAGCCCGATCGACGAGCGCTACACGCGCAAGACCTCGAGCAACGCCAAGCCCTATTTCGTGCTGACCGCGGCCAACCACCAGGTCATCGGCACCAGCGAGCTGTACTCCAGCGAGACCGCGCGCGACGACGGCATCGCTTCGGTCAAGCAGAACGGCCCGACCACCACGGTCGAAGACACCACCGCCTGATCGCGGCCGGGGCCGTCGCCCCGCCGCTTGCCGACGGCGCCGCCCCCGCGGCGCCGTCGCCGTATCCGGTCTGCGAACCCGGCCGCGCGCCGCGCCGGGCGCCCGTCGCGGAACGTCCCGCCGTCGCGGCCCCGTCCGGCCCGAGCCGATACAATGCGCGGATGCAGATCGGCCGACATTCCATCGCCCCGCGCGTGATCCTGGCCCCCATGGCCGGGGTCACCGACAAACCTTTTCGGGTGCTGTGCAAGCGCCTGGGGGCCGGTCTGTGCGTGTCGGAGATGACCACCAGCGACCCGCGCTTCTGGACCACGGCCAAGTCGCGCCACCGCATGGACCATGCCGGCGAGCCCGACCCGATCAGCGTGCAGATCGCCGGCACGGTGCCGCAGGTGATGGCCGAGGCGGCGCGCTACAACGTCGACCACGGCGCCCAGATCGTCGACATCAACATGGGCTGCCCGGCCAAGAAGGTCTGCAACGCCTGGGCCGGTTCGGCGCTGATGCGCGACGAGGCGCTGGTCGCGCGCATCCTCGAAGCGGTGGTGAACGCGGTCGAGGTGCCGGTCACCCTGAAGATCCGCACCGGCTGGGACCACGACCAACGCAACGCCCCGAGCATCGCCCGCATCGCCCAGGAATCCGGCATCGCCGCACTGACCGTGCACGGCCGCACCCGCGATCAGCAATACACCGGCCAGGCCGAGTACGACACCATCGCCGCGATCAAGGCCGCGTTGAGCATCCCGGTGATCGCCAACGGCGACATCGATTCGCCGCGCAAGGCCGCGGCGGTGCTGGCCCATACCGGCTGCGACGCGGTCATGGTCGGGCGCGCCGCGCAGGGACGGCCGTGGATCTTCCGCGAGATCGCCCATTACCTGGAGTGCGGCGAAGAGCTGGCCCCGCCCGCGCTGAGCGAGGTGCGCGACTGGCTGCTCGGCCACCTCGAACATTTGCACGCCTTCTACGGCGAAGTCTCCGGCGTGCGCATCGCGCGCAAGCACCTGGGCTGGTACGCCAAGGACCGCCCCGAGAACGCCGCCTTCCGCAGCGTGGTCAACCGCGCCGACAGCGCCGAGCTGCAGTTGCGCCTGACCCGCGATTACTTCGATGCGCTGGTCGCCGGAGTCAGCCCGGCGCTGGCCTCCGCCGCCTGAGGTCCCCATGAGCGAATCCGCCGCGACCACCGATTTTCCCTACCTGCACGGATTCTCGCCGACCGAGCAGGCGCGCCTGGTGAAACAGGCGCGGCTGGCCGAATCGACGATCTTCCACAACATCGACTACGGCAGCGCCCGCCGGCTGCTGGAAGTCGGCAGCGGCGTCGGCGCGCAGACCGAGATCCTGCTGCGTCGCTTCCCCGACCTGCACGTCAGTTGCGTCGACCTCAACGCAGCGCAGCTCGACGCCGCCCGCGACAACCTGGGCCGGATGCCGTGGATGCAGGGCCGCTACTCGCTGCAGCGCGCGGACGCCACCGACCTGCCGTTCGAGCCGCGCAGCTTCGACGCGGCCTTCCTGTGCTGGGTGTTGGAGCATGTGCCCTCGCCGGCGCGGGTGCTGAACGAAGTGCGCCGGGTGCTGTCGCCGGGCTCGCCGGTATACATCACCGAGGTGATGAACTCGTCCTTCCTGCTCGACCCCTATTCGCCCTATGTCTGGCGGTACTGGATGGCGTTCAACGATTTCCAGTACGAAAGCGGCGGCGATCCCTTCGTCGGCGCCAAGCTCGGCAATCTGCTGCTGGCCGGCGGGTTCCGCGACGTCAACACCGAGATCAAGACCTTCTACTTCGACAACCGCGAACCCGCGCGGCGCAAGACCATGATCGCGTTCTGGGAAGAGCTGCTGCTGTCGGCGGCCGACCAGCTGCTAGGCGCCGGCTGCGTCACCCAGGACGTGGTCGACGGCATGCGCCGGGAAATGCATCAGGTGCAGAACGACCCGAACGCCGTGTTCTTCTATTCCTTCGTGCAAGCGCGCGCGACCGTCTACTGAGACGCCGCGGCGTTCAACTTGCGCCGGCGGCCGTCGCCGGCCGCGCCTGCGCCTGAGTCCCGGCCGGCCCGGGTTCGCGCCAGATCCGGGTCCACATCGCCGGCAGTTTGCGCGCCGCGTCCCAGGGCCATTTCAGCTGCTGCGGCGGGACTTCGCGCCAGCCCTCGCCGTCGCGCTGCGCGACTACGAAGCGGAAGCTGTAATCGGGCTCGGCGCCCATGCGCAGATCGGTCAGCACCACCTGGCCGTCGCGTTGCTCGGCCTTCATGAAACCGTGGTTGAACCAGCGCAGCCGGCGCACCGCCGGGTAGTCGGCGACGGCCGCGAACGCCGCCGTGTCGGAAGGATAGAAGCGGAACCGCATCGGCCCGCGATCGGCCGCCAGCGAGCGCTCGCCCTCGACGAAACCGTCCGGTGTCATCGCCACCACCCGCCACAGCAGGATGTTGAACGGCATCGGCACCGAAAAGCGCGGCGCATCACGCAGGCCGAGCTCGGCCAGCGCCGGTTCGGCGGCGCGTTCGACCCGGTGCTTGGCCCACAACGAGCCGCCCAGGTACAGCGTGCTCACGGCCAGGCCCAGCAGCAAGGCCGGCTGGGCGCTGCGCCGCTCGCGCGCGAACCAGGCCCAGAGGCAGGCGATCGCCAGCCACGCGGTGTACAGCGGATCGATGATGAACACGCTCGACCACATCGCCGGCGGCGGTTGCAGCGGCCACCACAGCTGGGTGCCGTAGACGGTGAACGCATCCAGCACCGGATGGGTCAGCAAGGCCGCCTGCATCGCCCAGAACCAGCGCCGTGGCGCCTGCGCGACGCGGCCGCCGCGGCGGCGGAACAACGCCCAGATCAACCAGCCCAGCCACGGCAGCACCAACAACGAATGACTGAGGCTGCGGTGCCAGGTCATGCGCTCGACCGGGTCGGCGGTGAGCAGGTTGACCGGAATCACGTCGAGATCCGGCAGGGTCGCCAGCGCGGCGCCGGCCAGCAGGGCGGCGCGGCGATGTTGCGGCGGGGCGATGGCGGCGCTGAGGGCGGCGCCGAGCACGATCTGGGTCAGGGAATCCATGCGCGGATGCTAACCGCAGCCGCGACCGGCCCGGGTTTGTTTTTCGTTGCCGCGCGGCCCTGCACGGGCGCGCGCCGGCGACGCATACTCGCAGCCCCGTCCCGACCGACCTCGCGCATGACCGACGCCACGCCCTTGCACATCGGTATCGTCGCCTGCTCCGCCGAAGGCGCCGCGCTGTGTTACCGCACGATCTGCACCGAAGCCGCGCCCCTGCTCGGCGCGCACGCGCACCCGACCGTCTCCCTGCACGGCCTGTCGCTGGCCGACTACGTCGAGTGCCTGGACCGCGGCGATATCGCCGGGGTCGGCGAACTGATGCTGAGTTCGGCCCGGGCCCTGGCCCGCGCCGGCGCGCAATTGCTGATCTGCCCGGACAACACCATCCACCAGGCCATGTCCTACGTGCTGCCGCGCTCGCCGCTGCCGTGGCTGCACATCGCCGAGGTGGTGGCGCAGGAAGCCGCCGCGCGCGGCTATCGCCGCCTCGGCCTGACCGGTACGCAATGGCTGGTCGAAAGCGAGGTCTATCCGGACAAGCTCGGTGCCCTCGGCCTGGAGTACCGCCGCCCCGACGCCGGACAGCGCGCGCGGATCGGCCGGCTGATCATGGACGAGTTGGTCTACGGCCGCTTCGAGCCGGCCACGGTCGCCTATTTCCTCGAGGTCATCGCCGGACTGCAGGCGCAGGGCTGCGACGCGGTGGTGCTGGGCTGCACCGAGATTCCGCTGATCGTCGACGACGCCAATTCGCCGCTGCCGACCCTGGACTCGACCCGGCTGCTGGCGCGGGCCGCGCTGCGGCGCGCGATCGGCGGCGCTCCGGCCTGAGCCCGCCCCACGCCGGCCCTCCCTCTCTCCGTCCTGGAAAGAGGGAGGGCCATCGAACTCGTGCTCCGCAGGGCCGGCTCAGGCCGCGTGCGGCACCGCCTCGGGCAGGCGGCGCGGCGCGCGCGCCGGCAACAGCGCCAGGGTCTCGCCGGTGTGGGCGAGCAGACGCAACGTACCGTCGGGGTCCTCGGCCAGCGCGGTCAGGCTTTCGACCCAGTCGCCGTCGTTGGCGTACACGCAGCCCTCGCGCTCGAACAACGCGGCGCGGTGGATGTGGCCGCAGACGATGCCGTCCAGCCCGCGCCGGCGCGCATCGCTCAGGCCGGCCTGGACGAAGCGGGCGATGTACCGTTCGGCCGCGCCGCTCTGGCGCTTGAGGAAGTCGGCCAGCGACCAGTAGCGCAGGCCGAAGCGGCGCCGCACCCGGTTGGTCAGGCGGTTGCCGGTCAGGATGCGCTCGTACAGCCAGTCGCCGAACTTTTCCTGCATGCCGCCGAACTGGGTCGCGGCGTCGTAGTCGTCGCCGTGCACCACCAGCAGGCGGCGACCGTCGGCGGTGAGGTGAATCGCGCGCCGGCGCACCTGCATGCGCGGCAGCGCCAGGCCGCAGAAACGGCGGATCGAGCGGTCGTGGTTGCCCGGCACGTAGATCAGCTCGGTGCCGGCGCGGGTCAGCGCGTGCAACGCCTCGACCACCCGGTACTGGGCGGCGCCCCAGGCGGCCCGGTGCTGCGACATCCACCACAGGTCGACGATGTCGCCGACCAGGTACAGGCGATCGCAACGCAGACCCTGCAGGAAATCGGCGAGCTCCGCGGCATGGCAGTGCTTCGATCCGAGATGCACATCGGACACGAACACCGCCCGCCGGCGCAGCGGCAATTGCGCGATCGATGCAGGACTCATGGCACGGCCTCGCTGGCGACGGACTCGGCGTCGGAACCGATGGCGGGACCGGCGGCCGTCGGCGCGGCGGCGACTGCGCCGAGATAGCGCTCGCGCTTCTTCGGCCGCAGCCGCAGCAGGTCCACTTCGATCAGGCCGTCGACCGCGTCGCTGAACGCCGGATCGACGCCGAACGCGAGGAAGCGCGCGCCGCCGGGTTCGCACAGGTCGGTGTATTGCTTGTACAGCATCGGCAGGGTCGCGCCGAGCGCATCGAGATTGTTCTTGAGCACGCGGAACGCGGTCGCCGCGTCGACGGCGTCGAACTGCGGCGGCGCGGCGCGGTAGACGAAGGGCTGGCGCGAGACCGCATCGGCCTCGGCGGCGCCGTAGTAGCGGGCGTAGTAGGCGACGATCTGCTCGCGCGCGTCGGCCGGCAGCGCGGCGCTGATCGAGACCGGCCCGAACAGGTAGCGCACGCCCGGCTGGCGGATCAGGTACGCGCCGATGCCCTGCCACAGGTAGTCGATGCTGCGGCTGCCCCAGTACTCCGGCACGACGAAGCTGCGCCCCAGCTCCATGCCCTGGGCCAGGCGCGGCACCGCATCGTCGGCGAAGCGGAACAGCGAGGCGGTGTAGAACCCGGCCAGACCGCGCTCGGCCAGCAACCGGCTGCCTCGGCCGATCCGGTAGGCGCCGGCGATACGCTGCGCCGCCGCGTCCCACAGCACGATGTGTTCGTACCAGCCGTCGTACAGATCCACGTCCAGGCGCTGGCCGGTGCCCTCGCCGACCGCGCGGAAGGTCAGCTCGCGCAGGCGGCCGATCTCGCGCAGCAGCGGCGCGCCGGCATCGAGCCGTCCGACCCGGATCTGCTTGCCGTCCAGGGTGTGGCCCAGCGATTCCATCGCTTCGACCCCCGCGCGGACCAGGGCCGGGTCGACGGCCTCGACCAGCGGCTCGGGGCCGACCGGCGCGGCGCGTTCGCGCGGGGTGCCGATCGCGTGCAGTTCGCGCCGCACCTCGCGCAGCAGCTGCTGCGGGTCGCCGTCGGTCGGCAGTTGCAGCGGCCGGCCGATGCGCAGGGCGATGCGGCGGCTGCGGCGGGCGAACATTTCGCGCGCCAGCAGGGCGGTGCCGGCCGGCTTGAACAGGGCCGAGGCGCCGTAGAACAGGGCCGAGTTGCGCGCTTCGATCCGCACCGGCAGCACCGGCGCGCCGGTCTTGCGGGCGAAACTCAGGAAGCCGCGCCGCCAGCGCCCGTCGGCGACGCCGCGCAGGCCCAACCGGGCGACCTCGCCGGCGGGAAACACGATCACGCACTGTTCGGCGCGCAGCGCCGCCTCGATCGCCTGCAAGCTCTCGGCGCTCGGCCGGCCGCCCAGGATCCGCACTGGCAACAGCAGCCCCGACAGCGGCTCCAGCGCCGACAACAGGTCGTTGGCGACGATGCGCACGTCGCGCCGGACCCGTCCGACCGCGTCGAGCAGGGCCAGGGCGTCGAGCGCGCCGGAGGGGTGGTTGGCGACGATCAACAGCCGGCCGCGGGCCGGGACCCGCTCCAGTTCGGCCGGATCGGCCAGGTAGCGGGCCTGGAGGAAATCCAGGGCGCCGCCGACGAAGGCGAAGTCGCGCAGGTGGCCGTTCTCGGCCAGGAAGCGGTCGACCAGGTCGAAGCGCGACCAGCGCCCCAGGGTGCGCAGCAGCGGTCGCGCCAGGCTGGCGCGGCGGCCGCGGAACCATTGCGGGAAGCGCTCTTGCAGTCGGCGTTCGAGAGGCAGCATCGGCGTCGCATCGGCGGCGGTATGCCGCGCAGCCTGCGCCGGCGCGGCGACAGCGCCATGTCGGTTCGGGGACAGAGCGATGACAGCCCGCCGTCCGGCCGGCCCTGGCGCCATTGGGCGAAGATGCGGGGCGTAGGCCGGCGTTGCCTCCCCATTCACCGGCAAATCGGCCGCCGGATTAACCCCCGGCAACCCCCGGAAGCGGCACAATGCGCGTTCGCGGCCGAGCCTGTATCATATTCGGCCATCTTTCTATCCGAATACGAGGATAAAGCCTCGATGTCCAGCAGCTACCTGTTCACCTCCGAATCCGTCTCCGAAGGCCATCCGGACAAGATCGCCGACCAGATCTCCGATGCCGTCCTCGACGCCATCCTGGCCCAGGACAAGCGCGCGCGCGTGGCCTGCGAGACGCTGGTGAAGACCGGTGCCGCCATCGTCGCCGGCGAAGTCACCACCAGCGCCTGGGTCGACATCGAAGCGCTGGCGCGCAAGGTCATCAACGACATCGGCTACAACAACTCGAACGTCGGCTTCGACGGCCACACCTGCGCGATCATCAACATGCTCGGCAAGCAGTCGCCCGACATCGCCGCCGGCGTCGACCGCAAGAAGCCGGAAGAACAGGGCGCGGGCGACCAGGGCCTGATGTTCGGCTACGCCTGCAACGAAGCCCCGGAGTTCATGCCGGCGCCGATCTACTACTCGCACCGCCTGGTCGAGCAGCAGGCCAAGATCCGCAAGCAGAAGAACTCCAAGCTGCCGTGGCTGCGCCCGGACGCCAAGTCGCAGGTCACCCTGCGCTACGACGCCGAGCACAAGGTCGTCGGCCTCGACGCGGTGGTGCTGTCGACCCAGCACGACCCGGGCATCAAGCAGAAGGACCTGGTCGAGGGCGTGTACGAGCACATCCTCAAGCCGGTGCTGCCGAAGGCGTGGCTGGAAAAGCTGCCGAAGAGCAAGGTCCACATCAATCCGACCGGCATCTTCGTGATCGGCGGCCCGGTCGGCGACTGCGGCCTGACCGGCCGCAAGATCATCGTCGACAGCTACGGCGGCATGGCCCGCCACGGCGGCGGCGCGTTCTCGGGCAAGGATCCGTCCAAGGTCGACCGTTCGGCCGCCTACGCCGCCCGCTACGTGGCCAAGAACATCGTCGCCGCCGGCCTGGCCGACAAGTGCGAAGTGCAGGTTTCCTACGCCATCGGCGTGGCCGAGCCGACCTCGATCTCGGTCACCACCTTCGGCACCGGCAAGATCAGCGACGACAAGATCGAGAAGCTGATCCGCAAGCACTTCGACCTGCGCCCGTACGGCATCGTCAAGATGCTCGACCTGATCCACCCGGTCTATCAGCTGACCGCCGCTTACGGCCACTTCGGCCGCAAGCCGAAGGAAGTCAGCTACGTCGACGGCGCCGGCAAGAAGCACACCGCGACCGCATTCTCGTGGGAAAAGACCGACAAGGCCGACGATCTGCGCAAGGACGCCGGGCTGAAGAAGTAAGCCTGCGCCGGCGCGTTATCGCCGAAACGAGTCAAGGGCCGCGAAAGCGGCCCTTTTCTTTTGCCCCGATGGCGGCGGCTTACTGCGTCTGGCTTTTCTGCTGCTGCGCCGGCTGGCCCAAGCCCGGCGGCGGCGCATCCAGGGTGTCCCGGCTGGCGTTGGCCAGGCTCTGCGCGTCGGTCTTGAAGATGTCCACGCCCACGCCGGTGTAAGACGATTCTTGCGGCCCCTTGAACACGAACAGCTCGTCTTCGCGCTCGCCCCGGCCGTACCCGACGGCATCGATCGAATCGTAGATCTGCGCGGCGACGCAACCGCGGGTCAGCTCCGCGGCGACCTGCTCCTGCCAGGGCCGCCTGTCTTTCAGCATGCCCTGATCCTCCATTTCGCCGATCCGCTGCAGGATCGAACGATACAAATCGCCATGAGGGTGCCCGGGCTGGGTCAGCAACGGTCCGTCGCTCGCCGACGGCGACGGCAGCGCGACATCGGCGAAGATCTTGGTCGCCGCTCCGCCGTGTTCCGACAGCAACGCTTGATTTACGCCGTCGCGGCCGTCCGCGCTGGTTTGATAGCCGCGGTCGTAATCCGTGGCCAGATCGTCGTCCTTGAGCAGGTAGTGCGCGCCGGAGCCGCCGGGCGAACCCAGCACCCGGCAGCCTTCGTCCACGCGCAAATCGATCCGCTCCACTCCCTTGTCCTGCAACCATCGGGCCAGCCGCTGCGGCAGGAACTTGCCGGTGTCGTCGACGTCGACGATCACCGCCTTGATCTTCCCGGGCGGGCCCAGCGCGGAGGCGTCGAAGGCCGCATTCAATTGTTTCTCGTACGCCTGCCAACGGGCCTCGTCGTTGCAGGCCGAATACACGTGGCTCAGCGCGATCCGGCCGCCGCCGGCGAGGCCGACCGCCACGCAACCGCGCAGGCCGTCGGTGATCAGATCGGGCCCGCCGGCCTGCACGCTCAACCATTCGTCCGCGCCCACCTTGACCCGGTCGTTCATCGCTCGCTCTCCGTCAATCGCATGTCGTCCAGCCCCTCCCAAGCGCGCCTGCGGATCAGGTCGTCAGCGCACTGCGGTTGTTCTGCGCGTGCGGCGGCGGGGCCGGCGACGGCGCTGCGCCGAACGCCGGCAGCGCCGCATGCAAGCGCCGCGCTTCGGCGCTCAACGCCGGCATCGGCATATCCAAGGCGTCGTCGGTGACCACCGAGGCATGCCGCAAGGATTCGCGCCGGTTGCCCATGATCGCGAACAGCGAAGCATGGTCTTCGCCGCCGGTGATCACGGTATCGACGCGGCCGATGTTCTGTTTCAGACACTCCACCGTCAGCGCCGCCGCGGCCTGGCGCGCGGCGTACAGGCCCGGCAGCTCGCCGGCGTTGTCGGCGCCGACCGCCTCGGGCGGAATCTTGCCGAGGATCTGCCGGTACAACCCGTAAGCCGGATGCCCCTCCTCGGTCAGCACCGCGTCGCCCGCGGCGAAGTCGGCGCGCGGGGAATGCGCCGCGCCGGCCGGCCTGGCCCGATCCGACAGCGAGCCGGCCAGGCTCGCCGCATCGCCGGCATCGCTGGAGACCGCGTAGCCGTAGCGATAATCGTCCTCGCGATCGGCGCGCTTGAGCGTACAGCGCAAGCCGCCATCGCCCGCCGCGATGCGGCAGCCGTTGTCCTGGCGGATCTCGGCCCGGATGCCTTTTCCGTGCAGCCAGTCCTTGAGCCGCCACGGCAACCAGGCGTCGCTGCCGAGCTGACTGTCGCCCTGCGCGCAGACCAGCACCGCCTGCGGCCGTTCGCCCAGCGCCGACGCCGCCAGCGCTCGATCGAGCCCAGTCCGATAGGCCTCCCAGTGGCCGGCATCGCACGCGCAGGACACGTGCGACAGCGCGACCTTGCCGTCGCCGGCCAGACCGACCGCCACGCCGCCGGACAGGCCGTCGGCGATCAGCTCGGTGCGATCGGCATCGGCCACCAGCCATTCGTCCAGGCCGACCTTGACGCGTGCGTTCATCGCTCTCTCCGTGGATGGGGCGCTCGCCGATGCGCGCGCGGCATCGGTGTTTACGCAAAACGTCCGCACAGGCGGCCTGTCGCGCCGACCGCCGTCACAGAACCGACGCAGCGGCCTCACGCCCGCCTCATCCTGAGCCCACCGCCGCCGCCGACAGTGCGCAGCGCGCCGGCACCTCGCCGGCCGGAGCCCTCCGCATGTCCGTCCCCGCCTTGCGCATCCTCCTGCTCAATCCGCCGCACACCGCGATCGGCAGCCGCGTGCCGCGCGAACAACTGCCGCCGCTGGGCCTGCTCAGCATCGGCGGCCCGCTGCTCGACGCCGGCTTCGCGGTCGAGCTGCTCGACGCCGAGTTCGGGCCGATGCCGATCGACGAGGTCGTGCGGCAGGTGGTCGAACGCGCGCCCGATCTGCTGATGGTCGGCCACTCCGGCTCGACCTCGGCGCATCCCACGATCGCCCGCATCGCCGCGCGTGCGAAACAGGCGCTGCCCCGGCTGCGGATCGTCTACGGCGGCGTGTTCCCGACCTATCACTGGCGCGATGTCCTCAGCCGCGAACCGGCGGTGGACTGCATCGTCCGCGGCGAAGGCGAACGCACCGCGGTGCTGCTCGCCCAAGCCCTTGCGCGCGGCGAGGAACCGGCCGGCGTACCCGGCCTGGCCTATCGCCGCAACGGCCGCATCGTCGATACCGGCCCGGCCGAAATGCTGACCGACCTGGACCAGGCCCGGGTCGGCTGGGAGCTGATCGACCACGATCGCTATTCCTACTGGGGCGGCATGAAAGCGGTGGTGGTGCAGTTCTCGCGCGGCTGCCCTTACCTGTGCAGCTACTGCGGCCAGCGCGGATTCTGGACCCGCTGGCGCCATCGCGATCCGGTCGAGTTCGCGCAGGAGCTGGCGCGCCTGTACCGAGAGCACGGCGTGCGTCTGATCAACTTCGCCGACGAGTTGCCGACCGGCTCGCGCAAGGCTTGGAAAGCGTTTCTGGAAGCGTTGATCGCCGAGAACGTCGGGCTGACCCTGGTCGGATCGACCCGCGCCGGCGATATCGTGCGCGACGCCGACATCCTGCATCTGTACAAGCGCGCCGGCGTGATCCGCTTCCTGCTCGGCATCGAGAGCTATTCCGAAGCGACCCTGCAGACCATCCGCAAAGGCGCCAGCGTGCGCGAGGACCAGCAGGCGATCCGCCTGCTGCGCGAGCACGGCATCATTTCGATGGCCACCTACGTGGTCGGCTTCGACGAGGACGGCGACCGCGACTACTGGAACTCGCTGCGCCACCTGCTGCGCTACGACCCGGACCAGATCCAGCTGCTCTACGCCACCCCGCACCGCTGGACGCCGTACTACGACAGCGTCGCCGCACGCAAAGTGATCCAGACCGATCCGCGCAAATGGGACTACAAGCATCAGGTGCTGGCGACCCGCGGCGTGCCGCCGTGGCGGGTGCTGCTGTGGGTCAAGGCGATCGAGGCGATCATGCAGCTGCGTCCGCGCGCCTTGTATCGCAGCCTGCTGCATCCGGACCGCGACGTACTGCGCGGCATGCGCTGGTACGTCCGCATGGGCCGCCGGGTCTGGCTGCGCGAGCTGTTCGAGTTCTTCTTCGCCGGCGGCCGCACCCGTCGCGGCCCCAGCGTCGAAGAGTTCTGGGGCGCCTCGCTGGCCGAACACGAGAACGCGCTGGCCAAGCCGCAGCGGCGACGCATCCCGATCCGCACGCTGCCGCAAGCCTGAACGCGCGACGGTTCGCCGCCCTCGGCAGACCCGACCGGCGCCCCCGCAGCGGGACTTCAGCCGGGAACATGCCGCCGCACGTCCATGTCGAGGCGGACGAAGCCGCGCCCGGCATGGCCGTCGGCCGCATCGGAGATGTCCAGCAGAGTGCCGGCGAAACCGTACTTGTTCTGGTTCATGTTGCGCGCCATGCCGATCGCGAACTGCAGGGTGCTGGCCGAGCGGCCGTCGCCGTCGTCGGTGAAGTGGGCGATCTGCGGCATCGTATCGCCGGCCTTTTCGGCTTTGGCGTTCAAGGACTGCATTTCCGCCTCGGTGAACGTCAGCTTTAGTTTTTGCCCCGGCTGCGCCGGACCGCTCTCGGTAACGCCGCCGCTGAGCACCCAGTTGATCTGCTGCGCCGAATGGTTGCCCTGTCCGCCGGTGTCGACGGTGTATTCGTAGGTACGCTCCGACCGCACTTCGTTGCCGTGCGCGTCGAAGTACTGGGTCACGGTCAGCGGCACGTTGTCGCCGTAGCTGAATTCGCGGGTCAACGCGATCGAACCATCGGGATGGGTCGTCTGGATGACGCTGCCGGCGTTGGCGCCGCCCATGGCGATATCGCCTTCGAGTTCGGCCGCACCGGTGGCCAGGTGGAGCTTGATCCGGCCCTGCGAAGACACATCCAGGCGCTGCACCGTCGCCACGCCCTCCACGCCCGGCTCTCCCTGCTCGGCGCGACCGGTGACGACGAAGCGCTCATAGGCGGCACGGCCTTCGGAACTGTCGAGGTCGAAACGCGCCGTACGCAGCGTCGAATCGCTGACATTGGTCTGCCCGCCGACGCTGATCGACGCCTCCACGCCGTGCTGATTGAAGCGCAGGCCGCCGCCGCTGAACGACTCCAGCGCCGAGCACGGCCCCTTCATCACCGTGACCTGATTGCTGTGCGGGTCGCGGGTGATCACGTAGGCCGACCCGCGCGCATCCTTGACCTGGCTCTCGCCGCCGATGTGCTTGAACGACCCAGCCAGGTCGGTCTGCTCGTACTGCTGTCCGTCCATGATCACCGACGCGCCGGGCGGAATCGTGCTGGGGTCGAAGGGATTGATCTGCGCGACCTGGGCCGGATCGTGGTTCTCTCCCGGCAGGATCACCTTGTAGCGGGCGCGGAAACCGATACCGATGGCACCCTCCGCCTCGAACGGTCCCGCCCGCCCCTCTGCGCGCACCAAGGTGACGTTGGCGCCGACCACGCTGAACTCGGTGCTCCCGTCCTTCTTGGTCCAACCCACTTCCACCGACACTTCGTTGCTGATCTTGAAGATCGAGTCGGCGCCGGTCTCGTTGGTCTGAGTCGCCCGGGTGACGTTGTCGCCGGGGTTGTGCATGACCTTCACCGAGCCCACGGCGCCGGCATACTCGCTCTTGCTGGTACCGTGGCCGGCGTCGTAAGGGCTGTCGATCGACCCTTCGGTCACGCTCATCGGTGCGGCCGGAATGTTGAGCGTGTCGCCGTGGAAGATCGGATCGGCGCGGCCGGCCTGCTGGGCCTCGTCCTGGCGCCACGTGTCCCGGAACAGCTCGGGATTGGCTTCGCGCAAAGCCTGCGGGGTGACGCCGTAGGTATCGGCGATCTGCAGCAGGGTTTCGCCGGGAGCGACCGTGTGCGTGGTCGGGCTCGATTGCGGCGAGAGCATCGGTGCGCCGCCGATGCTGTCTGGGGAAAGATACATGGGGGGCCTCGGGTGCGAGTGGAGGGTCGCGCCGCAGCGCATGCGCAGGCATGCGGTGCGGTACGCGACCAGCCTGCTCCCCCGCCTCAGCCGCGCGTTGTGCGCGGACCGCGCTTCGGCGCCGATCGCGGCGTCGGGACAAGAACGCGCGCATCCGCGCCAAACCCGTGCCGCACCCGGCGCGATCGACGCGATTGAGCCGACGCGAATGGCCCGCACGGCACGGCGCGGATTGGCGCTTGCGCCACCATCTCCACTCCGTTTTTCGCGGACGGCATCGCCGCGCGACGGCAGACCGGACCCTGTGCCGGGCGCGCGAAAAAAACGGAGCGCCTGGCGCTCCGTTTCTTCACACCGCTCGTTCGGCCTCGGCCGTGCGGCATGCTCCGCACGGCGTCGCGACGAGTCGACGCCTATTTCGACGCCGCCGGCTGGGCCACCGCCGACTTGCCCGGGTCGCCGGCCTTGCCGCCCTGCGCCTTGGCGTTCTTGACGTACAGCTCCAGCCAGCGGTTGGTCTCGGCCAGCATGTGCAGGATCGACTCGCGGGCGCGGTAGCCGTGACTCTCGTTCGGCAGCATGACCAGCCGCGCCTTGCCGCCCAGGCCCTTCATCGCCGCGAACAGGCGTTCGCTCTGGATCGGGAAGGTGCCGGAGTTGTTGTCCTGCTCGCCGTGGATCAGCAGCAACGGGTCCTTGATCTTGTCGGCGTAGTTGAACGGCGACATCGCCTGATAGGTCGACTGCGCCTGCCAGTAGTTGCGCTCCTCGGCCTGGAAACCGAACGGGGTCAGGGTGCGGTTGTAGGCGCCGCTGCGGGCGATGCCGGCCTTGAACAGGCGGGTATGCGCGAGCAGGTTGGCGGTCATGAACGCGCCATAGGAATGGCCGCTGACCGCAATCCGCTCGCGGTCGGCGACGCCGCGACGCACCACCTCGTCGACCGCCGCTTCGGCGCTGGCGGTGAGCTGCTCGATGTAGGTGTCGTTGGGCTCGCGCTCGCCCTCCCCGACGATCGGCATCGAAGGATCGTCGAGCACCGCATACCCCATCGCCAGGTACGGCAGCGGTCCCCAGAAGCTGACCAGGTTGAAGCGGTACGGCGAACCGGTGACCTGACTGGCGGCCGCGGCCGACTTGAACTCGCCCGGATAGGCGTACATCAGCATCGGCAACGGACCGTCGCGCTTGGGGTCGTAGCCCGGCGGCAGATAGAGGTTGGCGGTCAGCTCGACCCCGTCCTTGCGCTTGTAGCGGATCTGCTCCTTCTTGATGTCCTTCAGCTGCGGGGTCGGGTGCGGGAAGCGGGTCAGCGGCGCCGGCGCGGCATCGGCGCGCGACAGCTCGCGCAGGAACAGATTGGCCGGCTCGGTCGGCGACTCGCGCAGGGTCAGCAGTCGCTGTCCGGCATCGTCGAGCAGCGCGTACGGCGCTTCGTAATGCGGCGCCTGCGAGTGGAACAGCCGGGTCTTGGCCTTGCCGGCCAGCTCGTAACGGTCGAGGAAGGGACGGTCGCCTTCCGGCGATGCGCCCTCGCCGGCCAGGAACAGGCTGCCGCCGTCGGCGGACACCTGCAGGCGCTCGCGACCGGCGGCGTCGCGCTGCATCAAGGGGTCGCCCGGGTCGTTGTAGCGGTCTTCGCTGAGGCCGCTGTACAGCAGTTCCGGCTCGCGCCCGCCCTCGTCGGGAGCCACGCGCCAGCGCTTGGTCTGGCGGGTCTTCCACCAGAACTCGTCGATCAGCGCCAGATCGCCGCGGCCCCAGCGCGCGCGTGCGAAGCGCGACTGCAGGCGCATCAAGGTTTGCGGCGGAGCGTCGAACGGCGCGGCCTGGGTCAGCACCGCATCGCGGATCTCGGCCGCGCGGTTGGGGTCGCCGCCGTCCTGGGCCTCGGCCCAGACCAGGGTCGCCGGCGCGTCGCTGCGCCAGTCGACGTTGCGCACGCCGGTGGGCACGGCGTCGTTGCCGGTCGGCAGGCCGTCGATCAACGGCAGGCGCGCCACTTCGTGTTCGAACTTGCCGTCCGCGCCCAGCACCTCGATGCGCTGCGGGAACATGCTTGCCGGCACCTGGTAGGAGAACGGCCGCTCGATCTTGGTGACCAGCAGGTGCTTGCCGTCCGGCGAGGGCCGCGCGCCGGTGTACAGCGCCGGCGCCCCGAGCCGCGCGGCCGCACCGGTCAGATCGACCATCGCCAGTTGCGAACGCAGGTAGTACTCGAACTGGCGCGCATCGCTTTCGTTGCGCAACAGGTCCTGGAAGGTGCGGATCTGGCGCACGGTCGCGCTGGCTTCGGTTTCCTGCACCGCCGGGCCGGCCGGTACCGCATCGCCGGCCGGCGCTTCGCCCTCGCCTTCCGCACGCAACTGCACCAGCAGGCGGCGGCTGTCGGGCATCCAGGCGTAGCCGCGTCCTGCGACCGTGTTGAGTCCTGCCGCGATCCGGTGCGCACGGCGCGCGTCGACGTCGACCAACCACAGTTCGTTGGCGCCGCTGCCGGCGTCGACGCGGTTGAACGCGAGCCAGCGCTGGTCCGGCGACCATTCCAGCGTCGCCAGCGACAGCGGCGACGGCAGGCCTTCGATCTTGTGCGGCTTGCCGCCCTCGATCCGCAGCAGGCTCAGATCGCTGCCGAAGCTGAAGCGGCTCTGCGCGCGCACGCGCGGGTGCAGGCGCAGGCCGGCGAGCTTGAGCTCGGTCTGCGCCACCACCTCGATCCCCGGCAGCGAGGGCGTCTGCACCACCGCCATCCAGTCGCGGCGCGGGCTCAAGCTCAACTGCGGCGGACGCGGCGCATCGACGATGGCCTGCAGCGGCTTGGGCGGCAGTTGGTAGCCGGCGGCGGTCGCGGTCTGCGCCGCTGCGCTCAGCGGCAGTACCAGCAGCAAGGCCGACAGCAGCAAAGTCCGCGGCAGGCGGAGCATGGAGGGACGTCGGTCGCAACGTCGCGCAAGAGGTCTCATCGGCGAAAGGTTCCCTGAATGAAAGTGCGTAGGAGCCCTGGCCGTCGTCGCCGACGGCCGCCTGCATGCTGCTAGCGCGCGCTCCCCCGCCCCCAGCTTAGCCGCCGTGGGCCGCGGCGGGCCTATGCCATTCGGTCTGGTTCGCGCCCGTCACCGCGGGGCGCGCCACGGCCGCCGCCGTCCCGTACGCGTTCAGACTCACGCCACGCTGCGATGCGGAGCTCGGGGAGGCCGCGATATAATGGTCGCTCAGCCCGCCGAGGGGCGCTGCGACCGTGAACGTCCACGGCCAGGCTCGGCGAGGCCTCGGTCCCAACGGCGCCCGGTTTGAGCACCGCCGCAACCCGCGGTGGCTCGCCGGACCCGGCATCCGCCGGCTCCCCAAAGAACTGGAGCACCCTCAATGAACGCAGTACCGAAGACCTTCTCGACCGAAGGCGACTACAAGGTCGCCGACATCTCCCTGGCCGACTGGGGCCGCAAGGAGCTGGACATCGCCGAGCACGAAATGCCGGGCCTGATGTCGATCCGCAAGAAGTACGCCGCCGCGCAGTCGCTCAAGGGCGTGCGCGTAACCGGCTCGCTGCACATGACCATCCAGACCGCGGTCCTGATCGAGACCCTGCGCGACCTCGGCGCCGACGTGCGCTGGGCCTCGTGCAACATCTTCTCGACCCAGGACCACGCCGCCGCGGCGATCGCTGCCAGCGGCACCCCGGTGTTCGCCTGGAAGGGCGAGACCCTGGAGGAATACTGGGACTGCACCCTGGCCGCGCTGACCTTCCCGGGCAACGGCACCGACAAGTACCTCGGCCCGGAATTGGTGGTCGACGACGGCGGCGACGTGACCCTGCTGATCCACAAGGGCTATGAGCTCGAGAACGGCGACACCTGGGTCGACACGCCGTCGGGCAACCACGAAGAACAGGTGATCAAGAACCTGCTCAAGCGCGTCCATGCCGAGCGCCCGGGCTTCTGGCACACCGTCGTGCGCGACTGGAAGGGCGTCTCGGAAGAGACCACCACCGGCGTGCACCGCCTGTACCAGCTGGCCGAAGCCGGCAAGCTGCTGGTCCCGGCGATCAACGTCAACGACTCGGTCACCAAGTCCAAGTTCGACAACCTGTACGGCTGCCGCGAATCGCTGGCCGACGGCCTCAAGCGCGCGATGGACGTGATGCTGGCCGGCAAGGTCGCGGTGGTGTGCGGCTACGGCGACGTCGGCAAGGGCTCGGCCCACTCGCTGCGCGCCTACGGCGCCCGCGTCGTGGTCACCGAGATCGACCCGATCAACGCCCTGCAGGCGGCGATGGAAGGCTTCGAGGTCAACACCGTCGAGAGCACCCTCGGCCGCGGCGATATCTACGTCACCACCACCGGCAACAAGGACGTGCTGACCCTGGCCCACATGCAGGGCATGAAGGATCAGGCCATCGTCTGCAACATCGGCCACTTCGACAACGAAATCCAGGTCGACGCGCTCAACGCCTCCGGCGCCAAGCGCCTGAACATCAAGCCGCAGGTCGACAAGTACACCTTCGCCAACGGCAACAGCATCTTCCTGCTGGCCGAAGGCCGCCTGGTCAACCTCGGCTGCGCCACCGGCCACCCGAGCTTCGTGATGTCGAACTCGTTCTCGAACCAGACCCTGGCCCAGATCGACCTGTGGGCGAACAAGGATACCTACGAGCCGAAGGTCTACATCCTGCCGAAGAAGCTCGACGAGGAAGTCGCGCGCCTGCACCTGGAAAAGATCGGCGTGAAGCTGACCAAACTGACCGACGAGCAGGCCGCCTACCTCGGCGTGTCGGTGGAAGGTCCGTACAAGCCGGATCATTACCGCTACTGATCGACGCCGCCTGCGGGCGGTTGCTGCAGACGAAAACGGGCGCCTTCGGGCGCCCGTTTTCTGTGCGCCGCAAAGCAACCGCCGCCCCCTACTTCAGGAAAAAGCAGCAGCCAGCAAGCGGGCATGCTGTGCAGTAGCGAAAGCTTCGCGGCAGGAATGACGCAAACCGCGGCCCCGCATCCGCGCGCGAGACGCCCGCCACGAAGGCGTGCATCCCCCGCCTCCGCCTTGATCGGCCCGATCCCGGCGCCCAGAATCGACCTGCCCGCTCCGGGCATCGCCGGCGAGGCTGCTCATGAAGAAGTCCGTTCCTGCCGCCTCCCCCGACGCCTACGTCGCCGCGCTGGACGGCTGGCACCGCCCCCTGGTCGAAAGCCTACGCCGCGCCACCCTGGCCGCCGGCACGCTCGACGAGCGGATCAAATGGGGTCACCTGGTCTATTTCAGCAACGGCCCCGTGCTGCTGATCCGCGCCGAGGAACAACGCGTGTTGTTCGGTTTCTGGCGCGGCAAGCGCCTGGTCGAACTGGAACCGAGGCTCAAGCCCGGCGGCAAGTACGAACTGGCGACGATGGAGCTGCGGGAAGGCGACAAGATCGCATCGGCGCAGGTCAAGAAGTTGGTCAAGGCGGCGATCGAACTCAATCGCAGCGTCGGCGACCCGACTGCTATTTCAGGCGACGGCTGACGCAGCGACGCTCGCTGATCCGCCCGCTCAACCCAGGCTCGGCCCGCTGCGCTGCTGGCTCTGCGCGAGCGCGCGTTCGCGCTCCTGTTCCTACGCGATGGCCTGGTTGGCCGCGGCGAGCTTCTGGTCGGATTGCTCGACCGGGGTGTTCAGCGCTTGCTCGGCGGACACGCAGACGCGCTTGCTGGCCGGGTCGTCCAGCCGACCCTCGACCGCGAAGACATGGCCGTTGTGGCCCATCGCCACATGGTCCACCCGGGTCAGGGCATTGGCCGACAGCGACACCTCGCGCCCCAGATATGTCTCGCGGTTGTCTTACCCGAAGCAAATTCCGACCAGAGAACTCAGCGAACACGCCAGCGCTGTCGAACCTCATCCCTTGCAACGCGCCTGTACCAACCGAAACACCCAACATGCTGTTTCATCCCAAATACCCGCGTAACTCCAATGGGGGGAGTTGCTCCAGTAGAGTTCAAACGGCTGGGGACTTAGGTTCGTAGGTATCTACTGAACACCAACTCACCCTCCACGGCCCGCGCGACACCAACGTCAACGCGACGCTGACCCACGAAGTCAACGGCGCCTTCAACGCCTACCCCAGGCCAGCCTCAACTTCGGCCACGACGGATTGCAGAGCGTCAACGGCGGCACCGGCCTGCGCTTCGACCAGGACGGCGTGTCGTGGAGCCTGGGCGGGTTTGGGCGGGTGGATTCGCGAACGGGGGATGCGACGGGGGGAGTTCGGTTTGATGCTCGGGTCCGGTTCTGATCGAAGCTGAGGATCGTCCGTTTGAGCGCGAGCTAACGGAGCATGCCAGAAAAGCATCGGACGCGATTGCCGCGTCAAGTTGAGGTCATGCCTTACTGCGCTGCGGGATGCTCCGCATTCCATTCCGCCGCAATACGCTCCGGACCTTTCGTCTTCCACTCCCACGCCTGCTCGGTCGTCAGGCGGCGAATTTTCCGCTCCTATGCAGATCCGTCGTTCGAGGGTGGCTGCCGTCGATCAGAGAGACTCCCCAAACAAAGCCGGCCTCATCGACGCCCAGGCATAAGCACGGATGGAAGAACACGTCTTCGTAGATATCTCCGAGCTTGACGATCACCACTCATTCTCCAAATCAGTATCCCCAGAGCTGACGACGGGGCTTCGGCCTCGCCCGAGTCGAAGCGTTCGAAAGCCAGAGTAGCCGTCCACGCATAGAAGTAGCTCTAACCCGGTTTTGCAGAGCCTGGGCGGGTCCGGGCGGGTGGATGCGCGGACGGGGGATGCGATGGGGAAGTTCGGCTTGATGTGTGGACGCGATTCTAACAACCCGCTTAAACAACAAGCCGAGAGGACATCAGCCCACCTTCGGCAGGGCCGTCTTAGAAAAAATGACAAGCCCTCCAGATTCATTATTCGCCAAGAAGTCATTCAAATGAGCATGTTCCCATTCCGAGTTCGCTCTCATTTCGCGACCAACTTCGCCTAGAAATTCAATCAATCGAGCAACCTCATCTCGATCTAGAACGACAGTAACTTCATGGAGCCTGACAGGCTCTCTAGCCCCCACAGACAGTCGACCAAAAAATTCCATCCCCTCCTCCTTTGTTATGCAACGACAACAGCGCTTACGCCATCTAACAGCCCACCATCATTCAGCAACGCTACTGGAGGATCATCTATAACCTGCCCCCCCCAAATCTTGGAACAATTTACAGGAAGCCCCGTCTCCATTTGCGCAGTCTCTCGCCAATATTTGCATAAGCACATCGTAGAAAAACGGCGGGCATATAACGAGCTTAAAACCGTGCTTTCTCAGATAGTCCTTGACGCGTCGCTTTAGCTTCGACGGATCGGTGCCGTGACTACCGGTACCATCTCTATTCACCACGATTTCTTTGCAACCCTTCTCGCAAACATGCGCATGCTCCTGCTGTCCAGTAACGTGAGGAGGATCAATTCGGACGGTTGTTGGATTTCCGCCTTGGATTTTTACAGTTTGACCCGAATTAGCTAGGCCAAATAGATCTACAAGAGCCAGTGGCCTCCCCTCAACATAGCCATAGGTTGACATGCCCGCCTCAAGGCCAATCGGATCGCTCTGCACATACCGACCGATCCCGGCATCGTAGTCCCGGAAGTAGTTGTAGTTCAGCCCCGTAGCCACATCGAACCGTTGCCCAGGAAATCGCAAGTCGAACACGAATGCGACGCCGTCCTGATCCGGATCTTGATTCGGGTTGTCGCTGCCGAAGACTTCGCTCTTGGCGTTCCACGACCAGATGGCAACGTTTCGGTTCGCATCAATGACCGACCGCGGGCCGCCTAGGTGGTCGGGTTGGACGTAGTGCAGCTTCTGCACGGTGTCGGCGCCAACTAGGACACCGACCGGCGAGCCACCTAACCACACCGCTTGCTGCTTGGCCGCACCGCTGGCTTCGTAGTCGCCGATCCAATTGCCAGCTTCGTCGTACAGGGTGTATATCGCGACAGGACCGCTGGCGCCGTTAGTCGCTGCGACGCGTTCGCCGATAGCGTTATAGCGGTAGCTACGCGCGACCACCCCACCCAACTTGACCTGACTCATCCGGTCGTTGGCGTTGTAAACGAACTCCTTCGCCGCACCACCGATACTGGTGGTGTTGCCGACCGCGTCGTAGCCGCGGGCGATGCCGCCCACGTCGCTCAGGCGGTGGCTGGTGGCCGGGTAGCTGTAGGTCGTCGTCGTGCCCGCACGTAGCAGGCTGGTGCGGTTGCCGGTGGCGTCGTAACCGTAGGTCTCCAGCGGCGTGCCGGTGGGGCCGTCGCGGGTGATCTTCAGCCGCCCAAGGGCGTCGTAGTCGTACTTGGCCAGGAACGCGCTCTGCAGGCCGTCTTTGAGTTCGGTCAGTTCGCCGGCTTCGTTGTAGCCGTAGGCCAGCGACAGGCCGCCGGCGGCCGGGTCGAAGACGGTCTTGGCGCGGTAGTCCAGGTCGTAGGTCCGGCTCAGGCTGCGGCCGTTGCCGTAGGTCCAGCCGGTGGCCGGGCCGAACGGCAGGTAGCCGACGTTGTTCAGCAGCACGCTGCGCACGCCGCCGGCCGGGGTGACGCCGATCTCGACGATGCGGCCCTGGGCGTCGCGCACGTAGTCGGCGACTGCGCCGTCCGGGTAGGTCAACGCGCTCAGTTCGCCGGCCGGGGTGTAGGCGTAGCGCAGGGTGAAGGACTGGGCGTCCACCGACTGGATCTTGCGCACCACCCGACCGAAGCGGTCGTAGCAGTACTTCAGCTCGGTGCCTTCGGTGCGCATCGCGGTGACCCGGCCGACGGCGAAGGTTTCGCCGGTGGCGCAGGCCGCGTTGACCGTGTCGTAGTCGTACTCGACGTCGTTCGCGCCGCTGCCGTAGGACACCGTCTTCGGCCGGCCCAGCGCGTCGTAGGTGTAGGTATGCGGGTTGGCGTCGTTGGCGTCCTGCTTGGTCGCCACCTGGCCGGCGGCATTGAAGGTGCGGGTGGTGATGCCGGTATCCGGGCTCGACAGCTGGACCTGGTCGCCGAAGCCGTTGTAGCCGTAGGTCGTGTTCAGGCCCTTCGGGTCGTTGACCTGGGTCAGGCGGTCGAGCGCGTCGTACTGGTACTCGATCTTGGCGTTGATGCCGCCGACGTCCTGCAGGGTCTTGGCCAGGCGGTTCAGCGGGTCGTAGTCGTTATCGGTCTTGCGGTTCAGCGCGTCGGTGGTCAGGTCGGCGTTGCCGGCCGCGTCGTAGGTGAACGCGGTCGGATGGCCGTCCGCGGTCTTGGCGGTCTTGAGCTGGCCGAGCTGGTTGTAGATCCGCGACAGGGTGCGCTTGAGCACGCCGTTGGCGTCGCGGGTGTCTTCCTGGGTGCGGTTGCCGGCGACATCGACGGTGTAGTGGATGCGGTTGCCGGCGTTGTCGTAGACGTCGCTCAAGCGGTGCGCCGCGTCGTAGTCGTAGCGGACGAAGGCGCCGTCGGGCTGGATCACCTTCTTGACCTGGCCGATCAGGTCGTACTCGTAGCGGGTGATCACGTCGTCGGCTTCGGACGCCGCGTTCGTACCGCGGACCTTGCTGGCCTTGAGCCAGCCGCGCGGGTAGTACTCCAGGTCGGTGACCACGCCGTTGGCGTCCTTGCTCGACAGCAGGCGGCCGCTGGCGTCGTAGCGCAGGTACTCGGTGACGTGGCCGAGCGCGTCGGCGACCCTCCACAGGTCGCCCTTGCGGTAGGCGCAGGTCGCCGGCGCGCTCGCGCAGGCCGGATCGTCGCTGGCGTAGTAGGTGTAGCGGGCGACATCGGCCACGTCGCTGCGCGGGCCGTCGACCGACTTGAGCAGGCCGGCGACCGGACATGTCCCCGCCGCCACGTCGGCCGACTCGCAATAGGTCAGCGTCGTGACGCGGGCGACGGAGGTAGCCGGGTCGATCGAAGATGCCGTGACGACCTGTCGGCGCGCGTTGTAGGTCCAGGCCTGCTTGCCGACCAGAGCGTTGCCCGCATCGTAGACGCGCCGTTCGGCGGGCAAGCCGACGGCGGCGTTCCAATCCGTTTGCGTGGTACGGGTCTGCGGCGTAGCCGAACCGCCCGTGGTCAGGCCTTCGATCGCCGACGTCGCATACAGACCGTTGCTGCTGGAGAACTCCGAGCGGGCTCCCGAGCCGGAGACCGAATGCGCGACCCGGTCGTTGGCATAACCCGCCGAAACCGTGCGAGAGCCGCCGTCGACGCTCGTGATGACGGCCTGCAGCGGACGCTTGAAGGGCGCGCTGTCGAAGGTATAGGTCTTTTTCGCGCCCGCAGGCAGCGTCACTTCGACGTTGGAGGCGGACGTATAGTTCAAAGTGACGCGGCCCGCCCCGCCGGCATGCTCGCTGCTGGTAACGCGGTTCTTGTCGTCGTAGGTGTAGCGCGCGACACGCACGCCTTGTTCGTCGATCACGCCGGTCAGGTTGTTCGCGTAATGGGCCGGGTTGCAATTGGCGATGGCGTTGCCCAGATGGTCGCGGCACAGCAGATCGGCCTCGGCATACAGATACTGCCGCCCGGCCCCCGAAGGACCGCCGTGGCGAACGCGGGTCAGACGGGCTGCGGCGTCGTACTCATACTCCAGCAACAGCTGACCGTCGGCCAGGACACGCTTCATGCGCATTTCGTAACGGGTGCCGCTGGCCCCGACCGGGATCGCCACACGCGTGTATTCGAACTTCAGGCTGCGCCCGCTCGACGAGGCGACGCTCGCCACGTAGTTGGCATTCGGGCATTGCTCGGTTCCCAGCACGCTGCCGCCGCAATAGCTCAAGCTGAAAGTCCGGGCGCCTTCTTCGATCCGACGCAGACGGCCGTCGGCGCCGAACCAAAGGCTTTCGCCGCTCGGTCGCCTGAGCTGCCATACCCCCTTGGCCGCGATCACCGCAGCATCGGTCTCCTGCCGCAGGCTCATGTTCGCGCTGCTCGACGGCCGGTACATCCCGGCCGAGGCCACCCAGTTGGTGGATTCGATGTAGCCGTCGGCGCGCACCCAGAGGTTCGGATAGCCGCCGTTGTCGAACATCAGCCGATCCGAGAACGGATGCGACCAACTGTCGCTCATGCCGGACAGCAAAGGCACTTCTGCGATGGAATTGTAGACCCGCTGGAAGCTCCGCCCTTCCCAATCGAAATCGCTCTCGCGGTACTCCTTGTTTCCGGTATCCGCCGCGCAGGGATTGCCGTCGCGGGGGATCAGGTCCGGCGGCAATGCATCGCAGCTTGGCGCATATTGCTTGGCCACCTTGACGATCTGCCCCATCGCGCCGTTACGGCAGATGACCGGCCAAACGCCGCGTCCCGGCTCGCCGAAGCTGTTGTCGGTGGCGGTGAAAAGCGTCGGGCACTCGTACACGTCGACACGGTTCACCCGATAGATGTACTGGTGCCCGGTAGCCGGCGCTGTCGCAATCACCTCGCGCTGATTGGGTATCGACCCGCCGCTGTACTGGATCGCATTCATGACCACATGCGCGGTCTGGCCGTTGCTGCCCCACATGGTGTGCGGCGGCGACAGATATGCGCCTCGCAGGGTCGCCGTGTAGCTCCCGGAAAGCGGATAGGCACGCAGGCTCGCAGCGACCATTTCCTCTTCCGTATCGCATTTCAGGCCATCGCAGTCGGTCGCGTTTCCGCTCATGTGGCCGTCGTAGAAGTCGCCCACGTAGCGCGCGAAGGCGCTGTCCGGAACGCGATAGTCGAACAACGTGCCGTACTGGCCGTTGTACTGCACCTTGTTCTTCTGCAGCAGCGCGTTGCCTATCGGTGTCGCCGGCTCCGTGCGGATATAGGCTTCGGCCTCGGCCAGCGTCTTGAAGGTCTGCGACTCACCATTGGGCATGTAGCGCGACGCGCGGTACTCGTATTCGGGCACTTGCGCGTCGGCAGCGCCGGCGATCGACAGGAGAAGCAGCGCCGACAAGGCTGCTGCGGAACGCTGGGCTACGACGGCCATCGGTTTTCATCCATTGAAATGCATGCGCGCGCATCGCGGCGTCCGAGCCGGCCGTACGAGGACTTCGCCTCGTCGCGCACAAGCGATCGGATTCGATCGAACGCGGGATCGAAGTCATGATTCATTAGATTCCGACGCGGTTACAACTGGAATCGGCGACGGCAGTCCGAATCGGGAGACCAGTCACACTGCTTGATGGGTTGCATAGCGACGCGTCGGCAATCGTCTGCGCATCGGCGCAACCAGCCGCTCCGACCGCCGCTGCGCGCCCTGACTGCAGCCTGCTATTTCGCCAAACTCAGCAAATACTAACCCGCTCGCCGCAACGCCCAGAACGGAATATCCCGCCGCAGTTCGAACCCATTGCGCTCGTACAAACCGATCGCGCGCGGGTTCTCGCGGCTGACGTGCAGGAACGGGATGCGGCCGCGGGCGTGGTTGTCGTTGGCCAGGAACAGCAGCAGTCGGCGTGCGTAGCCCAGGCCGAGGAAGTCGGGGTGGGTGCAGATCGCGCTGAGTTCGATGTAGTCGTGGGTGCCCATGCGCTCGCCGGCCATCGCTGCGAGGCGACCTTCGCGGTAGAAGCCGAAGTAACGGCCCAACTCCATCGTGCGCGGACGGAAGTAGTGCGGGTAGACCAGCGCCGTCAGCGCCAGCACGTCTTCGCGCTGGTCCGGGCCGAGTTCGACGATGCCGTCCGGGTCGGCTTCGCCGGCCACCGGCGCGGCGCAGACCATTTGCGCGAGATTGGCCAGATGGCGCAGCTCCCACCCCGGCGTTGCCGGCGGCGGTACGCCGAGCAGCAAGGCGGTGTCCTCGGGCGGCACCAGCGCGGCGAAGGCGCCGCTCAGCGCTTCGGCGGCATCGGCCGTTACCGAAGCGACGCCCAGGAAGGGCGCGATCTGCGCCGGGTAGCGCGCGGCCGGCTCATGGCGCTGCGCCAGGTCGAGGTGGCGGCTGATCAGCGAATGCCAGATGGGGTTGTCCAGGACGTGCGCACTCATGCCGAACGGGCCGCTGGGAGGACGCTCCCTCTATAGCGCAGCCGCGGCGACGCCGCAGTCGTCGCCGGACCCGCGGCCTGCGCAGCGGCATGGACGGCAGCCGCATGGTCCCGGCCGGCCCCGCCGCGCACCGGCGGGATCGATACTTTTATTTCATCGCGATAAAGAGATATTATCGACCCACCCCCACGCCCGCCTGCGCCCATGCTGCCGATCAGCTTCGAGTTCTATCCGCCCAAGACCGACGAGCAGCGCACGCAGCTGGACAAGACCGCCGCCAAGCTCAAATCCCACGCCCCGCAGTACGTGTCCTGCACCTTCGGCGCCGGCGGCTCGACCCTGAGCTACACCCCCGAGACCATCCGCCGCCTGCGCGAAGCGCATCGGCTCGATGCCGCGCCGCACCTGTCCTGCGTCGGCGGCACCCGCGCCGAAATCCGCGAACTGCTGGGGCTGTACCGCGAGCTGGGCTGCAAGCGCCTGGTCACGCTGCGCGGCGACCTGCCCTCGGGCATGGCCAGCGCCGGCGACCTGCGCTACGCCAACGAACTGGTCGAGTTCATCCGCGCCGAAACCGGCGATCACTTCCACATCGAAGTCGCCGCCTATCCGGAGACCCACCCGCAGGCGCGCGATGCGCTGTCGGATCTGGAGAACTTCAAGCGCAAGGTCCGCGCCGGCGCGAACGGTGCGATCACCCAGTACTTCTACAACCCCGACGCTTACTTCCGCTTCGTCGACGACGTACGCGCAGCGGGCATCGACATTCCGATCGTGCCGGGGATCATGCCGATCTCCAACTTCAGCCAGTTGCGCCGCTTCTCGGACCTGTGCGGCGCGGAGATTCCGCGCTGGATCGGCCAGCGCATGCAGGCCTACGGCGACGACGCGGACAGCATCCGCGAATTCGGCGCGGACGTGGTAGCGCAGCTGTGCCGCCGGCTGGTCGAGGGCGGTGCGCCCGGGCTGCACTTCTACACGCTCAACCTGGCCAAGCCGACCCAGACCGTGTTGGCGCGGATCGCCTGAAGCGTCCGGCCTTAACCGTTCAGACGAGGCGAAAAGCAAGCGCCGGCGTCGCAGTTCTATCTGACCTGGCGCGGCTGCTGGCCGGTTTTGCTAAAGCAGTTCTCAACCTCTATTTGCGATCGGACAAGTTCGTTCTTGAGCCTTGCGACGACGCGGCGGCTCACTGAGCCCAGGATGCATCGCCGCGACGAGCGATGCCCTCGCGACCGCCACCGCGGCTGAGGCCGCGGCGTGCCGCGGTCCCTCAATGGAGAGAACGCACCATGTCCGCACGCCATAAGCCGCTGCCCCTCAGCGTCGCCGTCGTACTGTCCCTGGGCCTGGCCGGCGCCGCTGCCGCCGCCGAACCCGCTCCGCTGTTCGGCTCCCCCGCTTCCAGCCTGGCGCGCAGCGCCGCCAGCGACAGCGCCTACCGCGCGGCCCGGGCCGAGCGCGCCGCGGTCCGGGTCGATCTGGTCCGCGCCGACACCGCGCAGATCACCGAGACCCAGGACACCCTGCTGCTGAACCTGGCTCCGGGCGTGAGCCTGAAAGCGCATAAGCTGCAGGCCGAACGCAAGCCCGACGGCGTGGTCATCTGGCAGGGCCTGGTCGGCGATCCGAACAAGCAGCTCAAGCGCATCAACACCTTCACCGGCGCCGAACTCATCGACGACCCGGAAGAGTCGGCGATCATCGTCCGCAACGGCGACAAGATCGCCGGTACCGTGCGCAGCGGCGGCAAGCTGTACCGCATCGATCCGCTCAAGCGCGGCGGCCACACCATCAGCCTGATCGACGAATCGCGCATGCCGCCGGACCATCCGGCCTCGGGCTACAACGCCAAGCCGATCGTGCCCTTCGTCAACGACCCCGGCTTCGACGAGGCCGCCTTCAACCAGAAAGCGCCGTACACGGTGCGGGTGATGGTGGTCTACACCCAGGCCGCGGCGAACGCGGTCGGCGACACGCTGGCCAAGGCCAATCTGGCGATCACCGAGAGCAACCAGAGCTTCGCCAACAGCGCGGTCAACGTGCGCTTCCAACTCGCCGGCCAATACACCAGCAGCTACGTGACCGCCGGCTTCGATACCGACCTGAGCCGCTTCCGCGGCACCGCCGACGGCTATCTCGACAGCTACCACACCACCCGCAACAACATCGCCGCCGACGTCAACGTGCTGATCATCACCGACAATGCGTACTGCGGCCTGGGCTATCTGAACTCGAACGCCGCCGGCGCCTTCAGCGTGGTCGGCCACACCTGCATGACCGGCTATTACAGCTTCGCCCACGAGATCGGCCACAACTTCGGCGCTCACCACGATCCCAACAACGGCACCAACACCGTCTATCCCTACGGTCACGGCTACTGGGCGCCGAACAAGACCTGGCGCACCGTCATGGCCTACAACTGCGGTTCGAACTGCCCGCGCCTGAAATACTGGTCGAACCCCAACATCACCTACAACGGCGTGCCGATGGGCACCGCGGCGAAGAGCAACAACGCCCGCGTGCTCAACGAGCGCGCCGCGACGGTGGCGGCGTTCCGCTGAGCCCGGACGCAGGCGGCGCCGCGCGCGCCGCCTGCCTTGGCCGGCCCGCCCACCGCGGCCGGATCCGGTGCACGGACGCCGCCCCGTCTTGTCCGGTTCCTGTACCGGCGCACTGTCCCGCGGCCGCGCGCGGCGCTAGGCTGAGCGGATGCCTTGGTTCGCCCGCTCCCGCTCCTCGCTGCCGTTGTTCGCGCTCGCCGCCGTCGCGTCCATCGCCGTCCCCTGCTACCCGGCGCCGGCCGCGGCGGAGATCCGCCGCTGCACCGACGCGCACGGCAATTCGGTCTATACCGATCGCGACTGCGCCGCCGCCGGCGGCGTCGATCGGCTGCCGCGCGGCGCCGCCGCCCAGGCGCAAAACCCGGCCCAGAACGGCGGCGGCTGCGCGCGCAACCTGCGCGATCTGGTCGGCCAGATCACCAACGCCATCGACGCCCAGGACGGCAACCGGCTGGCCGCGGTCTATCACTGGACCGGCATGTCCGACGACCAGGCCTATGCGGTGTTGCAGCGCCTGGATGCGATCGCCCATCGGCCCCTGATCGACATCGCCCCGGTGCTTCCGGCCGCACCGCCGCCGCCCGAGCCCGGCCCCTGGACCACCCTGCCGCCGGCCGCGCCGAACGCCGCCACCGCACCGCTGCCGCCGGCCGAACCGCCCTCGCCCGCGCTGGTCAGCCCCCTGGGCCGCCCCAGCGGCGCGGCGGCCACGGCCGCCGATGCAGACGCGGCGGCGCCCACCGCAACGGCCGAGACCGCCGCAGCCGCGGTCGCCGCGACCCCACGCCGGCGCGCGCCGGTCGGCCTGCGCCTGGAGCAGACCCTGGGCAACGGCATCACGCCCTCGCGCACCGTGTTCGGCCTGACCCGCCATTTCGGCTGCTGGTGGATCAAGGGCTGAACCCTTCCCGCGGCCGATCCGGCACGCGTCCCCGCCTCACACAGACGGCCCCGTACGTTGGGCCTGCATGCGCGCGCAGGGCACAATAGGCGTTTCTCCACCCCACGACGGAAGCCGACGATGCAATACCCCGAATGGATCTGGCACAACGGCGCGATCAAGCGCTGGGCCGAAGCGACCACCCACGTCATGTCGCACGCGCTGCACTACGGCTCGTCCGTATTCGAGGGCATCCGCACCTACGACACGCCGCAGGGGCCGATCATCTTCCGCCTCAACGACCACAATCGCCGCCTGTACGCCTCGGCCAAGATCTACGACATGGCGGTGCCGTACTCGCTAGAGCAGATCAACCAGGCCTGCCATGAGGTGATCAAGGCCAACGGCCACACCACCGACTACCTGCGTCCGGTCGCCTACCGCGGCCTCGGCGGTTTCGGCCTGTCCGCCGACACCCCGACCGACGTCGCCGTGGCGACCTGGAAGATGGGCCAGTACCTCGGCCCGAGCGTGCTCGAGGAAGGCATCGACGCTTGCGTGTCGAGCTGGCAGCGCTTCGCGCCGAACACCATTCCGGCCGGCGCCAAGGCCGGCGGCAACTACCTGTCCGGCCAGTTGGTCGCGCGCGAGGCGCGCCGCCTGGGCTTCGGCGAAGGCATCGCCCTGGCCTCGACCGGGCTGCTCTCGGAAGGCGCGGGCGAGAACCTGTTCCTGGTGTTCGACGGCGCCCTGCACACCACCCCGGTCAGCGCCGCCCTGCTCAACGGCATCACCCGCAACACCATCATCACCCTCGCCCGCGACGCCGGCATCGAAGTGATCGAACGCGACCTGCCGCGCGAGTACCTGTACCTGTGCGATGAGCTGTTCATGTGCGGCACCGCCGCCGAGATCACCCCGATCCGCTCGGTCGACGGCCGCCAGGTCGGCAGCGGCCGCCGCGGCCCGGTCACCGAACGCATCCAGGACCTGTTCTTCGGCCTGTTCAACGGCAAGACGGCCGATAAGTACGGGTGGCTGGAGCCCGTCAGCTGACGCTGCCGGGCCGGGATTCGGGATTCGGGATTCGTAGAGCGCTTCGTCCCCTTCCGACCCTGCACGCAAGCTTCAAACAAGAACGCCCGGCTTCCATCGAAGCCGGGCGTTCTGCTTTTTAGCTCTTGCTCAACCAATCCCTAATCTCTAATCCCGAATCCCAAATTCCAAATCCCAGCTCGACCAATCCCGGCTCAACCAATCCCGAATCCCAAGGTAGCCACCACCCCGCGCGTCTCGCCGGGCTTCACCCGCACGTCCCAGCCGTACAGGGCGCACAGGCGGCGCACGATCGACAGGCCGATACCGCCGCCCTGGGAATGGCCGGCGTGGGTGCCGCGGTAGCCGCGCTCGAACAGCTTGGCCGCGTCTTCGGCGCTGAGGCCGGGGCCGGAATCGATCACTTCGACCGAGTCGGGGTACAGGCGCACCACCACTTCGCCCTCGGTGGTGTACTTGACTGCGTTGCCGATCAGGTTGCCCAGCGCCACCGCGACCGCGGCCTCCGGCGCGTCGACCACCAGCCCGCGCTCGCCTTCGATGCGCAGCGCCAGCGGCTTGCCGCCGAGCTGGGCGCGGTGGGCGTCGAGCAGTTGCTCGGACAGCTTGGCGATGTCGGTCGAGCCGTGCCCGCGCTCGTTGCGCGACAGCAGCAGCAGGGCGCTGATCAGGTCAGTGCACTGCTGCTCGGCGCGCTGGATACGCAATAGTCGGTTGCGAGTCTTGTCTTCCAGATCGGGCCGCGACAGCAGCAGCTCGACCGCGCCCTTGATCACCGCCAGCGGGGTGCGCAGCTCGTGGCTGACGTCGGCGTTGAACTCGCGGTCGCGCTGGACCACGTTGGTCAGGCGCTCGGCGTAGTCGTCCAGGGCCTCGGCCAACTGGCCGACCTCGTCGTCGGGGAAATGCGCGGCCAGCGCCTCGGACTGGGCGCTGCGGCCGGACCGCTTGAGCCGGTTGGCCAGTTCCGACACCGGGCTCATGACCCGCGACGCCGCCCACCAGCCGACCAGCAGCGAGAACAGGGTGAACACCAGCACCGACAGGTAGATCGCGCGATTGAACTGGGCCTCGCCCTTGCTGGCCTGGGTCATGTCGTAGGCGAGGAAGAACCACTCGGTCGGCGTCTTGCGCACCGCGAGCTTGTACGAAAACGGGGTGCCGTCCGTGTTCTTGCCCTGGATGTTGTGAATGCCGTCGGGCAGCGCGTACCAGTCGGGCTCTTCCAGGCGCAGGTTCTCGAAGCGGTCGCTCTTGACCACCCGTCCATAGACCTGCTTGAACGGCACCGGCGGGTTGGAATCCGGCGCCAGGTAGAACTGGCGCGCGTACTCGTCGATGTTGCGGTTCATCGCGTCCTCGACCAACTGGTTCTCGACCCGAGTGCGGGTCCAGTTGGTCGCGAACGCGAACATCGCGGTCAGGCCGAAGCCCAACAGCACGAACGACAGAATGATTCGGCTGCGCAGGCGCCGCCGGAATCGCTTCTTTTTCCTTAGCCGCGAGCTCGCGGCAGGTTCTTCCGATGCCACGCGCTCAACCGTTGTCCGGGGCGGCGATGCGGTAGCCGATGCCGTGGCGGGTCTGGATCAGCGGCGTGTCGAAAGGCTTGTCGACCACCGCGCGCAGGCCGTGGATGTGCACGCGCAGGCTGTCGGAGTCGGGCAGCTCTTCGCCCCACACCCGGGTTTCCAGTTCCTGCCGGGTGACCACCGCCGGCGAGGCTTCCATCAGCGCCTGCAGGATCTTCAGCGCAGTCGGGTTGAGCTGCAGCAGTTTGCCCTGGCGCCGCACTTCCAGCGTGTCGAGGTTGTACTCCAGATCGGCCGCGGTCAGCACCCGGGTCTGCACGCCGCGGCCGCGACGCGACAGCGCGTTGAGGCGGACCTCGACCTCCTGCAGCGCGAACGGTTTGATCAGGTAATCGTCGGCGCCGGAATCGAAGCCGGCGAGCTTGTTGTCCAGGCTGTCGCGCGCGGTGAGCATCAACACCGGCGTCTGCTTGCGCGCTTCGTTGCGCAGCTTGCGGCAGACCTCCAGGCCGTCGATGCCGGGCAGGTTCAGATCCAGCACGATGGCGTCGAAATCGTGCACCACCGCCAGATGCAGCCCGGTGATGCCGTCGGCGGCGAAATCCACCGTATGCCCGCGGTCTTCGAGAAAGTCGCCGAGGTTGGCGGCGATGTCCTGGTTGTCTTCGATCACAAGTATGCGCATGGGCTCGTCCCAGTGGGTTGGCGTTCGACCGTAGCCGCGCGCCCGGGTTCCGTAGGCGTCGCGCACGAGGCGGCGACGGCAAGCGAAGGATGATGCCAGAGCGTTTGTAAAATGAACGGGAAACGCTCGCCCCCCATCCCCCGGAAGTCACTCCGGCGTTCATCGCCGGTCCCGAATCCCCAGTCCGAATCGCCCATTGCGGCGCCAAAAAACAAAGGCCCAGACGCGGGGCCACCGCGCCTGGGCCAAAAGGGTATTGCCCCGATTACCGTAACCTGCTTCGACCAGATACGTCTGACGAGGAGCGTGATTTGGTGGCGCTGCAGTGCTTCGGTCCGGGTAACGCTACGCGGATTTCGATTAAACGGTCGTTAAAGATCGCGTTAAAAGCAAGTTAAACGCAACTTGAAATTGGAACCGCCCCGGCCCAGCCCTTCCGCACCGGGGCGCTGCCGTTCGGCGGGGCGCCGACAGATGACCTGCCAGGCTTGCCATTGACGAGGATCGGGCAAGCCCAAGCCTCGCCCCACCCCCTGTTCAGCGTCTCACCGCAGCGCGGCGGGGGGTCTTCTCGCGCAGCCGGCCGGCCACGTATTGGACGATTTCCCCGGCCACGTCCACCCCGCTGGCCTCCTCGATGCCCTCCAGGCCCGGGGAGGAATTGACCTCCAGCACCAGCGGGCCGCGGGCCGAGCGGATCAGGTCCACGCCCGCCACCCCCAGCCCCAGCACCCGCGCGGCGCGCACCGCCACGTCCTGCTCGGCGGCGCTGGCGCGCACGCCCTTGGCGGTGCCGCCGCGGTGCAGGTTGGAGCGGAAATCGCCCTTCGGCGCCTGCCGCTTCATCGCCGCCACCACCTTGCCGCCGACCACGAAGCAGCGCAGGTCGGCGCCCTTGGCCTCGGCGACGAACTCCTGCACCAGGAAGTTCGCGTACAAGCCGCGCAGCGCTTCGATCACGCCCTTGGACGCCGACAGCTTCTCGGTCAGCATCACCCCCGCGCCCTGGGTGCCCTCGTTGAGCTTGATCACGTGCGGCGGCGGGCCGAGCATCGACAGCAGGTCGGCGGTGTCGTCGGGGTTGTCGCCGAACACCGTCGCCGGCAGGCCGATGCCCTCGGCGGCCAGCAGCTGGTGGCTGCGCAACTTGTCGCGCGCGCGCAGGATCGCGTCCGAGCTGTTCGGGCTGTAGGTCTCCATCAGCTCGAACTGGCGCAGCACGGCCGAGCCGTAGCGGGTGATCGAGGCGCCGATGCGCGGGATCACCGCGTGATAACCGGCGATCTCGCGCCCCTTGTAGTGCATCTGGAAGCCGTCCGAGGCGATGCGCATGTAGCAGCGCAGGGGGTCGAGCACGCGCACGCTGTGGCCGTGCTCGCGCGCGGCCTCGACCAGGCGGCGGGTCGAATAGAGCTTGGTGTTGCGCGACAGGATCGCAAGCTTCATCGGGCGGGGTTCGCGGAAAAAGGAGGGGGACGCGCGTTCAGAGGCTGGGCGCGCGGCGGCGCAGCCGCCCGTGCAGGAACGAGCGCGCCGGATCGACCGTGAACGCGCCGGTGACCGCGGTGCGGCCGAGCAGGATCGGGAAGCGCATGCCGCGACGATCCGCCAGGTTTATTTCAATTTCGCGTTCGGTGCCGGCCAGGCTCAGCGCGGTACGGATGAACAGGCGACGGGTGCGATGGCCGCCGGAGTCGGTGACCCAGCGCTCGTCGTAGACCGGCGCCGCGGCCTCGATCACCGCGCTGCCGCGCGGGCGCAGGCGGAACCCGACCCAGGGCGCGCCGGCCTCGACGAAGCTCCAGTGCGACTCCACGTGCAGCGCCGAACTGCGCGCGCCGGTGTCGATCTTGGCCCGCATCGCGGCGATGCCCAGGCCCGGCAAAGCGGCCAGTTCGCGCCAGCCGAGGACGATCATCGATGACATCGGACCTCCGCTGCGCAGCCAGCACGATCGAATGGGAACCCACGAACCGATGGCGCTTGGACCGTACCCGGCCGGCGTCGTTCCATCGCGCCGCGAGGCGACAAAAAAAGCGACCTTGCGGTCGCCCTGGGCCCGTCCCGACCGCGCTGCGCCGCCGCCTGGATGGCGAGCCGCATCGTGCCCGGAACGGACCGGGCGCGCAGTCTAGCGCGCGCCCCGCGTCAGGTCGATGCGCATCGCAACGGCCATCGCGCCGAGCCGGCGACCGCCGCCCAGGCTCCGACACTGCCCCCGCGGGCATTAGCGCAACGTGAGCGGGAAATGCTCTTGCCCACCGGCCGTCGAAGGCCGCCCGGCCACGATCGATGCTGCGTTGCGCGGCCGCGGATCGACGCGTCCCTGCCCTCCTGGCGGCGGACCCGGCCTGCGCGGATTCAGCCTGCGCTCGTATCCGTTCGGCCGGTCGATTCGCGGGCCGCGGCACAGCCGCATTCCGTCGACGCCGCCTGCCGCGATCGCGCCCGCAACGACCAAACACACCGGCGAACGCGAAACCGCTACCGCCCGGCCGCTGCCCTGCGCCGCCCGATCGACACCCTGGCCTGCGCGCACTGCGGAACTCGTTACCGTCCGATAACGGAGCATGGGCAGACGGCGGATGGACACGGGCAAGCGGATGTCGAGGACCTTGGCGCACTGGAACGACGACCGCGGCGATGGGTTCCTGGCACCGGTCGGCGGCGGCCCGCAGGTCTTCATGCACGTCTCCGCGCTCGCGCCCGGCAGCTCGCGGCCATTGCCCAATGAGCGCTTCACGTTCGAATCCGTCCGCGACACGCAAGGCAAGCACAGCGCGACGCGCGTGCGCCGCCCCAACGAGCGGCCGCATGCGCGAACCGACCGGCGCCGCCGATCGTCCGAGCGCCGCGGCCGCCGTTCCTGGGGACCGGCCCTATTCGGGTTGGTCGCGATCGGCGGGATCGTCGGGTATGCGCAGGGTCTCATCGACATCGCCCCCCGCACCGACGCCATCGTCGGCGCGATGCCGGCGTGGATACCGATATCGCGGCCCGCACCGGCCCGCTACCGCTGCGACGGACGCACGCACTGCAGCCAGATGACCTCGTGCGCCGAGGCGCGTTACTTCCTCGCCCATTGCCCCAACGTGAAGATGGACGGCAACGGCGACGGCGACCCTTGTGAGCAGCAGTGGTGCAACTGACGCGCCGTGCGCCGGCGAACCGGCCCATCGATCGATCCCCGGCGCGCCCCATGCATGGCCGGAACGCGATCGGGCCCGTCAACGACCTTCGTTCGAATCCGCGCAACGCCCTCATTGTCCGGCAATCGAATCGAACCATAGGTATCGCCCGCTCACCCTTTCTCATCGCTGAGCGCCTCGCAACCGGTGAGACGGCTTGCGCGGACGATCGCCGCATCGGCCGTTCGGACCGCTACGACGCAAGCGCTTTGCCGCGACCGATCGCCGTCGCGATCCGCGTGAGATCGGGCGTGACTGCGATTCCGGATCGGATCTGCGCCGATCTGCAGGAAGAAATTCGAAACACCGCCATCGTTCAAAAAACGCAAGGCGGCTTGTTCGTATAGTGCGGCCGGCATTGCGTCACGCCGATACCGGGCACCGACGTCCGAACCGGAAGGTTCCACCATCGAAGCAGGAAGCGTTGTCATGGGCATCGGCCTCGGCCAACAGCATTACGCGAATTTCATCGGCGGCCTGGACACGCCCGAGCGCACCCAGGACGAAGTGCTGTCGCGCCTGATCGCGCGCGGCCGCGACACCGCCTTCGGCCGCGAGCACGGGTTCGACCGCATCGACAGCCTGGCCGAGTTCCGGCGCCGGGTGCCGTTGCGCAACTACGAGGAGCTGCGCCCCTACGTCGACCGCATCGTCGCCGGCGAAGCCGACGTGCTGTTCCCGGGCGAGGTGTTCCGTTTCATCTCCAGCAGCGGCAGCACCGCCGGCAAGGCCAAGGTCCTGCCGCTGCCGCGCGTTTATTTCGCCGAGACCTTCAACCCCTTCTATCTGACCTACATGGAAGGCGCCGTGCGCGCCCATCCGGGGCTGGCGGCCAGCCGCGACCGCACGGTCAATTTCAAATGGGACCCGCTGCGCGACACCTCGGTGCTGAGCAGCGGCGCGCCGCACGTCGGCCTCAGCCAGGTCAACCTGGCCAACGAGTTCGACAGCCAGGCGTTGCTGGAGCCCGGCACGCAGGGCCCCTGGGCGACGGTACCGGCGGACATCCCCGCCGACCTGGACCGGCTGTATTTCCGTCTGCGCATGGCCGCCGGCCACGACATCCGCCAGTTCATCGGCATCAATCCGGCGATCCTGGCGGCGATACCGCAGCTGCTCGATAACAACGCCGAACGCTTGTTCGCCGACCTCGCCGCCGGCCGCTTCGGCGGCCGCGCCGTCGCCGCGCCCGATCCCGCGCTGGCCGAGCGCCTGTCCGCGCGTCGCGCCGCACGCGGGCGCCTGCTGCCGGCCGACGTGTGGCCGAACGTGGAACGCCTGCTGTGCTGGGACGAAGGCATCGCCGGGATCTATCTGCACCAGGTCGTCGCCGACTACGGCGCCGACGTGGTGGTGCTGCCGGCGCCGCTGGCCGCCTCCGAGGTCCCTCTGGCGATGCACCTGCTGGCCGACGGATTGCGCGGGGTGATGGCCTACAACGCCGCCTTCTTCGAATTCCTCGACGTGCAGAACGGCGCGGCGCAGACGCCATTGCGGCTGGAGCAACTGCGCGAAGGCGCCAGCTACGCCGTGGTCGCCACCCAGGCCGGCGGCTTCTGCCGTTACGTGCTCGGCGATCTGCTCGAAGTGACCGGTCGAGCGGGCAACGTGCCCACGGTGGCCTATGCCGGCCGCATCACCCAGTCCGCGTCCGTGCCCGAGTCGGCGCTGCTGCGCTTCATGCGCCGCTACAACGACGAACACGGCCTGCGCCTGCGCAACTTCACCTTCGTGCCCGCGGCACAGGGCGTGCTCGACCTGCTGGTGGCCTGCAACGACGCCGACGGCATCGACATTGGCGAACACACCCTGCGTCAGGCCTATGCCGCCGATGCGGCGATGGCCGGCACTTCGCTGGGCGAGGTGCGGCAGGTGCCGCCGGCGTACTTCACCCAGCAATGGTGCGACCGTGTCGCCGCGGGCCTGCGCCCGCCGCAGGTCAAGGACCGCATCGTGAGCCCACCCCGATGATCGGTTTCACGCTCGCCATCCTCGCCTGCTTCCTGCTCGGCGATCTGGTCCGCCGCTTCGGCGCGCCGGCCGAGGTCTCGCGCAAGTCGGTGCACGTCAGCAGTTGCCTGGTCATCGCGGCCTTTCCGCTGTTCGGCATCGGCTACCGCGAACTGTTCTGGATCGCCGCCGGCAGTTTCGCCGCCATCGCCTTGCTGCGCGGCACCGTGCTGTTGCGCTCGATCATGGGAGTGGAGCGCCAATCCTACGGCGACCTGCTGTTGCCGCTGTCGTTGATGGTGGCGACCTCGCTCGACCTGTCCTATCCCGCCTTCGTCGCCGCCTACCTGGTGCTCGGCATCTCCGATGCCCTGGCCGGCGTGATCGGCGAGACCTACGGCCGCCGCCGCTACACCTTGTTCGGCCATGCCAAGTCCTATGCCGGCAGCGCGGCGTTCTTCCTCTCCGGGCTGGCCATCCTGGTGCCGGCCGCCCTGTGGATGGGTCTGCCGCCGGCCGCCGCCCTGCCGGTGGCGATGGCGCTGGGCGCCGCGCTGACCCTGATCGAGGCGTTCTCGCACAAAGGCACCGACAACCTGTTCCTGCCGCTGATCGCAGCGATCTCGCTGCAGTCGCTGCTGTCCGTGCAGCTGCAAGAGGCGGCGGTGCGCACGAGTACATGATGGCCAAGATTCTGGTAGTGATCGGCCCTTCCGGCGTCGGCAAAAGCACCCTGTTCGCGCCGCTGCGCCAGGAAGGCCTGGTGCGGCTGGTGCCGACCTGGACCACGCGCAAGCCGCGGCATTACGAAGACCCGGCCAACGCCGATCACGTCTTCGTCGACGACGAGGAATTCAGCGCGCGCGAGCGGGCGGGCTTCTTTCTCGAGACCGCCCAGCTGTTCGGCCTGCAAGCGCGTTACGGCCTGCCGCGGCAGGCGCTGGAGAGCGACGGCGGCAACATCCGCGTGCTGATGATGCGGGCGATGCTGGTGCAGCGCCTGTCAAAGTACTTTCCGAGCCATCTCGTGTACCAAGTGGAAGCGCCGCTGGCGCGCGTCGAAGCCCACCTGCGCACGCGCCTGGAACGCGACGGCGACATCGGCTCGCGCCTGGCCGGCTTCGACGACGAACTGCAGATGGGGCGGCCGCTGGCCCACCGCATCGTCGACAACAGCCAACCGCCGCAACGGGTGCAGGAACAACTGCGGGCCTGGCTGCGCGAAGACTTCGCCGAGAACGGTCTGACCGCATGAGCACGCTGTACGCGCCGGTCGGCATCACCCCCACCAAGCCGCTCACCCCCTCCCACCTCAAGGGCGCGCTGCTGTTGGACTTCATGCGCCGCTTCGAGGGCTTGTTCGCGCCCGGCGCGATCTGGCACAACCGCCGCCCCTGGGACATCTCGCTGCAGACCATCCGCTTCTGGGACTATCTGGACCGCGAACACGCCGGCCTCGACTTCGACGCCATGAGCGAAGGCCAGATCGGCGCGCTGTACGTCGAATGCCATCGCAGCGCCGCGCTGCCCGACGCCGAACGCATCGCCGTCTACGCCCGCCGCATCGAGGACGAGGGCTTCGTGCACGCGGCATCGCGCCGCATCCTGGCGCTGTGGGGCGAAGTCTTCGTCACCTTGGGCCTGGCCCCCGATGCGTTGTTTCATTCGGTGCCGTTCGGCCTCGGCCAGGAGGCCGTGCTCGACCGGCTGCGCGCGCACGACCTGCTGCTGGACCAGCGCCGTTTCGGCGGCGGCGTCTACCTGGACCTCACCGACGAAAGCCGGCCGCTGCGCGTGCTGATCTCGGAACAAGGCCTGCCCAACTACCTGCTGGCGATCCTGCGCGACCTGCTCGAACACGCGCCGCAGCACGACCAAATCTGCCTTTACCACGACGCCAGCATCGAACGCGATTACGAATCGCTGACCCGCGTACTGCAACGCTTCGGCCTGCCCTGCCGCCGGGTCGGCTTCAGCCGCGTGCCGGTCGAAGGCCTGGTGCTGAGCGCCAAGCAGGGCGGTTGGGAACAATACACCGGCGCCCGCCTGCTCGAACGCGTCGCCGGCGGCGCCAGCCGCGACGAGATCCGGCTCGGCTTCCGCCTGTACTTCCTGCATGCGCTGGGACTGCGCCACCCGGCCAGTTATTCCGACGCCGGCCTCGGCGAGTGCCTGGAGCGGGCGCGGCGCCTGCTCGCCGTCCACGAACCCGCACCGCCGACCGCCGCCGACCGGACCGCGCTGGAAAAGCTGATGAAGCGCGACGGCAGCGCCAACGTCTACGGCGCGCTGTCGGTGCTGGAACAGAAGAAAGCCGGCCCCGGCCTGCGCCATGCGGTGATGCAATGCCTGCTGTGACGACCCCGACCGCGACCCTGCCGAGCGACATCGATCCGCTGCACCAAACCCTGATGCAGCGCCGCCTGGACGCGGTCGCCCGCGCCGGCGAAGCCGTCTGCGCCCGCCGCACGCTGTTCGTCGTCGTCCGCGAACCCGACCTCCCCGCCCTCGCCCGCGGCCTCGCCCGCGTCATCGCCGGCCTGCCCGGCGACGACCGCCAGGCCTGGCTGGCCAACTTCACCAAGGTCCGCCTGTTCGCCGGCCACCCCACCCGCACCGCCGTCGCCGTGCTGCTGAGCCACATCGAAGGCGACGCCCTCGGCTTCGCCCTGATCGACGCCGAAACCCGCCATCCCCGCATCGCCGACCTGCTGGTCCCGCTGAAGACCCGCAGCGGCCCTGCCCGGGACACCGAACTCGATTTGATTTGGGACGAAGGCGACGGCCGCTGGGAACTGGAGATCGACGTCAGCGGCCTGGATTGGCCGCGCTATCTGGTGCATGCGCTGCACTTGCTGGCCGAGGCGGCGATTGTCGACCCCAGTTTCGGCGGGCGGATCAGGCTAAAGCATCGCGGCGCCGCACCGGTTTGCGCCGAGGACGCGGTGCAGCTGCGGTTGGACTTGGATGAGTCGCCGCCGAGGTGTCGGGCGGTGCTGCGGCCCGAAACCTAATCCATTCGCACCCATCGCCCCACCCGCCATAGGCCGGGTGGAAGCGCGTCGGATGGACAACCTCACCCCTCATCGGGCTGCTGGGCCGGGGCCGCGGGCTGGACCACCGGCACGGTGATGGCCTCGACCTGCTCCGGCGTCAAAGAGTTCGGCCCTACCCCGGTCTCCAAGATGTGCTTGTTCAACGCGTACAGTTCCTGCGCCGGCGTGCCGGTGAGGCAACGGATGCGGTTCTCACTAATCCGGAAGTGCTCGGCGGGGTATGCGGATGGGTTCGGCGCCACCCATTCGGTGTAGGTCGCTTCGCCAGCGAACACGCCCGGCACCGCCCGGGCGCGGTCCTTGCGCCGCCGTGCTTCCATCTCGGAGGCCGGCGCACAACCGGCCCAGCCGCCACCGCGCGCGGCGAACACCGGGTAGTGGGCGACCTCCGACAGGCGATCGCCGTCGCGGCGCAGGAACAGCAAGGCGTGGCTGAAACCCAGCAGGTGCGGCTCCCCGAGATGTTGGTAAAACTCAAAGTCCACCATCGGCCCCTCTTGGCGGCCGTGGAACCGCTCCAGGACGCGGTAGCGCGCTCGATAGCCGCCCCCCAGCGAGTCCGGGTCCTGGATGTCGTCCAGCGCGACCCGTTCGCCGACCACGACCACCAGATCGGCCTGGGGATCCGCCGCTGCCGCAACAGGAGGCTCGGGCGAAGCGATTCCTGGCGTGGGCGGGGTTGCAGCCTGGCGTGTGCAGGCGCTCAACGTCGTCAAAGCGAACAGCAGCACCGCGACGGTACGGCGGGTGGTTCGGAGCATAGCCAGTTCCTTTCCTTGGATGCCCCATCCTCTCGTTGGCGCGGGGCCCATGCAAGCGCATGGCTCCACCATCTGCAGTGCGTTGCCAGTATGAAAGGGGCCAACGTCGGAGAGTAAGATGACTTTGCTGACGAATGCCCGCCCTTCCTGCTTCCACCGCTATTGGCGAGCGTCTACGCAAGACTCGGCTCGCCCAGGGTGACGCCTACGGCTACCGGCCGCTGCCTATGCACTTTCGTCGACTGCCTCGGAAACCGACCCGAGTCTTATCAACCGCACGGGCCGGCGATGAGCTCGTCATGCCGCAATTCGACCGCACCGTGTCAAATGACCTTGTTGCCGGTGCCCTGGTCGTCCAGTTGCGGCTCGTTGTCGGTGTTGACCGAGTTGTCCTTGCCCTTGAACGTCACCTGCCGGTAGTTGCGCCCCAACAACGTGTTCCGATCGCCGGCGACGGTCGCATGCCCCACCTCGGTCATGTTGAAGGTGTTGTCAGAGCCGACGGTCTCCAGCGTCTCGACCTTTTCGTTGAGCACGGTGACCTGGGTGCCTTCGACGCGGATCGATCGGGCGTGATCGACGTTGACCGATCCGTTCGAGCCGGTGATGACGACCGCGCCGCATTGGCCGTTGAGCACGGTCTGGAAGCCGTTCTTGGTGATCCGCACGTTCGCCCCTTGGCCGCAGCTGGCCCCGCTGGCGGGATCGACGAGTTCGTTGGACATCGCCGCGCCGACGGCCCCGCCCGCACCGTCGGTGCAAGCGGCCGCCACGAGGCACAAGGCCGAGGCGGCGAGCAGGCGCGTATAGCGCCACGAGTGCTCGGTGCGTGAGGTGTCGCGCGGGTGGATTCGAGCCTTCATCGAAGCGTCCTTGTTTGGATTGGGTGGGTCAGTGACCGGCCGACGGCTTCGCCGGACGGCTTGATCTCGGCGTTGGTCTAGTGGTCCAAGCCGGCGGGGTCGTCCTACCGGAGGAGCGCCGGTTATAGCATCCGTTGCGGTCAGGCCAAGTCAGTCGCTGGCGTATGCCGCCAAGGAACAATCCGACTGCAGGGATGCTCCGGGATACAAGCCGAAGCGACTGCAGCCGGAACGGAGCCTGGGCAACGACGGCGCGAGCCAGGAAACAGGGCTTCGGCACGAAACGGTACCTGCGACGACGCCTCGTGGGAGGTCTCGCGATCGAAGTCGAAGGTACGCAAGAGCCTTTGCGGGTCGGCGCGTTACGCGCGGCAAAGGCCGGAAGGGAGGAGACAACGAAGTTGGAGCGGGTGATGGGAATCGAACCCACGCTAGCAGCTTGGGAAGCTGCAGTTCTACCATTGAACTACACCCGCTTTACCGGACCAGTCTAAGCCGAGGCCGCGGCGCTGGCAATTAGGGCCCCGGCAACGGCCAGCCGCCGGCACCCCAAGAAAAAAACCGGGCCTCGCGGCCCGGTTTTTTCGTTGCGTCGTCAGGGGACGGCGGCGATCAGAAGCCGCTGCCGATCTGGGCGAACACCGTGGTGTTGTTGCCGGCGCCCTGGCCGATGGTGGCGCTGGCGCCGACGTTGGCGTCCAGGCCGAACAGCTTGGTGCGCACGCCGAACAGCAGGGTGCCGTAGTTCTGGTCGAAGTGGCGGCCCTTGACCGCGTAGTCGCCCAGGCCCTGCACGCTCTGCAGGCGCGCGTAGGCCTGTTCGGGCGCGTCTTCGAACTCGCGGTCGAGGGTCAGGCGCGCGTACGGACGGAAGCTTTCGCTGTGGGTGTAGTGGACCTGGTAGCCGACGCTGCCGATCAGCGAGTCGAATTCCTGCTTCGGGTAGGCCAGCGAGGTGGCCAGGGTCGGGTCGCTTTCGGCGAAGCCGTCGACTTCGATGGTCTGCGACACCAGGCCCAGCACCGGGCCGTGGCGCAGCGCGTCGTGGCCGAATTCCCAACCGCCGTTGACCGCGACGGTGACGTTGTCGCCGTCGGCCGAGCCGTGGTGGACGCGGCTGACCGGGCCGAGGTTGGCGTTGCGGTCGATGTCGAAGTCCAGCTTGGTGTAGCTGACCTGGCCGTTGACCCAGGCGCGCTCGCCGTACCAGCCGACGAAGCCGCCGAGGCTGGCTTCCTTCTGGTCGAACTCGCCGTGGCGCAGGCCGAAATCCTGCTTCTGCTGGCCGTAGCCGGCGAAGGCGCCGAACACCAGATTGCCGCGGTTCCAGTCGACGCCGCCGGTCAGCGCCGGGCCGGCGCCGTCGTACAGGTCGCCGTGGCCGTAGCGCTGGAAATCGCCGCGCAGGCTGGCCCACCAGCGCATGCCCTCGCCGTCCGGGCGCTCGCCGATGTGGGTGGAGACCTGGTCGGCGCGGGCGCGGCCGGTGGCCGCGGCCGAGTTCGGCAGCACCGCGATGAAGCGCGGCGCTTCCAGCACGCCCAGGGCGTAGTCGGCGAGGATCTTGTGCGCCTTGCCCGAGGGGTGCACGCCGTCGGCGAAGGCGTAGGTTTCCGGCGCGTCCGGGGTGGCGTAGTTGACCGGGCTGCAGGTCACCGACGAGGCGGTGATCTGCGGATTGCAGGCGGTGCCGGTGACGTTGCTGATGCCGTACGGGGCCGGGTTGGCGACGATTTCGCGCAACAGGCTGAAGGTGTTGAGCGGGATCACGCGCAGGCCGGAGGCGGCCAGTCCGCTGTACAGGGCATTGTTGTAGCTGGTCGCCAGCTGGGTGCCGGTGGCCTGGGCGACGGCGCCGCCGGCGCGGAACTGCGGGGTCGAGCCCAGGTCGGGCACGGTCGGCACCAGGATGTACTGGGCGCCGGCGTTGTGCAGCGAGGCGACCACGCCGATCTGGGCGGTGACGGCATTGGCGATGGTGGTCTGCGCCGGGGCGCCGGCGACGACCGCGAACAGATCGTTGGCGCCGCCCCACACGCTGTACAGCGCGTTCGGGTCGGCGCGGCCGCCGGTGCTGGCGAGGTAGTTCGCGGTCTGAGTGGCCAGCGACGGAATCGCGCCGAGCGCGCCGGCGCTGTTGGTGCCGGTGCGGGCGCCGCCGACGGCGTAGTTGTCGCCGCCCTGGTTGGCGCTGGCGGCGTTGCCGCCGTAGTACTCGCCCAGGTATTCGGACCAGACCAGGCCCGGGTTGGTGGTGAAGCGGCCGAGCAAGGCGCCGTTCGGGCCGACCGCCTGGACCAGGCGCGGGCGGAACCAGCCCGAGTCGGTCAGGCTGTCGCCGATGAAGACGGTCTTGGAGTAGTCCTGGGCCAGGGCCGGGGCGGTCGCCAGCAGCAGTGCGGCGGCCAGCGCGGTACGAGCGGGTTTCATCATGAACTTCCCTGCGGTGATGTGACGGTGGCGGCGACGCGCGCAGCCCGCCGGGCGGGCCGGCGCGGGCCGGAAAGGGCTCCGCCCGGGCGACATACGCCGGCGGATGGCCGATCCAAACACGCGCGGACCGGCCAAGGCAAGGCGCAGCGCGGCAAAACGGCGCGGCGATTATCGCCGCTGCGGCGGCCGTCGACTGCGGCCGAAGGTCACGAACCGCGACCCGCGCCGCCAGCGCCGGCACTGGCCGCTGCGCGGTGCGCACGCGACAATGCGCGCATGAATATCCAGCTCAACGGCGAGCCGCGCACGCTCGCGGCCGCGCTTACCGTGGCCGAACTGCTGCGCCAGGAAGGGCTCGGCGAACGCCGGGTCGCGGTCGAGATCAACGGCGAGATCGTCCCGCGCGGCCGCCACGCCGAGCAGGCGATCGGCGACGGCGACAAGATCGAGATCGTGCACGCGCTGGGCGGCGGCTGAGGCTCGCCGTTGCGCAGCGAACGGCGCAGGCTCCGGGCTTCGGCGGCGGCGCTTGCGTACGTCGCTGCGGCTGTCGCGGCTCACGCCGCTCCTACAAAAGCCGAGCGCGGCTACTGCCCCCTGTAGGAGCGGCGTGAGCCGCGACAGCCGCAGCGGTGGACAGCACGCCGCGCTCCGAAGCCACGCATCGTCCGGCGCCCCTTAGGCAACGCATCCCCGCAAAGAAAAGGGCCCCGGCGCTAGCCGGGGCCCAAGTACGACCTCCAAGTCGAATGCGTATCAGGTGCCGGCGTCGATGATGGTCGCCGGCGAGACCGAGCAATGGCCCGGGCCGATGGTGCCTTCGTTGTAGGCGGCCAGGATGCCGGCCAGGTTGATCGCCGTGTCGCGCGCGGCGCCCTTCGGGGCGGCGGTGCTGCGGCCGGTGAACCACGCCGTGGCCTGGGCGATCGCGGCCTGCACTTCAGGCGGTGCGGTCGCGCCGGCTTCGACGTTCAGGCGAGCGGCCATGTACTGGTGCGCCAGGATGTAGTAGGCGTTGCCACCCTTCGGCGGCGTCCAGAACACCTTGTACCAGGTCTGACCGGAGCTGAAGAACAGCGTGTCTTCGCCGATGGTCGCCCAGGTCGCGTCGTACGGCGCAGGACCGTACTTCGAGTGGGTCTTCCAGTAACCCTGGGTGTAGGTACAACCCGCGGCGGCGCACAGTTCCGGCACCTTCACGGTGATGATGGCCTCGTCGCTGGCGTTCACGCCGCCCGCTTCGCCGATACCGCTCACCGTCAGCACGTTGGGAACCATGAACTCGCAGGTGTTGCCCGGACCGACTTGGGTCGGCAGGATCCACGCCGCGAAGATGTCGAGGCTCTCGACGATGCCCGGGTCGGGGTTGATGTCGCCGGTGACGAACTTGGCGAAGCTGTCGCACACCAACGGCTCCACGATCCAACCGAAGCTGTTGCCCAGGTTCAGTCCAGGCGTACCGTTGAACAGGTCGCTGGCCACGACGCAAGCGTCGGCTTCGGTGGTGGGCGCGCCGAACGAGAACGCGGCCTGGTTCGAGGTGTAGCTCTTGAAACCGCAGTCGCTGGCGTTTCCGGCGGCGTCGTAGCACTTCAGCACGCGCTGGATGCTGGCTTCGTTGTAGCCTGCGGTCTTGTCGGCCACGTCTGCGGCGTAGTCGCAGCTCAACGAGGTCGCGCCCGGCGGTTCGCAGGTCGGAACCACGGCCTGAGTCGCGCCGCCGTTGAAGTGCAGCGTGTCGCTCGGGTCCGCGGGGCTGAACTGCGGCGTCACATCGCCCGGCCAGGTGATCAGGATGTTGCCGCTGACCCTGAAGCCGCTTTCCGACTCGATGCTGCGGGTCGCCGCGAGACGATAGACGGTCTCGTAGTTGCCGCCGGCATTGAGCAGGACCTGCACGTCCTCGCACAGGAAGTTGCCGGCATAGGTGCCGCCGACGATCGGATCGGGCAGGCAGCCCTGCATGCCGACCACCTTGGCGTCGGCCGGCGAGACCACCACGTGCTTGTCCGGAGTCCAGGCATAGTCGCGGTCGTAGCGGGTGTTCGCGCTCTTGATGATCGACACGGTCCGGCAGGCCACGGTGACCATCGCCGAATCGCTGGCGGTGGCGTTGGTGCTGGCGCTGGTGCTCCAGGTACCGGTCGCAGTGTTGGTGTGCTGGCCTTCGTCGGCGCCGCACACGAACGGCTGCGGACGCGGATACTTCCACACGTACGGCCCGTTGCCCAGGTTGAAGCTATGGTCCGGGTTGTTCGGCAGGATCGAGTCGTCGATCGCGAAGGTATCGCCGTAGCTCTCGGCCGGGTTGGCCGGGATCGTGAACGGCGCGCTCGCGGTGAAGGTGTAACTCGTCGTGCTTCCGCTGCTGCCGTCGTCGCTGCAACTGCAGGACTTGCGCTCGGTAGTGATGCCCGCGGCGTTGATGCCGCCGGTGGCGCTGAGCAGGAAGGGATGACTGATGCTGCTCAGCTCGAACGCATAGGTGCAGGACAGGATGATCTTGTCCGCGTTCGGCGCCGGTTTGACGCAGTTGAGGGTGTCGGTGTCGCCGCCGGCCGCGGTCCACTGCAGCGAGAACTGGGTCGCGCTGTTGTTGAACTGCAGGGTGTCGACGACCGCGGTGGCCTTCCAGCCGAAGCTGAAGGGGTCCTTGACCGTGATGGTGCCGGCGACGCGGTACAGGCCGCGGGTGGTCGGCGTCGCGGTGACGGTGTACTCGACCTGATGGCTGTCGCCGTCGAGCATGGTGATGCTTTCGGGCGTTACGGTCTTGTCGATCTGCCAGTCGGTGTAGCGCTTCCAGCTGGCCTCGGCGGTCTTGACGCCGGTGGGCTTGGGCAGGAAGCAGAACGCGACATGGCTGACGCCGGCGGGTTCGCCGCTGGCGTTGTTGGGCGCGTACAGATTGGTATCGCTAAGGACAGCGGGGTCGTAGTGGAAGACGTTATAGGCGTTGCCGCCCTTGATCACGATGTAGTCCATCGGGATGGTCGACGTGAAGCCGATGAACTTGTTCTGCCCGGAGGGCGTGTAGTTGAAGGTGATGGTCTGGCCGTTGCCCAGGTTGTAGACCTGGCCGTCGAGGGGTGCGCCGCCGGAACTGGCCCCGCCGCCCTGCCAGGTGCCGACGCCGGGTAGGTCGTCGCACCCGGCGAAGTTGCCGGGGTAGGTGGTGGGTTGCACCGAGGCGGCCCAGGCCGCGGTAGGCAAGGCTCCGACGGAAGCCATTAGCAGCGCCGCTGCGAGCAGCGGACGCCAGCGTCGGTTGGTGGACATGTCAGAACTCCGTGAGCGGGGCAGTAAGCGCCCAGTTCTTCGCGCTCGGTAGCTCGGCCATGCCGCCCCTATGCGGATCGGCATCCGTGGCTTTGCGACGCCGGCTCGCGCCGGTTGTGCCTTTTTCGAGTCCTGTACAACGGCGGCACCCGCTTCCCCTGGCGGGCGCCGCGACGGCACTGCAGAGCGCTATATCCGCAACGCCCTCCCCAGGTACCGCTAGGCGGCACTATACGCCGCATTTTGGGACGTCAATCACATTATTTGAGGCTGACGACGAACGGTCGCCGATTGCGATGGGCGGGCCCGCCGGCCCCACTGCGGCCGTTTCAAGCGAGCGCGCCACGCGTGTCCCCCGGCTCCCGCCCCGACTCCGACGAACGGCGGCCGGCGCGCTCCCTTCACGGCGCCCCCTGCTGCATCGCCGCACGTCCCTGCGTCGGCCCCTGCTGCCGCGTTCGCGTCCCGCTCAGCCCCAGGGTCCAAGCGCCCGCCGATATCCGACATAATTCGACGATGACGAATACCGCCTTCTCCGACCCGCTGATCATCGCCGGCAAGACCTACCGCTCGCGCCTGTTGACCGGTACCGGCAAGTTCCTCGACCTCGAACAGACCCGCCTGGCCACCGAGGCCGCCGGCGCCGAAATCGTGACCGTGGCGATCCGCCGCACCAACATCGGTCAGAACCCCGGCGAGCCCAACCTGCTCGACGTGCTGCCGCCGGACCGCTACACCCTGCTGCCCAACACCGCCGGCTGCTACACCGCCGACGACGCGGTGCGCACCTGCCGCCTGGCGCGCGAGCTGCTCGACGGCCACAAGCTGGTCAAGCTGGAAGTGCTGGGCGACCAGCGCACCCTGTTCCCCGACGTGGTCCAGACCCTGGCCGCGGCCGAGACCCTGGTCAAGGACGGCTTCGACGTCATGGTCTACACCTCCGACGATCCGATCCTGGCCAAGCGCCTGGAAGAGATCGGCTGCGTCGCGGTGATGCCGCTGGCCGCGCCGATCGGTTCCGGCCTGGGCGTGCAGAACCGCTACAACCTGCTGGAGATCGTCGAGAACGCCAAGGTGCCGATCCTGGTCGACGCCGGCGTGGGCACCGCCTCGGACGCGGCGATCGCGATGGAGCTGGGCTGCGACGGCGTGCTGATGAACACCGCCATCGCCGGCGCCCGCGACCCGATCCTGATGGCGCATGCGATGAAGCTGGCGATCGAGGCCGGCCGCGCCGCGTTCAAGGCCGGCCGCATCCCGCGCAAGCGCTACGCCAGCGCGTCCTCGCCGGTGGACGGATTGATCGGCTGATGACGGATTCCGGCTCCAAGGACAAACCCGGCGCGGGCGAAGGCAAGGTCCCGCCCAAGCCGTTCACGATCGAGGAAGGCCGCCGCCAAGTGCGCAGCTTCGTGCTGCGCCAGGGCCGCTTCACCCCGGCCCAGCAGCGCGCCTTCGACGAGCTGTGGCCGCGCTTCGGCATCGACTACCAGGGCGCGCCGCGCGACTACGACGCGATCTTCGGCCGCCGAGCCAAGCGCGTGCTCGAAATCGGTTTCGGCAACGGCGAGGCGCTGCGCTTCGCCGCCCAGCACGACCGCGAGCGCGACCTGATCGGCATCGAGGTGCACGCGCCCGGCGTCGGCCGGCTGCTGAACGCCTTGGCCGAAGACGGCAGCGACCACGTCCGCCTGTACCACCACGACGCGGTCGAGGTGCTCAACCACGAAGTCGCCGACGGCTCGCTGGACGAGATCCGCATCTACTTCCCCGACCCCTGGCACAAGAAGCGCCACAACAAGCGCCGCCTGGTCCAGCCCGCGTTCGCGCAGCTGCTGGTGCGCAAGCTCGCCGCCGACGGCCGCTTGCACCTGGCCACCGATTGGCAAGACTATGCCGAGCAGATGTGGGACGTGCTCGACGCGACCGAGGGCCTGGTCAACCGCGCCGGTCCGCGCGGCAGCGTGCCGCGGCCGGACTGGCGCCCGCAGACCCATTTCGAGACCCGCGGCCAGAAGCTGGGGCACGGCGTCTGGGATCTTCTGTACGACAAGAGCCGGGATTAGGGATTCGGGATTGGAGATCGGCGTGAAGGTTCTCGAACGTCCGCAACGCTGCGCTGACGCTCCTTCCCGGGGCTGCGCCCTGCTTGGCTCCAACCAATCCCGAATCCCGAATCCCCAATCCCCCTGATGGACACCGCCCTCGCGCTCACCACCGACATGAAGCTCGTTCTCGGGCTGGTGGTGTTCACGATGGCGATGTTTTTGTTCGAGCGCATCCGCGCCGACGTGGTCGCGCTGGTGGTGCTGGTGCTGCTCGGGCTGTCCGGGCTGGTCGAGCCGGACGAGCTGTTCAACGGATTCTCCGGCAACGCGGTGATCAGCATCATCGCGACCATGATCCTCGGCGCTGGGCTCGACCGCACCGGCGCGCTGAACCGGCTGGCCGGCTGGCTGCTGCGGCGGGCGCACGGCATCGAGCAGCGCCTGTTGCTGCTCACCACCGCGGTGGCCGGGCTCAATTCCTCGTTCATGCAGAACCCGTCGGTGATGGCGCTGTACATGCCGGTCGCCTCGCGGTTGTCCTCGCGCACCGGCCTGTCGCTGCCGCGCCTGCTGTTGCCGATCGCGGCCGCTATCGTGATGGGCGGCGCGCTGACCATGGTCGGCAATTCGCCGCTGATCCTGCTCAACGACCTGCTGCTGAACGCCAACAGCAACCTGCCCTCGGGCGCGGCGACCATCGAGCCGCTGAAGATGTTCGCGCCGCTGCCGATCGGCCTGGCGCTGCTCGCCGCGTCGCTGGCCTACTTCCATTTCTTCGGCGACAAGCTGCTGCGCGACGACGGCGACAAGGGCGCCACCCCGGCCCGCACCCAGAGCTATTTCGCCAAGGCCTACGGCATCGAGGGCGACGTCTACGAACTCACCGTCACCGCCGACAGCCCGTTGGTCGGCATGTCGCTGGGCGAGGCCGAGGCGCTGCGCGGCGCGCCGCTGCTGCTGGCGCTGAAGAGCGACAACGAGTCGCGCCTGGCGCCGCCGGCCGACACCCGGATCTGGGTCGGCAGCGTGCTCGGCGCGATGGGCCCGAAGCAGCAGGTCGCCGACTTCGCCCAGAACCATTTCCTGCGCCTGTCCTCGCGCCTGCGCAACTTCGCCGACCTGTTCAACCCCAGCCGCGCCGGCATTTCCGAGGCGGTGGTGCCGGCGACCTCGGGCTACATCGGCAAGACCGCCGGCGACCTGCACCTGCGCAAGCAGTCCGGCCTGAGCCTGCTGGCGATCAACCGCGACAAGAGCGTGCTGCGCGAGAACGTGCGCAGCGTGCCGATGCGCGCTGGCGACATGCTGGTGTTCCACAGCATCTGGACCGACCTGGCCAGCGCCGCAGCGAGCAAGGACCTGGTGGTGGTCACCGACTACCCCAAGGGCGAGCAGCGCCCGCACAAGCTCAAGATCGCCCTGGCGATCTTCGCCGTGGCCATGCTGCTGGCGCTGTCCTCGCGCCTGCCGGTGTCGATCGCGCTGATGACCGGCGTGGCCGGCATGCTGATCGCCGGGGTGATCAACATCGACGAGGCCTACGCGGCGATCAACTGGAAGACCGTGTTCCTGATGGCCTGCCTGATTCCCCTGGGCTGGGCGATGGATTCCAGCGGCGCGGCGGCGTGGATCGCGGGCCACAGCATCGAGCGTCTGCCGCACGGCACGCCGGTCTGGCTGCTGGAGATCTTGGTCGGACTGTTGACGACGGCCTTTTCCCTGGTGATCAGCCACGTCGGCGCGACCATCGTGGTGGTGCCGCTCGCGGTCAACCTGGCCCTGGCGGCCGGCGGCAACCCGACCGCGTTCGCGCTGATCGTGGCGCTGTCGGCTTCGAACAATTTCATGACCGCGTCCAACCCGGTGATCTCGATGATCACCGGCCCGGCCGGCTACAGCGGCAAGGAGCTGTGGAAGATCGGCGGGCCGCTGTCGCTGATCTACACCGTGGTGACGGTGTTGATGGTCAACGTGTTGTTCTGGGGCAAGTAAGCGGCAGGGCAGCGACGCCGGCTTGAGCGGGCGCCGGTTCGCGCGGGCAAGAGCGAATCCCCTGGCGCGCTCTTCCAAAGGGGGGACGCTTCGGCTGGATTCGCCGCAGGCCGGAACTGCGCGGGCTCGGTCGGCGCGCGCAAGCAGCGCTGGCTGCGCAAGGCCCGGTCGGCCGCGGGCGCAAGCGCGTCGGCGCGAGCGCGTTGCCGGCGCGTCCACGCAAGCCGAATCGCCCGCGCGAGTCGCCCGTGCCGCCACGCCCCGCCTATCGCGCGCTATGAAAAAGAGGGCCGGGCGGATCTGCCTTTGAGCCGTTGAGCTCGAGCGCTGCAACCCGACCCGCTTACCCCAGCCACACCGCGCCGTCGCGCACCGTCACTGCGACCGCGCGCAGCGCTTCGCCGCGGCAGGGGCCGGCGGTGCACTCGCCGCCTTGCAGTTCGAAGCTGGCGCCATGCGCGGCGCAGACCAGCAAGCCATCCTTGCTCTTGAGGAACTGGCCCGGCGCCCAATCCAGGCGCCGCCCGGCATGCGGGCAGATGTTGAGCCAAGCGCGGACGGCGTCGCCGTCGCGGTACAGCACCAGCGATTCGGCGTCGCCGTCGAGGGTCGCCTCGACTTCGGCGAAGCCGCCGTCGGCCAGGCGCTCGAGGGCGATCAATAGTTGACCGCCGGCATCGCCGCCGCCCGCCGGGTTTAACGAAGTTCTCACACCCTCGTCCATGCCTGCAACGATACTCACGTGTCCGGCGAATGGCCGCATTGTCTCACGACACCCGAAATGTTTGCCCACAGCTTCCGCTTCACCGATCACCGGTCGCCATGGAATGCGTTCCAGTCGCGCATGCGCAGCGCTTTCGAGCCGCGCAAGCCGCGCCATCGCCTCCTGCGGTTCGCGTTGGGCGTGGTCGGGCTGGGGCTGCTCGCCCTGCTGGTGATGTTCAGCGTGTTCGTCGGCGCGGCCATGATCGCCATCGGCCTGGGCTACAAGCTGTGGAAGCGCCGCGGCCGCCCGGTCGCGCGCGCCCGCGGCGGGCGCGACGTGGTGGAAGGCGAGTACCGCGTGGTCGCACCGACCCTGCTCGGTCGTTCCTCCACGCCGAATGCACGCTGAGTCCATGACCGACATCGTCGCGGCGCCGCCGCTCACCCGCATCCCGGTCCGCGGCGCCGACATCGCCGACGGTACGTTCTTCCCGGTCCGCCGCGTGTACTGCGTCGGACGCAACTTCGCCGAGCACGCGCGCGAGATGGGCGCGGCGGTGCCGACCTCGGCCGCCGATCGCGGCCGCCCGGTGTTCTTCCTCAAGCCGCACGACGCGATCGAGCTCGGCGAGGACGTGCCCTACCCGCCCGGCACCGACGATCTGCACCACGAGGTCGAACTGGTGGTCGCCATCGGCCGCGATGCGCCGCCCGGCGAACTCGCCCCAGCCGACGCGCCGGGCCTGATCTACGGTTATGCGGTCGGCCTGGATCTGACCCGTCGCGACCTGCAGACGCAGGCCAAGGCCAAGGGCCTGCCCTGGGACATCGGCAAGGCCTTCGACCACGCCGCCCCGATCAGCGCCATCGTCCCGGCCGCCGACGTCGGCGAACTCGGCGCGCGCGCGCTGACCCTGGAAGTCAACGGCGAGCTGCGCCAGCGCGGCTCGCTCGACGATCTGGTCTGGAACGTCGAGGAAATCCTGCACGAACTGTCGCGCCTGTACGCGCTGCGCGCCGGCGACCTGGTCTACATGGGCACCCCGTCCGGGGTCGGCCCGCTGCAGCCGGGCGACCGCTATCGCGCGACGCTGGAAGGCGTGGCCGAACTCCACGGCCGCATCACCCCGGCCCGGGCATAGTTCCGCGCCGGCGCTGTCGCGCCGCACCTCATGTCGTCAACCAGGGAGAGCATGCGATGGGCATGATCAGCGAGTTCAAAGAGTTCATAGCGCGCGGCAACGTGGTCGATCTGGCGGTCGGCGTGGTGATCGGCGCCGCCTTCGGCAAGATCGTCACCGCCCTGGTCGACGGCATCGTCATGCCCGCGATCGGCTACTTCAGCGGCGGAGTCAACGTCAGCGACTGGAAGCACGTGCTCAAGCCGGCCCAGCTGGACGCCGCCGGCAAGGAAGTCGCGGCCGAGGTCGCGATCAAGTACGGCAGCTTCCTGCAGACCGCGATCGACTTCGTCCTGATCGCGTTCGTGATCTTCCTGTTCCTCAAGGCCTACAACCGCCTGCGCAAGCCGGCCGCCGACGCGCCGGCCGCGGTGCCGGAAGACGTATTGCTGCTGCGCGAGATCCGCGATTCGCTGAAGAAGTAAGCCGCCTCGATGGCGCCTGCGAACGGCCGCGCCCTGCGCGGCCGTTCGCGTTTTGCGCCGGGCGTTTGTAGGAGCGGCGTAAGCCGCGACAGCCGCAGCGGTGTACGCCAGCGTCTTGTCCGAAGACCAACTCCGTGGGGCAAGCGAGCAGGCGAACGGCTGGCCGGGCTTCGGAGGCCGCGCTTGCGTTAACCGCTGCGGCTGTCGCGGCTCACGCCGCTCCTACACAAGCCGCGTCAATCGCCACGTTCGGCAAAGCCCCGCAGCCACCGCCTCAAACGCGGCGATAGCCAGCGACAAAAACGGCTCAAGTCCAGGGTGACTTTCCTCAGATAGCGACGCCCATCGCGGTTGCTAAGCTCGCGGTTTCGCCTTATGCCGCCCGACCTTCCGGGCGGCGGGCCAGCACCAGGAGATGGGGATGCGCGCACCGTTGTGGGCAGCGTTGGCTGCCGTGTTGTTCACGGGTTCAATCGCGGCCGGCGGCGCCGCGGCGGCCCAGCGCGAAACGCGCATTCCGCAGGCCGCGCTGGACGCCGTGCCCGAACTGCGCGAGCGCGCTCTGGCCAGCGACCTGGGCTATCGCATCACCGAATCGTTGACCACCGAAGTCGGCCCGCGCCTGGCCGGCAGCGAAGCCGATGCGCGCGCGGTGAAGTGGGCGGAGGCCAAGTTCAAGGAACTGGGCTTCGACAAGGTCTGGACCGAACCGGTGACCTTTCCCAAGTGGGAACGCCGCAGCGAACGCGCCGAAGTGCTGGGCGCCCACCGCCAGCCGCTGGCGCTGACCGCGCTCGGCGGCAGCCCGGCCGGCCAGGTCGAGGCCGAGGTCGTGCGCTTCGCCGACCTGGCCGCGCTGGAAGCGGCACCGGCCGGCTCGCTGGCCGGCAAGATCGCTTTCGTCGACTACCGCATGGAGCGCGCCCGCGACGGCGCCGGCTACGGCCCCGGCGGACGCGTGCGCAGCCGCGGCCCGTCCGCGGCGATCCGCGCCGGCGCCTCGGCCTTCCTGATGCGTTCGGCCGGCACCGACTCGCACCGCAACCCGCACACCGGCATCACCCGTTTCGACGACGGCCTGACCCCGATCCCCTCGGCCGCGCTGGCCGGGCCGGACGCCGACCAGCTCGCCCGCCTCAGCGCGCGCGGCCCGATCAAGGTCAGCCTCGCGCTGGACTGCGGCTGGGACGGCGAAGCGACCTCCCACAACGTGATCGGCGAAATCCGCGGCAAGAGCAAGCCGGAGGAAGTGGTGATCATCGGCGGCCATCTGGATTCCTGGGACTTGGGCACCGGCGCGATCGACGACGGCGCCGGCGTCGGCCTGACCATGGCCGCGGCCAAGCTGATCGGCCAGACCCGGCTGCGCCCGGCGCGCAGCGTGCGGGTGATCGCCTTCGCCAACGAGGAACAGGGTTTGCACGGCGGCAAGGCCTATGCGCTCAAGCACGCCAAGGATGTGGCCAAGCATCAGATCGGCGCCGAGAGCGATTTCGGCGCCGGCCGCATCTACGCCTATTCCAGCTCGGCCCCTGACTACGCCCAAGCCGCCGACAAGCAGATCGCCAAAGCGCTGGCGCCGCTGGGCATCGAACACACGCCCGGCAAGGGCGGCCCCGGCCCGGACATCTCGCCGTTCGCCGCCGGCGGCCTGGCCTGGGCGCGGCTGGCGCAGGACGGCAGCGATTACTTCGACTACCACCACACGCCCGACGACACCCTCGACAAGATCGATCCCAAGGCGCTGGCGCAGAACGTCGCCGCCTACGCGGTGTTCGCCTACCTGGCGGCGTCGGCCGAGGGCGATTTCGGCAGCCGCGCGAAGCAGGTGACGCCGCCGGAGGAGTGAGGCTCCAAGCCGACGCGAGTGGCCCGCAACGAGGAACGAGCAGCGTGCCTGCCCGTTCCTCGTTTTCGTTTGGGCTGGGCCCGGCCGCCGCCGCGGTGGGAACGCTGGCAAGGGTGCGGGGAATCCGGCGCGCTTGATCCGCTCCGCCCCTGGGCCCTGTCGCCGCCCTCGTCCGATTCCGACGTTCGAGTCACAGAATCGGCCCGAGGTGCGCCCGGTCGCGGGTGCGAATTGCGTTGTTCCAAGACGCACGGCTGCACGCCGCTCACACGTCGCTATCCATACAGGGGGAACTCATGCCGGACACTGTCGTCAATCCGCAGATCACCGATGCCGTCACCCAGGCCAACGTCAAAGTCCTCGGCCAAGCGCCGGCCGTGGGGATGGGCACGATCTACCAATCCGTCTCGCACGCGCTGGCCGTGCTGTATCAGGACGCCGTGACCAGCCAGCAGCAACTGCAGATCACGGCGCAGGCATCCCTGACCCAGGGCGTCATGCAGCTTTATAGCGTGGACACCGCATCCGACGCAGGCCCGCAACGAGTGGAGACCGCCGTGAACGACACCGCGCAAGCGCTGAACGCCTTGGCCTCGACCCAGAACGCCCAGCTCGGCAGCGAAGTCTCCGGCCAGGTCAAGGACGCGGTGAATTTCGCCCAGGACAAGGTGCTCGGCGCGATCGGCGACTTCGCCTACGGCCAGCGCGCCTGCACCGATGCTTTCGTCGCCGCCCTGGAGCAGGTCGGCACCGCCCAGCACCGGCAGCGGATGCAGGTGCTGCAGGAAGCCGCCACCGCGGTGTGCCTGAGCGCGATGCTGAAGTCGCCGGACCAGGCCGAGGCTTACGCCGAACTGCTCGAACGCATCAAGCGGCTGGTCTGAGCGCCGCGACGGCGCGCGCGCTCAACGGCGCGCGCGCCAGGCCGCCAACAGCACCGCGGTGGCCGCGGCGACGTTGAGGCTTTCGACCCGGCCCGAGCCCGGGATCGACAGGCGCTGGTCGCAGGCCGCGGCCAGTTCGCGGTCCATGCCCTCGCCTTCGGCGCCGAGCACGTACACCAGGCGTTCGGGCAGCGGCGCGCGGAACAGGTCGTCGCCGCCGTTCACCACCGTCGCGGCGAGGGCGAAACCGGCGCCGCGCAACTGCGCCAGGGCGTTGTCGCTGCGGCCCATGCGCACCATCGGCACCGCTTCGGCGCCGCCCTCGGCGACGCGTGCGGCGGCGCCGGACAGGGCCAGGCTGGAATCCTTCGGCAGCAACACCGCGCTCACGCCGAAATGCGCGGCCGAACGCAGGATCGCGCCGAGATTGTGCGGATTGCCGACGCCGTCCAGCCACAGCGCCAGTTGCGGCCCGGCCGGCAGATCGCGCAGCCATTCCGACAACGAGACCGGTTCCTCGCGCAGTACGTCGGCGACCACGCCTTCGTGATGGTTGCTCGCCGCCAGGCGGTCGAGATCGTCCTGTTCGACCACCCGGTAACCGACCCGGTTGGCCACGCACCAGGCCAGCAGCGGCTGCAGCTGGGGAATGCGCGGCGTGTCCAGGTACAGCTTGCGGATCGCCTGCGGGCGGCGCGCGTACACGGCGCGGATCGCGTTGAGCCCGTACAGGCGCACCTCCGCGTCGCGGCGCGCGCGCTGCGGCGACGGCGTGTCGTAGCCTTCGTCGTCGCCGTCCTCGAAGCGGCCGCGGGCTTCGTCGCGGGCGCGCAGGCCGGCGCGCGGCGCGCGTTCGCGCGCGTCGTCGCGCACGCTGTCGCGATAGGGGCCGTCGCCATGGCGATGACGTTGCTCGCGGCGCTCGGAACGCGAATGCGGATGGGCGTGGCCGCGATGCGGCGCGCCCTCGCGATGGTGCGGTTCCCCGCCGGCCGGCCGCGGCGGTCGCGCGTCGTCGCGACGTTCGTCGCGGCGCGGGCCGCTGCGCCAGGGGCCGCCCTCGCCCGTACCGCCGGGCTTGCGCGGGCCGCGCGGAGGGTCATGTCGCATCGTCGAGACTCCTTCTTACCTTGGCGAACACCCGCAGATCGTGCAGCTGGCCGCGCTTGTACACGGCGCAGCGTTGCGCGCCTTCTTCGTCGAAACCGTTCTTGAGCAGCACCCGCGCCGAGGCCGGGTTGTGGTCGAGCACCGTCGCGTACAACCGGTACAGCGACAGCTCGCGCATCGCCCAGGGCGCGTACGCGGCGACCACCCTGGTCATCAGCCCCGCGCCCCACAGGCGCCGGCCCAGCCAGTAGCCGAACTCGGCCGAGTGCGCACGCTCGCCGCTGCCCGGGCGCGCGCCGATACCGCCGACCGCGCGGCCGTCGACCACGATCGCGAACACCGAAGCGTTGAGGTCGACGACTTCGCCGGCGAGGAAGCGTTCGCCGTCCTCGCGGGTGTAGGGATAGGGAAAGCGGTCGCTGGTCGCGCGCGAAACCTGCTCGTCGTGCGCGTGCGCCACCAGGCTGTCGAGATCGTCGCGGCGCCAGCGGCGCAGGACGAAGCCGTCGCCCGGAACGGGGTCGGCAGAGGAAACGGCGGCGTTCATGGGATAAGCCTAATTAGCCGGCGGTCGGGCTGCAAACGCCAAGCCGAAACGCCGCCCCGCCGCCCCTGTAGGAGCGGCGTGAGCCGCGACCGCCGCAGCGGTATAAGCCAGCGCTGTGGCCGCAGACCGGATGAACGGTAAAGCCGGCGGCCGGCTTATGGGCTTCGGCCGGTACGCGTTCGAGCACCGCTTCGGTTGTCGCGGCTCACGCCGCTCCTACAAGAGCTCGGCTCAGGCGTGGCCGCCGGCCTGCGGGGTTTCCTTTTCCAGTTTCTCCAGCTCCTGCGCGACCGCTTCGGGCGACTTGGTGTAGCGCGCCAGCAGCACGTAGAACGCCGGCACGATGAACAGCGACAGCAGGGTCGAGAACGAGACGCCGAAGATCACTACCACGCCGATCGTCGCCCGGCTGGCCGAGCCCGGACCGCCGGCCAGCACCAGCGGCACCGCGCCGACCACGGTCGCGATCGAGGTCATCAGGATCGGCCGCAGGCGCACCGCCGAAGCCTCCACGATCGCGTCGTGGATGCGCCGGCCTTCGTCGCGCAACTGGTTGGCGAACTCGACGATCAGGATGCCGTTCTTGGCCGCCAGACCGACCAGCATGACGATGCCGATCTGGCTGAACAGATTGAGCGTGCCGCCGGTCATCCACAGGCCGAGCAAGGCGCCGAGCACGCCCAGAGGCACGGTCAGCATGATCACGAACGGATGGATGAAGCTTTCGAACTGCGCCGCCAGCACCAGGTACACCACCAGCAGGGCCAAGGTGAAGGTCATCAGCACCGCGCCGCCGGCCTTCTGGTATTCGCGCGATTCGCCCTTCCAGTCGATCTGGGCCTGCTCCGGCAGTTCCTCGGCCACCACTTGGTTCAGCCAGGCGATCGCCTCGCCCATGGTGTAGCCCGGCGCGAGGCCGGCGCTGATGGTGATCGCGCGCAGGCGGTTGAAGCGGTTCAGGCTGCCGGGCTCGGCCAGTTCCTTGAGCGTGACCAGATTCGACAGCGGCACCAGGCCGCCGTCGCGGGCGCGCACCTGGATCGCCGCCAGATCGTCCGGCGAAGCGCGCAGGACCCGGTCGGCCTGGGCGATCACGTCGTACTCCTCGCCGTTCTGGACGAAGGTGGTGACCCGGCGCGAGCCCATCAGGGTCTCCAGCGCGTGACCGATGTCGGTGACGCTGACGCCGAGGTCGGCGGCGCGCTGGCGGTCGATCTCGACCCGCATCTGCGGCCGGGTTTCCTTGTAGTCCGAGTCGGCCGAGAACAGGCCTTTGTTCTGCTCGATCCGCGCCAACAGGCGGTCGCGCCACTGCGCCAGCTGCGCGTACTCGGGGCCGCCGAGCACGATCTGGATGGGCTGACCGCGGGTGCGCACCAGGCCGCCGCCGACCTGCGGCAAGGCGCGCACGCCGGTCAGCTTGCCCAGCTCGGCGCGCAGGCCGTCGGCGACCTCGGCCGTGCTCTGTTCGCGCTTGTCCCAATCTTGCAGGAACACCGCGATGCGGCCGGTGTGCATTTCCTCGCTGGCGCCGAAACCGCCGGGCACGCGCGGGTTGTAGCGCTGGATGGTCTGGTCCGGGCCGGTGTGCGAGGCGACGATCTTCTCGACCTGCTGCACCTGCTTGACCGTGTAGTCGAAGCCGGCGCCTTCCGGGCCGAGGATCGAGATCTGGAACGAGCCGCGGTCCTCCTGCGGCGCCAGTTCCGACGGCACCAGCTTGAACAGGCCGAAACTCATCGCCAACGCGACCAGCATCAGCACGCCGAACAGCCACGGCCGCTCGACGGTGTGGTCCAGCAGGCGGCGATAGCGGCGGCCGACCCCGTCCAGGCGCGCATTGACCCAGCGATTGATCGGATTGGATTTCTCCTCGCTGTGCGGACGCACGAACTTGGACGACATCATCGGCGTCAGGGTCAGCGCGACGAAGGCCGACAACGCGACGGCACCGGCCAGGGCCACCGACAGTTCGCGGAACAGCCGCCCGGTGTTGCCTTCCATGAAGCCGACCGGCAGGAACACCGCGACCAGCACCGCGGTGGTCGCGATCACCGCGAAGGCGACCTGCTTGGTGCCGCGCGCGGCGGCGACCAGCTTGGGTTCGCCGAGATCGGCCCGGCGCTGGATGTTCTCCAGCACCACGATCGCGTCGTCGACCACCAGGCCGATGCACAGCACCAGCGCCAGCAGGGTCAGCAGGTTGATCGAGAAGCCGAACGCATACAGCGGAATGAAGGCTGCGATCAGGCACACCGGCACCGTCACCGCGGGGATCAGCGCGGCGCGGAAGCTGCCCAGGAACAGCCAGATCACGATCAGCACCAGCACCATCGCCTCGAACAGGGTGTGGTAGACCCGCTCGACCGCCGACTCGATGAAGATGGTGGTGTCGAAGGCGACGAAGATGTCGGTGCCCTCCGGCAAGCTGGGCCGGATCACGTCGGCCTCTTCGCGGATCGCCCGGGCCACGTCCAGGCTGTTGGCGGTGGACGTCTTGACGATGCCCAGGCCGATGTTGGGCTCGCCGTTGCTGCGGTAGTAGGCGCGGCGTTCGGCCGAATCGAGCTGGATCCGGGCCACGTCGCCGAGCCGCACCACATAGCCGTCGGCGCCCTTGCCCAAGGGGATCTGGGCGAAGTCTTCCGGCTTCTGGTAGCTGCGCGCCACGCGCAGGGTGAAATCGCGCGATTCCGATTCGATCCGGCCCGCCGGCAACTCGACGTTCTCCGCGCGCAGCGCGGCCTCGACTTCGTTGACGGTGATGCCGCGCGCGGCCAGCGCGTTCTGGTCCAGCCAGATCCGCATCGCGTAGCGCTGCTGGCCGCCGATCCGCACCTGGGCCACGCCGTCGACCGAGGACAGCCGGTCGACCACGTAGCGCTCCGCGTAGTCGGACAGCTGCAGCGTGTCCATCTGCTTGGAGCTCATGTTGAGCCACAGGATCGGGTCGGCGTCGCTCTCGACCTTTTCGATCTGCGGCGGGTCGGCTTCTTCCGGCATCCGGTTGGACACCCGGCTGACCGCGTCGCGCACGTCGTTGGCGGCGGCCTCGATCTCGCGCTGCAGGGTGAACTCGATGCTGATCGAAGCGCGGCCGTTGACGCTGCGCGACTCGATGCTCTCGATGCCCTCGATGCCGGCCAGCGCGTCTTCCAGCACCTGGGTGATGCGGGTTTCCACCACCGCCGCCGAGGCGCCGGGATAGGTCACGTCGACCGAGACCACCGGCGGGTCGATCGCCGGCAGCTCGCGCAGGGTCAGGCGCGAGAACGCCATCACCCCGAGCACGATCAACAGCAGGCTCATCACCGTGGCGAACACGGGGCGGCGGATCGAAACGTCGGACAGCATCATCGTCCGTCGCTCCGGCCGTCGCGGCGCTTGGGCGCGATGTAGACCGGCGCCGGCTTGGCGCCGTCGCGCGTCTCGCTGCGCGGCGCATCGTCGTTGGCCGTCTCCGCCGCGCTATCGGAGCGCGCCGCACCCGGCAAGGCCGGCAGCAGCGCGCGCAGCCATTCGGACAGGCGCGAGAGCTCAGTCATGCGCGCCGCCCTTGCCGGCCGCGGCCTTCGCCGGCGGCGTCGCGGCGCCCGCCGGCGCGGCGGCGATCTTGCTGCCGACGCGCAGCTTGCCGGTGCCGTCGACGACGATGCGGTCGCCGGCGGCCAGGCCCTCGACGATTTCGGCCAGGCCCTCGCGGCGCGCGCCCACGCGCACGTCGGCGCGTTCGACGGTTTGGTCCGGCTTGACCCGGAACACGTAGGAATCGGTGCCCACCTGGACCACCGCGATCTCCGGCACCAGCAGCGCCTGGCGCTCGGGCTGCAGCAGGGTCACCTGGATCAGCATGCCCGGGCGCAACAAGTGCTCGGGATTGGCGAACTCGCCGCGCACGGTGACCGCGCGCGTGGCCGGGTCGATGCGCGCGTCGACCGTGCCGACCGTGCCTTCGAACGTGCGCCCGGGGTAAGCGGCGCTGCCGCCGTCGATGCGCTGGCCGCGGGCCAGGCTGGCCAGGCGGGTTTCCGGCACCGGGAAGTCGACGTAGACGCGGTCGGTGTCGTCGAGGGTGGCGATCGGCGTGCCCGGGGTGACCAGCGAACCCGGGCTGACCTGGCGGATGCCGAGCACGCCGGCGAACGGCGCCCGGATCACCCGGTCGCCGATGTCGGCCTTCATCTGTTCGACCCGGGCGCGGGTGGCGTCGCGGGTGGCGCGCTGGGTGTCCAGCGCCGAGCGCGCGATCAGCTGCTGCGCGGCCAGCTCGCTCTGGCGCTGGTACAGGCTCTCGGCTTCCTTGGCCGCGGCTTCGGCCTGGGCCAGGGCGGCCTGCTGGGCCTTGCCGCTGAGGGTGACCAGCGACGCGCCGGCCGCGACCCGGTCGCCGCTGTCGAAATGCACGGTCTGGACGATTTCGCTGACCTTGGCGGTGACCGTGACCGACTCGCGCGCCTTGACGTTGCCCAGCGCCTGCAGGCTGTCGTTCCACGGCCGCAGACGCACCGACTCGACCGTCACCGGCACCGGCCGGTCGCCGCTCCTGCCGGGCCCGTCCCCGCCTGGACCGCCCTGGGGCGCCGCCCCCTTGCCGCAGGCGGCCAGGGCCAGCGCAGAAACGAGGGCGAAACACAGGGGGAATCCGGTACTGGGTCGCATGCGGTTCTCTGAACGGGGGCCCGGGAGGGCGGCGGCGCGGCCCGCCGCGGCCCGGAGGCTGCGGCGGACGGATCGCGCGACGGACGCGGCACGCGCGGCAACGAAACCGCGCGAGTCTAGCGGTGGGGCATGAACGCATGCGTGGGCCATTGGTTGACCACCGTATCCGCAAAGTCGTGCCGGCCATGTGTTGGGGCCGCGACCGCTGTTGCAGTCCGGTAACCGCCGCCAGGCCGCCGCGCCGGCCGGCGAAGTTCATACTCGCAAGACGTCCCCCCCAGGCTTGCTCCGGAGTCTTCGCCATGATCCACGACAGCATTCTCGACACCGTCGGCCGCACGCCGGTGGTGCGCCTGCACCGCCTCGCTCCCGCCCACGTGACGCTCTACGCCAAGGTCGAGGCCTTCAATCCCGGCGGCTCGGTCAAGGACCGCCTGGCCCTGGCGATCGTGCTCGACGCCGAGGCGCGCGGCCTGCTCAAGCCCGGCGACACCGTGATCGAGGCGACCTCGGGCAATACCGGCGTGGCCCTGGCGATGGTCTGCGCCGCGCGCGGCTACAAGTTCGTGGCGACGATGAGCGAGACCTTCTCGGTCGAGCGGCGCAAGCTGATGCGCGCCTACGGCGCCAAGGTGATCCTGACCCCGGCCGCCGAACGCGGCAGCGGCATGGTCCGGCGCGCCGCCGAACTGGCCGAGAAACACGGCTGGTTCCTGGCCCGCCAGTTCGAGAACCCGGCCAATCCGGCCTACCACCGCAGCACCACCGCGGCCGAAATCCTGCAGGACTTCGCCGGCCGCCGGCTGGATCATTTCGTCAGCGGCTGGGGCACCGGCGGCACCCTCACCGGAGTCGGCGAAATGCTGCGCCTGGCCCGACCCGAGGTGCAGGTCACCGCCTGCGAACCGGCCGGCGCCGCCCTGCTCAGCGGCAAGGAATGGCAGCCGCACAAGATCCAGGGCTGGACCCCGGACTTCGTCCCGGCGGTACTCAACCGCAACGCCGCGCACGCGATCCTGTCGGTCGACGACGTGCTCGCCCGCGACACCGCGCGCCGGCTCGCCGCCGAGGAAGGCCTCTTCGTCGGCATTTCCGCCGGCGCCACCGCGGCCGCGGCGCTGGAAGTGGCGCGCAATGCCGAGCCCGGCGCGGTGATCCTGGCGATGCTGCCGGACACCGGCGAGCGCTACCTCAGCACCTTCCTGTTCGAAGGCATCGCCGAGGGCAGCGACGACGAATGGCTGGCCTCGCTGGGTTGAGCGAGGTCACCAGAACGCGGGGAATCGAGCGCGCTCGATTCCCTGCGTTGCGCTTCTCTGGCGGCGCATGCCGTCGTTCCCACTCGAACGACCCGGCAGCGCTTCGGCCACACCGAACATGCAAAGACTTCAGGGCCGAACCTGGATGCAGCCCTGGACGATGCCCGGCTTCGCGGGCATCACGACGGGCGGGCGGCGGCGAGCGTTCCGGCCGGGCACGACGGTTGCAAGGGGCTCGTCCGGCGCGACTATCGACCCGCGTGCCGGTTCAAACCAACGCGTACCAGGCGCCGCCGGCCAGCAAGGCCGCAAGCGCGGCCCAAACCATCCAGCGACCGCCGCCGTCGCCCGCGGCGACCGTGGCCTGCTGGCGGCCGCCGCCGCGGCCGATCCGCTGGCGTTCGTGCAGCAGCACCTGGCGCAGCGCCTCCGTCGGCTCCAGGCCGTGGCGGTTCTGCAACAGTTCCAGCGCACCCTCGCGGTCGCCGCGCAACAAGGCCATGGCGACATCGCCCGGCACCGCGGCCATCACCGGCGCGCGGCCGGAGACGAAAGCCTTGTCCTCTTCCGCCTCGAAGGCTTCGACCCGGGTCAGGGCGTCGCGCAGGCCCAGGCCCAGCGCCTCGCGCACCCGCTTCACCGCCTCCAGCCGGCGGCCGCTGCGCAACAGGCTCACCGCCTCGTCGGGCAGCCCGCCGGTGGCGCGCACCGCCGCCGGCCCGTCCGCGGCCGGCGCATCCTTCCAGCCGCCCGCCTCGATATTGGCCTCGACATAGGCCTCCACCGCATCCTTGGCCTCGGCCAAGCGCATGCCCGGGTTGGCCTCCCGCACCAGCTTGATCGCCTCGATCGTGTGCCCGGCACGTACCGCGGTAGCGGCGGCGGGAGGAATGGTCGGCATGGAGGTCTCGGTCACGGCATGGCGTCCCTGCGGCAGGACCCGCAGCTTACGGCCGGCGCCGGCCGCGCGCACCGGCGGCGCGCGGTCCGCCGCCGCAAAAACGAAAACGCCGGCTCGGGGCCGGCGTTTTCGTCGCTATGTCAGCGGCGCGGGTCGGCTCAGGCCGCCTTCTGCCACTGGCCCAGCGCGGCCAGGCCGTTGGCCTTGGCGCGCTCGTACACGGTCTGCTGGGCCTTGGCGACGTTGCCGGCCAGATCCTGCGACCACAGCTTCAGCGCCGCCGACTGCATGGCGCGGCCGTAGGAGAACGACAGCGGCCACGGGTTCGGGCCCATCAGGTTCATCGCGTTGAGGTGGGCGGTGGCGTCCTCGTCGGACTGGCCGCCGGACAGGAACACGATGCCCGGCAGGGTCGCCGGCACGGTCGACTTCAGGCACTGCAGGGTGGCGGCGGCGACTTCCTCGACGCTGGCCTTCTCGGCGGCCAGGGTGCCCGGCAGGACCATCGACGCCTTGAGGATGGTGCCCTCGAGCAGCACGCTGTGCTCGTACAGCGCGCCGAACAGCGAGCGCAGGGTCACTTCGGTGACTTCGAAGCAGGTATCGATGTCGTGGCTGCCGTCCATGATCACTTCCGGCTCGACCATCGGCACCAGCCCCTGCTCCTGGCACAGCGCGGCGTAGCGCGCCAGCGCGTGGCTGTTGGCTTCGATGCAGGTGCCCGACGGGATGTCGTCGCCGATGTTGATGACCGCGCGCCACTTGGCGAAGCGAGCGCCGAGCTTGTAGTACTCCTCCAGGCGCGCACGCAGGCCGTCCAGGCCTTCGGTGACGACTTCGCCCGGGAAGCCGGCCAGCGGCTGCGGGCCCTTGTCGACCTTGATGCCCGGGATCACGCCGTTGTCCATCATGATCTTGGTGAACGGCACGCCGGCCTTGGTCGACTGGCGGATGGTTTCGTCGTACAGGATCGCGCCGGAGATGTAGTCGCCGATCTTCGGCGTGGTGAGCAGCAGCTCGCGGTAAGCGCGGCGGTTCTCCTCGGTGTTGTCGATGCCGACGCCGGCGAAGCGCTTGGCGATGGTGGCGTTCGACTCGTCGATGGCGATGATGCCCTTGCCCGCGGCGACCATCGCCTGGGCGGTTTCGGCAAGCTGTTCGATGCTCATGGAGATCCTGCGGGAGCGGTGGGAAGCCCGCGATTATAGCGGTTGTGGGTGAACGCTGCCTTGGCCGAGCCCTGTTCAATCAGAGACTTGCGACGTGCGGCGCGGGTAATCGGTTACAAGGCGCCCTCGCGCGGCGACCGGTACCGATGTCATCGGGGGCGCCGCCCCCGATCCAGCCGCCGGGCACACCGTCGTTAGGCTCGACGCCACGCAATGCCGGTTCCATGGCCGCGCCCGCCTCCGCTCACGCACGCGCCGCCCCTATGACGCCCCGGGGTGGAATTCCGTCCGATACCGGCGGCCGGCCTGTCCGGCCGCCGGCGATTGCACATCAGAACGGGATGCTTTCCAGCGAGTAGCAGCCGGTGTACTGGCAGAACAGATTCGACGAAGGTGACGGCGTGTTGTTGTCGCCCTTCAGGATGCCGTAATGGTGCTCGGGATCGGGCGCCGTGATCAGGTCGCTGTGCACGTCGCTCATCCGGAACCAGATCAGATAGGTCAGCCACGGCATCGCCGAAGCCTCCGGCGACTGGCTCAGCTCCAGGGTGTGCTGCATCCAGTCGCGCAGCTGGGTCGCCGAGCGTTCCTGGCATGAGCCGGCGCTGCAGGAGAGCGACGAGTTGCCGGCCTCGGACAGGATCACCGGCACATCACCGTCGCCGTAGTTCTCCAGCACATCGTGGATAGCGTTGTTGGTCTGCAGCCAACTGGTCGCGGTCGCATCGCCGAAGATGTACGGATGCCAAGACACGCCGTCGAAGTAGTCGCGCGCGTTGGTACTGGGCCGGTTGCCGGCCGCGATGTTGGCGTAAACCGCGCCGATGAAATTGGCGATCGGCGCCAGGCTCACGTCGCCGAGCGGGGACGGCGGCGGGAAGAAGGCCAGCGCCTGCGGATTGCCGGCCTTGATGCCGCGCCGCGCATGCAGCATCAGGTCCATGGTGATGTCGACCCGGTCTTGGTCGGTGAACTGGACTCGTCCGTTTGCGCAAGCGCCGGGCTGTCCCGCCAACGGCGCCGCGAACACGTCGATGCCGTGGCCATTGACCTTCACGCCATTGGTTTCGTTCGCGACCTGCCACAGCTTGATCTGCGGATAGGCGCGCGCGATCGTGGCCCAGCTCTTCTCATAGCGCTGCAGGAAGCTCGCGTACGTCGCCGAGCCCGATTCCGGGCACGGCAGAATCCAGGAGCCGCCCTCGCGTCCCGGCACACCGGTCAACCAGGTCGGAAACGAATTGTCCACGCCAACCAGGGTGATGTTGGCGTCGGCCAAGGCTTGCACCGCGCGCTGATGCAGGTGGGCGTAGGGCCCCAGGGTGTTTTCGTCGGTCAGGATATGGGTATTGAGCATCCACATCCGGAACACCCGCGGCCGCAACCCCTTGGCCAACAACACCTGCCGATCGACATCGGCCTGCTGCTGCGCCGGGTCGTGCGGGAAGCGCGAGACCGCATTCGGCACGATCGGCTCGCCCAGTCCCAGGCTGCCCTTGCCGGCCGGCTGCAGGCCCGCGTTTTGCGGCTTGCCGCAGTAGTAGAAGGTGTAGTCGATATTGGGGCTGCCCAACGCGGTGTAGCGCGAATAGCCGCTGGGGCAGGTATGGGCGACGCCGGTGGCGGGGTTGGCGTACGGCGCGGCACCGTCGCCGGTCATGCCCGCGAAATCCAGGCGCAACCCGCCCTCGACATGCGGCCGGTAGCAATAGAACAGATTGTGGTCGACGCTCGGCGTACCCAGCACCTGCCGGCGCTGATAGCCGCTCGGACATTCGTGAGTATGAGTGAAGGGATTGACGAAGTAGTGATAGCCGCGCCACGGCAGGGCGCCGTTTTCCGGGCTATTGGCCAGGCCGACCATGCCGCCGAAGTCGTACAACGGCGCGCGCCCGGTCACATGCGGGCGGGTGCACAGGTACATCGACCAGTCGACGTTGGCGGTGCCGTAGACCAAGTGGGCATCGTAGCCTGTCGGGCAACTGGCCGCGCCCGTGGCCGGATTGGTGTAGTACTGCACGGCACCATTGGACGGGTACAGGCCGTACATGCCGCCGAAGTCGTAAGCGTCGCCATCGGCTGCCCAGGCCGAGCCCGACGCCAACACGGCGGCAGCCAGCGCGGCCCGCACAATGATTGCGTATCCCTTGTTCATTAGCTTCCTCAGTGCATGATGATCGGAGCGGCGTCCACGCACGCGGCCGCCGCTTCGTCCTTGTAACCCACCCCCGTCGCCTCAGGCGAGATGTGCCATGCAGCATTCGCGGTGGTCCATTCCGGACTGTACAGCGCGGCTGCGGCCGCCCTAAGCTCTGCGACCGACTCATCGCCGCACAAGGAACGCGCGCATGCCCTCGAACCCTCCGCCCCACTGCTTGCGTCGATCGGCCGTGGCCGCCCTGGCACTGGGCGTTTTAGCCGCCCTGCCCGCCGCCCAGGCCCAGACCGACGCCGACCGAGAGTTCCGCGAAGCCGTCGCCCGCTGCGAAGCCCAGCTCGACCGCTCCACCCGCTACGTCGTGGTCGACGCCGCACGCATGCGCTCGCTGCCGCGCGCCGACGGCGGCGCTGTGACCTCGGTGCCGATCGGCGCCGAAGTCCAGGTGCAATGCCAGCTGGGCGACTGGGTGCGCGCGACCTCCGAACGCCCCAATCCCTCGGTCGGCTGGATCCGCGCCGACCTGCTCGGCCCGCGTGCGCCGACCGCGGCCTCGCTGGAGCAGGACTACCGCCGCGCCGCCGGCGCCGAGCGCCGCACCATCGCCGAGCGCGCGATCGCCCTGCGCCCGTTCGCGCGCGACAGCCACCAGTTGCTGATCGACGCCTTGCAGGCCGACGGCGACGGTGCCGCCGCACGGGCCGCGATCGAACGCCGCGAACGCATGACCGCGCCCAAGGTCGAACGCCTGGCCGGCGAACCGCGCCTGCTGTTCGGCGTCGATCATGGCTACCTCACCGCGATCGCGCGCATCGACGGCCGCGGCCGCTACGCCGAGGCCGCCACCGGCGACGCTACCTACCCGGTCTGGCGCGGTTTCCACTTCTACCGCAATGGCGCCGGCGACGGCCTGGTCCAGGTCATCGAGCGCGGCGAAGAGGTCGGTCTGGGCCTGGAGGCCAAGGTCCGCCACCCGCCCGCGACCGAGCGCGACGACAAGCTGGCTGGCCTGGCCAGCAACGAGCCGCTCGGCGCCGGCGCCGCACGGGTCGAAGCGAAGCTGTCGTCCGACGAGCGCCGCGCGGTCGAGCGCGAACTGCGCGCCCTGCTGACCGGCAAGCGCCTGGACCGCGCCGCGATCGACAAAGCGCTGCGCCCCTACGACGAAGAACAGCGCGCCGGCCTGCGCGCCCATGCCGTGGTGCTGGCCGGCGGCCAGCGCCTGCTGGTCGCCACGGCCGACGCGGCGGTACCGCTCAAGCGCCCCGACCAGGCCGACAGCGTCCTGGATGCGGTGCTGGTGCTGGAGGCCTCGGGCAAGCAGTACCGCAAGGTCGGCGACATCGCCCGCGAAACCGGCGGCGACATGGTCGAAACCCATGCCTTCCACGACGCCCTGGACCTGGACGGCGACGGCGAGGCCGAACTGATCTTCCGTCTGCATCAGTACGAAGGCAGCTCGTACCAGATCTGGACCCGCCAGTCCGACCAGTGGAAGCCGGTGTACGCCGGCGGTTACACCGGCGCCTGAGTTTCGCCCGACCGCGCTGCCGCGGTCTGGAATCGCTGACACCGACGGTCTGCGCATCGCCCGCCATTCGAAGAGAAACCGGATCGGAAATATCGCGAGCACGAAAAAGCCCGGCGCGAGCCGGGCTTTTTCGTGTCTCCGCATCGCATGTCCGCATCGGCGCCACCGCAGCGGCCCCGCGGATCGGCTTACAACTCGCCCAGGCCCTCGGCGCAACCGTCCGCGCCGACCTGCAGCAGACGCAAGGTGTTGGTCGCGCCGTGCTGCTCCATGGTGTCGCCGCTGGTGAAGATCACCCGCTCGTCCTGGGCCAGCTTGCCGGTGTCGAACAGTTGCTTGACCGCGCTGCGCGCGGCGTCGCGCGAGGCCAGGCCGCGGCTGTCGAAATCGATCGGGTAGACGTCGCGCATCAGCGCCATGCGCCGGCGCGCACCGGCGTGGCGCGAGAAGGCGTAGATCGGCGCGTTGGAGCGGAACCGCGACAGGAAACGCGCGGTGCCACCGGACTCGGTCATGGCGACGATCGCGCGCACGCCGATGTGCTCGGTCAGGAACATCGCCGCCATCGCGATCGCCTGGTCGGCGCGCTCCAGGTTGCGCGGCGCCGCCTCGAAATCGGTGTCGTGGTCGAACTGGCGCTCGGCGCCGAGGCAGATGCGCGACATCGCCTCCACCGCCTTGACCGGATAGCGGCCGGCGGCCGATTCCTGCGACAGCATTACCGCGTCGGTGCCGTCGATCACCGCGTTGGCGACGTCGAGCACTTCGGCGCGGGTCGGGATCGGGTTGTCGACCATCGACTGCAGCATCTGGGTGGCGGTGATCACCACCCGGTTGCGCGCCAGCGACTCGCGGATGATCTTCTTCTGCAGGCCGGGCAGCTCGGCATCGCCGATCTCCACGCCCAGGTCGCCGCGCGCGACCATGACCACGTCGCTGGCCTCGACGATCTCGCCGAGGTTCTCGATCGCCTCGGCGCGTTCGATCTTCGACACCAGGGCGGCGTCGCAGCCGGCCTCGCGGGCGATCCGGCGCGCCTCGTGCATGTCCTCGGCGTTGCGGCAGAACGACACCGCGATGAAGTCGGCGCCGAGTTCGGCGGCGATCTTGATCAGTTCCTTGTCGCGCTCGGTCAGCGCGCCCAGCGACAAGCCGCCGCCGAGCTTGTTGAGGCCCTTGCGGTCCGACAGCGCGCCGTCGTTGAGCACGGTGGTGACGATGCGCGCGCCGTCGACCGCGCCGACCCGCAACTGCAGCAGGCCGTCGTCGAGCAGCAGCACGTCGCCCGGGGCGACGTCGTTGGGCAGGCCCAGGTAGCTGACCCCGACCTCGCGCAGATTGCCCGGCGGCGCGTCGGTGCTGGCGATCAGGTCGAAGCGGTCGCCGGCCTTGAGCAGCACCCGGCCTTCGGCGAAACGCTCGATGCGGATCTTCGGCCCCGGCAGGTCGACCAGGATGCCGACTTCCACGCCCTGCCGCTGCGCCGCCTCGCGCACCGCCTGCGCCCGCGCCACCTGCCCCGACGGATCGCCGTGGGAGAAATTGAGCCGGACGACGTCGACGCCGGCATTGAGCAGGGCGTCCAGTACGCCCGGCGGATCGGTGGCCGGGCCGAGGGTGGCGAGGATCTTGGTGCGACGCAGATTCGAGGACATAGGGGGCTCTCTGGACTTGGCCCAAAACTAGCACAGCCGGGGTGGCGGTCGCAGGCGCGATTCGCCGCTGCGCCACAGGCACGACGATGCGGTGGCGAATGTCATGATCAAAGACCCTGGTTGGCTCCGGAACGCTGCGCGGCGACGATCGCCGAAGCCGCGGCATTTCGACGTTTTTACGCATTCGAGGCGACAGCAGATTCGGGCAAAAATGCATCCGGCAAAACTGCGGTTCGCAACGCTCGCGACGCTTGCGTTTTAGTCTGCCCTCTTCGACCATGATCGCGGGCCACGGAGCATGGCCCCACGCCGATCGATACCGTCGCCAAGGAAGGAGGACGCCGCTACTCGGTTTTTAAGACAAGACGTTTCACCCCCCTACCCATCAGGACTCCGCGGCTTCAGCCGTTCGGAAATCCGGCCGCATCCGCGGTCGCCAAGGATCAGGTATGCCTTCAAAATTCCCCCTCTCTCCCCATCGGGCATCGGACGCTCGCACGGCGTCCGCACGCTCAAGCATCGCCCGCAGCTTGCTCACTGTCGCAGTAGCCTATTCGTTGAGCCACGGGGCCCTTGCCCAAGAAAGCGGCAACAAGTGGAAGATCGTAGATCCCACGGGACAGGCGACCGAGTACAACACCCAGCAAGAAGCCGTCGACGCCATCAAGGAGCTTCCCGCCCCCTCTCCGGACTGGGAAGGCGCCTACCTGTTCGTCGAACAGATCAAGAGCGCCAAGATCGACCCGGACGGCAACGCGCTGATCACCTATTGGATGGGCAAGGACCAGCCCAGCGATCCTGATTGGACCTACGGATCTGGCCTGGGCTCCGGCTACCTCACGGAGGCCGAAGCCGTAGCCAAGATGAACGAGATGATGGACGCGTCCAGCCCCAGCTGCGCTCCGTCCGCGCAGTCCGTTCCGTTGGGCGACTGGACCGAAGCGCAGCCCGGCTACGAAGGCCGGAGCGAAGTGCGCATGTACTCGCGCACAGTCCGCGCCGGCGAAAATTGCGCCACGACCGTGGATTTCGGCCCCACCCAGTTCGCCCGCCAACGCCGGATCATGTGCCCCATCGGCTATACGGAGTGGAACGACGACTACGAGGCCTGCGTCAACACGGAGATCACCGCCACCGTATCGGGCAAGGTCAGCTCCTGTGAGGCGGCCGCCATCATGGGCATGGTCGGCAACCCCTGCGACGTCAAAACCGGCGAAAAGTTCGAAACCGAGCAAGACTTCGATCTCGGCTGGATCGCGTTCGTGCGCTACTACCACTCCGGCAGCAGCATGAACAACGGCGGCTTCGGCCCCGGCTGGGCGCACTCGCACTCCACCCGTCTCGCAGTTTCCGGAGCCACGATCGGCCTGATCGAGGCCAACGGCTACCAAACCAGGTTCGTGCAGAACGGCAGCAGCTACTTCGCCGCCGACGACAGCGGCGACAGGCTCACAGCCGTGAGCGGAGGCTGGTCCCTTTATCGAGGCGACAGCACCGTCCAATTCGACGCCCTAGGCCGGATGTCCGGCGTCGCCTTCGAAGACGGATCGTCCCTGAGCTATCTCTACGATCAATACGGCCGGCTGGACCGCATCGTCCACTCCTCCGGACGATCGGTACAACTGCATTACGCGGATCTTTCCTCCGACGCCGAGATCGTCTCGATTTCTTCGGCCGGTTCGAACCTCGCCAGCTATACCTATCTCTACCAGGACCCCGAATACCCCACGCTCGGCACGGTCAAAACGGCGACCTATGCCGATGGAAAGACACGCACCTATCATTATGAGGATGCCCGCTTCTTCGGCCACCTGACCGGCATCAGCGGCGAGGACAACGTCCGATTCAGCACCTTCGCCTATGACGCCAAGGGTCGTGTCGTGTCCAGTGTTCACGCTGGGGACAACGATGGTGTCAGCCTGGTCTATTCCGCCACGGGCGGCGCAGTGGTCACCGACTCGCTAGGAAATCAGGAGAATTATGGCCTTTCTGCCGTATCCGGCGCCCTTCCGCGCAAGATCTCGGGCGTAACTGACTCTCGCGGGCAAGTCAGCCAGACCTTCTACGACGCGGCCACCGACTTCCGCCGCCGCCTGGACACCGTCACCGACCGCAACGGCACCCAGACCAAGCACAGCTACGCCGAAGCCAACGACCCGGTCACCGGCCAGCCGGCGCGCACGCACACGGTCAAGGAAGCCGTGGGCCTGCCCCAGGAGCGCACCAGCCTGGAGCGCCGCGACATCGCCGCCAACCGCACCGTGCTGACCCAGCTCGGCAACCGCGAGACGCGGATCGTGCGTAACGCGCGCCTGCAACCGGTCACGGTCACCGTGCGCGATACCACCACTAACCAGACCCGCACCACCGCCTACGCCTACTGCGAAGCCGCCGACGTCGCCGCCGCCAACAGCAGCTGCCCGACCCTGGGCCTGCTGAAGTCGGTCGACGGCCCGCGCAGCGACGTCAACGACGTGGTGACTTACCAGTACTACGGCAGCGACGACAGCACCTGCGCCACCCAGCCGGCGCTGTGCACCTACCGCAAGGGCGACCTGCGCAAGACGATCGATGCGCTCGGTCGCGCCACCGAGATCCTCGGCTACGACCCGCAGGGCCGGCCGCTGTCGATCCTCGATGCCAATGGCGTGGTCACCGACTACGAGTACCACCCGCGCGGCTGGCTGGCCGCGACCAAGCTGCGCGGCGCCGACAACAGCGTCGAGACCGACGACCGCATCACCCGTATGGAGTACTGGCCGACCGGCCTGCTGCGCCGGGTCACCCCGCCGGGCGGCGCCTACGTCACCTACAACTACGACGCCGCCCAGCGCCTGACCTCGGTGACCGACAAGGCCGGCAACAAGCTCCAGTACACCCTGGACAAGGCCGGCAACCGCAAGCAGGAGGACACCCAGACCCCGACCGGCACGGTGCGCCAGACCCTGTCGCGGGTGTTCAACTCGCTCGGCCAGCTGCACCAGGCCAAGGACGCCGCCGCCCACGCCACCACCTTCACTTACGACGCCGACGGCAACCCCGACCTGACCACCGACGCGCTGGGCCGGATCAGCGACCAGAACCACGACCCGCTCAACCGGCTCAACCGCCTGCTGCAGGACGTCAACGGCCTGGCGGTCGAGACGAAGCTCGCCTACAACGCCTTCGACCAGATCACCCAGGTCACCGACCCCAAGGGCCTGAACACCGTCTACGCCTACAACGGTTTCGGCGACCGCACCCAACTGAGCAGCCCGGACACCGGCGTCACCGACTACACCTACACCCCCGCCGGCCAATTGGCGACCAAGAAAGACGCCAACGACGCCGTCGCCCACAGCTATACCTACGACGCCCTGGGCCGGCCGAAGACCATCTCCTACGGCAGCGGCAGCAACGATGTCGAGTACGACTACGACACCGTCAACGCGGTCTGCGCCGCCGGCGAAACCTTCGCCCTGGGCCGGCTGACCGCGCTGCGCACCGAAGGCACCGAGCTGAAGTACTGCTACGACCGCTACGGCCAGTTGGTGCGCAAGGTGCAGGTGGTCGACAGCAAGTCGTTCACGCTGCGCTATGCGTATACGACCTCCGGCCAGGTGCGCACGATCACCTACCCGGACAACGCCGTCGTCGACTACGTCCGCAACACCCTGGACCAGGTCACCGAAGTGGGCGTCAAGCCGGCCGGCGGCGTGCGCACGGTGCTGCTCAACGGCATCGCCTACGAGCCCTTCGGCCCGGCCACCGGCTGGACCTACGGCAATGGCCGCAGCCTGGCCCGCAGCTACGACCTGGACTACCGCGCCAAGACGATTCACGACAATGCCGACGGCGGCCTGTCGCTGGGCTACGGCTACAACGAAGTCGGCGAACTGACCGAGCTCAAGGACGGCCTGCAAAGCGCCGTGCTGGCCAAGTACGACTACGACAACCTGGGCCGGCTCAAGATCACCCGCGACGGCCCCAGCAACACCCCGATCGAAACCTACGGCTACGATGCCACCGGCAACCGCACCAGCCTGCTGCACGCCGGCACCACCACCACCTACACCTATCCGACCACCAGCCATCGCCTGACCAACGTCGGCGGCGTTGCCCGCGGCTACAACGCGGTCGGCAACACCACCAGCATCGGCGGCACCGCCAAGGAGTTCGTCTACAACGGCAACGACCGCATGAGCCAGGTCAAGCTGGCCGGCGTGGTCAACCGCAGCTACCGCTACAATGCCAAGGGCGAACGCGTCGCGGCCACCAACGGCGCCAGCGGCCCGGTCGCGGTCTACACCCTGTACGACGAAGCCGGCCACTGGCTGGGCGACTACGACGCCAACGGCGCGACCAAGCAGCAGGCCGTCTGGCTGGGCGAGTCCCCGGTCGGCGTCCTCGCCGGCGCCGGCAGCGCGCAGAAACTGCACTACGTCCAACCCGATCACCTCGGCACCCCGCGCACGGTGATCGACGCCACCCGCAACGTCGCCATCTGGTCCTGGAACGCCAAGGGCGAAGCCTTCGGCAACGACACCCCCAACCAGGATCCCGACCAGGACGGCACCGCGTTCGTATTCGACCTGCGCTTCCCGGGCCAGCGGTATGACGCGGCTACGGGGCTGAATTACAACTACTTCCGGGACTACGATGCAGCTAGCGGCAGGTATGTGCAGAGTGATCCGATTGGGTTGGGCGGCGGGTCAAGCACCTACAGCTATACAAAATCGAATCCGAGGAACAGTAGCGATCCGCTGGGTCTGATCGTAAAAGTGGTGAGCTCAAACAAGCGCGAAACTCGGATTCTCCAAAGAGCGTACGCAAAGCTCACAAGCACCGCTCACGGGCAACAAATCTGTTCAGCCCTTGAAAAGTCCCCACTAATTTATGAAATCCGAGCAGTCCATCACGATGCGTACTATTGCCTTCCTGGGAATAACGCACCGAAATGTCACGGCAATGAGAGAACTATTTACATTGACCCCAATAACAACTTGAAGCTACCCACAGCCAACGGTCTACAGGTAGCTCCAAAGGCAGTGGTGCTCGGGCATGAATTCGGCCACGCAGCGGGAACACTGGATGACGGCCCGAACCAAATGAACAACGTAATAAATCACGAAAACAAGATTCGGCAACAACTCAACCTCCCTGCCAGAACCTCCTATCCCGTCCAGCAGATCATCTGGGTACCCGGAACAGAATGAAAAACATCGTCACTTCGATAGCATTTTCGACCCTGGCTCTGCTCGGATGCTCTAAGCAGCAAGCCTTACCCACAACCGGCTCACCCGAGATTACAACCGAGCTAAAAGAAACAACGTCAACCGCTATAGGCACAGTCTATTTCTTCGGCTTCGATGTCCCACGAATAACGGGAATTCCTGAACAAGAAATGGAAAAGTATGGATGCAAATTCAAAATTAAAGAATCTGACCTACTTGCAGCCATGGCTCTATCTCAGCCCGATCCCCTTCCAAACTACAACGCCCTCGATGTGCGCGCGAAAATTTCGTTCCCAAACGGAGCCCTGTATATAGACCACCAAGGCGTGATGAGTTGGGATGGGAAATTCTCGCTTATCGATAAAGCGAAGTTCAGCAAGGCCCTAACAGAACCAGAGCCTTGCTCACAGGCAAGTATCTAAGTAAGAACCAGCGAGTAGAACCGGGGCAGAGTGCCTTCCGCCTAGCTTTTTCGGAAGCCACTCTGACCCGGTTTTTTGCTGGAAGTTTTTCGGCCACGGCCTTCGCTTGGTGCCGAAACGTGTTCGTTGAAGCGAAAGCGGAAGCTACGTCCTTCGCTCTCGATTTGCTGCGAGACGCTAGGACCGTCGTTGCCGCGTGCAAGCAAAGCAGTTGGACATCTCCCGACCTCGATGAGTTGCAGTACGCCGTGGGCGCGTTGGAGCGCGCGCTTTCCATGCATTAGTTCTCCGGCGGCCGCAAAAAATTTCCTCCGCGGCAGCACCTTCCGTCTAGACTTTTGGAACCGATCTGACCCGGTTTTCCACAAGACAGATTAGCCTTGTTTAGCCAATATCGTTGAAGGACGCCGGGAGACAGAACTCCGCGCGGCAATCACTCTATCCGGATTTTTAAATGACCCCTTTGTCGGAGTTTGAAATAGCGCCGTTTAGCGATCTGGACTATGCAGGCATGTCGGTAGAAATCCGCTACAGGGGAATCCCCGTTGCTCAGCTCAATAGAGACAAGGGCTTGGACGCATGCGAACTGATAATTCCATCGAGGTTCTCGCCCGCGGACGCAGCCTTTGAGCTGCCTCTCGATGCCTTCTTGGAGGCGCTGAATTCCGCAAAATCGCTGATGCTCGAGTTGAACTAGTCGAACGCCCCGTACGCCGTCGCTGCTTGAAGCAAGGACGACTGGAATGCAATATCGCAAGGCCTTATAGCATCGCGCAGGCAAGCACGACCCGATCGCCCTGATCAGCAACAGGCTAAAACCGGGTCAGAGCACCTTTCCACCCAGATCCGTCAGAAAGTCGCTCCGACCTGGTTCTTAGTGGAACGTCGCCAACGGCTATAGGAGCAAATAATCATGATGATTGTTAAACCCGTATCGCTTTCTCTTATAGTCGCCGCTTCTATTACGAATTCGTATGCCAGCTCTGTACTGACAGCGAAGGAAGCTGCTGCTCTCGCGGAGGCCCCCGGAATCACGTCATGGCATACGGAAATCATTCGCGCATCGCCCACCAAAGAAGTCGTCTTCGTTACATACCAGCCTCCCCAGCCCGTGGGAACAGATTCCTGCAAACTGATGAGAAACGAGTTCGTTGCAGTCGGTACGGAGAAAGGTTTCAAGACGATACCTATGGCGCAAAAAACCATGCTCGCGCTACGCCCTTGCGGCGGTATCGACGTATCGGAATTTCGCCAACTGCATGGAAAGGCTCACGACTTGCAACCAGACAAACTCGTGCCCGTACTCCGTAAAGCAGTTCCGGCCTTCGGTGGCCAAGGTTCAAACGTGAAGTTCGGGTCCGCCTCATTGCGCGATGCATTCAACCGACTGTCCAAGTCCGATCTGGCGCGTTTTTCCGTACGCCCTTCTCGGGAGTTGACCGCGATCTTCTACTCCAAAGAGACACGACCCGATCTGATCTCCGTTAGAGTGAAGACTAATAGTTCGGAGGTCTTCGTCGATCTCTCGAATGGCCCGGATCAAACAACGACCAGCGCCAAGAAACGAACCGCCACGAATTAGCCCTAGAAACAAACAACCGGGCCAAAAACCGAGCCTGAGAAAATCGGGCCAGGGTACCTTTCCACCTGGATCGGTCGGAAAGCCGCTCTGACCCGGTTCTTGCCATTACGCCACGATGCCTGCGTTCAGCGTTTCGGCGTGGAATATTGCGAGACTGCTTGAAAGGGTGGACCGACGGGAATGCGAATGCAATTCATCAAGTACATCGTGATAGGTGCCGTGTTGCTCCTGCCTGGATGCGCCAAGCCTACCCCTGATAATCAGGAGGTTAAGGGTGAGCAGTCAGCGAGCACCCGCCTGACAAACAGGGAGTTGCTTTCGACGAGCCTATATCCGCTGAGCACGCATTATGGAGTGTGCCTAAGGGACGCGGGCGTCGTTCGCGGTGCGCTTCGTAATGGTATGCGCGGTTATCCCACGGCTGGCGAATTGTCGGCTTACGGCGCGGAGTTGAAAATTGCTGTTGGCAAATTCGGCACTGAGCCGAACTCAACGTCAGAAAGGATTGTCTCCTCCCCAGGGCGGACGGTGCATGTGATTCAAACAGAAGGGAAGCGCAGCCTTTTGGTGTCCGATTTCGATGACTCTGGCAACATGGTCAGTGTTGAGTTCGAAAGCGCTGATCCCAAGGGATATGGCGCCGCATTAAGCCTAGCCAATAATGTAGTTGCATTCAGTCTGACACCTGCTTCCATTGAGGCAGGACTTCAGTAAGCTTAACCCGTGTAAGGCGGAATGAATTCGGCTAAAACCGGGCCAGAGCATCTTTCCCCCCAGATCCGTCAGAAGCCGCTCTGACCCGGTTCCTACGGTTGAGTGAGCTGTGGCCGTAGATTGAAGGCGGTCTCCGGCATAGGCTTGGGGCGCACGACCCGCCCTCCACCACGCCGGAGACCGTAATGAAAGAAGTCGAAACGCTCGGCCGGATGGCCATCGAGTCTCGGGCGCGAGCCGACGTACTCGAGTTGGTTGTCATAGCGCTCATTAAGAGCAGAAAGCCGGGCCAGAGCAACTTTCCGTCTAGACATATCGGAGACCGCTCCGGCCCGGCTCTTTTGACTGCACATCCAGCGACAGATCAGCAATGAACGTCCATTTGATCGTCGGCGCCCCCACCATAGAAGCCCACGCATCACGACCGGTGCTGGGCCGCATCCATATATCAATGGACGGAACGGACTTTCCAAGCTCGAACTGGAGCGACTTCGTTGTAGTCGTTCTAGGGTGGTGGCTAAGAGCCGTTTGCAACTTGACCGCTGAAGACCGTAAGCGGGAGATCGTGAATTTCATGGAAGGGCCATACAGCTTGGAGATCGAGAAGGAAGCCGGCTGTATTCTCCGCAGGGCTTTGACCGGGGATGGACGACGAAACGTGTTCGCTTAAGCGGAAGCGGATGCCGCGTCTTTAGTTAGCGATTTGCTGAAGCGTGCCAAGGCTGTCCTCGCCGCGCGCAGGGAAAGCGGCTGGACATCTCCCGACCTCGACGAGTTACAGAACTCTGCTGACGCACTGGAACGCGCGTTTGCCATGCAATGACTCTCAGGCCCCGGCGAACGCGCAACTTTACTGAACTGATCAAGGCGTTTTTTGTTCAAACTTGCGGAAAACGCCCTCGATGGGCCTTCCAGAAATGAGTACCGATCAAATCACTATCAACTTCGGAGACGAGCACGACGATGCTCTTAGGGACGCGCTTAGGGCAGTCTTTATCGAAAATCAAGCGATCCTCCTTGACGCGTCGTGGGGGATGGGCGGCTCGCAGCAACTCGAAACGCTCAAGGTAAGGCTAGGAGAGGTCCTAGTTACGATCGAGTCCGAAACATACATAGGACTTACCATCACAGGCCCGACCTCGACCGTTGAAATGCTTGTCGAAGAGGCCCGGGCCAAGCTCAACTACTCGCAGCACCATTAGACCGGTCATCAACGTCTCGCCAGGGACGTATAGACCTTGACTGAATTTCCCTCGCGCCCCGAAAATCAATATGAATGACACAAGGGTTCTGCACACGGTAGCGATCTACCTAAAAGGCGATGATTTGGTTCCAGAAGAGTTGAATGCACGGATAGGTACTGAAGCAGATGAGTCGCACAGGCGCGGGGACAATTACATCTCAGCGAACGGAAGGGAGATCACCCGGCGCACAGGCCTCTGGAAGCTGAGCAGAACCGAGAAGTCGACAGTAGATTTACCGGCATTGCTGAAGCAGCTCACTTCTGAACTTTCGGTCAAGAATGCCGGCCTCTCCGACCTCCCCGGAGTCGAAGAGGCCTTTGTGGATGTCTTCATTGCGCAGGCCGCTGACGCCGGCGGCGGCGGAACGAGCGAGTTCGAGATCGACTCTTCATCAATTGCGGAGCTTGGCAAACTTGGCCTGCCGATCCGCTTCACGATTGCGATTATTCGTGACTAGCACCGCCGCCCCTTGGCGTTACTGGATGATCTTCGAAACATCAGTTGCAATGAACGACGGAAACCCATCCAGCCCCAGCAAAGCGTTAAGCAGGAACGGATGAGTGCAATATCTCAAGGCCCTATGGCATCGCGCAGGCAAGCACGACCCGATCGTCCTGATCAGCGAACTGGACGACGAACGATACGAGGTCAGAAAGGTCGAGGTGTTCGCCGATGGCTTGCTTGGGTTTGCCGGCAAGCAGGCATCGGCCGGGGGCACTCGGCTTGGGGCCGAGCCTGTACCTGGCAATAGCGAGATCCTCGCCGAGACTGAGTTTTCGCTGGAGCCGATAGGCCGCGAGGAATTCGAGAAGATATGGTCAGCCGCCCTATCAGGAGCCCGATGGCCAATTGAGTCGTAGGACGAAGAAGCCCCTCGCAGAGCCGGACATCGTCCATTCGCCTGAAGCCGGAACTGGGCGCGTCGCGATCGTCAACGGCATCTCCCTGCCCGACGACTCGGTTCGGACGGTACCCGTTTGTGGGTGGTCGCGGGCCAATGATGCCCCGCAGCGCGACCGGAGCCATCCAGATCGACCATCGCGGACCGGCCGGTGCGACCACATGACTACCGATACCCTAGCCTGCTCTTCGCTGATCGAAGGCTTCATCTCGGGCCGCGACACAACGCTCGCGACCGCAAACCGCATCGAGGTGCTATTGGACCAGGCCTTTCCGGATGACGAATTCATCCAGGGGGTCGTGGTCGCGTTGGCCCGCTATCGTCCAGGTGGCCACGATTACACTTTGAATGAAACGACGATCCGCACGCTGCTGCTGCGGACTCAACGCTATCTGGCCTCGCTGTGATGGTGCTTGTGCCCAAGGCCGCGATGGTCAATCGAGGCGAGCCCAGGCCTGTCCGGTTGGCGCCCCTCTCATGGATGAACAAAGATGACTACGACAGAACCTGACCACCCCTTCTTGCCCTGCCTTTGCTGCGGCTCGCTCGAAATCGACGAGCGCGGCGGGTACGAGATCTGCCGCCGCTGCAACTGGGAGGACGATCCGGTGCAGGCCGAGAATCCCGGCTTCGCGGGTGGGGCGAACGTCATGAGCCTGGAACAGGCCAGACGGGAATGGATGGGGCGCATCGATGCCGGCTGCGAATCGTCGAAGCACTAGCATCTTCGGCTTTTCCACTCTGATCGATCGGTACGGCCGTGAGTGAATGAAGCAGGCGTTGGAACATCGCGCCCGCTTGCCGACGCGCGAGGACGATCCGGACGCGATGCGCGAGGCAGTGGTTGGCGATTCGAAGCAAGGTGGACGATGACGGGAAACGACAGCGAAGCAGGTCCGACCGACGAGCGCGGCGGCGAGGGATGTTGGTTCGCGGCCAGCCTGATGTACCAGGCCTGCCATCGGCCGCCGCGCGAGGACGGGTTGTGGGAGGAGCGGATCGTGCTGATTCGGGCGGGGTCGCAGACGCAGGCGCTGGAGCAAGCCGAGCGGCTGGGCCCGGTGGACGAGGTCGGTTATGCGACCAGCGAGGGCGAGGTGCAATGGCGGTTCGTACGAGTCGACCGGGTTTGCGCGATCGAGGCCGAGGTGCTGGGTTCCGGCACAGAGGTGTTTTCGCGATTTCTGAACACCGAAGAGGCGGAGGGCTTGGCGCGGCCACTGAAGTGAGCGGGTGGGAACGCCCTCCCCCAGCATTTCGGCCCGAGTTCGCGGCGAGGCGTCCCGCTTTGCGCCGTTCCTCCCCCTTGGGGACGTCGGGTCTGCTGGGGCAGGAATAACAAGCCCAGGCGGCCGCCCGACGCTGGATATCTGGTGGAGTGGCATCTGGAATCCAGCTCTCCTGATTACCCATCTCCTGATTACCCAGGATAATCTACGGTTACCTGCAATGGCGGGCGGCTAGAGTCGACCATGAATCCGGCAACAATACCCGGCAGGAAACGATCGTACGTCTGAAGACTCCCGAAGGGCAGACTCGCGTGTGCGCACAGGCAACCAACAAGCACTCCCTTCGACGTCGGATCGTGGATGGCTTCGATACATCGCCCGTAACGAGAGGCAGGTATCGCCCTGCCCGCGTCCTCTACAACTGCATCACGAGCCGCAGACGACTTCAAACGCCTTCGCGCGGCATGGTTCAAGCCCGCTTAGTAACGGATCGCGCGACCACGCCTCGCCGCATGCAAGCCAAGTCGCACGACGGCCCGAAACTCCACCTATAGCACGCAGCTCTCTTTGCGGTGAATGGTGCGGTTCTGTCGACGAGCCGTTGCCGACCGCGATATAGGCAGCGGTATGATCGCGCCATCGGCGCCCAACCCACTCATCAATGGCCACCACCGAATCCCATCCCCTCGATCTGCCGCGCCAACATTTGTTCTGGATGCTGCATCTTGCCGGCTGGAGCGCCTACTTCGGCTTGGGTTACTTGTCGGCCATCGCATACGAAAAGCCGGCAGGCTACTGGGTGGTGCCGCTGACCGCCGCGATTACCGGCGCCGCGGTGACATTGGGGCTGCGCTACCTTTTCCATGCCTGCTGGAGCCTGCCGCCAAGAAAGCTGTTGGCCGCGATGACAGTGCCCATCCTGGCCAGTTCCGCTGTCATGGATCTAGTGACGCGGAAGGTAATGCTCGAGTTCTGCGCTACCTGCGCACCGACCAATCGCGCCGCCTATATTGCGTACGCATTGAGTTACATCTACGTGGTCATGGCCTGGGTCGGCCTGTATATCGGCATCAAATACTACCGCCAGCTGCAGGACGAAACCCAGCGCGCACTGGCTGCCCGCAGCATGGCGCATCAGGCCCAGCTGAAAATGCTTCGCTACCAGCTCAACCCGCATTTCTTGTTCAATACGCTGAATGCGATATCGACTTTGATCCTCGATCGCGACAACCCCACCGCCAATCGCATGGTACAAGGCCTGTCGGCGTTCCTCACGGTGTGTTGCCTTGCGCCGGCGATGCGCCAACCTCCACGAGCGAGGCCCCATCCCATCTGAAGTCCTTGGAGATCATGCTCATGGCTTCTTCAGGGGCATGTTCCCCGGTCGCTCTCTCTCCGTAACTGACCCAGAATTCGGACGGCCTTTCCGCAACGACATCGACTTTTTGCACGCTGATCCTATCGCCCAGAAAGACTGCATTCGTGCCCTTGTACCCCTGCGGAGTATTCAACGCCGCAGCGGCGTAGTAGAAGGTGCCGCTGCCGCCCATGTCCTGCGTCAGCAGGAAAGCCATGTCTTTACGCCCGTCGCCGTCGAGATCGAGTTCTGTTTCGCGACCGATGAAGCGCGTTATCTGTTTCGAAGCGGCGCCAGGCACGATAGTTCGAACATCGATACCGTCCACGAGCGTGACGGGCTCGCCCTCGACAATGTAAGTCGCATTCCTGGCATCCACGCCCAGCTTGATGTCCGGCACAGCCCGTGCGGGCGCATGCGATGCCCCATCGACGCGCTCTGTAGAGGATTGCCCCGGGGAGCAGGCCGTCATGCTCATGCAGATGACCAGCGGAAAAGCTCTTACTGAAGTACGCACTGGGGGCTCTCTCGGTTGGCAGCGTCGAAAAATACTGGCAGATCCGAACCGGTGCATAGTGAACAATGGAAAACTGTGCCGCCCAGGCATTTTTGGTCAGGCCGCCTGTCCATAGAAGGGTGGCGACCTGCAATTTGCTGCGAACCCGAACAACGCATGCCTACCCACTACCGCCCTGTGCCGGTGCATTCCTTGGTGCTACGATTCCCCTGCATTTTGGAGATTAAGGAGGATTTTCCATGCATTTCACGAAGCATTGGCTGATCGCCGGCGGGCTGATCGCGACGCTGCTGGCAGCTCCATCGGCGATCGCCCAAATTCCTGCCGAACTTCTTCAGGGAGGGGGAGGAAGCCAGGGCTCGCTCTATAGCGACGCATTCTATAAATCGAAAGACGGATATTGGGTATTGATGCGCAGCCGCGAAGACAACGGCCTGCGCTGCTCCGTCAGCTACATCATGCCCGACAGCTTGTATGCCATTCATGGCCCCGGAAACGCCGAGGAGACCAAGCGGGGCGCGGGGCAAATCTGGTTCAGCGGCGACAAGATCCGTTCGCCCGCGGCCACCGAGCAGGTCGAGATCGTCATCAACGCCAGGGGCAAGACCGTCACCTACCCTACCGCGCTCGTCAATATCGTCAAGGATCGCGGGACATTCGTGATGTTCCTCGACGTCAAGAACTACCTGCGCAAGGTGATCAAGAAGGGCGAGGACACCGACGAGTTCACTGTCCAGCTCGAAGGCAAGGAAGTCTACGCCGTCAAGCTGCCGCAATTGCAGAAAGCCTATCGGATGCTGGACAAGTGCATGGCCGGCGGCGCCAAGCCGTGATCGGACACCGGATGGCGCTGGGCGCCGCGGCCGGCGCGCCCAGCGCCGGCCGGCGAGCGCTAATTCCTCGGCGCGTTGAGCAGGCCCGAACACACATAGGCCCGACCTGGGCCACTACGATTTTCCTCGACCACCACGTCGGCCACGCGCATCGCGCCTGAGGCATCGGGCTTCAGCACGAACTGCGCCTGGCAGCTTTCGTACAGTCCCTGGGTCGAAATGTGGTCGCCGCCGGCGGTGACCAATGCGAAACGGTTGTCGTACTCACGCGCATAGGTCAGATAGCGCATGCCGCCTGCTTCGCTGACCGCCGGCGCCCCCATCGCCGTGACCACGTCGCTTTCGTTCTTGCCGAGCCAAACGCTGATCATCGTCTGCTCGGTGGCACTGACGCGGCGCCCGCCACGCAATTTCGCCGCCTCCTGAACGAACCGGTTCTCCTCGTCGACCTTCTTGATGCGCGCGCCGACATCGTCGCGCTGCTGCTCCAACAAGGCGATCTGATCCTGCAGCCGCTTCTCGAACGCGGCAGCCTCTTTCGCCGTCAGTTGACGACCGTTGTTGAGCGCGGGCTTGGGCGCGCCCTTCCAGAAGTGCTCCCAGGTGTAGCTGGCCAGCACGTTCATCGACAGGCCTTCGGTCGGCAGGAACTCGGCCGTATCGAAACCCAGCTCGCGCATGCTTTGGCGCAAGGCCGTCGGATCCATCTTGCCGTTCGGCATCGCGGCAGCCTGTTTGGCGTCGCGGATGGCGGCGTCGCTGCAGGCGACCCGATAGACCTTGAGCATCAAATAGTTCGATGCGGACTGCCAACCGCTGCCCGTCAGGGACTGAATCTCCGGCGAATCCTTCATCCGCTTGTGCCCGCCGACCATGCGGAACTCGGCCGAATCGGCATCGGGCAGGGCCGGGGACGACTGGCCCGCCGGCTTGCGCGAGGCCTTGCCCACGCCGGCGGCGCCGGGGCATTTGAACTGCAGCACGGTCTCGGTCCAATAAGGCTGCTTGGCCGCCTCATAGACCATCGTCAATACGATTTCCCGGATGCCGCCCGAACCATCGCCGATCCCCGACTTGTCCGTCGAATAATCGTTGACGTAGGTCAGGATGCGGTCGGGCGAGGTTCCGCTCGCATCGATCACCATCTTGTCGGTCGCCATCGCCGGAGCGGCCGTCGCCCCCAGCATGGCGAACACCGCGACGAGTTTCTTCGCCCTTGTATCGACCTTGCCCATCGTCAGCGCCATCCCTGTCTAGACCGCCGATAAATACCTCCTCCCGGCGGCGCTCGTCAAACCCGGCCTGGCTCCGGGGCAACGAAACAAGTTTCCAACGGCTACCAGCGTCCGTAGGCACGACCCGGTCACCGCGGGTTCGGCGCCCTCGTCGCTTCAAGGCCTCGGGCAATCTTGCGCGGACGGGTCATATCGAGCCCTTCGAACAGCGCGCGTCGCGGTGGCGAGTGGTTGGGCGAACTCGAAACCAGCGCCAATACAAAGCGTTCTTCGCGCCGTTGTCCTGCTCGATGTTCTGATGCGCCCTCCACCCAATTTGAAGGGCCGTCCACGGTAAACCATCGACACCTATCCCTCTGTCGCACACCGAGATCGGTTCCTTGCCGGTAGCGATCTCGATGGCGTTTCCGACGGCGCCGCCGAAGCGCAGGCCCGGTTGCTTCGGCGACGCGAAGATCGGTGGCTTCGGCCGCCCACGTGGGGATGCATAGCCACCATCGAGCCCGATTTCACGCAGTTCAAGGTCCCACGCTTTCAAACGCGGCGCCGGCGATACCAACAAGGCGTCGCTGACTTGCCTCGTCCGGCCAGATGTCCGGCGGCGCCAGTCCTTCGAGAAACAAAGCGGATCGGCGGCCTGGTGCGTCGAAGGCCATCGATTTGTCGAACAGACCGAGCGCCGCCGCGGCCGCTTGCGCCGTGTATGCGCCAATCAACCTGGACATGCGCAAGCGCGTACACCCCGTGTCGCTGCAGAGCCATCGCCCCCCCTGCTCCGCCCAAGCTTCCTCATTCCTGCAGTGGTTCGCGTCGCTCGCCGCATCGATCAATGGTGCCGAGTTGGAACCCGGCGCGGGCATGCCGATCGCGATAGGCCTCGTTGAAAAGTCCAGCCGCAACCCATTGATCCGTAAGCTCCCGAAAACCAATCCGGCGGCCGGCAGCCCGCGGGAAGGTAGAAAACGGAGGCAATTTGGCGGAATTTTCGCCAAGCAGGGCTGTGGATATTGGACCAGCCCGCAAGCCGACGACGAAAAGGCCTAAAACAGGGCCTTTTCGTGTCGAGTGTGGCGGACAGACGCGGTTCGACCGCGGGAGAGTGGTGGGTCGTGAAGGATTCGAACCTTCGACCAAAAGATTAAAAGTCTTCTGCTCTACCGACTGAGCTAACGACCCGGAGCTCGATTGCTGACCCCGACGCGTGGCCGGGGTCGGTCATTCTAGCAAAACCCTTGCGGCCGAGTCAGCGCCCCCGTTCGCAGCGCGGTTCAGGCGCGGCGAAGCGGGCGGGCCGGCTCAGGCATAGCGGGTCGGGTCGGCCACACCGGCGGCGGCGAAGCCTTCGGCGCGCAGACGGCAGGCGTCGCAGTGGCCGCAGGCGCGGCCGGCGTCGTCGGCCTTGTAGCAGGACACGGTTTCGGCGAAATCCACGCCCAGGCGCACGCCTTCGCGGACGATATCGGCCTTGCTGAGGAACTGCAGCGGCGCCTGCACGCGCAGGCCGGCGCCTTCGACCCCGGCCTTGGTCGCCAAGTTGGCCAGGGCCTGGAAGGCCTCGACGAATTCGGGGCGGCAGTCCGGGTAGCCGGAATAGTCGACCGCGTTGACGCCGCAGAAGATGTCGTTGGCGCCCAGCACCTCGGCCCAGCCCAGGGCGATCGACAGCATGATGGTGTTGCGCGCCGGCACGTAAGTCACCGGGATCGCGTCCTTGGCCGCATCCTGGCCGATGGCGTGGCCGTCGTCGTCCAGCGGCACCGAGATGCTTTCGTCGGTCAGGGCCGAGCCGCCGATGCTGCGCAGGTCGACCGCCACGGTCTTGTGCGCGACCGCGCCCTGGGCGGCGGCGATGCGCGCGGCGGCGTCGAGTTCGGAGGTGTGGCGCTGGCCGTAGCGCACGCTCAGGGCATGCACGGCATAGCCCTGCTCGCGCGCGATCGCGGCGACGACGGCGGAGTCCATGCCTCCGGAAACGAGTACTACGGCTTTTTTCATGGTCGGGATTCGGGATTCGGGATTCGGGATTCGGGATTCGGGATTCGGGATTCGGGATTCGGGAAAAGGCTAAAACGCCGGCCCTGGTTTTGCTCGTCTTTGCCCGTCGTCCCCGCGCAGGCGGGGTTCCGGGGCTTTACCGCGGCATGGCTTTGAAGTCTCTGGATCGGCTACGCCGAAGTAAAGCGAAGCCTGCCTGCGCGGGAATGACGAACAAGACCGCTGCAGGTAGCCAGAACCGCTCGGTCGGAGAACCAACTCAACCGCACCTACCGCTCCGGCAACGGAACGGGACTGCCCAAAGCGAATCCCGAACCCCCACTCCCGAATCCCAGCCCCTCAGCGCCCCGGCTCGTCGTTCCACAGGATCTTGTGCAACTGCAGCTGGAACCGTACCGGCAGGCGGTCGGCGACGATCCAGTCGGCCAGGTCGCGGGGCTTGATCTGGGTGAAGCTGGGCGAGAACAGCACGTCGCAGACTTCGGTAAGACGGTGCTCGGCGACCACCGCCTTGGACCAGTCGTAGTCCTCGCGGCTGCAGATCACGAACTTGACCTGGTCGCGCGCGGTCAGCAGCGGCAGGTTGCTCCACAGATTGCGGTGGACTTCGGCCGAGCCCGGGGTCTTGATGTCGAGCACGCGCGACACCCGCGCGTCGACCGGGCCGATGTCGATCGCGCCGGAGGTCTCCAGCGACACGTCGTAGCCGGCGTCGCAGAGTTTTTCCAGCAGGGCGATGCAGCGTTTCTGCGCCAGCGGCTCGCCGCCGGTCACACAGACGTGGCGGGCGCCGTGCTTGGCGACCTCGGCCAGGATGGCGTCGAACTCCCACCACTCGCCGCCGTGGAAGGCATAGGCGGTGTCGCAGTACTGGCAGCGCAGCGGGCAGCCGGTCAGGCGCACGAACACGGTCGGCCAGCCGATGCTGTTGGATTCGCCCTGCAGCGACAGGAAGATTTCGGTCAGCCGCAGGCGCTCGGACGGCGCGGCGGCCGTCTCGGGGGTAACGGCGGTGTTCACGGTAGGACTCAGTTGCGCAGCCGGCTCAGCTGGATCGCGTTGAGGCGATCGGAGGCCGTGCGGGCGGCGTCGGTGCCGGGATAGCGGGCGGCGACGTCGGCGAGCGTACGCTCGGCGGCATCGACCTGTTTCAGGCCGAACTGGGCCAGGCCGATCTTGAGCAGGGCGCCGGCGGCCTTGTCGTGGGTCGGGTAGCGATCGAGCAGGGCCTGGAACTGCTCCTGCGCGAGCTGGTAGTTCTGGGTCACGTAATAGCTTTCGCCCAGCCAGTACAACGCATTGGGCGCGTAGGCGCCGCTGGGGAAGTTGCCGAGGAAAGCCTGGAACAGGCGCGCGGACTCGACGTACTGGCCGGCCTTGAGCGCGCCGAAGGCGGTGTCGTAGGCGCCGCGCTCGTCGCCGCTCTGGGCCAGCAGGCCCGGATCGCCGTGCACGCTCGGCGCGCTGTCCTTCACCGCCGGGGGCGGCGTCGGAGCGGCGGCCTGCGGCGCGGCCCCGGCCGCCGGCGCCGCACCCGCACCCGCACCGCCTTCGAGGCGGTTGAGGCGGTTGTCGGTGTCCAGGTACTGGGCCTTGCTGGTGTCCTGCAGCTGCTTGTTGAGCTGCTGCAGTTCCTCGACCTGGGCGCGCAGGGACTGCAGCTCGGTCTTGAGCTGGGTCACCTGGTTGAGCAGATCGAGATTGGCCTGGTTGTCGGCGGCGCGCTGCTCGAGGACCGCGACGCGGTCGGCGAGGCTGGCGCGCTGCGCGAACGCGGGCGTGGCGGCCGAAAAGGCCGCCACGATCGCCAAGGCTAGTGCGAACTTGCGCATCGCTGTGAGCCTCGTGGTTCTGCGTGGACGCTACGGTCGCCGATTACTTGGCGGTGTAGACGATCTCGACGCGGCGGTTCTTGGCCCAGCAGTCTTCGTTCGACTCGGTGCAGACCGGGCGCTCTTCGCCGTAGGAGGTCACGGTGATCTGGCTGCCCGAGCCGCCGTTGGCCTGGATCGCCGAGGACACCGCGTTGCCGCGGCGCTCGCCGAGGCCGAGGTTGTACTCGCGGCTGCCGCGCTCGTCGGCGTTGCCTTCCAGGGTCATGCGCGAGGACGGACGGTCGCGCAGGTACTTGGCGTGGCAGCCGACGATGTTCTGGAACTCCGGCTTCAGCGCGTCCTGGTCGAGGTCGAAGTACACCACGCGCTGGCGCAGGCAGGCGTCGGTGTCCAGATCGTTCGGACCGTAGGCGCCGGAAGCGACCGGGCCGGTATCGCTGGGCACGGTGGTCGACGGGCCGGTACCGGTGTCGGTCGGCGGAACTTCCTTGACCTTCTTCGAGCAAGCGACGGCCGCGGTACACAGCACGGCGGCGAGCAGGAGGCGAGCGGTGTTGTTCATGGGGTTTCCTCGTCAGATGGAGCTGTGGGGCAGGAGTCGTTCGGGGGTGTGGCGCGATCCGCGCGCGGGGCGTTCCGGCGCGGCCGGCGGGTCAGCGCGGCAGGCGGTAAGGTCCCCAGGCCGGTTCGCGCACATCGCCATCGGCGAGGACCAGGCGCTGGCGCACCCGGGCATCGGCGGAAACGGCATAGAGCACGCCACGGCGTCCTTCGCGCGCAGCATAAATGATCATGGAGGCGTTCGGGGCAAAGCTGGGGGACTCGTCCAGCGAGCCCGGCGACAGGGTGCTCCAGCGCGGCGAGCCCAGGCTGGCGTCCATCATCGCGATCCGGTAGGTGTTGCCGGCGCCCTGGGCGGTGGCGATCTTCTTGCCGTCGAAGGACACGCTGGCGCTGGCGTTGTAGCTGCCCTGGAAGGTGACCCGGGTGGCGCCGCCGCCGCTGGCCGCGACCTGGTAGATCTGCGGTTTGCCGCCGCGGTCGGAGGTGAAATAGATCTTGCTGCCGTCGGCCGACCAGGTCGGCTCGGTGTCGATGCCGAAGTGGTTGGTCAGCTGGGTCAGGGCCTTGCTGCCCAGGTCCATCACGTAGATTTCGGGGTTGCCGCTGCGCGACAGGGTCAGGGCCAGGCGGCGGCCGTCCGGCGAGAACGCCGGCGCGCCGTTGATGCCGCGGTACTTGGCGATCAGCTCGCGGCTGCCGGTGCCGATGTTCTGGATGTAGATCGAGGAGTTGCCGCCCTCGAAGCTGACATAGGCCAGGCGGCTGCCGTCCGGACTCCACGACGGCGACAGCAGCGGTTCCGGCGAGCGGACCACGGTCTGCGGGTTGTAGCCGTCGGAGTCGGCGACCATCAGCGAGTAGTTGCTGCCGCGGCCGGTGCCGGTGGCGGTGACGTAGGCGATGCGGGTGAAGAACGCGCCGCGCACGCCGGTGATCTTCTCGTAGACCGCGTCGGCGATCTGGTGGGCCACGTCGCGCATGGCGTTGGAACGCGCGGTCAGGGCGAAACCGAGCAGGCGCTGCTGCTTGGCCACGTCGAACAGCTCGTACTCGACCCGGTAGCTGCCGGCGCCGGCGTCGGCGACGCGGCCGACGACGATGTAGTCCTGGTTGAGCGCGCGCCAGTCCGGGTAGCTGATCTCGCTGCCGCGGGTCGGCTTGGACGCCATCTGCTCGACCGGCAGGCCGCGGAACTGGCCGGACCGGTTGAGGTCGTTGCGCACCACCTCGGCGATATCGGTCCCCGGCGCGGCCGCGCCGCCCTGGTAGGGCATCGGCACCACGGCGATCGGCAGGGCGGAGGCGTTGCCGCCGACGATGTCGATTTCCAGGCCCTGCTGTTGGGCCGAGGCCGCGAGGGGAAGCAGGACAGCCAGCAGCGAAGCCAGCCAGCGCAGAGGTCGTTTCATCGGCACTCCGTGAAGGTTCGACGGGGATTTGTTCAGGTTCGGCATTGTTAACGCTGAAGAGTGAACGTGGGCTCAAAGCCGGGGGTCAATCGTGCGACGGCGGCGGTTTCGGCCGCGAACGGTCACGATCGGCACGGCACAGAGGGGACGAACAGAGGGCGGAAGCGCCGCCCTTCCCTGTTCAGCGATCCTTGCCGCGCTCGCGCAGGCGCTGCCACCAGCGCCTGGGCGGCGGATCGTCGGGGTCGGGGCCGCGGATCTCCAGTCGCAGCACCGGGCGGAACACCTGTTCATAGCCCTGGTAGGGCAACGGCTGGGCAGCGCGCGCGGCGGCGGCGAAGGACTCCCGCGCCGGCGCATCGAAGCTGCAGGGCTGGGCCGCGGTCACCGCGCTCACCTGCCCGCCGGGACGCTGGCGCAGTTCGAACACGCAGACCCGATCGGCGCCCAGGCCGGTCGGCGGCTGCCAGTGCGCCAGCACCGCGTTCTGGATTTCCTCGGCGTAGCGCTGAGCCTTGTACGGCGTGCAGTGCTCGGGACGGGCGGCGCAGGGGCCCGCGGCCGGACCGGCGGCGGCCGCGGTCCAGGCGCAGGCGGCCAGTGCGGCAGCGAGCGGCCCGCGGCCGCGCAGTCTGCTGCGTTCGCCGTCCGAGGCCGCCACTCAGCGGTCCTCGGCCTTGAAATTGAGGTTGAGGTTGCGCGAGAACACGCTCTCGAAGCCGGCGTAGGGCAAGGGCTGGGCCTTGAGCACCGCGGCCTCGATCGAGCGCCGTCCCTGTTCGTCGTAGGCGCAGGGCTCGACCACCTCGACCGCGATTACGCTGCCGCCCGGCAACTGGCGGATATTCAAGCGGCAACCGGCGCCGACCGGAATCGAATCCGGCCGGGTCCATTTCTGCACGATCGCCGCCTGCAGGGCCGCGGCGTAACGCGCCGCCAGGCCGGTGTCGACGCCCTGGTTGCCGCTGTTGGCCGGGGTCGACGCGGCCGCGGCCTGGCTGGCCTTGGCCGCGCGCGCGTCGGCGATCTGCTGCAGCTTCTGCGCGCTGAGGTCCTGCTCGCGCTGCAGGCGCGCGCGCTCGCGGCGGATCTCCTCGAGCTTCTTCTGGTTCTCCAACTGTTGCTGTTGCTCGGCCAGGCGCTGCTTCTGCTGCGCCTCTTGCTGGCGTTTCTGCTCGGTCAGGTCGACCTGGGCCTGCTTGGCCTTGGCCTCCTGCACCTTTTGTTCTTCGGCGCGGTTCGGGGTCGGCGTGTCGACCACCTGCTCCTGGGTGGTCTCGTCGGGGACCGGAATGAAATCCTGCGGCGACTGCTGCTGCGGCGCGACCGCGTCCTGCGGCTTGGGTTCGGGCACCGGTTGCGGCAGCGGCTGGGCCTCTTCCGGTTCCGGCTCGGGCTGCGGCAGCGGCTCGGGGCGATTGCGCAGAGTGCGCTGCATCGCCGCGGAAAGATCGCTGAACTCGGTCAGCTCGGACGACAGCGGCGAACCGGCGGCGGATACCTGCTCGCTCGGCCGCCACAGCATGCTCAACAGGATGGCCGCGACCAGCAGGCCGTGCAGCAGCACGGCCAGCAGCACCGCTTGGGTGGTGTCGGCGCGGGTTTCCCTCATCGCTTGGCGCCCTTCTCCGGCTGGCTCATCAGGCCGACCTTCTGCACCCCGGCGTCCTTCAGGATGTTCATCGCATCCATGATCGGCTGGTAGTTGGCGCGGCCGTCGCCAGCGACGAACACCTGCAGCTTGTCCTTGCCGTTCTGCTGGACCAGGGCGCGGATCTTGGTTTTCAGGGTTTCGGCGCTGACCGCCTCGTTGCTGCCGGCCTTGACCGCCAGGAAGAAGTTGCCCTTCTCGTCGACCTGGACCACGACCGGGTCGGTCTTGGTGTCCATCGACTTGAGGTTGGAATTGGGCAGGTCGACGTCGATGCCGAGCGTCAGCAGCGGCGCGGTGACCATGAAGATGATCAGCAGCACGAGCATCACGTCGATGTAGGGGACGACGTTGATCTCGGCCTTGAGCTTGCGTTTGCGATGGCGGCGGATGGCGGTGCCGGACATGGCGGACTCCTCGGTTAGGCGCGGCGCCCGCGGCGATGCGGGCGCGGGCGGGTGCGGCGGATGGGCTCGCGCCGCATCACTCGTCCAAGTGCGCCTGGCGCTGCAGGATCGAGGAGAACTCTTCGGAGAACGCGTCGTAGCGCACCGCCAGGCGCTCCACGCCGGTGGCGAAGCGGTTGTAGGCCCACACCGCCGGGATCGCCACGAACAGGCCCATCGCAGTCGCCAGCAGCGCCTCGGAGATGCCCGGCGCGACGTCGGCGATGCCGACCTGCTTGGACGCCGAAACCAGCGAATGCATGGTCACCATGATGCCGAACACGGTGCCGACCAGGCCGATGTAGGGCGAGGTCGAACCGATGTTGGCCAGCAATTCCAGGTTGTGCTCCAGGCCGTCGAGCTCGCGCGAGCCGGTCGCGCGCATCGCCCGCTGGGCGCCTTCGAGCTGGGCGCGGGAATCGACGCCGCGGCGCTGGCGGATGCGGTTGAACTCGCGGAAGCCGGATTCGAAGATCGCCTCCAGGCCGCCGATCGAGCGGCTGCGCTCGGTGGTGCCGGCGTACAGCTTGGACAGCTCGGCGCCGGACCAGAAGCGCTCTTCGAACTGGTCGGCCTCGGCCTTGGCGCGGCGGATCACCTTCCACTTGCGGAAGATGATGATCCAGGACGTGAGCGAGGCGACCACCAGCAGCAGCATGATGAACTGCACCGGGATGCTGGCCTTGATCACCAGATCCAGCAGATTGAAGCTGGCGGCGGCGTTGCCGGCCGCGGCCGCGCCCTGCGTCACGGCCTGGGCGGCTTCCTCCGGCAGGGCTTCCACGGTCGTGGCCAGAAGCGCGAACAGCGATGACGTCATGCTTGGTTCTCCATAGCCCGAAACGCGGGCCTGTGTCGGGGCGGGCGGTGCGTGGGGAGTAACGTACCGCCGGTCAAAAAAGGGTGCCTGGGCGCCGGCTTCAGTCGCCGGCCGGGTCCGGGGCCTGCTGCGCCTGCAACTGCGCGTAGAGCTCCGGCGGGATCGGGCACGGGCGCAGCTGGGCCGCGTCGACCGCAGCGACCCGCACCTCGGCCTCGATCAGCGTTTCCTCGCCGCGCCGCACGGTCTGCGCGAAGATCAGGCTGGCGCGGCGGCAACGCCGCAGTTCCACCGTGACCTCGAGCGCGTCGTCGAGCCGGCCCGGCTTGAGGAAGCCGATCTGCATGCCGGCGACCACGAACAACAGCCCGTGCTGCAGGCGCAGCCCGTCCTGTCCGTACCCCAGCGCACGCACCCACTCGCTGCGCGCGCGCTCCATGAAGGCGAGGTATTGGGCGTGGTAGACCAGCCCGCCAGCGTCGGTATCTTCCCAATAGACGCGTGTCGGCCAACTGAACATGCGGGAGGGGGAATTCGGGAGGGGGGATTCGGGGGGCATGGCGACTTCCGGGTTCGCAGGGACGGGGCTCAGAACAGCTCGCCCGATTCTCCATTCCCGATTTTCGATTCCCTGGGGTCCAGGCCGATATGGCGATACGCGCGCGGGGTGGCCATGCGGCCGCGGGCGGTGCGGACCAGATAGCCCTGCTGGATCAGATAGGGCTCGATCACGTCTTCCAGGGTGCCGCGCTCCTCGCTCAGCGCCGCGGCCAGGGACTCGACCCCGACCGGGCCGCCGTCGAAGGCCTCGATGATGGTCTTGAGCAGGCGCCGGTCGAGCTCGTCGAAGCCCTCCGGGTCGACCTTGAGCATGGCCATCGCCGCATCGGCGGTGGCGCGGTCGATCATCCCGCCGGCGCGGACCTGGGCGTAGTCGCGGACCCGGCGCAGCAGGCGGTTGGCGATGCGCGGGGTACCGCGCGAGCGCTTGGCGATCTCGGCCGCGCCCTCCGGCTCGCAGGCGATGCCGAGGATCTGCGCCGAGCGGCGCACGATCCGGGTCAGTTCCTCGGCGTTGTAGAACTCCAGGCGCTGGACGATGCCGAAACGGTCGCGCAGCGGCGCGGTCAGCAGGCCGGCGCGGGTGGTCGCGCCGATCAGGGTGAACGGCGGCAGGTCGAGCTTGATCGAGCGCGCCGCGGGGCCCTCGCCGATCATGATGTCGATCTGGTAGTCCTCCATCGCCGGGTACAGCACTTCCTCCACGACCGGCGAAAGACGATGGATCTCGTCGACGAACAGCACGTCGTGCGGCTGCAGGTTGGTCAGCAGCGCGGCCAGGTCGCCGGCCTTCTCGATCACCGGGCCGGAGGTCTGGCGCAGGTTGACCCCGAGCTCGTTGGCGATGACGTGGCTGAGGGTGGTCTTGCCCAGGCCCGGCGGGCCGAAGATCAGCACGTGGTCGAGCGCCTCGCCGCGGTGCTTGGCGGCTTCGATGTAGATCTTCAGCTGCTCGCGCACCGGCTGCTGGCCGAGGTACTCGTCCAGGCGCTTGGGCCGGATCGAGGCCTCGATGGCGTCGTCTTCGCGGGTGGCGCCGGCGGCGATGATGCGATCGTTCATGCGGCTATGTTCGCATGGGACGGGGTGCGGGCGCAGGGGCGGGAAGTATCGGCGGGCGTCGGGGCCTGACTTCACTTCGTCAGGCGGCCCGCGTTGCAGAACCGTGACTGCCGGGACCCGGCATGCGCGGGACTCGGACCTGGAGAAACGAGTGCACTACCCGGCGCCCGAAGGGGTGCGAAGTCCGACCCGACAAGCGGCGCGGGGGATTTGCTTTTGACTGGTGCGAAACCGCAGAAGCCAATCCCCCCGCCCTTCTCGAAGGGGAAGCCGCAAAGGCAGACGCTCGCTCGGCCGCCGGGCCCGCTTGAACGAAAGACGTGCGGCGGGGCGGCGCTCAAACGAAATGCACGTCGTAGCGTTCGTGCATCTCGGCCAGGGACTCGGCGTCGACTTCGCCGCGCAGGATCGCCGGCAAGGCGCGGAAGTAGTCGAAGCGGTCCACGCCCGGGGTCAGGGTCACCAACACGTCGGCGACCCGATCGGGGCCGGCGGCGAAGGAATGCACCACGCCGGCGGGGATCACCGCGTAGCCGCCCTGCTCCACCCGCACCGGCTCGCCGTCGACGATCATGTCCAGGGCGCCGTCGAGCACGTAGAAGGCTTCGCTGGAACGTTTGTGCAGGTGCGGCCGCGCCCCGGCCGAGCCCGGCTCCAGGCGCAGGCGGTTGGTTCCGAGCGCGCCGCAGCAGTCGCTGGCGTCGGCCAGCAGCCACAGTTGCGAACCGTTGCCGCGCAGGGTTTCGGCGTCTTGTTGCTGGATCACGAAAGCGCGGGGCTGGGACATCGCGAACACCTCGTCGTCGGGAAAGTGCCGACGAGGCTAGGCGCGCGCGCCCCACCGCGGAATCCGCCGCCGCTGCAACGATGCTTTTCGGCGCGCCTCACACACCGCTGTGTTGCCTGCGGGGCTATTGCTGTGGGGCGGGGATTGGGGATTCGGGATTGGCCAAGCCTGGCGTCGTGGCTGAGCCTGCGGAGCGCCTTCGCAGCTGTTTGTCACGGATTCGAATCGAAACCCAGCAAGCGAAGTCGCCGCCTTCGCTTTTGCCAATCCCCAATCCCGAGATCTAAGCGCACAGCGCGCTTAGATCTCCACCTGCGCGCCCAGCTCCACCAGGCGGTTGCCCGGGATGCGGAAGAAGCCGGTCGCCGGGGCCGCGTTGCGGTGCATGAAGGCGAACAGGCGGTCGCGCCAGATCGGCATGCCGCGGTGGCGGCTGGCGACCACGGTCTCGCGGCTGGCGAAATAGGTGGTGTCCATCGGGTCGAAGTAGATTCCGCCGGCATCGCAGGAGCGCATCAGCGCCAGCGGGACGTCGGGCACTTCCATGAAGCCGAAGCGGATCAGCACCCGATAGAAGTCGTTGCCGATCGCCTCGATCTTGAGCCGCTTCTCCTTCGGCGCGTAGGGCACGCCCAGGGTTTCCACGGTCAGGAACACATTGCGCTCGTGCAGCACCTTGTTGTGCTTGAGGTTGTGCAGCAGCGCGTGCGGCACCACGCCCTTGTCGGCGGTCATGAAAATGGCCGTGCCCGGCACCCGCACCGGCGGCGCCAGCATCAGGCCGGGCAGGAAGCTGTCGAGCTGGATGCCTTCCTTGCGCACTTCCTCGTGCAGCAGCTCGCGGCCGCGGCGCCAGGTGCGCAACAGGGTGAACACCACCAGGCCCAGCACCAGCGGGAACCAGGCGCCCTGGAAGAACTTGGCGCCGTTGGCGACGACGAAGCCGACGTCCACCACGAAGAACACCACGCACAGCGGCAGCACCCACTTGCGCCAGCGCGGCCACAACGCGCGCGCGACCAGGGCCAGCAGCAGGGTGTCGATCAGCATCGTCGCCGACACCGAGATGCCGTAGGCGGACGCCAGCGCGGTCGAGCTGCGGAACGCCAGGACCACGGCGATCACCGCGATCGCCAGGATCCAGTTGATGTAGGGCACGTAGATCTGGCCGATGGTGCTGCTGGAGGTGTGCTTGATCTGCATGCGCGGGATGTAGCCCAGCTGCATGGCCTGGCGGGCGACCGAGTAGGCGCCGGTGATGACCGCCTGCGAGGCGATCACCGCGGCCATCGTCGCCAGCACGATCATCGGATACAGGGCCCAGGACGGCACCGCCTCGAAGAACGGGTTGACCACCGCGCGCGGGTGCTGCAGCACGAACGCGCCCTGGCCGAGGTAGTTCAGCATCAGGCTCGGCAGGACCATGATGTACCAGGCCCAGCGGATCGGCTTGGCGCCGAAGTGGCCCATGTCGGCGTACAGCGCCTCGCCGCCGGTCACCGCCAGTACCACCACGCCGAGGATCAACACCGACTGCGCGCCGTGCTCCATGAAGAAGCGCATGCCCCACCACGGGTTCAGCGCCTTCAGCACTTCGGGTTCCTGGACGATGTTGTAGACGCCGATCGCCGCCAGCGACAGGAACCAGATCATGGTGATCGGTCCGAACACCTTGCCGACCTTCTCGGTGCCGAAGCGCTGGGCCAGGAACACCATGACCAGGATGACCACGGTGATCGGCACGATGAACCGGTGCAGGCCGGGCGCGGCGACCTCCAGGCCCTCGACCGCGCCGAGCACCGAGATCGCCGGGGTGATGACGCTGTCGCCGAAGAACAGCGAGGCGCCGAAGATGCCGAGGATGCCGACCACGTACGCCGAACGCCCGCCCTTGGCCAACGTGCGCTGGGCCAGGGTCATCAGCGCCATGATCCCGCCTTCGCCCTCGTTGTCGGCGCGCATGATGATGGTGACGTACTTCAGCGTCACCACGATCATCAGCGCCCAGAACACCAGCGACAGGATGCCGAGCACGGTGTCGTGGTTGCTGGTCAGGTGGAAATGCGGCGAGAACGCCTCTTTCAGCGTGTACAGCGGGCTGGTGCCGATGTCGCCGAACACCACACCGATCGCGCCCACGATCAGGCCGGGCAGGCCCTGCTTGGGATGGTGGCCGTGATGGCCGCCGTCGGCGGAGGACGCGTGATTGGATTGGGAACTGGGAACGGTGGAGGACATTCGTGTGCTTCCGGGGACGACCCGAGGTGGCTCAACGCAGCGCGGACTTTAGCGCTTTGCGGATGATGGCGGCGGCATCGTCGCCCGCGGCGACGGCATCGCGCGCCATGCGCGCGGCCTCGGCCGGCTTGTAGCCCAGTTGTTGCAGGGCCACCACCGCTTCGCTCTGCGGGTCGGCCGGCACGCCGCCGGAGACGCCGAGCGCGGCGCCGGCGCCGGCCAGATCGGCGGCGCGGTCGCGCAGCTCGACCACCATGCGCTCGGCGGTCTTCTTGCCGATTCCGGGAATTCGGGTCAGCGCAGTCACGTCGCCGGCCTGGACCAGACGGGCGAATTCCTCCACCGGCACGCCCGAGAGCACCGCCAGGGCGATCTTGGCGCCGATGCCGCTGACCTTCTGCACGTCGCGGAACAGGCGCCGCTCGGTCTCGCGCAGGAAGCCGTACAGCGAGACGCTGTCTTCCTTCTGCGCGTAATGGGTGAACAAGGCCACTTCGCGGCCCAGCTCGGGCAGGTCGTAGAACGTGCTCATCGGCGCTTCCAGCTCGTAGCCGACGCCGTGGACATCGACCACCAGCCACGGCGGTTGCTTGTGGACAAGAATGCCTTTGAGGCGACCGATCACGGCGAAGCTCCGAATGGACTATGCGGCACGCCACGCAGGGCATGCCCGGGGAACGGAACAGCAAGGAACGAGGCAGTATCCACGCCGACACCCGATACGACGCAGCCGCGCGTGCGGCTCCCTACCCGATGCGCCGGGAGCGCTGCGCCGCCAACGGCGGCAGGAGGGACGGCGGCCATCTCAGGCGCCGCGCCTGCGCAGCTGATGGGTGGCGATGCCGGTGCGCTGGGCGGTAGCGCTCATGTGGGCATGGGTCAGGGCGACCGCAAGCGCATCGGCGGCGTCGGCCTGCAGCTTGGCTTCGGGAATGTTCAGCAACAGCCGCACCATGTGCTGGACCTGTTGCTTGTCGGCGGCGCCGCGGCCGACCAGGGACTGCTTGATGACCCGCGGCGGGTACTCGCTGATCGGGATGCGCCGGCGCACCACCGTGGCCAGCGCCGCACCGCGGGCATGGCCCAGCTTCAGCGCCGAAGTCGCCGATTTGTCCATGAATACCGTTTCGATCGCGACCTGATCGGGCCGGAACTCGTCCAGCACCGCCTCCAGCCCCTCGCACAGCAGGCCCAGGCGCGAAGGGAAGTCCTCCGCGTCGAGCAGCTTCAGCGCCCGCGCGTGCACGTAGGCGCAGCGCCCGTCGGCGCCCACGTCGATCACGCCCACGCCGGTGCGCTGCGACCCGGGGTCGATGCCCAGGATGCGGCGGGTCCCGGGATTGCGGGTTGAGGAATCGGGAATCGTCATCGGCTGACGCCCGCGCAGCGCAGGAAGCGGAACAGAGGCAGGAGCGCCGGGCTTGAACCGATTCCCCATTCCCCATTCCCCATTCCCGCACTAGGCATACGCATCCTCGCCCAGGTCCGCGTTGGAATAGACGTTCTGCACGTCGTCCATGTCTTCCAGCCAGTTGAGCAGCTTGACCACCTGCTGGGCGGTCTCGCCGGCGACGGCGATGTTGTTGTCGGCGCGGAAGGTGACCTCGGCCTGGCCGGCGACCAGGCCGGCGGCGTCCATCGCCGCCTTGACCGCCGGGAAGGCGTCGGGCGCGGTCAGCACGTCGATCGAGCCGTCTTCCGGGTAGACGACGATGTCGTCCGCGCCGGCCTCGATCGCGACCTCGGTGATCTTTTCCTCGTCGGCGCCGGCCGCGAACCAGAGCACGCCGCGCTTGGCGAACATGAAGGACACCGAGCCGTCGGTGCCGAGGTTGCCGCCGAACTTGCCGAAGGCGTGGCGCACGTCGGCGACGGTGCGGACCTTGTTGTCGGTCAGGCAGTCGACGATCACCGCGACCCCGCCCGGGGCGTAGCCCTCGTAGCGGATCTCCTCGTAGTCGACGCCTTCCAGGGCGCCGGTGGCCTTCTTGATCGCACGCTCGATCACGTCCTTGGACATGTTCGCCGACAAGGCCTTGTCGACCGCGCTGCGCAGGCCGGGATTGCCGTTGGGGTCGCCGCCGCCGCGGCGCGCGGCCACGCTGATTTCGCGGATGATCTTGGTGAAGATCTTGCCGCGCCGCGCATCTTCGGCGTTCTTGCGTGCTTCGATCGACGGACCTCTACCCATGGCGCTACCGGACGGTTGTATGAACGAACCGGTGATTTTACTCGATTGCGCCCGCCCGCCGGCGATCCGGCGCGATCCGGGCCCGCCGCTTCAATCGCCGAAGCGGCCGCGACGGAAAAACGCCTCGGCCAGCCCCGCGGCCTGGGCCGAGAACAGCAGCCCGCTGTGGCTGGCCGGGATCACGGCGTGCGCAGCCAGGCCCGGCAAACGGGTTTCGGCCACCGCCACGGTGCCGTCGCTGTCGCCCTCGAAGCGGCCGAAGAACTGGCCCAGGCCGCGCGGGCTGCGGCCGGCGATCACCGCCACCTGGGCCGCGCCGTCCCAGGGCGGGCAGCCGCGCTGCAGCAGCTCGGCGGCTCGGCCCAGCGCCGGGGCGCTCCAGGCATGGCGGGCCAGCCCGTCGGCGGCGGCGCTGCCGCACAGCGGCGAGCCCAGGCAGACCACCCGCCGCACCGGCAGCTGCGGGTGTTCGCGCAGGGCGCGCAGGGCGATCAGCCCGCCCAGGCTGTGGGCGAGCAGATGGCAGGGCGCGCCGAGCCGTTCGATCAGGCGCGGCACCACCGCCTCGGGACCGGCGGCGGCGCCGGCGTAGGCGAACACCTCCGGCTCGAACCCGGCCCGGGCCAGGCGCGCGCCCAGCCAGGCCATCGACAGGCCCGGCATCCAGATCCCATGCAACAACAGCACCCGGCGCGGGCCGCGCGGACGTGCTGAAGATTCTGCGTCGGCTTCGGTTCTTGTCATGCCCGGACTATGGCTGCGGCCCGCCGCGAAACCAAGCCTGCGCGCAGCCACCGACTCCGGCGCCGGCAGCGCACGCCGCCGCACGCGACCGCGAACCGCGATCGGTCGGCGCAAAGACGCAGATAAAAACAAACGCCCAGATGGAATGTGACCGGGTTCCGATCCGGCGGGTACCCGCGCCCGCGAGGATGCGCATCACCTCCCCCTGCCCCCAGGACGTCCCGTATGACTTTGCGGCACTCGCCCCTGCCCGCCGCCAATCTGCTCGCCTCGGCCTTGCTGGCCGCGCTTACGGTGTTTCCAGCAGTACGCTCGCATGCAGGCGAACTCCGTCCAGCGCAAAGCAGCGACGACCTGTCCAATCCTCATCGCGGATTCCTGCTCTGGGGCACCACCGTCGGCGCCGACGGCGGCCTGCCGGACAACCACTACGGCGCGACCATGTACCAGATCTACGTCCCCTGGCGGGAAATCGAAACCGCCGATGAGCAGTACGACTGGGCGGGATTCGAGAAACGTCACCTGGAACCGATCCTGAAGCATAACCCGAGCGCGACCTTCGTGCTGCGCCCGGTCGCCGACTATCCGGACGGCGTGTCCAACAACATCAGCCATTACTACAACCGGACCGAAGGCCAGCTCGAACGCGACTATCCCAAGTTCCTCGAGCAGGCCCCGTACAACGTCGTCGGCCACGACTACAGCAGTTGCGGCGGCGACGGCCCGGGCCGCGCGCCGGAATACAACACGCCGGCGATGCGCGAGCAGTTGCGCCAGTTCGTGCGCGCCTTCGCCGCGCGCTACGACGGCGACCCGCGCATCACCGCCGTGCACGTCGGCCTGCTCGGTTTCTGGGGCGAGTGGCACACCTCCGGCTGCGAGGCCTGGGAGCCCGATGCGACCACTCGCGCCGCCGTGCGCGACGCCTACGCGAGCGCGTTCGTGCAGACGCCGGTGCACACCCGCTATGCCCGCGCCAGCGATATCGGCGGCGCCGATTTCGGCATCAGCGAAGACTTCTTCCCGTCCTTCACCGCGATGTGCAACTTGTTCGCCACACGCATGCCGCGCTGCGACGACAGCGGCTGGTGGAACCTGGAATGGGGCTACCGCAACGAAGTGCCCGCCGCGCGCGCGAACTGGAAGACCAATCCGATCGGCGGCGAAAGCCCCTACGCCGACCAGAAGAAGACCTGGACCTCGCGCACCGCCGACATCGTCAAGCTGCTGCGCGACTACCATTTCAGCTGGCTCGGCCCGGCCGGCCAGCACGAGAACACCGGCACCGGCTTCCCGGCCAAGATGCGCACCATCAAGCGCGCGCTGGGCTACGAGTTCACCGTGCGCCAGGTCGTCTGGCCCGACGCCATGCAGCCGGGTGCGAGCGTGGCGCTCAAGCTCGGCATCGAGAACACCGGCTCGGCGCCGCTGTACCACGTCTACAACACCGAACTGCACTGGGTCGACGGCGCCGGCGCGACGCGCGCCAAGGCCGGCTTCGACTATCCGCTCAACGCCCTGCTGCCGGGCGCGCCGGCCGCGCTGGCCGACGCCAGCGCGCAGGTGCCGGCGACGCTGGCGCCGGGCAGCTATTCGCTGCGCCTGGCGATCGCCGACAGTTGGCCCGGCCGCCCCGGCATCGCGCCGCAGAACGTCGGCCGCGACAGCAGCGGCCGCCTGGTCTTGGGGACGGTGACCGTCGCGACGACGGCCCGTCGGTGACCGCGGCGGACCGGCGTGGCGGTGGTCGCGCGCCGGTCCGCCCGTTCATCGGGCCTGGCTTCATGAAGCACATTCACACGGCGGTTCCGCTACGAAACCCGAACCGCTCACACATGCGCACGCCGCCGCCCTCGCGCCGCGGCCGCCGCCCGCGAAGCGCGCCCACAGTCACGGTCCGCGCCCCGGCCCCCGCCTAGATTGCCGACGCCCGCATCGGGCATCACCAGGGAGTCGGTATGAATCGATCGTCATGGTTTCTGGCGCTGGGCCTGGCCCTCGCGCCCTGCTTCGCCGTGCACGCCGCGCCGCCGCGGGTCACGCAGGGACTGGTCGGGGAATGGCATCTGGACCTGTCCGGCACCACCGCATTCGACACCAGCGGCTACGGCCGCAACGGCACGCTGATCGGCGGCACGGCCTCGTCCTGGGGCTGGCTCAACACCGCCGGCGATTTCACCGGCGGCAAGTACGTGCAGGTGCCCAATTCGTCCAATCTGAATTTCGGCACCGGCAGCTTCACCCTCGCCGCCTGGGTGCGCATGGCCAACCCGTCCTCGTCGTCGGTCAAGACCATCATCGACAACCGCGCCAGCGATGCCGGCCGCGGCTACTCGTTCACCGTCTACAACGGCCAGCACCTGCTGTTGCAGCTCAACAACGGCACCACCTGGGACAATTACGTCTCCAACGGCAGCCGCGTGCTGAGCCCGAACCGCTGGCACCACGTCGCGGTCGCGGTCAACCGCAGCACCTCGCCGGCGACGATCTCGTTCTACATCGACGGCTACCGCACCACCGACCAGCAGACGCCGCGGCTGGACAACATCGACAACTTCGACCGGCCGTTCCTGATCGGCGGGCACAAGGACATCGCCTCCTACCGTTTCGGCGACCGCATCGACGAGGTGCTGGTCTACAACCGCAGCCTGATCCCCGACACCGCCGGCGGCATCGGCGAGATCATGGCGCCGGGACGCACCGTGTTCCAGCCGACCTACTGGAACGACGGCAGCACCCGCCAGCGCAACAACAACTGCTACAACTACGCCAACAACAAGGCCACCAACACCTTCGCCCAGCCCGGCCGCGCCGCCGGCGCGATGTACACCTCGCTGAGCTGCGCGGCGGTGGTCGCCGCGGCCAACCGCGACGGCCTGGAGCCGGTCGCCGCGACCCAGATCAACGACCTCAGCCACAAGAACATCGCCGCCCTGGTCGTCGCGCCGGGCTACGACTACCACTGGTATCGTCGCGACGCGAACGGCAAGTGGACCCACAAGCCCGGCGGCACCGCGGCCACCAACCGAGACAACTCGGGCAACGAGATCCTCGACCCGCGCAACGCCAACCGCGGCCCGTACTCGGATTTCTGCGGCTTCTACCGGGTCTGGTCCGACAGCATCGAGGGCTCCGGCCATGAGCAAGTCAACTGAATCCCAGGCTCACGGAGGAACCCCGACCATGTCCAAGCTCAAGACCCTGTGCGCGTCGCTGTTGCTGCTCGCCGCTCCGGCCCTGGCCGGCGCCGCCGAGGCCCCCGGCCTGCGCATCACCTACCTGGTGTATTCGGGCCGGCCGAACCCGGAACTTACCGTCACCGACCCGGCCTCGCTGCGCGCGATCGAAAGCCGCCTCGCCGACGCCCTGGCCGCGCCGGCCAAGTCGGGCGCCGCAGCCGAACCGGTGCTGGGCTACAACGGCATCCTGATCGAGCACGTCGGTGGCCCGGCGGCGAAGGCCTCGCCGCAGCCGCTGACGATCAAGGGCCGCGAGGTCCGCATCGACACCGCGCCGGCCAGCGCTTTCAAGGCCGCCACTGCGACCACCCGGGTCTCGGCCGCGGCCGGCGACCTGGAGGCGATGCTGCTCAAGCTCGGCCACAAACGCGGCGCGCTCGACGCCAAGACACTGGACGTGTTGCTCGACCAGCCCTGAGCGGGCGCACGGCTCCGTCCCTCGCGGGCGGAGCCGCATCGCAGCGGCGACCGGCCTGTTGTAGGAGCGGCGTGAGCCGCGACAACCGAAGCGGTGTGCGTAAGCGCTCCCCGGAAGCCCGACAATCCGGTCGTCGGATGCCGCGCTTTCGATCGTCGCTGCGGCGGTCGCGGCTTACGCCGCTCCTACAGGGGCAGTCGTCGCGCCCGGAGAGGACGCTCAGCCGCGCGCGTTGCGGCACAGGATGAATTCGTGGTCGCGGGTGTCGCCGACCACGAACTCGTAATGCCCGACTTTCTCGAACCCGTGTCGGCCGTAGAAACGCTGCGCGCCGTAGTTCTCCGACCAAACGCCGATCCACAGCGTGCGCGGGCCGTCGCGTTCCAGCCAGTCCAGCGCGGTCTGGAACAGGCGCCCGCCCCAACCGCCGTTCTGCGCCTCGCGCAGCACGTACAGCCGCTTGAGTTCGCCGTCGCCCGGCGCGACGTCCGCATGCGGCAGGCCGCAGGGACCGGCCAGGGCGTGGCCGACCGCAACCCCGTCGCGTTCGAGCAGCCAGGCCGCGTAACGCGGATCGGCCAGCAAGGCGCCGATCGCCGCGTGCGAATAAGTCTCGGCCAGAAACCGGGTCAGATCCTCGGGCGGATACGAATCGCCGAAGGTCTCGACGAAACTGCGCGCGGAAATCTCGGCCAGGGCGGCGGTGTCGGCCGGCGCGGCCCGGCGGATGCTGAAGTTCTCGGGCTGGGCGTCGGCGTTCATGTGCGCAGTCGTTCGACTCGGTGGGTTGAAAATTCGACGCGAAAGGGGCCTCGGCTCCGACGCATCGGTCCGGGCCGGTACGCTCCCGATCGAATGCACCGGGGCCAAGGCCCCTGTTCCAAGGCGCAACGTCGCGACGACGGCCCGGCATCCGCCGGACCGCCGCGGACGTGGATCAGGCCGGGTCCTTCGGCCGCACCATCACGTGCACTTCGGCCAACTGCGCGTCCGGAATCGGCGACGGCGCGCCGGTCATCAGGCACTGCGCGGTGGTGGTCTTGGGGAAGGCGATCACGTCGCGGATCGACTCGGTGCCGGCCATCAGCGCGGCGATGCGGTCGATGCCGAAGGCGATGCCGCCGTGCGGCGGCGCGCCGTACTTGAGCGCGTCGAGCAGGAAGCCGAACTTCGCCTCGGCCTCTTCCGCGCCGATGCCGAGCAGGTCGAACACCGCCGACTGCATCTGCGGGCGGTGGATGCGGATCGAACCGCCGCCGATCTCGTTGCCGTTGAGCACCATGTCGTAACCGCGCGACACCGCGGTCTTGGCGTTGGCGCGCAGGTCGGCGATGTCGTCCACCGCCGGCGCGGTGAAGGGATGGTGCAGGGCGACGTAGCGCTGCGCGTCCTCGTCCCACTCGAACATCGGGAAATCGGTGACCCACAGCGGCTTCCAGCCGTCCTCGACCAGGTTCAGGTCACGGCCCAGCTTCAGGCGCAGCGCGCCCATGAAGTCGCTGGCGGTCTTGTAGTCGGCGGCGCCGAAGAAAATCATGTCGCCGGTCTGCGCGCCGGCGGCCGCGACGATCGCCGCCAGGGTGGCGTCGTCGAAGAACTTGGCGATCGGCGAGTTGATGCCCTCGCGGCCCTTGCCGGCGTCCTCGATCTTCATCCACGCCAGGCCCTTGGCGCCGTGCTTGGCCGCATGCGCGCCGGCCTCGTCGATCTGCTTGCGCGACCAGCCCGCGGCGCCCGGCGCGCGCAACGCGATCACGCGGCCGTCGGCGTGGTTGGCCCAATCGGTGAAGACCTTGAACTCGCAGCGCTTGACCAGTTCGGCGATGTCGGCGAATTCCAGCCCGATGCGCAGGTCCGGCTTGTCCGAACCGTAGCGGCGCATGGCCTCGGCATAGGTCATGCGCGGGAACTGCGCGTCGAGTTCGACATCGATGGTTTCCTTGAACACCTCGCGGATCATGCCCTCGACGGTGTCCTGCACGTCGCGCTCGGAGACCCAGGCGAACTCCATGTCGAGCTGGGTGAACTCGAGCTGGCGGTCGGCGCGCAGGGCTTCGTCGCGGAAGCAACGAGCGATCTGGTAGTAGCGGTCGAAGCCGGCCACCATCAGGATCTGCTTGAACAGCTGCGGCGACTGCGGCAGGGCATAGAACTCGCCCGGGTGCATGCGCGCCGGAACCAGGAAGTCGCGCGCGCCTTCCGGGGTGGCCTTGGTCAGGATCGGGGTTTCGATGTCCTGGAAGCCGCGCGCGTCCAGCCAGCGGCGCAGCGACTGCACCAGACGGATGCGCGTGCGCATCATCCGCTGCATCTCCGGACGGCGCAGGTCCAGGTACCGGTAAGTCAGGCGGGTCTCCTCGCCGGCGTTCTCGTGGGCGTGGAACGGCAGCGGCTCGGCCTTGTTCAGCACTTCGATCGCGCTCGGCAGCACTTCGACCTTGCCGCTGCGGATCTTGTCGTTGGCGGCGCCGCGCGCGCGCACCGTGCCGGTCACGCGTACGCAGCTTTCCACGCTGAGATCGCCGGCGGTCTTGAACAGCTCGCCCATGTCCGAATCGACCACGATCTGCACCACGCCTTCGTGATCGCGCAGATCGGTGAACACCACGTGGCTCTGGACGCGATTGGTGTTGACCCAGCCGCACAGGGTGACGGTCTGGCCGATCAGCGCCTCGTCGACGAGGCCGCAGAAGTGGGTACGCATGAAAGCTCCGTTGGGTCGATCGGTGAATCGTGGGGAGTGCAGCAGGAGGGCGGGCCGCGAAACGCAGGCGGCCCGCGCCGGCCGGAGCCGGGACCGACCATTCTAGTCCAGGCCGCCCGCCGGCGAGGGGTCGGGCCCGTCGCGGCGAGCGCGGCATCCCGCCTCAACGCAAAAGGGCGCCTCGCGGCGCCCCTGCGGCAGCTGGCCGGCTGGCCGGGCTCAGGCGGCGCCGGACGCCGGTTTGCTGGCCGCGGCCGGGGCCGGGTCGGCCTTCTTTTCGGCCGGCTTGTCCGCGGGCTTGGCCTCGGCCAGGCCCGAGGAGCCGCCGTCGGCCAGATTGCGCTTCTTGTCGCCGTCCTTCTTGAAATCGGTCTCGTACCAGCCGCCGCCGGCCAGGCGGAACTGCGGCGCGGTCAGCTGGCGCCCGACTTTCTCGGCGCCGCACTCGGGGCAAACGGTCGGATCGGCGTCGGACAGCTTCTGCAGACGGTCGAAGCTGTGCCCGCAGGCGCTGCACTGGAAGGCATAGATCGGCATGACGGTAACGGCTGAAACGGGTGGGAGGGGCACAGTGTGGGGCCGGACGGCGCGGATGCAAGCGCCCGGGGCTAGGCGGCGGGCCGGATCGGGGCCCCAGCCCCCTGAGCGGCGCGAGCCACGATCCACCACGGCGATGTACGCAGTCGCGGCAGCCGATGCCCGGGCAATCGAAGGTTCGGTCTCTGCGGCCTCCGGGCGGCCTGGCTGCGGCCGGTGACGCGGTATCCCGCCCGCTTCGGTCGATCGCCGCTCGCGCCGCTCCTGCGGGGCAGGTCCGACAGGGCGCGCTCGGCCGTGCACGGCCGGGCGGCGAAGGCAGCGCCGTTCTTGCGCTCCGGCTTCACGCCGTCTCGTACAGCGCCATCCAATCGGCCTCGGCCTGCGCCAGCTCGGCCGCGACTTGATCGCGCTGCCTGGACAGCTCGGCGGCATTGTCGCCGCCGCCGGCGTACTGGGTCGGATCGGCCAGATCCATGTCCAAGGTATGCAGCTTGGACTCCAGCTCGGCCACGCGCTTTTCCGCCGCCGCCAACTTGACCGGATTGACCTTGCGCGCGTTCTTGCCGGCCGGCGCCGGCGCGGCCGGTGCCGGTGCCGGTGCCGCTGCCGGTGCCGCGGCGGCGGGCTTGGCCTTGCCGTCGTTGCTGGAATCGCGGGTGCGCAGCCAGCTGGCGTAGGCGTCGAGGTCGCCGTCGAAGGCCTGGGCGACGCCGTCGGCGACGCGGACGAAGGTTTCGCAGACCAGGCCGATCAGGTGGCGGTCGTGCGAGACCAGCACGATCGCGCCGTCGAAATCGGCCAGCGCCTCGGCCAGCGCTTCGCGCATGTCCAGATCGAGGTGGTTGGTCGGCTCGTCGAGCAGCAGCACGTTCGGCTTGCGCCAGGCGATCAGGGCCAGGGCCAGGCGCGCGCGCTCGCCGCCGGAGAAGCCGTCCACCGATTCGAAGGCGCGGTCGCCCGGGAAATTCCACTTGCCGAGGAAATCGCGCAGCTGCTGGGTGGCCACGCCGGGCGCGATCTCGCCGAGCAGGTCGATGGGCTTGGCGCCTTCGCGCAGCGATTCCACCGTGTGCTGGGCGAAGTAACCGATGCGCAGATCGGGATGTCCGCTGCGCTCGCCGGCCAGCAAGGGCAACTCGCCGACCAGGGACTTGACCAGGGTCGACTTGCCGGCGCCGTTCGGGCCGAGCAGGGCCACCCGGTCGCCGGCTTCGAGGATGAAACTGGCGCCGTGCAGCACCGTGTGCGCGCCGTAGCCGCAGTCGGCTTCGACCAGGCGCAGCAGCGCGTGCGGCAGCTTGTCCGGCACCGGCAGGTCGATCCGCAGCGAGCGCTCGGCGCGCACCGCCTCGGTGCCGGCCAGCTTGGCCAGGCGCTTCATCCGCGACTGCGCCTGCTTGGCCTTGCTGGCCTTGGCCTTGAAACGGTCGATGAAGCTCTGCAGATGGGCGCGCTCGGCCTGTTCCTTCTCGAACGCGATCTGCTGCTGGCGCAGGTGCTCGGCGCGCTGGCGCTCGAAGGCGGTGTAGTCGCCGACGTAGAGCTTGGCCTTGCCCTCGTGCAGGTGCAGGGTGTGGGTGCTGACGCCGTCGAGGAACTCGCGGTCGTGCGAGATCATCAGCAGCGTGCCGGGGTACTTGAGCAGCCACTGCTCCAGCCACAGCACCGCATCGAGGTCGAGGTGGTTGGTCGGTTCGTCGAGCAGCAGCAGGTCCGAGGGCGTCATCAGCGCCCGCGCCAGATTCAGGCGCACCCGCCAGCCGCCGGAGAACTCCTTGACCGCGCGTTCGTGGGTGTCGGCGCTGAAGCCCAGGCCGTGCAGCAGCTTGCCGGCGCGCGCGGTGGCGTCGTAGCCGCCGAGCTCCTCCAGCTTGTGGTGGGCCTCGGCCACCGCTTCCCAGTCCTCGCGCTCGACCGCTTCGCGCTCGGCGACGATGACCTCGTAGACGCGGCTGTCGCCGGACAGGACGAAGTCCAGCGCCGGGTCCGACAGGGCTGGGGTTTCCTGCGCCACGCTGGCGATGCGCACCCGGTTGGGCACGTCGATGTCGCCGCGGTCGGCCTCGACTTCGCCCTGGATCGCCGCGAACAGCGAGGACTTGCCGGTGCCGTTGCGGCCGATCACACCGACCCGCCAGCCCGCATGCAGGGCCAGGTCGACTTGGGACAGCAGCAGGCGTTCGCCGCGCCGCAGGGCGAAATCACGGAAGGAAATCATGCCGATATGGTCGCATGACTGATCGATATTTGCTCATGAGGACATGTTCGGCCGCGCGCACGACGCCCGTCGAATAATCGGTCCGTCGGTATCCGACCGCCCCCACGCGCCCATCCGGACGCCTTCTGCGGCAAAGCGCGCCACCGGCGCCGGCCGCAGCGGCGGCATTCGGCCCGGCGTCCCCCGCTCGATCCGCCCCGGAGTGTCCATGCACCGCCGCAACCCGTCCCTGCTCGCCAGCGCCGTCCTGCTCGCCCTCACCGCCTCGCCCGCCTGGGCGCAGGCGCCGGCCACCGCCCCGGCCGAGGCCAACCCGACCAACCTCGACACCCTGATCGTCACCGGCACCCGCGTCGCCGATCGCACCGTGGCCGAATCGACCGCGCCGATCGACATCATCAGCCCGCAGACGCTGGAGGCCACCGGTACGGTCGAGCTGGCCACCGCGCTGTCGCGCGCCCTGCCCTCGCTGAACTTCCCGCGTCCGGCCATCACCGACGCCACCGACGCGGTACGCCCGGCGCAGTTGCGCGGCCTGGCGCCGGACCAGGTGCTGGTGCTGGTCAACGGCAAACGCCGCCACACCACCTCGTTGATCAACCTCAACGACAGCATCGGCCGTGGGTCCTCGCCGGTGGACCTCAACGCGATCCCGATCGCCGCGATCGAGCGGGTCGAAGTGCTGCGCGACGGCGCCTCGGCGCAGTACGGCTCCGACGCCATCGCCGGCGTGGTCAACGTGGTGCTCAAGGGCGCCGGCGACGGCGGTTCGATCGCCGCGCGCTACGGTCAGTACAGCGCCGGCGACGGCGAGCAGCACCAGCTCTCCGGCGACGCCGGCTTCTCCTTCGGGGAAAACGGCAAGCTGCACCTGGCCGCGCAGGGCGGGCACCAGGACAACACCAACCGCGCCCGCCCCTACCTCGGCTCGGTCGGTCCGACCAGCAATCCGCCCGGCAAGGTCGTGCACCGTTACGGCGATCCGGAGATCGACCAGACCGCGCTGGCTTACAACGCGCAATGGAGCCCGGCCGAAGGCGTGGAGTTCTATTCCTTCGGCACCGCCAGCCGCCGTCGCGCCATTTCCAACGGCTACTTCCGCGCGGCGGGCAATCCGAACAACATCCGCTCGGTGTATCCGGACGGCTTCCTGCCGCAGATCGACAACCTCAGCCAGGACCGCGCCTTCGTGTTCGGCCTGCGCGGCCAGACGGCCGGCGGCTGGAACCTGGACCTGAGCTACAACTACGGCCAGAACCAGCTCGACTTCGACGTCCGCCACAGCCTCAACCGCAGCCTGGGCGCGAACTCGCCGCGCGATTTCTACATCGGCGCGCTGGAAGTCACCCAGAACGTGCTCAACGCCGACGTCAACAAGGCCTTCGACCTGGGCTGGCTGGACTATCCGCTGACCGTCGCCTTCGGCGCCGAATGGCGCGGCGAGAAGTTCAACCAGTCGCCGGGCGAACCGGCTTCCTATGTCGCCGGCCCCGAGCCGGGCGCGCCCGGCGCGCAGGTCTTCCCCGGCTTCACCCCGGCCGATGCCAGCCGCCGCAACCGCAACAGCCATGCGTTCTATCTGGACCTGGAAACCGACGTTACCGACAAGCTGTCGCTGGGCGCGGCGGCGCGCTACGAAAGCTATAGCGACTTCGGCCAGACCACTTCGGGCAAGCTGTCGGCGCGCTACGCCTTCAACGACAAGGTCGCGCTGCGCGGCACCGTGTCCACCGGCTTCCGCGCGCCCTCGCTGCAGCAGCAGTTCTACCAATCGACCCAGACCGTGATCGTGCTCGGCGACCCGAACCCGTTCCAGGTCCGCACCTTCGCCGTCGACGATCCGGCCGCGGTCGCGCTCGGCGCCGAACCGCTCAAGGCCGAGGAGTCGACCAACATCGGCCTGGGCCTGGTGCTGCAGCCGCTGGAGTCGCTGTACGTCACCGTCGACGCTTACCAGATCGACATCGACGATCGCATCATCCTGTCGGAAAACCTGCGCGGCCCGGCGGTCGCGCGCTTCCTGGAAGCGCGCGGCTATCCCGGCATCAACGGCGGCCGCTACTTCACCAACGCGGTCGACACCCGCACCCGCGGCCTCGACATCGTCGGCAGCTATCGCTGGCCGCTGGCCAGCGGCACGCTCGACCTCACCGCCGGCTACAACCGCAACAAGACCACCCTGGAACGGATCGCGCCGAATCCGCCCGGCCTGACCGCCGGCGGCCTCAACCTGCAGCGCATCGGCCGGGTCGAGCGCGGCCGCATCACCCAGGGCGCGCCGCGCGACAAGTTCTTCCTCGGCGGCAGTTGGGCCACCGCCGGCGGCTGGCGCTTCGACGCCACCGCAACCCGCTACGGCGAATTCCACACGTTCAACGACGACCCCAGCGGCGCGCGCGACCAGACCTTCGCCGCCAAATGGACCCTCGACCTGGCCGCGACCTATGCGGTGAACGGCTGGGAGTTCACCGTCGGCGGCGACAACGTGCTCAACGAATACCCCGACGAGGCGATCTACGCCAACAGCGAAAGCGGCCAGCTGCCCTACAGCAGCTACGCCCCGTTCGGCTTCAACGGCGCCTTCGCTTACGCCAAAGTCGGGTACAAGTGGTGAACCTGCTGCATTGAGCCCTCGGCACGCATGCGAAGGCCGCCGTTGCGGCCTTCGCACTTTGTAAGGCCGTTGCGGTTGTCGTTGTCATTGCAGTTGCAGTTGCAGTTGCAGTTGCAGTTGCCGTTGCCGTTGCCGTTGCCGTAATGAGCTTGGCGCTGCATCGAACTCGCGAGAACGCCCTGCAGCCCCGGAGGGCGGCCCGCAAGGATGCGGGCCGTGCGCAGCCAGGCCAGGGATGGCCTGTGCGGAGCAGCCCTGCGCAAACCCCGTCCCATAGTGGCTCTTGATCCGAAACAGCCATGGCGTTTTCTTTGGTTACTTTCTTTGTCGCCTTGGACAAAGAAAGTGACCCGGCCGCTTGCGGACGGAAGCTTTCAGCTTTGAAGCTTTGGAAGCCTCCGAACAAGAAACGGCGCGAGACCGTAAGAACGCGGTCGCGGCTTGCGCCGCTCCTACACAAAGCACGCCACGCCGCCGCAGCCGCTCGGCTCGCGCAATTTCACATGATGCATACGCAAAGCGGCGCATCGGGCTGAATCATCGTTCATGCCCAAGACCCCGGCCGCGTCGCCATCGCCGGGTAGCGCCCGATGCGGGCAAATCCCTTCAATCCAAGGCCCGCACGCACCGCGCCGTTCGTCGCCCGCCCGCCGAGCGAGACAAAAATCAAGCAGAAACAATCATTTGCGAGCACAGAAATCGGCAAAAACACTTGCGCCGAAACCCGCCTTGCTCACATTCTTGCTGGGACCAGACCACAGGAGAGCCGATGCACCACACGTCCCTGATCGCGATTCTGGTAGCCGGCTTCGTCCTGGCCTTCATCTTCGGAATGATCGCGCAACGCCTGCGGCTGTCGCCGCTGGTGGGCTACCTCATCGCCGGCATCGTCGCCGGCCCCTTCACGCCCGGTTTCGTCGGCGACCAGACCCTCGCGCCGCAGTTGGCCGAAATCGGCGTCATCCTGCTGATGTTCGGCGTCGGCCTGCATTTCTCGCTGCGCGACCTGCTCGAGGTCAAGGGCATCGCCCTGCCCGGCGCGGTGGTGCAGATCGCCGTCGCCACCGCCCTGGGTTGGGGCATGGCCTGGATGTTGGGGTGGTCGCACGGTGCGGGACTGGTGTTCGGCCTGGCCTTGTCGGTCGCCAGCACCGTGGTGCTGCTGCGGGCCCTGGAAGAACGGCGCCTGGTCGAGACCGGCAAAGGCCGGATCGCGGTCGGCTGGCTGATCGTCGAAGACCTGGCGATGGTGCTGGCCCTGGTGCTGCTGCCGGCACTGTCGGGACTGCTCAAGGGCGAGACCACCGACGGCGCGCAGATCTGGTCGCAGCTGTTCACCACCCTGGCCAAGGTCGGCGCCTTCATCGCGGTGATGCTAATCGTCGGCCGCCGGGTGATTCCGTGGATTCTCGAGCGCGTCGCCGGTACCGGCTCGCGCGAACTGTTCACCCTGTGCGTGCTGGCGATCGCCCTGGGCGTGGCGTTCGGCTCGGCCGAACTGTTCGGCGTGTCGTTCGCGCTCGGCGCGTTCTTCGCCGGGATGATGCTCAACGAATCCGAATTCAGCCATCAGGCCGCCAACGAAACCCTGCCGCTGCGCGACGCGTTCGCGGTGCTGTTCTTCGTCTCGGTCGGCATGCTGTTCAATCCGATGATCCTGATCCAGGAGCCGCTGGAGGTGCTGGCGGTGTTCGCGATCATCGTGGTCGGCAAGTCGGTGGCCGCGTACGCGATCGTGCGCGCGTTCGGCAAGCCGCATTCGACCGCGCTGATGATCTCCGCCAGCCTGGCCCAGATCGGCGAGTTCTCCTTCATCCTCGCCACCCTCGGCCTGGACCTGGAGATCCTGCCCAAGGAGGGCCAGGACCTGATCCTGGCCGGCGCGCTGTTGTCGATCATCGTCAACCCGCTGCTGTTCGCCTGGCTGGACCGCAAGCAGGCGCGCGAGGCCGCGGCCCTGCAGGAAGCCCAGGCCGACGCGGCGCCGCCGGCCGTACCGGCCGACATCGGCCAACACGTGATCCTGATCGGCTACGGCCGGGTCGGCAGCGAACTGGCGCGGCTGCTGACCGAACGCGGCGTGCCGCTGGTGGTGATCGACGGCGAGGACAGCCTGATCGCCAAGGCGCGCGCCGCCGGCCTGCCGGCGATCCTCGGCAACGCGGTCAACGAGCGGGTGCTGCGCGAAGCGCTGCCGGAGCGCGCGACCACGGTCATGCTGGCGATCCCGCAGGCGCTGGAGGCCGGAGAGATCATCGCCAAGCTGCGCGAGATCAACCCGGCGCTGAGCATCGTCGCCCGCGCGCACAGCGACAACGAGGTCCGGCACCTGCTCGAACACGGCGCCGACGGCGCGGTGATGGCCGAGCGCGAGCTCGCCCACAGCCTGGCGGAAATGGTCATGGCCGCGCCGGTGTATCGTGGCGACCGCCACCTGCCGCCTTCGACCGCGCTGACCTGAGCGCGGTTTCCCCCACTCCACTGCGATACCGCCATGAGCGAAGCCACCGACCCGACCCCGACCCAGGACGTTGCCGAATCCGCCGCGCCGCAGCTCAACGCGGTCGAGGCGCGCATCGTCGCCTGCTTGATCGAGAAAGAAGCGACTACGCCCGACGTCTATCCGCTGACCCTCAACGCCATCGTCACCGCCTGCAACCAGAAGACCGCGCGCGAACCGACGATGCAGCTGGAACAGGGCGAGATCGCCAACGCCCTGCGCCGGCTGGAACCGCGCGGCTGGGTCAAGTCGCAGCACACCGCCCGCGCCGAGCGCTATTCCCACCGCGCCGCCGCGGTGCTGGACCTGACCCGGCCGCAAGCGGCGCTGATCGCCCTGCTCATGCTGCGCGGCCCGCAGACCGCTTACGAACTGCTGTCGCGCAGCGAACGCCTGGCCAAGTTCGACTCGGTCGGCGACGTGCAATACGCACTGGAACGGCTGGCTCAGCACAACCCGCCGCTGGTGCGGATGCTGGGCCGGCAGAGCGGCCAGCGCGAAGACCGCTACGGTCACCTGCTGAGCGGCGAACCGGTCTGGCACGGCAACGCGCACGAAGCCGGCCATGCCGACGGCGGCGGGTATGCGCCGGCGCAGTCGGCCCTGGTCGAACGCATCGAAGCCCTGGAGGCGAAGATCGCCGAGCTGGAAGCGCGGCTGGAAGCGGCGGGCGCTTGAGTCGCGCTGCGCGGCGCGTGCCGCTCTTGTAGGAGCGGCGATCGCGGGGCAAAAAAATCGCCGGCACGAGGCCGGCGATCGTTGGCGTCCTCGGCCAGGCCGGGGCTTACATCTGCTCCAGCGTCACCGCCACCGCATGCACCACCGCGCCGATCTTGAGCGCGCTCTGCACGCCCTGGGCGTTGATCTCGTGCTTGCGGATCACCTTCTCGTGCGAGTCCATGCAGGCGCCGCAGCCGTTGATCGCCGACACCGCCAGCGAGGCCAGTTCGAACGACATCTTGTCGATGCCCGGGCTGGCCATGACGTTCATGCGCAGGCCGGCGCGCAGCTGCCCGTACTCTTCGTTCTGGATCAGATGGGTGGCGCGGTAATAGATGTTGTTCATCGCCATCACCGCGGCCGCGGCCTTGGCCCCGGCGATCTCTTCCGGCGACAGCTTCTCGGCGGCGAAGGCCTCGATCGCGGCGGCCAGCGGCTTGTAGCGCGAGGCGATCGCCGAGGCCAGCGCGATGGCGCGGATCTGCTTGCCGTCCAGACCCGGCGAACCGGCGTCGCTGAGCACGCTGTCGAGGTTGAGCTTGAGGTCCTTGGCGTAATCGGGAAGCGAATTGCGAAGATCGGAAAGGCTCATCGGGAACTCCTGAATGCTGCGGAAGGCGCCGGTCCGGAGGACGGGCAGGCGTCGCCGCCTGGCGGGCGTGCGCGGGGCGCAAGGCGGGCTCGGAAACGACGGAAAGGAACGTTGCTGCGATTAGGGGCAGCCGGGGCGAACCCCGGCTGCAGGCATCCCGCACGGGAGGGAGGGAGGCCGGCCGAGCCGGCCCGCATGCGGGAATGACCGAAGAAGACTGCGCTGCCGGCGGCGCCGCCAGCGCAGGGAGAACCAAGGGGGAGCCGGGTCACGGAATCCGGCGCCACGGGAAAACGCTCAGCGGTCGGATCGGGCGTGCTCGGATCAGCTGTGCTCCGATCAGAGCCGGGCCGCCCGTTCGGGGGACGGCCCGGCGAGGATCAGGCGACCTTGAGGGTGTTCTCGCCCTGGTTCCAGTTGCACGGGCACAGCTCGTCGGTCTGCAGCGCGTCGAGCACGCGCAGCACCTCCTGCGGGTTGCGGCCGACCGAGCCGTCGGTGACGTAGACGAAGCGGATGATGCCTTCCGGATCGACCAGGAAGGTGGCGCGCTGGGCGACGCCGTCTTCGGTCAGGATGCCCAGCGCCGAGGTCAGGTCCTTCTTGATGTCGGCCAGCATCGGGAACGGCAGGTCGCGCAGATCCTTGTGGTCCTTGCGCCACGCCAGGTGGACGAACTCGCTGTCGGTCGAGGCGGCCAGGACCTGGCAATCGCGGTCGAGGAACTGCTGGTTCAGGTCGCCGAAGCCCTTGATCTCGGTCGGGCAGACGAAGGTGAAGTCCTTCGGATAGAAGAACACCAGCAGCCACTTGCCCTTGTAGGTGTCGTTGTCGATGTCCGCGAACGCGCTATCGAGGTTCTCGATACCGACGGTGGCCTTGACCTTGAACTTCGGGAACTTTTCGCCGATCGAAAGCATGTTGATGACTCCTAGACTAAGGATGGGAGGGTGGTAGAGGGGGGTGACGCCGGCAAGCACAACCTATGGCGCTTATGTTGCACGCCAGCATTTGATTACTGAAATGAATTGTTCCTATTATGCCGATAGCCATCCTCAATGGACAGCCGTCGATGAACCTTCGTGACCTCAAATATCTGGTCGCCCTGGCCGATCACAAGCACTTCGGCCGCGCGGCCGCGGCCAGCTTCGTGAGCCAGCCCACGCTTTCGACCCAGATCAAAAAGCTCGAGGACGAGCTGGGCGTATCCCTGGTCGAGCGCGCGCCGCGCCGGGTCATGCTGACCCCGGTCGGGCGCGACATCGCCGAGCGCGCGCGCAAAGTGATCGCCGACGTCGAGCAGATGGGCGAGATCGCCCGCCGCAGCCAGGACCCGGAAGCGGGCACGGTGCGCCTGGGCCTGTTCCCGACCCTCGGCCCTTATTTGCTGCCGCATGTGGTGCCCGGCTTGCGCAAGCGCTTCCCGCGCCTGGAACTGCTGCTGGTCGAAGAGAAGACCGACCAGATCCTGGCCCGGCTGCGCGACGGCCGCCTCGACGCCGGCCTGCTGGCGTTGCCGATCCACGACGATCAGTTGCACGTCGAGCCGCTGTTCGACGAGCCCTTCCTGCTCGCGGTGCCGCAACAGCATCCGATGGCCGCGCGCGATAGCCTGGAGCTGCACGATCTGGACGACCAGCATCTGTTGCTGCTGGAAGAAGGCCACTGCCTGCGCGACCAGGCGCTGGACGTGTGCCGCCTGGCCGGCGCCGACGAGCGCGACGGATTCCGCGCCACCAGCCTGGAAACCTTGCGGCAGATGGTCGCGGCCGGGGTCGGCATCACCCTGCTGCCGATGCTGGCGGTGCAGCCGCCGGTACCGCCCTCGCCCGACGTGCACCTGCTGCGCTTCAACGGCGAGCCGCCGCACCGCCAGATCGGCATGCTGTGGCGGCGCAGTTCGGCGATGTCGGAGTTCCTGATGCAACTGGCCGACGAACTGCGCAAGCTGCCGCAGTCGCTGTTGCAGCCGCCGCGCAGCCACGGCGCGCGCAAGCCGGTACGCGAAGCCCGATGAGCCCGCGCGGCTGGATCGCGCTGGCGCTGCTGTTGAGCGCGGTGGGCTGGTGGTATTCGCCGATCTCGCCGCGCGCGCTGCACTACCCCGCGCCGGCGCAGGGCGCGAGCGTGCGCTGCCCGATGCCGCCGCGGGTGCGCGACTACGCCGAACCGCTGCAGACGCCGGTGCCGGCCGGGTTGCGGCCGTTCCGGCTCGTCCCCGGCACGCTGACCCCGCTGGCCGGCTTCAGCATCGAGGGGCGAGTGCTGTCGCGACGCGATTACCGCAACGGCCTCACCGCCGAGTTTTCGCCCACCGACCTGGGCATAGGCTGGGGCCGCATGCGCGAGGAGGCGGTGCTGTCCAAACTGCGCTTCAGCCAGGAAGTGCGGTTCCTGACCTACCGTTTCGAAGGCGAGCCGCCGATCCCGCTGCAGGAGATGCAGCGCTCCAGCGCCAACCTGCACATCATTCCCGCCGACGCCGAGGTCGCGCGCGCGCTCAAGCGCACGCACAAGGACCAGCGCGTGCGCGTGCACGGCTGGCTGGTGCTCGCCGACGCCGGCGGCGGTTGGCGCTGGCAGAGTTCGCTGACCCGCACCGACACCGGCGACGGCGCCTGCGAGCTGGTCTACGCCTGCGCGATCGAACCGCTGTAACCGGGGCCGGCGCGCGTCGGCGACTGAAGGGCCGCGCCGGAAGCCCTACCTCCAGCGCTGGAAGTAGCTGTTGCAGTGGGTCGCGTAGATACGGCCGTTGTAGTCGGCCTCCAGGCAATAGCGGGTCGCGCATTTCTCCTTGGGACGATCGGCGGCATCGGTCCGCCGCCCGCGCCGATCCAGCGCGAGTCCGGGAGGTTACGGCGCGCGGCGCGGACGCCGGCGAACGCCGTACGCGCGGCCTGTCACCCCAGGCCGACCGGGCAGCTCACGCCGGTGCCGCCGAGGCCGCAATAGCCCTGCGGATTCTTCGCCAGGTACTGCTGATGATCGTCTTCGGCGTAGTAGAACTCCGGCGCCGGCGGCGCGGGGATTTCGGTGGTGATCTCGCCGTAGCCGGCCGCGCGCAGCCCGGCCTGGAACGCATCGCGGCTGGCGAGCGCGGCGCGGTACTGAGCGTCGTCCTCGCAGTAGATCGCCGAGCGGTACTGGGTGCCGGTATCGTTGCCCTGGCGCATGCCCTGGGTCGGGTCGTGGTTTTCCCAGAACACCTTCAGCAGCGCATCGAACGCGATCTTGGCCGGGTCGTACGCCACCAGCACGGTTTCGGCATGGCCGGTCTGGCCGCTGCAGACCTCGCGGTAGGTCGGGTTGGGCGTGTAGCCGCCGGAATAGCCGACCGCGGTGACCGCGACGCCCGGCAACGACCAGAACTTGCGCTCCGCGCCCCAGAAACAACCCATCCCGAACTGGACCCGGGCGAGCCCGGCGAAATCGTCGCGCAGCCTGGCGCCGCTGACGTAATGGACGTTGTGCAACGGCATCGGCGTGGCGCGGCCGGGCAGCGCGTCTTCGCGCTGCGGCAGGCGCTGCTTGAATGCGCCGATCCCGGGAATGGAAGTGCCGGCCATGAATTGCCTCCGTCTGCGGTTGCGGCGGTCATCCGCCGTGGCGAAGAGATGCGGCAACGCAGGCCGGGATTCAAGGCGACGGCAGCGGCAGAGAGCCGGGCCGAACGAGGTGCGACGGCCTTCGCCGCCCGCGCGGCCGCCGGCTCGTCGCCGGCCTTCAATACTGCAGTAGCGCGTGCACCGGCGCCGCGCCGCGCCAGCGCGAGCGTCCGTTCAGCGCGGGCAGCTCGATCAGCACGCTGGCCCCGACCAACACCGCATCCAGCCGCTCGACCAGTTCGCGCGCCGCCGCCAGGGTGCCGCCGGTGGCGAGCACGTCGTCGACGATCAGGGTGCGCTCGCCCGGCTTGAGTGCATCGCTGCGCACTTGCAGGCTGTCGCGGCCGTATTCCAGTTCGTACTCCACCGTCACCAGCGGCGGCGGCAGCTTGCCCGGCTTGCGCAGCGGCACGAAGCCGGCGTGCAGCTTCTGCGCCAGCGCGGCGCCGAAAATGAAGCCGCGCGACTCGATCCCGCACACCGCCTGCACCCCGCTGCCCTGCCAGGGCTCGGCTAGGGCGTCGATGCAGCGGGCGAAGCCGCCGGCGTCGGCCAGCAGCGGAGTCACGTCGCGGAAGGTCACGCCGGGCTTGGGGAAATCGGCGACGCTGCGGATCAGGGAAGACATCGAAACCAGGGAATCGCTCATGGTTCACCTTGGAAGAACATCGCGGCGCGCGCTTCAGGCGGCGTCGCGGCGGGCCGAGAACAGCGGCTGGTCGCCGCGCGCCAGGCCCAGGAAGATGCCGGCCAGGGACAGGGCCAGGCCGATCAGTTCGATCGCGCCCAGCCGCTTGCCGAACAGCAACACGTCCCAGACATAGGCCAGCAACGGCTGCAGCAACAGGCACAGGCCGACGATGCCGGCCGGCAGCAGCGGCATGGCGCGGCCGATCACCAGCCAGCCCAGCACCTGGGCGACCGCGGCGTAGGCGAACAGGATCAGCCAGTCGTGCGCGCTGGTCGGCCACAGGCTTTCGCCGCCGAACGGCACCGACGCCCCGAGCATGATCGCGCAGCCCAGGCACAGCCACCATTGCAAGGCTTCGTTCGGCGTGCGCCCGCGCCGCGCCTGGGCGGCGCGGAAGGCGAGCAGGAAGCCGCCGTAAGCCAGCGCCGCGCCGAGGCCGTAGACCACGCCGAGGCGGAAGCGCGCGTCCATCCCGCCCCAACCCGGCGCCAGCAACAGGCCCAGGCCGAGCAGTCCCATGACCAGGCCGGTCCACAACCGCCAACTGGTGTGTTCGCCCAGCCACAGCGCGCCGACGCCGGCGAGCACGAATACCTGGAAGTTCGCCAGCAGGGTCGACAGGCCGACGCCGACGTAGAGGATGCTGCGATGCCACAGCCAAAGATCCAGGGCCAGGAAGGCCGCACCGAGCATGACCAGGCCGAGGGTGCGCGCATCCGGGTGCCAGTCGCGCAGGCGCCCGCGTTGCCACGGCCGCCCGACCACCGCGAACAGGATCAGCGCTGCCAGCGCCATGCGCCAGAACGCCGACGCGGCCGGCCCGATCTGCACCCAGCGCACGAACACCGCCGAACTGCTGATCACCGAAGCGCCAAGCAGCATCTGCAACAGCGGTGTGCGCAACGAGTCGGTCGAAGCGACGGCGGGCGCGCTCATGCGCGGCGCTCGCGGCGGGTCGAATGACGCTGGAACATCGGGTCTGGCTCCGTTCGTGACCGGACCGCGCCGAGCGCGGCCGGGGCGTACGCGGCGCCGGTAGGGCCGCGTCGCGGGGTTCGATGGGTTGGATGGGCGCCGGCCTGCGGGACGCGGCGGCCGGCCGATGGGGTGAAGCGGCGGCGCGTCCGCCGCAGGCGATCAGGCCGGCAGCCAGCCCGGCGGCGTCGCCTCGGCCGCCGGCGACTGCGGCGGCGGTTCCCCGAACGACAGCCGTTCGACCACCTCGCGCGCCTGCGGCCAGGCCGCTTCCGGCACGCAAACCTGAACCGCACCGAACGGCGGCAGCTCGCCGACCCCGCCTAGCAGGGCCTCGCCTTTCAGGAACACCGGAATCCCGGCGGCTTCCAGGGCGTGGCGAACCAGGTGGGCATCGATCAGGTGGGCGGCTTCGTAGACGACTTGCATCGTCGGCGTCCTTCGGCGCGAAGGCCTGGCGGGTCTGCGCCCAGCATACGCCCCCCGGCGCATCGCGGGCGCCACGGCGAGCGCGCCGCCCGAACCGGCAACCCCGAATCGGCAAACCCGGCCGCGAGCGGCGGCCGGCGGTCGGGCGGACCGCCGACCGCCGCTCGGGCTCGTGCCGGATTGGGCCCCAGGCAAGGACCGCCGCCAGCGGCTAAACTCCCGTTTCTCCCTTTCCTACTGCCGTGACGCATGTCCGCCGATCCTGCCCGCTCCGCTCCCGAACTCCCGTCCGACACCGCCGCCGGCGCGGTCAAGCAGGATTTCATCCGCCAGATCGTTCGCGACGACCTGGCCAGCGGCAAGCATCAAGCGATCCGGACCCGCTTCCCGCCCGAGCCCAACGGCTACCTGCACATCGGCCACGCCAAGGCGATCTGCCTGGACTTCGGCGTCGCCAAGGAGTTCGGCGGGCGCTGCAACCTGCGCTTCGACGACACCAATCCGGCCAAGGAAGATCCCGAGTACGTCGCCGCGATCCAGGAAGACGTGCGCTGGCTGGGCTTCGACTGGGCCGAACTGCGCCACGCCTCGGACTATTTCGAGGTGTTCTACCTCGCCGCGCAGAAACTGATCCGCCAGGGCGACGCCTTCGTCTGCGACCTCAGCGCCGAGGAAGTGCGCGCCTACCGCGGCAGCCTCAACGAACCGGGCCGCAACTCGCCCTATCGCGAGCGCAGCGTCGAGGAGAACCTGGACCTGTTCGCGCGCATGCGCGCCGGCGAGTTCGCCGACGGCGCGCGCACCCTGCGCGCCAAGATCGACATGGCCTCGGGCAACATCAACCTGCGCGACCCGGCGCTGTACCGGATCAAGAAGGTCGCCCACCAGAACACCGGCGACGCCTGGCCGATCTATCCGATGTACGACTTCGCCCATTCGCTCAGCGACTCCTGCGAGGGCATCACCCATTCGCTGTGCACGCTGGAGTTCGAAGACCACCGCCCGCTGTACGACTGGTGCGTGGGCAAGGTCGACCTGCCGAACTCGCCCGAGCTGCTGGCGCCGCTGCTGGCCAAGGGTTATCCGAACGAAGCCGCGATCCCGCGCCAGATCGAGTTCTCGCGCGCCAACCTCAACTACACCGTGATGAGCAAGCGCAAGCTCATGGTGCTGGTGCAGGAAGGCCTGGTCGACGGCTGGGACGACCCGCGCATGCCGACCCTGCAGGGCATCCGCCGCCGCGGCTACACCCCCGCCGCGCTGCGCCTGTTCGCCGAGCGCCTGGGCGTGAGCAAGCAAAACTCGCTGATCGATTACTCGGTGCTGGAAGGCTGCCTGCGCGAAGACCTCGACGCGGCCGCGGCGCGGCGCATGGCGGTGATCGACCCGCTCAAGCTGGTCATCGCCAACCTGCCCGACGCGCACGAAGAGTCGCTGACCTTCTCCAACCATCCCAAGGACGAGAGCTTCGGCAGCCGCCAGGTGCCGTTCTCCAACCAGCTGTGGATCGAGCGCGAGGACTTCGAGGAAGTGCCGCCGAAGGGCTTCAAGCGCCTGATCCCGGGCGGCGAAGTGCGCCTGCGCGGCGCCGGCATCCTGCGCTGCGACGAGGTGATCAAGGACGAGGCCGGCAAGATCGTCGAGCTGCGCGGCAGCCTCGACCCCGAATCGCGCCCCGGCATGGCCGGCGCCGACCGCAAGATCAAGGGCACCATCCACTGGGTCAGCGCGCGCCACGCGGTCGCGGCCGAAGTGCGCCTGTACGACCGCCTGTTCGACGTCGCCGCACCGGACGACGACAGCGACGGCAAGACCTACCAGGACCACCTCAATCCGAATTCGCGCCGCACCGTGACCGGCTACGTCGAGCCGGCCGCGGCCGCCGCCGCGCCGGAGCAGTCGTTCCAGTTCGAACGGGTCGGCTATTTCGTCGCCGACCGCCGCGATCATCGCGCCGAGCGTCCGGTGTTCAACCGCAGCGTCACCTTGCGCGACACCTGGAGCGCACAGGCATGAGCCCGAAGATCGTCCACCGGCTGAAGGCCGATGTGCGCCTGGCCCTGCCGGACTGGGTCGACGCGGCGGTGGACCGCCAACGCGCCTACCACGACGACGAGGACAAGGTCGCGCTGGCCGTAGAGCTGTCCCGGCGCAATGTCGAAGCCGGCACCGGCGGTCCGTTCGGTGCGGCGATCTTCGATGCCAACGGTTATGTGGTCGGGGTCGGAGTGAACCGGGTCGTGCCGCAGAACTGCTCGGTCGCGCACGCCGAAATGATGGCGTTCATGTGTGCGCAGGCGGCGCTGAGCGCGTTCCGGCTCAACGAGATCGGGCCGATGACCCTGGCCACGTCGTCCCAGCCCTGCTGCATGTGTTACGGCGCCAGCTTCTGGGCCGGCATCGACCGCATGCTGATCGGCGCGCGCTCCGAAGACGTGATGCGCCTGACCGAATTCGACGAAGGCCCGCTGCCGGCGGACTGGATCGGCGAGTTGGAACGGCGCGGCATCGCCGTGCGCCGCGACCTGCAGCGCGACGCCGCCTGCGAAGTGCTGCGGCATTACGGCGAAAGCGGCGTGGCGTATTGAAACAGTTGCCTGTAGGAGCGGCGTGAGCCGCGACAACCGAAGCGGTTGTCGCCAGCGCCGCCGCCGAAGCGCGATTGGCCGCCCCGCAGTGTTCGGCCAGCCCGCTTCCGCTCATCGCTTCGGTTGCCGCGGCTCACGTCGCCCCTACAAATTCTTCATTACCGCGCGAATCCGACCATGACCGACTCCGCCCTGTTCTGCTGGTGCCGCGCCGGTTTCGAGCCCGAACTGGCCGCCGAACTCAACGAACGCGCCGCCGTCGCCGGCCACCCCGGCTACGCCCGCACCGAGCGCAACAGCGGCTACGTCGAATTCATGGTCGAAGACGCCGCCGCGCTGTCGCGCGCGCTGCCGTGGTCGAAGCTGATCTTCGCCCGGCAGAAACTGGTGCGCCTGGCCGACCTGCGCGGGCTGCCGGCCAGCGACCGGATCGCGCCGATGCTGGCCGCGCTGGAGGCGATCGCCGGCAGCGGGCTCAACGTATCGATGTTCGGCGAGCTGTGGGTCGAACACCCCGATTCCGATGCCGGCAAGCCGCTGGCCGGGCTCGCGCGCAGCTTCGGCAACGCACTGCGCCCGGCGCTGCGCAAGGCCGGCTGGCTCAGCCGCGAAGACGACCCGCGCCGGCCGCGCCTGCACGTGGCCTTCCTGGCCGGCGACCACGCGGTGCTGGCGATGTCCGACCCGCACGACAGTTCGCCCTGGCCGCTCGGCATCCCGCGCCTGCGCATGCATCCCGACGCGCCCAGCCGCTCCGCGCTCAAGCTCGAAGAAGCCCTGCTGACCCTGCTCGACGCCGACGAGCGCGAGCGCCGCGTGCGCGACAACATGCAGGCCGCCGACCTCGGCGCCGCGCCCGGCGGCTGGACCTGGGTGCTGATGCGCAACGGCATGAAAGTGACCTCGGTCGACAACGGCCCGCTGCGCCAGGCCCTGCTCGACAGCGGCCGGGTCGATCACCTGCGCGCCGACGGCTTCTCCTGGCAGCCCAAGCGCTCGCTGGACTGGATGGTCTGCGACATGGTCGAACAGCCGGTGCGGGTCGCCGAACGCATGGCGACCTGGTTCCGCGAGGGCTGGTGCCGGCAGGCGATCTTCAACCTCAAGCTGCCGATGAAGAAGCGCTGGGAAGAGACCCGGCTGTGCCTGGAGACTTTCGAGTACCAGGCGCACCGGCCGCTGATCGTGCGTGCGCGCCAGCTCTATCACGACCGCGAAGAGATCACCGTGTTCGCTGCGCCGAAGTAAGCTGCCCTCATCGCCGCGACGCGGCCGTCCAAGGAAAGGATCGTCATGCACCGCACCGTTGCGCCCCGATCCGCCTGCGCGCCGCCGCGTTCGCCCTCGCCGCCGCCCTCGCCTGCGCCAGCGCAGCGGTGCCGGCCGCGCCGCCGGCGCGGCCGTCCTGGAACGAAGCGGCGGTGATCGAGGAGGCCACCGGCGGCCGGCTCACCGGCACCCGCGGCGAGTACTACGACGACAGCTGCGAAGAGCGCATCGGCTACACCGCCAAGGCGGTCGACCTCAATGGCGACGGCCGCCCCGAAGTGTTCACCGAGCTGGAATCCGAATGCCTCGGCGGCCGCATCGGCGTATCGCTGGATCTCTACATTCGCGATGCGCGCGGCCGCTGGAAAGCGCAGTTCGGATTTCCTGCCGGCTACAACATCCTGCCGAGCAAGCACCTGGGCTACCCCGACCTGGAAATGACCGGGCCGGGCCTGTGCGCGCCGGTGTGGCGCTGGAACGGCACGCAGTACGCACTGCACAAGCCCTGCCCGCGCTGAGCCGCGCCACGCGCAGCGACACGCGTTTGGCCGGGCTTCATCGATGTGCAAGCGCCATCAACGCGCGACGCCGCTCGCAATGCGCACGCTCCGGCCTCGCGTATTCAGCGCCGGTTGCGCGAATTGATCCGCGCTTGACCCGCGCCGTTCTAGCGTCGCCTCGTCCCCAAACGCGAGGCTGCGACCATGAAGCGACACGCGATGAAGCGACACCCCCTCCTCGCCCTGGCGATCGCGACGGCTTTCGCCGGCGCGGCGACGGCGCAGGTGCCGTCCAAGGTGCAGGCCAAACACGATGCGGTCGAAAAGGCGGACGTCGCCGCGGCCGATGCGCGCGCGGCGCGCGAGAACGCCATCACCGCGCAAGCGGCGGCGCAGGCCGCCGCGGCGACCCGCGATCAGGGCGCCTCGAGCGCGCGCGGCGCGATCGCCGCCGAGGCCACCACGCAGCAGGCCAGGCAGTCGGCCGCCGATGCCCAGACCGCGGCGCACCAAGCGATCCGCGCCGCCGACGAAGCGCGCTCGGCACAAGCCGCCGCCGTCGACGGCAGCAATCCGCAAGGCGCCGCCGAGCAGGCCCGCGCGGCGATGATCGAAGCGCGCACCGCCAGCGCGATCGCCACCGACGCCAGCGGGCTCGCCCGCGCCGCCGCCGCGGCCACCGCCGAAGCCAATCGGTTGCCGGGCACGGTGATCGCGCCGCCGTCGGACGGCCGCGATGTCGACTTCCTCGTCGTCGACGCTAACGCCGACGGCAGCATCAGCCGCGAGGAAGCGCGCGCGCACACCGCCTTGAGCGCGAACTTTCTCGCCGTGGACGTCGACGCCGACGGCCGCATCAGCCGCGGCGAGATCGACGGCTGGCGCCGCTGAGCCGGCGCACCGACGGACCACGTCGACAGATCCGCCCGCGAACGCTCCCGCCGGGAAGCGTTCGCGGGACTGCGGGCTCGGACTGCATCGACGCATGCCGCTGAACTCTCCGGATACCCGCTTTCGCGGGCATGAGCGCAGCAGAGCAGACTGTCCACGCGCGGCAGACGCCGCGCCCCTTCCATCGCCGTCCCCGCTCCCGCGAAGGCGGAAACCCGCGCTTCATCCGGGCAGATCGGCGACGTTCCGCAGGCCCGCTTCGGCGGGCACGACGGCCGGGGCGTGCGAGGTTCCGCTGGCACCGTCCCGCTGCGCCGGCCACCGCCGTCCGCACCTTCGTCCGTACCGTTTCGCGCCCGCAGCGGCGGCAGGCGCTTGCGCCCCTAGTACTTTCGGCTGCCCTCGGCATCCTCCGCGTTTGCGCCGCCGGCGCATTGCGGCATAGTGCCTCGCTCCTCCTCCGCTCCGCCGTCGCAATGACCGCCACGCCGATCGCCCTCGACGCCGCCCGCCCGCTCGACCGCCGCGACGCCCGCACCCTGCTGCTGTCGGCGCTGGGCGGCGCGCTGGAGTTCTACGATTTCGTCATCTTCGTCTTCCTGACCGCGACCCTGCGCCAGTTGTTCTTCCCGCCGGGCATGCCGGGCTGGCTGGGCGAGTTGCAGGTGTACGGGATCTTCGCCGCCGGCTACCTGGTGCGGCCGATCGGCGGCATCGTCATGGCCCACTTCGGCGACCGCTCCGGGCGCAAGCGCATGTTCGCCCTCAGCGTGTTCCTGATGGCGGTGCCGACCTTGTGCATCGGCCTGCTGCCGACCTATGCCCAGATCGGCGTCGCCGCGCCGCTGTTGCTGCTATTCCTGCGCATCGTCCAGGGCATCGCGATCGGCGGCGAAGTGCCGGGCGCCTGGACCTTCGTCGCCGAACATGCGCCGCCGGGCCGAGCCGGCTTCGCCTGCGCCAGCCTCACCGCCGGCCTGACCGCGGGAATCCTGATCGGTTCGCTGATCTCCGCCGCGATCAATACCTGGTTCGCCCCGGCGCAGGTGCTGGATTGGGCCTGGCGCATCCCGTTCCTGATCGGCGGCGTGTTCGGTTTCCTCGCCGTGTATCTGCGCCGCTGGCTCAGCGAGACGCCGGTGTTCGCGGCGATGCGCGAAAGCCGCCAGCTGGTGCGCGAGCTGCCGCTCAAGCAGGTATTGCGCGATCACCGCGCCGGCGTGGTCCTGTCGATGCTGGTCACCTGGCTGCTGACCGCGGCGATCGTGGTGATCGTGCTGATGACCCCGACCCTGGTGCAGAGCCAGTTCGGCATCGCTCCGCAGCGCGCCTTTCTCGGCAACAGCCTGGCCGCGTTCTGCCTCACCCTCAGCGCGATCGGCGGCGGCCTGCTGGTCGACCGACTCGGCCGCGGCCGCGCCCTGTTGATCGGTTCGCTCGGCGTGCTCGCATCGAGCTATGCGCTGTATTACGACCTCGCCCACGGCGGGGCGAACTTCCTGCCGCTGTACGCGCTGGCCGGCACCTGCGTCGGCGTGGTCGGAGTGATCCCGGCGGTGATGGTGGCCGCATTCCCGCCCGCGGTGCGCTTCTCCGGGCTGTCGTTCTCCTACAACGTCGCCTATGCGGTATTCGGCGCGCTGACCCCGCCGCTGATCGGCCTGCTGACGCCCAAGCTCGGCGGCATGACCCCGGCCTATTACGTGATGGCGGTGGCGGCGATGGGCGCGCTGGTAGCAACGTACCTGCTGCGCACCCGGCGCGCGTTCCACGAGCACTGAGCGCACACGCCCGCGCTCAACACACCATCACGAAGCGGGCGAAGAAGATCCAGAGGCCGAGCAACCAGCAACCCAGCATCGGCGCCAGCCCAGCCAGCACCCACAGCGCGCGATGCAGCGTGCGCCGGCCGCGCGAACCACGCAGCGCCAGCAGCGGCATCGCCAGCCCCAGCAAGACGAACGCCCCCAGGATCGCCCAGCCCAGCGCCCAGAACAGCGGCGACTTCTCGCCCGCTTCCGGCGGGCATTGCCGCGTCGCCTGGGCGAGCGCGGGCCATAACAGGCAAGCGAATGCAGCGGCGATCGAACGCGCGTTGCGGATCATGGTGTCGGCATCTCCCTGCCAGGCAGCGGCGACGGCTACAGGCCCGCCGCGCGTTTCCAGAAATAGTGGGTCAGCGGCGGCAGCTTGCCGGCCAGGCCGAGCAAGGGCCCGCGCAACAAGGTCGCAACCAGCTCGTCGTTGGAGAACAGCTTGTTCAAGCCGTCGAAGCCGTGAGCCGCGAGCGCGTTCTCGCTGCGCCGCGTGCGCGCCCAACGCGCCAGCCGGTGCGGCGAACCCGGGTCGACGCCGCGCCGTTGCGCCTGGCGGAACAGGGCGCGCAGGCCGGCGACGTCGCGCAGGCCGAGGTTGACGCCCTGACCGGCCAACGGATGCACCACGTGCGCGGCATCGCCGGCGACCACCACCCGGCCGGCGAAATAGCGCTGCACCAGCTGCCGGCGCAGCGGAAACGCCGCGCGCGGGGAGACCGCGGTCAGCGCGCCGAGGCGGCCGTCGAAGGCGCGTTCGAGTTCGCCCAGGAAAGCGCCGTCGTCGATCGCGAGCAGACGCTCGGCCTCGCGCTCGGGCAAGGTCCAGACGATCGAGCTGCGCCGATCGCGCGCGCCGGGGTCGCCGACCGTCGGCAGGAAGGCGATCGGGCCGCTGGGCAAGAACCGCTGCCAGCAGGTCGCCTGGTGGCTCAGCGCGCTGTCGACGTAGGCGACCAGGCCGCGCTGATGGTAGTCGTGGCCGTCGGCTGCGATGCCGGCCAGGCGGCGTAGCTGCGACTCGGCGCCATCGGCGGCGACCAACAGGCGCGCGCGCAGGCGACGCCCGCCGTCGAGCAGCATGCCGACGCTGTCGGCCGGATCGCGTTCCAGCGCTTCGACCCGGTTCGGGCAATGCAACTGCACGCCGGCCGCCGGCAGCGCCGCCCAAAGGCGATCGACCAGCAGGCCGTGCTCGACGATCCAGCCCAGTTCGCGGCGGCCGAACGCGTCGGCGTCGAACGCCAGCTCGCCGCCGCCGGCCGCGTCCCACACCCGCATGCCGCGGTAAGGCTGCACGCGCGCGTCGCGCACTGCCGGCCACACGCCCAGGTCGTCGAGCAGCGCGGCGTTGTCCGGAGCGAAGGCGTAGACGCGCAGGTCGGGCCGCTCGGCCTGCCAGCGCGGCGGTTCGCGCGCTTCGACCAGGGCCACTTCCAAACCGTCGCGGGCGAACGCCAGCGCCGCGGCGGCGCCGACCACGCCGGCGCCGACCACGACCACGTCGAGCAGTTCGCGCCGACTCATGCGCGGCCTCCGGCGGGGCGTGGCGGGTCGACCGCGTCGCCGCGGCACAACGCCGGCACTTCGCCGCGATAGCCCATCGCACCGCCGACCAGGAACGACTGCGCGCTGGCGACCCGGTCCACCGCGAACAGGCCCAGGCTGCGCAGCGGCCGCAGCAGGCCGCTGTCGTTGGCGCTGATCCGCGCCAGGCCGTCGGAGAACGCGACCGTGCGTTCTCGGTCCGGCAGGCGCCGGGCGACGTAACGGTCCAGCAGGCCCGGCGCACCGCAATCGACGCTGCCGTGCGCGGCCAGTTCGGTTTCGATCAGCTCGGCCAGGGTCATCGCATCGCGCAGGCCGAGGTTGAAGCCCTGGGCGCCGATCGGGTGGATGGTCTGCGCCGCATTGCCGACCAGCAACGCGCGCGGTGCGGCGATACGCGCCGCCAGCACCCGGATCGCCGGGTAAAGGTTGCGCGCGCCGCAGTTGAGAAAGCGGCCGCAACGCCAGCCGAAGACCTGTTGGGCGTGGGCCAGGAAACCGGCTTCGTCGAGCGCGGCGACCGCCTCGGCGCGCGCGCTGGCGACGCTGTGGATCAGGCCGTAGTGGCGGTCGCCGCGCGGCAGCAGCGCGGTCGGGCCATCGTCGGTCAGGCGTTCGTAAGCGGTGCCGTCCGGCCCGCGCTCGCCGCGCAGCCGGGTCACGAACAGGGTCTGGCCGTAATCGTGTTCTTCGGCGCCGATGTTCAACGCCGCGCGTACCGCGCTGCGGGTGCCGTCGGCGGCGACCAGCAGGCGCGCGCGCAGCACGCGCTCGCCGGCGCCGTCGGCGACCCGCACGCCGCGCCAGCCGTCGCCGGCTTCGGCCAGGCCGGTGAAGCGCACCGGCCGGTAGCGGTGCAGTCGCGGCAGTTCGGCCAGGCGCGCTTCCAGCGCCTCGCCGAAGTCGCGCGCGACCACGATCCGGCCGAACTCCTCGCGCCCGTAGCGCGAGGCCTCGAGCACGGCGCGGCCGAAGTCGCCCTTGCGGCTGATGTGGATGCGCCGGATCGCGCCGGTCGGCGCGCGCAGCTTGGCCAGCACGCCGAGCGCGCCCAGAGCGTTGAGGGTGGCTTCGGCGAAGCTGAGGTTGCGTTCGTCGAACACCGCCGGCAGCGCGCCGGGCGGCGCGGCTTCGATCAGGCCGACGTCGAGGCCGAGCCGGTCCAGGGCAATGGCGAGACTGGCGCCGACCAGGCCGCCGCCGACGATGAGCACGTCGTGGCTGGCATGGACGGCGGCGGGTTGCGGAACGTCTGCATTCATCCGCTCATGATACGGCCGGCTCCGCGCAGCGTGTTTCCGCAGGCCGGCGCGCGGCGCCGGTTCTGCGACATCGTGTCGCGGCGGCGCGAGCGCGGCGATGGCCAGCGCGGGCCCGATCGCGCCGGCCGGCCCCGGGCTGCGGCGGCGACCCGGCCTGCGCCTCGGCGAGCGCTTGGAATCAATCACTTAGCGACTCCGTCCGGCGACCGGCGGCGGAAACCGGCACTTTCATCGCAGGTTCCTTAGAATGTCCGGATTGGCGCGCCATCCGGCGTCAGGAGCCACCGTCATGCAGCCCAACACCCAACGCAGCCTCATCTTCGTCCTGCTCGCCGTGCTGATGGCGGCCACGCGCGTGAACCACTTCACGCCGATTCCGGACGCCTCCTGGGCGGTGTTCTTCATCGGCGGCTTCTACCTGCGCTCGTGGACGCGCTGGGCGTTTCCGGCGCTGATGGCGCTGGCGGTGGCGGTCGACTACGCGGTGATCACCCGCCAGGGCCTGAGCTTCTGGAATCACTACTGCGTCTCGGCGGCGTACTGGTTCCTGGTCCCGGCCTACTTCGCGATGTGGGCCGGCGGCCTGTGGGTCGCGCGCAACTACGCCCGCCGCTGGAGCACGCTGGCGCTGGCCGCGGTCGCCCTGCTGGCGTCGACCGCGATCTGCCAGCTGCTGAGCCAGGGCAGCTTCTACTGGCTGTCGGACTCGGTGGCGAACAAGAGCGTCGCCGGCTGGGCCGCCAACTACATCGAATGGCTGCTGCCCTACCTGCGCACCGCCGCCGTCTATGTCGGCATCGCCGCGCTGGTGCAGGCGATCGCTGCCGGCGCCGCCAAGTCCAAGGCCGGCGCGCCGGGCGCGGACGACGCGCACAAGCGCTGAGTCCGCCGCGGCGATGGGCAACCGCCTCTCGAAGATCTACACCCGCACCGGCGACGACGGCAGCACCGGTCTCGGCGACGGCAACCGCACCGGCAAGGATTCGGCCCGGGTCGGCGCCTACGGCACGGTCGACGAAGCCAACTCCTGCATCGGCCTGGTATTGGCCGCGGAGCTGCCGCCGGTCATCCGCGAACAACTGGTCGCGATCCAGCACCAGTTGTTCGACCTCGGCGGGGAGCTGTGCATCCCCGGCCACTCGGCGATCTTCGACGCCGACATCGACCGCCTGGAGCAGTGGCTCGACGCGCATAACGACGAGCTGCCGCCGCTGAAGGACTTCATCCTGCCCGGCGGCGGCGAAGCCGCGGCCCGCTGCCATATCGCCCGCACCGTGGTCCGCCGCGCCGAACGCGAAACCGTCGCCCTGGCCCGGATCGAGGACGTGCGCCCGCAAGCGGTGCGCTATCTCAACCGCCTCTCCGACCTGCTGTTCGTGCTGGCCCGCGTGCTGGCCCGCGCCAGCGGCCACGGCGAGGTGCTGTGGAACCACGAGCGGCGCAAGGCCTGATCGCGCCATGCGCGTCTACACGCACCCGGCCTGCACCCGCCACGACCCCGGCCCGGGGCATGCCGAGCGGCCGCTGCGCCTGGTCGCGGTAACCGAGGCCCTGCGCGAAGCCTTTCCCGCACTCGACTGGCGCGAGGCGCCCAGCGCCATCCGCGGCCAGCTGCTGCGCGCCCACGACGACGCCCTGCTCGCCCTGGTGCTGGACACCGCGGTCGACGGACCGATGGCGCTGGACCCCGACACCGTGCTCGCGCCGGGCTCGGCCGAAGCCGCCCTGCGCGCGGCGGGCGCCGGCGTGGCCGCGGTCGACGCGGTGCTCAAGGGCGAGGAACGGCGCGTGTTCTGCGCGGTGCGTCCGCCCGGCCACCACGCCACCTACGACACGGCGATGGGCTTCTGCCTGTTCAACAACATCGCCGTCGCCGCCGCTCACGCCTGCGACAAGCACAATCTGGCGCGCATCGCGGTGATCGATTTCGACGTCCACCATGGCAACGGCACCCAGGCGATCTTCGACGCCGACCCGCGAGTGATGTACGTCAGTTCGCACCAGATGCCGCTGTATCCCGACACCGGCTACGCCCACGAGCGCGGGATCGGCAACATCGTCAACGCGCCGTTGCCGCCGGGCACCGGCAGCGAAGGCTTCCGCAAGGTCTGGCGCGAGCGCCTGCTGCCGACCATCGACGGCTTCCGCCCGCAGTTGCTGCTGATCTCGGCCGGGTTCGACGCGCACCGCCGCGACCCGCTGGCCCAGGTCGAACTGGACGGCGAGGACTTCGCCTGGATCACCCGCGAACTGGTCGCCATCGCCGAGCGCCATGCCGGCGGTCGGGTGGTGTCGATGCTGGAAGGCGGCTACGACCTGGCCGCGCTGCGCGAGAGCGCGGTGGCGCACGTGGGGGCCTTGATGGCCGCCCCCCTGTAGGAGCGGCGTAAGCCGCGACCACCGCGAACCCGGTCGAACCAAGCGCCCGGGCTGTTACGAGACGCCGGACCGCAACCCGCCACTTGGGGCCGTACGACCGCCCGCCAGGAAACCGACCATTCGCCGCCACAGCAGCCTGGTCGGACGGCCGGGGTTCGGACAGGCCGAGCATTACCCGGCTTCGGCACGACCGCCTGGTCCTCGGCAAGCCGGCGATTCGTCGCTGCCGAACAACCGGGCTTCGGGCGGGCCGCGCATTACGTAGCGTCGGTTCCCTCAAACCCCAGCGCCGCCGAATTGATGCAATAGCGCAGCCCGGTCGGCCGCGGCCCATCCGGGAACACATGCCCCAGGTGCGAGGCGCAGCGCGCGCACTTGACCTCGATCCGGCGCATACCGTGACTCTCGTCGGCGTGCTCGCTGACCGCCTGCGGGTTCAAGGGCTGCCAATAACTCGGCCAGCCGCTGCCGGAGTCGTACTTGGCCTCGGACGAGAACAGCGGCTCGCCGCAGGCGACGCAGGTGTAGGTGCCGGCTTCCTTGTGATTCCAGAAACGGCCGGTGAAAGCGCGCTCGGTGGCCGAACAACGGCACACGGCGTACTGCTCCGGGCTCAGCTGCTCGCGCCATTCAGCTTCGCTCTTGGCGACCGAGGCCGGGTCGGGACGGGGGGACTGGCTCATGGGCTCCTCCGGATCGGGGCGAGGCGTTCGGGGAAGATGAACGCCGATGCCGCTTAAATGGCGCTCGCGTTGCCCGCTTGCAAGGGATACGGCAAGCTAACCGCCGTTTTTCCGTCCACCGGATGCTCGCGTGCGCAAACCCCTCCGCCTGCTCCCGTTGTCGCTGTGCATCGCCATCGCCCTGCCCGCGTACGCGGCGGACGACAACGAGAACTGGGGCCTGTGTCCGCTGATCGACGCGGTGCCGTCCTTCGACGACGCCCCGACCCCGACCGGCACCGCCGAGCAACGCGCCGAGCAGCCCACCGACATCGACGGCGGCAGCCTGCAGCGCGCCGGCGCCAACGAGAACATCGTCGTGCAGGACAATGTGCGCCTGAGCCGCGGCGACCAGTTCCTCGGCACCGACAAGCTCACCTACAACCAGGAATCCGGCAAGTACACCGCCGAGGGCCACGTCCGTTACCAGGACTCGAGCATGCGCCTGGTGGCCGAGCGGGCCGAAGGCGACCAGAACGCCGACCAGCACCGCATCGACGAGGTCGACTACCAGCTGACCGCGCGCCGCGGCAACGGCGGCGCCGAGCGGATCGAGCTCAACGGCACCAAGGGCTCGCTGCACGGCTCGACCTATTCCACCTGCGCGCCGAACCAGCGCGCCTGGGAACTGCGCGCCCACCGCATCGACATCGATACCGCCGAAGGCATGGGCGTGGCGCGCAGCGCCACCCTGCGGATCGGCAAGGTGCCGGTGCTGTACGTGCCCTGGTTCGTGTTCCCGGTCGACGACCGCCGCCGCACCGGCCTGCTGTACCCGAACATCTCCATGTCGGGCAAGAACGGCTTCGACTGGCGCCAGCCGATCTACCTCAACCTGGCGCCGAACTACGACGCCACCTTGTACCCGCGCTACATGGCGCGCCGCGGCGGCTCGATCGGCGGCGAGTTCCGCTGGCTGTACGAGAACGGCTCCGGCGAGGTCTCGGCCAACTGGATGCCGCACGACGACCTGCCGAACAAGGACCCGCAGCGCTATACCGACTACCGCCGCGACGACCCGCGCGGCCTGTTCCAGATTCCCAAGGACCGCCGCCCGGTCGACAACCGCGGCGAGTTCGCGCTCAAGGCCAGCCATCGCCTCGACGGCACCTGGTACGCCAGCGCCAACCTGGCCTGGGTCAGCGACAAGTACTACCTGCAGGACTTCAGCAACAGCCTGTACGGCCAGTCGGCGATCTCGCTGCGCAGCGAAATCGGCCTGTTCGGCCGCGGCCGCTACTGGGACGCCAGCTTCACCGCCGACCACAACCAACTGGCCGACTTCACCCTGCAGGAAAACTCGCTGGCCTACGATCGCCTGCCGCGCGCGACCTTCCACTGGGCGCAGCCGTGGAACCGCTGGGTCGAGACCGGCGTCGACACCGAGGCGGTGCGTTTCCAGCACGAGGACATGAAGTTCACCCCGGGCGACCCGGCCGCGCCGATCGGGCTGCGCCGCGAGATCCCCGGCGGCAGCCGCTTCGACATCAAGCCCTACGTCAGCTTCCCGCTGGAGGGCGCGTCCTGGTTCATCCGGCCCAAGCTGGCCTACCGCTACACCGCCTACGAGCTGGACGGGAACCTGGCCGCACAGTTGGCCAACCAGCAGGCCGACGACTATGTAAACGCGCATAGCAGAGACACCAATCCGCCGGTCAAGACCGACGAACTGGTGCGCAGTTTCTACAACAAGTCGCCGCACCGCGCCCTGCCGATCACCTCGATCGACGCCGGCATGTACTTCGACCGCCACACCGAAATCCGCGGCGAAAGCTACCTGCACACGCTGGAACCGCGCGTGTTCTACCTGCGCGCGCCGTACCGCGACCAGGACGGCCTGCCGCTGTTCGACACCAACCCGATGTCGTTCAGCTGGGGCGCGCTGTTCCGCGACAACCGCTATTCCGGCGCCGACCGCCAGACCGACGCCAACCAGCTCACCACGGCCCTGACCACCCGCCTGATCAGCGAGGCCGACGGCCGCGAGCGGCTGGCCGCCAGCATCGGCCAGATCCAGTATTTCGACGACATCCGCGTCACCGCCGGCGCCGAACAGCCGATCAAGCAGGGCAAGTCGGCCTGGGTGGCCGACGTCAGCGTCTCGCCCAGCGACCGCTGGACCATCAACGCCACCTACCAGTGGGACCCGCGCCTGCGCAGCGAGGACGTGGCCAGCCTGCGCGCGCGCTACCTGTTCGGCAATTCCGGCGTGGTCAACTTCGCCTACCGCTACCGCCGCAACCTGGCCGCGCTGCCCGACGCCCGCCGCGAGGACCGCGACCAGTACGAGCAGGCCGACTTCTCCTTCCTGTACCCGATCAACGACAACTGGAGCGTGGTCGGCCGCTACTACTACTCGATCAAGGACAAGCGCCCCCTCGAGCAGATCGCCGGCGTGCAATGGGAAAGCTGCTGCCTGGCGGTGCGCGCGATCGCCCGCCGCTACCAGCGCAACCGCTCCGAAGACCTCAACAGCTCCTTTCAGGTGGAGTTCGAACTCAAGGGTCTAGGCTCGGCCGGCCAGAACACGGAGCGCGTTTTGCGCCGTGCTATTCTCGGCTACAACCGCGACGACCTGTACCTGACGCCGCCGTCTCCCACGGTCAGCCGCGAAAACCGCGGCGCCGACGCCGACTCGACCCTCGACCCGACCCTATGAACAAAATTTTCGCGAGCCGCCCGCTCCTTGCGAGCCCGGTTTTGGCAAGTCTGCTGGCCGTCGGCTCGTTGTTCGGCGGGGCGGCCTACGCCCAGGACACCCAGCCGATCGACCGCATCGCCGCGGTGGTGGACGAGGACGTGATCCTCAAGACCGAGCTCGACCGGGCCTTGGCCAACATCCTCAGCCAGTACGCTGGGCGCAGCGAACAGCTGCCGCCGCGCGACGTGCTCGAGCGCCAGGTCCTGGAGCGCCTGATCCTGGTCAAGATTCAGGTCGCCCAGGCCCTGGGCACCGGCGTTCGGGTCGGCGATCCGGAGGTCGAGCAGGCCATCGCCGGCATCGCCAATTCCAACCGCATCAGCGTCGACCAGCTGCGCCAACAGGTCGCCCGCGACGGCAGCTCGTTCGCCGACTTCCGCAGCTCGGTCCGCGACGAATTGCTGATCCAGCGCCTGCGCCAGCGCTTCGCCCAGACCCGGGTCTCGGTCAGCGACGCCGAAATCGACGCCGCCCTGGCCGCCCAGGCCAATTCCGGCACCCAGTACCACCTGGCCCACATCCTGATCGCCCTGCCCGAAGGCGCCACCCCGGAGCAGATCGCGACCGCGCAGAAGAAGGTCGACGGCGTCAAGGCGCTGATCGACAAGGGCGAGATGGACTTCAACGCCGCCGCCGTCCGCTATTCCGACAGCCCCAACGCGCTGGAAGGCGGCGACCTGGGCTGGCGCAGCATGGACGAGATCCCGGCCGCGTTCGCCGAGCTCATGCGCAAGATGACCCCGGGCCAGGTCACCGAGCCCTTGCGCGGCGCCAGCGGCTTCCAGCTGCTGAAGCTGGTCGAGGTGCGCGACGCCTCGCAGAGCGGCCCGAAGATGGTCACCCAGTACCACGCCCGCCACATCCTGATCCGCACCAACGACAACGTCAGCGACGCCCAGGCCAAGGCCAAGGCCGACACCCTGCGCGCCCGCCTCGCCGGCGGCGCCAAGTTCGAGGACGTGGTCAAGGAAAGCTCGGAAGACCTGACCTCGCAGACCAAGGGCGGCGACCTGGGCTGGTTCATGCAGGACGAGTTCGGTCCGGAGTTCGGCGGCGCCGTCGCCGCGCTGGCCGACAACGAAATCTCCGCGCCGGTGCGCACCCAGGCCGGCTACCACATCGTCCAGCGCCTCGGCACCCGCCAGAGCGACGTCTCCGACCAGAGCAAGCGCGCTCAGGTCCAGGAGACCATCGGCCGGCGCAAGCTGGAAGAAGAGTGGAACCGCTTCCTGCGCGAGAAGCGCGGCGAGGCCTATGTCGACTTCCGTATCGGCAAGGGCTCGGAGCAGAACAACCCGCCGGCCGAGCCGGCCAAGCCCGCCACCTCCGGCGGTTGACGTGACCCCGCCCCGGCTCGCGCTGGTGCCGGGCGAGCCGGCCGGCGTCGGGCCGGAGCTGTGCGTGCGGCTGCTGCAGCAACCGCGCGACTACGACCTGATCGCCTACGCCGACCCGCGCAGCCTGCGCGCCGCGGCCGACGCCCTCGCCCTGCCCCTGACCCTGTTGCCCCCGGACCGTCCCTCGCGGGCGCCGGGCGAAGTGGCCGTGGTCGAAATCCCCAACCCCGTGCTGCCGGCCTTCGGCACCCCCGAGCCGGCCAACGCCGCGGCCGTGATCCAGGCCCTGCGCGACGCCGCCCAGGCCTGCCTGGACGGGCGCCTGGACGGCATCGTCACCGGCCCGGTGCACAAGGCCGCGATCAACCAGGGCGGCATCGCCTACACCGGCACCACCGAGCTGCTGGCCGAACAGGCCGGCTGCGAGGTGGTGATGATGCTCGCCAACGCCGTCGTCCGGGTCGCCCTGGCGACCACCCACCTGCCCCTGCGCCAGGTCGCCGACGCGATCCGGCCCGAACCGCTGGCGCGCACCCTGCGCATCCTCGACGCCGCCCTGCGCCGCGATTTCGGCCTGACGCGGCCGGCCATCGCCGTGCTCGGCCTGAACCCGCACGCCGGCGAGGCCGGGCATCTGGGGCGGGAGGAGATCGAGGTGATCGAGCCGCTGCTGGAACGCCTGCGCGGCGAAGGCCTGAACCTGATCGGCCCGCTGCCGGCCGACACCGCCTTCCTGCCGGCCAAGCTGCGCGGCTACGACGCGGTCTTGGCCATGTACCACGACCAGGGCCTGCCGGTGCTCAAATACAGCGGCTTCGAACACGCCGTGAACCTGACCCTGGGCCTACCCTATCCGCGCGTCGCGGTCGATCACGGCACCGCGCTCGACCTGGCCGGCCGCGGCCTGGCCGACCCGTCCAGCCTGATCGCCGCCGCCACCGCCTGCGCGCGCATCGCGCGCACCCGCCGCCAGACCGGAGCCACGCCATGACCGGCACGGCCAAGACCCATGCCAAGGGCTTCAAGCCCGAAGCGAAAAAACACCTCGGCCAGCACTTCCTGCACGACGCCGGCGTCATCGGCATGATCGTGCACGCCGTCGACCCCAAGCCCGGCGACCGCCTGGTCGAGATCGGCCCCGGCCAGGGCGCGATCACCTTCCCGCTGCTGGATCGCCACGGCGAACTGACCGTGATCGAGTTCGACCGCGACCTGATCTTCCCGCTGACCGAGACCGCGCGCGCCCACGGCACCCTGGAGGTGATCCACCGCGACGTGCTCACGGTGGATTTCAGCGCCCTGGCCCACAACGGCGGGCCGATCCGGCTGGTCGGCAACCTGCCCTACAACCTGTCCTCGCCGATCCTGTTCCATGCCCTGGAGCACGCCGCGGCGATCGTCGACATGCACTTCATGCTGCAGAAAGAAGTGGTCGACCGCATGGCCGCCGTGCCGGGCAGCAAGGTCTACGGCCGGCTCAGCGTGATGCTGCAGGCCTATTGCCAGGTGATCGCCCTGTTCGACGTGCCGCCGGCCGCGTTCCGGCCGCCGCCGAAGGTCGATTCGGCGGTGGTGCGGATGATTCCGCATCCGCCGGAGAAAATCGGCATCGCCGACCACGCGCTGTTCGCGCGGGTGGTCCGCGACGCCTTCGGCCAGCGGCGCAAGACCTTGCGCAACGCCTTGTCGCAGGTCTGCGACGGCGCCGCGATCGAGGCCGCCGGCCTGCGCCCGGACGCGCGCGCCGAGCAGATCGAGGTCGCCGATTTCGTCCGCCTGGCCAACTCGCTCGCCGCCAGCGGCGCGGCCCTGGCCGAACCCGGCTGAGCCGCGCGTTCTCACAACGCGAGGAACCGGCCGTTTTTCCGGTGCAGGAGCGCCGCCCGCTCGGGCGGGGCCGGCGCGCGCCGACGCACATAATGCGGCGCCGCCGCAGTCGCGCTATTTTCCGATCGGGCAACCCGCTCGGGTCCATCGCAGGGACGCGCCGGACGAACTCATTACCGCTTCATCCTTGCTTTGCTTACACTGCCGCCATGGAACACCGTCACGACTACGCCTTCGACATCGACGTCGCCACCCGCTATCTGGACGACCAGTCCGAGCCGGAGCAGGACCGTTATGTCTTCGCCTACACCATCCACATCCGCAATGCCGGCAAGGTGCCGGCGCGGCTGATGTCGCGGCACTGGGTGATCACCGACGCCAACGGCAAGGTGCAGGAAGTGCGCGGCGACGGCGTGGTCGGCGAACAGCCGTGGCTGCGCCCCGGCGACGATTACGAGTACACCTCCGGCGCGGTGCTGGAAACCAGCCTGGGGACGATGGAAGGCAGCTACGCGATGGTCGCCGACGACGGCACCCGTTTCGACGCGCCGATTCCGGCGTTCACGCTCACCGTTCCGCGCACCCTGCACTGAGCGCGGATCGGCTATGAGCGTTTGGGCTATCGGCGACCTGCAAGGCTGTTACGACGCGACCCAGCGACTGCTGGAGCGGATCGCGTTCGATCCGGCGCGCGACACGCTTTGGTTTTGCGGCGATCTGGTGAACCGCGGCGGCCAGTCGCTGGAAACCTTGCGCCTGGTGCATTCGCTGCGCCAGAACAGCATCGTCGTGCTCGGCAACCACGACCTGTCGCTGCTGGCGATCGGCGAGCGCACCGAGGAAGAGCAGCGCAAGGTCAATCCCGACCTGCAGCGCATCGTGCTGGCCGAGGACCGCAACGAACTGCTGGGCTGGCTGCGCATGCAGAAACTGGTCCACGCCGACCGCAAGCTCGGCTGGATGATGGTCCACGCCGGCCTGGCGCCGAAATGGACCACCGGCATGGCCGAGCGCCATGCGCGCGAGGTCGAGGAGCGCCTGCACGGCGATCAATACCGGCGCCTGCTCAAGAACATGTACGGCGATCGCCCGGCCTGGAATCCCAAGCTGGCCGGGATCGACCGCCACCGCGCGATCATCAACGTCTTCACCCGCCTGCGCTATTGCACGCCGCGCGGCCGGATCGCGTTCGAGGACAAGGGCAGCCCCGGCACCCAGCCGGTCGGCCTCTACCCCTGGTACGAAGTGCCGGGCCGGGCCGAACGCGATCTCAAGATCGTCTGCGGCCACTGGTCCACCCTGGGGCTGTTCATCGGCCACGGCGTGCACGCGATCGACACCGGTGCGGTCTGGGGCGGCAAGCTCACCGCGCTGCAGTTGGACACCGACGAACTGCGGCTGGTCCAAGTGCCCGGCCGCGACGTGCCGGCGCAACCGCCGCGGCCGCGGCCGCCGCGCCCGCCGCAGGGCGGCTGAGCCGTCCATGCCGCCTGCGCGCCACGGACGGCGTCGCCCTGCGCAGCGGCAGCGCCGTTCGGCCGCGCAGGCCGCGACGGCGCTGCTCGCCGTCGCGCTGCTCGCCGCCTGCTCGCCCGATACGACGCCGCACCCCGAGGGGCGTGGCGACGTCCGCGCCCGGCCGGGGCTCTCGCCAGCGGCGACCGGACCGGCGCCGCCCTGGGTCGCAGCGGCCCGCGCGCAGATCGGCGTGACCCGTTTCTACGACCCGGCCTACGTGCGCCTGGCCTATCCCGGCGGCGACGTCGCCGCCGACCGCGGCGTCTGCACCGACGTGGTGATCCGCGCCCTGCGCAGCCAGGGCCTGGACCTGCAGCAGGCCGTGCACGAGGACATGCGCGCGAACTTCGCCGCCTACCCCGGGCTGTGGGGCGCGACCGCGACCGACCGCAGCATCGACCACCGCCGGGTGCCGAACCTGCGACGCTGGTTCGAACGCCAGCGCTGGTCGCTGCCGCCCAGCGATCGCCCGGCCGACTACCGTCCCGGCGATCTGGTGACCTGGGTGCTGCCGGGCAATCTGCCGCACATCGGCATCGTGTCCGAGCGGCGCGGCTGGAGCGGCCGGCCGCTGATCCTGCACAACATCGGCCGCGGCACCCAGGAAGAAGACCTGCTGTTCGCCTATCCGATCACCGGCCGCTATCGGCCGCAGGCGGCCGCCATCGCCGCCTGGGCGCGGCGCGCCGATGCCGGCGCGGAAACCGCCGCGGCGCCGTAGCGCCGACGCTCAATCCATGCCGACGCGCAGGTAGTCGACGAATTCGAACGCGAACTCGTTGCGCGCGTCGGCCGCATGCGACTCGCGCGCGGTCACCCGCCATTCTTCGCGATCGAAGCGCGGGAAATAGGCGTCGGCGTTCTCGACCTCGGTATCGACCCAGGTCAGGTGCAGTCGCGCCGCGGCCGGCAGGCACAAGGCATAGACCTCGCCGCCGCCGATCACGCACAGCTCCGGCGCGCCTTCGGCCTGCACGCCGTGCAAGGCCTGCTCGACCGAATCCACCGGCTCCATTCCCGGAAAGGGCGCCCGCGCCGAGCGGGTCAGCACCAGGTTGCGCCGGCCCGGCAGAGCCCGGCCCAGCGACAGCGCGGTCTTGCGCCCCATCAGCAGCGGCTTGCCCAGGGTCAGCGCCTTGAAGCGCTTGAGATCGTCGACCAGCCGCCACGGCAATGCGTTGTCGCGGCCGATGGCCAGCTTGCGGTCGAGGGCGGCGATCAATACCAGTCGGGTCATGCGCACGGGCTCCGTAACGGAAGGACGAACGGCGGCCTCAGCGCCCGCCGCGCAAGGCCTCGGACAGGCGCCCGCGCGAAGCGAAATCCCATTGCCCGCCGTACTCGATGTCGTCGAGTTTCCACTGCCCGTCTTCGCGCAACAACAGCGCGCGGTCGGTCCAACGGCTGACCTCGCTCGACGGCGACTCCCGGTAACTCAATTCGATCTCGAAGCTTTCGCGATCCGGCCCCGACACCGTGCGCGCGCCGATCCGATAACCGGTCGGGCCTTCGTACAGGCTGGAGAAAAGATCGCCGTCGACGAAAGGCGGCTTTTCGTCCGGGTGCGCGGCGATCGCCGCATCGCGTTCGCGCGCGGCGCCGGCGATCAGGCCGAGCAGACGCTTGGACAGCAGCGGACGATAGCGCTGCATGGCCTCGCCGTCGGGCAAGCCGCCGCTGCGGATATCGACATGAACGCGGTAGAAGGCCTCGGCGACGGCCTGCGCGCTGTCGCCGCGCACGGCGTCGGCCGCGCGGGCGCTCGGCGCATGCTGCGGCCGCTCGCCGGCCGAGCCGCATGCGGTCGCCATCGACGCGAACAAGATCGCAAAGCACCAGCCGGCAACACGGTATCGCTGCATGAGGTCTCCTAAGGCGCCACCGACGGCGCCGGTGACGCTCACGCTACTGGGGCGCCGGTTCGAACCGCGTGTAGCGCAGTCGCGCGAGCCGCCGGCTCAGACCGCGACCGGCGCCTTGATCGCCGGCCACGGGTCGTAGCCTTCGATCGCGATGTCGTCGTAGCCGAAGCCGAACACGTCCTTGATCCCGGGATTGAGCTTCAGCGTCGGCAGCGCGCGCGGCGCGCGCGTGAGCTGCTCGCGCGCCTGCTCGAAGTGGTTCGAGTACAGATGCGCGTCGCCGAGGGTGTGGACGAAATCGCCCACGCCCAGGCCGCAGGCCTGCGCGACCATGTGGGTCAGCAGGGCGTAGCTGGCGATGTTGAACGGCACGCCGAGGAAGATGTCGCCGCTGCGCTGGTACAACTGGCAGCTGAGCTTGCCGTCGACCACGTAGAACTGGAACAGCGCATGGCAGGGCATCAGCGCCATCCGCGGCAGGTCGGCCACGTTCCAGGCGCTGACGATCAGCCGGCGCGAGTCGGGATTGCGCTTGATCTCCTCGACCACCCAGTGGATCTGGTCGACCTCGACCCCGTCGGCGCCGGACCAGCGCCGCCACTGCTTGCCGTAGACCGGGCCCAGCTCGCCGTCGGCGTCGGCCCACTCGTCCCAGATGCTGACCTTGTGTTCCTTCAGATAGGCGATGTTGGTCTCGCCCTTCAGGAACCACAGCAGCTCGTGCACGATCGAGCGCAGGTGCAGCTTCTTGGTCGTGACCAGCGGGAAGCCCTGGTTCAGATCGAAGCGCATCTGCCAGCCGAACACGCTGCGGGTGCCGGTGCCGGTGCGGTCGGACTTGTCGCTGCCGCGTTCCAGCACATGACGAAGCAGGTCGAGATATTGCTGCATGGTCAGCCCTTCGCCGGTTCGGCCGCGGCCGGCTGCGGTTGCAGCGTCGGCGAACGGGTCGACAGCCACAGCCAGAACAGGCCGAGCACGATCAGCGGCGTGCTCAGCACCTGGCCCATGGTCAGCCAACCGAACGCCAGATAGCCGTGGTCGCCGATCTGCGCATCGGGCACGCGCACGAACTCGACCAGGAAGCGGAAGCAGCCGTACAGCAGCGCGAACAGGCCGGACACCGCATAGCGCGGGCGCGGCTTGCGCGAGAACCACCACAGCGCCAGGAACATGACCAAGCCTTCCAACGCCGCCTGGTACAGCTGCGAGGGGTGGCGGGCGAAACGCTCCAGCGCGCCGGCGGCGAACTGGGTCTGCAACTGCTCGCTGGTCCAGCCGGCGAACTCCGGCGCGCGCGGGAAGATCACGCCCCAGCCGGCTTCGGTGGGCTTGCCCCACAACTCGCCGCCGATGTAGTTGCCGAGCCGGCCGAAGCCCAGCCCGGGCGGCACCAGCGGGGCGATGAAATCCATGCTGTCGAAGAAGTGCGTGCGGTGCCGGTGCGACCACCACAGCACCGCGGCCATCACGCCGAGCAGGCCGCCGTGGAAACTCATGCCGCCTTCCCAGATCCGGAACAGCATCAGCGGGTCCTTCGCCAGCTCGGCGAAGTTGTAGAACAGCACATAGCCGATGCGCCCGCCGAGCACGACGCCGAGCATGGCGTAGAACAGCAGATCGCCATAGGCCTGCTCGCCGACCCCGGGCAGACGCCCGGCGCGGACCCGCTGCCGGCCCAGCCACCAGGCGGTGACGAAGCCGAGCAGATACATGATCCCGTACCAGTGGACTTGCAGCGGGCCCAGGCTCAGGGCGATCGGATCGATCTGGTGCAGGATGGTCATGCGGCGGGACGGCTCGGGGGACGATGACCGCCGTATTGTGCCCGAGCCGGCCTGTACCCGGGGTGCCGGTTGCGGCCGCTGCGGACCGCGCGCCCGCGTCGCGGCGCGCTACAACAGCACCGGCCGGTCCGGCAGCTCGTTGCCGCCCGCCGCCGCATCGGCCGGGCCGCGCGGGAAGTGTTCGGCGACGATCTCGCTCAGCGCCGCGATGCCGGCGATCACCGCCGCCTCGGCCTCGCCGGCGGCCAGGCCGCGCTGGATCGACTCGCATACCGCCTGCCAACGCTCGTCGCCGACCCGCGCCGCGTAACCGCGGTCGGCGACGATTTCGATCCGGTGCTCGGCCAGCAACAGGTACAGCAGCACGCCGCTGTTGCCGGCGGTGTCCCACACGCCGAGTCCGGCGAACGCCGCCCGCGCCGCCGCGCGCGCGTCGCGCCCGGCCCACAGCGCGCGCCACGGCAAGCGCTCTTCGACCGCGAAGCAGACCTGGCCGCGATGGCGCGCCTCGCCGGCGGCGATCGCCGCCGCGATGCGCTGCAGGCTCGCTTCCGGAAACAGGCGCCGCGAGGAGGGCGCGAACAGGTGCCGCCACCAACGCATCACCAACTCCCCGAGGCGCCGCCGCCTCCGCTGGACCCGCCGCCGCCCGACCAGCCGCCGCCGCCCCCACCGCCGCCCCAGCCGCCTCCGCCGCCGCCCCAGCCACCGCCGTAGCCGCCCCAGCCGCCGCCGCGGGCGTAGTGCCCGCCGACGCTGCCGAGCAGACCGGCGAACAGGCCGATCAGGGCGCACAGCCCGACCAGCCACCACGCCAGCGACAACAGCCAGGCGACGCCGCCGACCACCACGGCGGTGATCGCCCCGCGCAGCAGGGCCGGCAGGCGGCCGAGCAAGGCGCGCACGAACTGGGCGCCGAACACGGCGATGAACACCGCCAGCAGCCAGCCGTCGTCGCCCTCGCCGCCTCCGCCCTGGCCGGACGCCATCGGCGCCGGCAACGGCTCGCCGTCGATCAGCCGCACCAGCATCGCGCTGGCGTCGGCGAGGCCGCCGGCGTAGTCGCCGGCGCGGAACTTCGGCGCCAGGTACTCCTGGATGATGCGGCCGGACTGGGCGTCGGTGATCGCGCCCTCCAGGCCGTAGCCGACTTCGATCCGCACCCGCCGGTCGTCCTTGGCCACCACCAGCAGCACGCCGTCGTCGACGCCCTTGCGGCCCAGGCGGAACTGTTCGTAGGCGCGCACCGCGTAGGCGGCGATGTCCTCCGGCGCGGTGGTAGGCACCATCAGCACCTGCAGCTGGCTGCCCTTGCGCCGCTGCAGCTCGCGCGCCTGCGCCTCCAGGCGCGCGCGGGCGTCGGCGTCGAGGGTCGCGGTGGTGTCGACCACCGGCGAGGTCAGCGCCGGAATCGGCTGCAGAGCCTGGGCCCGCAACGGCCCCGGCAGGGCCGCCAGGACCAGCAGCCACAGCCCGACCAGCAGCGCCGCGAACGCGCTGCGGCCACGGGCGATTGCGGCCGATGCCGCCATCGGCGCCTCAGCCCTGCGACGGGGCCGGCGGGGTCTGCGCCGGCGCGCTGGGCTGGCCGAAATCGACCTTCGGCGCCTGCTGGATCTCGGCCGCGTTCTCGACCGTGAAATTGGGCTTGGTCGCGTAGCCGAACAGCTTGGCGGTCAGGTTGGTCGGGAACTGGCGGATGTAGGTGTTGTAGTCCTGCACCGCGCCGATGTAGCGCTGGCGCTCGACCGCGATCCGGTTCTCGGTGCCTTCCAGCTGGGTCTGCAGGCTGAGGAAGCTCTGGTCCGCCTTGAGCTGCGGATAGTTTTCGCTGACCACCAGCAGGCGGCCGATCGCGCCGCGCAACTCGCCCTGGGCCTGTTCGAACTGCTTCAGCGATTCGGGGTCGTTGGCGTTGACGTTGATGCTGCCGACCTTGGCCCGGGCCTCGGTGACCTGGGTCAGCACCTGCTGTTCGTGGCTGGCATAGCCGCGCACGGTCGCGACCAGGTTCGGCACCAGGTCGGCGCGGCGCTTGTAGACGTTGAGCACCTGCGACCAGGCGGCGGTCACCGCTTCGTCCTTCTGTTGGATGCTGTTGTAGCCGCAGCCGCTGAGCAGCGCGGTCAACGCGAGCACGATCAAGGCACGGAACATGGCGCGACTCCTGGTTGCACGGGCGACGGCCGCATTGCAGCACCGGCCCCGGGCGGACGCAATGGACGCGATGTGACGACCGGGACGAAGGGGTCAAGCACACTTACCCCCTCCCCCGCGCTGCCCGCCATTCGGCGCCTGGGTGCGCTGCGCCTGCGGCGCCGGCGCGAACGCCGCAACTTCGCGCCTCAGCGCGCGCCAAGCCCTGCGTCCACAACGACGAAGGCCGGCAATCGCTTGCCGGCCTTCGCTGGGACGCTGCGCGCTCGCGGCGGCGTTTATTCGGTGCTGAGCCGCAGGGTGGCGCGGCGACGGGCCCACAGGTTCAGGCACTCGACCAGGGCCGAGAAGCCCATCGCACCGTAGATGTAGCCCTTCGGGATATGGATCTCGAAGCCGTCGGCGATCAGGTACACGCCGACCAGGACGATGAAGGCCAGCGCCAGCATCTTGATGGTCGGGTTGTTGTCGATGAAATGGCCCAGCGGCTTGGCCGCCAGCAGCATCACGCCGACCGCGAGCAGGATCGCGGCGACCATCACCGGGGTGTGGTTGGCCATGCCGACCGCGGCGATCACCGAGTCCAGCGAGAACACGATGTCGATCACCGCGATCTGCGCGATCACCATCATGAACGACGCCGCCGGCTTGGTGTGCACGTCCTCGGACTCGTCCTCGCCGGCGATCAGGTCCTTGATCTCCATCGAGCCCTTCACCAGCAAGAAGGCGCCGCCGAGGATCAGCACCAGGTCGCGCACCGAAATGCCCTGGCCGAACACGTGGAACAGGTCGCTGGTCAGCCCGGCCAGCCAGGCCAGGGTCAGCAGCAGGGCGATGCGGGTGATGCACGCCACCGCGATGCCGAACTTGCGCGCTTTCTCGCGCTGGTCGAACGGCAGCTTGCTGACCGCGATCGAGATGAACACCAGGTTGTCGATGCCGAGCACGATTTCGATCGCGCTCAGGGTGATCAGGGTGATCCAGACTTGCGGATCGGTCAGCAATTCAATCACGTGCGGCATACCTCAAAGAAAGTCGATATCGGAAAGCCCGCGGGCGAGCCGCGGTCGGCGCGCCGCGGAGGCGACGCCTGCGGCCGCGGACGCGGCCGGAAACACGGAACCGGCGCCGTCCCGGCGCTCAGCCCATCAGATGAGTCCACAGCCGCGGGCCGAGGATCGCGGCCCAGATCAGCAGCACGTTCATCAACAGCACGAACACCGCCGCCGAGCCCATGTCCTTGGCGCGCCCGGCCAGCTCGTGGAACTCCGGACCGTAGCGTTCGATCACCGCCTCGACCGCGGAGTTGAGCAGCTCCACGCTCAACACCAGCAGGATCGAACCGATCAGCAGCGAGCGCTCGACCCCGTTCTGGCCGAAGTACCAGCCCACCGGCGCCAGGACCAGGAACAGGTAGACCTCGAGCCGGAACGAGGATTCGTGCAGCCAGGCCGCCCGCAGCCCCTGGAACGACCAGGTCGCGGCCTTCAGGATCCGTCCCGGGCCGCGCGGCAGATGCCCGTATTCGTCAGCCACGCCGGCGCTCCGTCGTCGCGATCGTGCTGCGGCAGCACAGGCGTTCGGGCAGGAACGGCGCAGCGATGGGCATGGCAGGGGATCTCGATGGCAGGCCGGACGGCCAGGCGGACGCGGCCGGAGCCGCTACGGCCGGGGATTTTGCCACAAGCCCGATGACCCTGCCCTCGCGGCCGGCGCCGGCCCGCGGGCAGCCTGGGGCCCAAGCCGCGGCGCATACCGCCGGAACCGCGGCGGCGGCGACCGACCGGTCCGGCCGCCGCCACGGCTATCACATTGGCGGCCGCAGCCGCTTGCCCTTGCCCTTGCCGTCGCCGTGAACAGCTTGGCGCCGCATCGAACTCGCGAGAACGCCCTGGAGCCCCGAAGGGCGGCCCGCAGGGAGGCGGGCCGTGCGCAGCCGGGCCAGGGAGGGCCGGTGCGGAGCAGCCCCGCGCAGGCTAGGCCCCATAGTGGCTTTTGATTCGAAACCGCCATGGCGTTTTCTTTGGCTACTTTTTGACCGAAGGAAATCCAGTAGGACGTTGTCGCCTTGGACAAAGAAAGTGACCCGGCCGCTTGCGGACGGAAGCTTGGCTTGGGAGCTTTTGTCCCTAGAAGCCGGCGCTACGGTTTCGGGTTTCGATCAATGGCGAAGGCGTTGATTTCTCTGCGCGTCCCATGGTCGCGGCTTACGCCGCTCCTACAAGGGGGCGGGCGGTCTCGCAGCGGCGATGTCGCGCTGCCAGTAGCCGCGCAGTTGCTCGCGCTGGCGCGGGCTCAGGCCGGCGACGCAGGCCTCGAGCAACTCGTCCGCGCCCGCCGCGTCGCCGGCCGCCAGCGTCTCCCGCGCCGCCTCCAGCAAGGCCCGCCGGCGCACGTCGAGATTGCCGAACGGATCGAACCAGGAATCCACCCGGGCCGCGTCCTTGACCCCGGTCCAGGCAAAGCGCGCCTCGCCGGCCTCGCCAGCGATGGCGCGGTAGCCCGCGATCGCCGCGTTGCGCCCGATCCGTCCTTGCAGCAGATCCAGCCGCACCCGGAACAGACGCGCCTGCGGCGTGGCGCCGGCGGCTTCCAGCGCCGCCACCGCGCGGCCGACATAGGCATAGTCCACCGCCCCGCCCGCCGCCTGCACGCCGAGCAGATTGAAGCTCGCGATCGCGGTCTGGTACTCGACCCGGTCGTGCGCCTGGACCGTCCGCGCGTCGGGCCGGCCCAGCGACGAGGGCTGCACCAGGCGCAGGCCGGGCTCCTCGGCGAGAATCGCTTCGATGTCGTGCTTGTGGAACTCGCCGACGACCACGACCACCGTGCCGCCCGGATGCGCGCGCGCTGCCGCGGCGATGCGCTGCGCCTGCAGGTAAGTGCGGTACAGATACAGGCGCCGCGGCAGATCGTGCCTGGCGCGCTTGGCCGGTGTCGTCGCCCAGTCGCGCACCTTGCTCAGGCGGGCGGGGTCGTCGGCATGGAAGAAATCGCGCTGCAGGCTTTCCGGGCCGAAACTCAGAAACCCCATGAAGCCCTTGAGCGGACGCAGCTCCGGCGGCGCGTCCAGGGCCAGGCCGAAACCCAGCTTCTGATCTTCGACCGGCGGTTCCCAGTCGATCGGGCACAGCTCGATGCCGTGACGGCGCGCAAACGGCACCGCGACGTCCTGCACTTCGTAGGTGAACTCGTAGAAATCGCCGCGCGCGAACGCCTCCGGCGCGCGCTCGATGCAGATCGCGTCGGGCCTGATGCGGTCGAGGAAAGCGTCCAACAGCGCCGGCCGGTCGCGCTCGGACACCAATTGCGCGGCGTGGTCGACGCCGAGGATCGTCACCGTCGTCGTCGTCGTCGCCGGCGCCGCAGCGGCCGGCGCGGGCGCAGCCGCGAACGCCTGCCACGGCAGCAACCACAACAGCGTCAGCCACCACTTGCTCATGTCCGCTCCGTTCCCGGTCGTCGCCGGCACCATGGCACGGCGCGGCGATCCGCGCCCGTGCCCGAGGTCGTGGTCCTGCGCCGCGCCTTACTGCTGGCGCAATGCTTCGATCGGATCCAGCTGCGAGGCCTTGCGCGCCGGGTAATAACCGAAGAACAGACCGGTGGCGATCGAGAACCCCGCGGCCAGGCCGATCACCTTGCCGTTCAGCGCCACCGGCAAGGCCCCGAACTTGCTCACCAGCAAGGTACCGACCACGCCGATGGCGATGCCCAGCGCGCCGCCGATCAACGAGATCAGCATCGCCTCGGCCAGGAACTGCCGGCGAATGTCGCCGGGTCCCGCGCCGACCGCCATGCGCAGGCCGATCTCGCGGATCCGTTCGGTCACCGAGACCAGCATGATGTTCATGATGCCGATGCCGCCGACGATCAGCGAAATCGTCGCCACCGCGCCGAGCAGCAGCGACATCAGCCGGGTGGTCTGGGTGCGAGTCGCGACCACTTCGGCGATGTTGCGCACGCTGAAGTCGTCATCGGCGCCGGGCTGGATGCGATGGCGTTGGCGCAGCAGGCTTTCGATCTGCTCCTGCGCATAAGCGACGTCCTCGGCGCGGCCGACGCCGACCGCGATCTGCATCACCGCGCCGGTCGGCAGGCCCATCGCCCCGAGCAGACGACGGCGCCCGGTTTCCAGCGGCACCAGCACCACATCGTCCTGGTCCTGGCCGAAACCGCCCTGGCCCTTGGGCTTGAGCGTACCGACCACCGTGAACGGCACTCGCCCCAGGCGCACGGTCTGGCCGATCGCGTCCTCGTCGCCGAACAGTTCGCGGCGCACGGTTTCGCCGAGGATCACCGACTTGGTGCCGCTGCCGTAGTCGCGCGCTTCGAACGCTGCGCCGGAGGCGATGCTCCAACCGTTGATGTCGAAGAAATCCGCCTGCACGCCCTGCCACTGGGTTGACCAGTTGTTCTCGGCGTACACCGCCTGGGTGCCGCCGCGCAGCGAGGCGGCGACGTACTGGACCTCGCCGATCTCGTTGCGGATCGACTCGGCGTCGGCTTCGGTCAGGGTGAAGAAGCTCGACGCGCTCAGGCGCACGCCGCCGGCGCCGCGGCCGCCGCCGCCCGAGCTGATGTCGAGCCGGTTCGAGCCCAACCCGGACACCAGCTTGTCGATTTCCGACTGGGTGCCCTGGCCGACCGAGACCATCACGATCACCGCGGCGATGCCGATGATCACGCCCAGCGAGGTCAGCGCGCTGCGCAGCCAATTGCCTCGCAGAGCGAACACCGCCGTACGCAGCACTTCCAGGAAGTTCATGCGCCGGCCTCCTGCTCGTGCAGCTCGCCGTCGCGCATGACGAAGGTGCGGCCGGCATGCGCGGCCACGTCCGGGTCGTGGGTGATCAGCACCACGGTGTGGTCTTCGGCTTGCAGGCGCTTGAACAGAGCCAGGATCTCCTCGCCGGTGCGGGTATCGAGCGCACCGGTGGGTTCGTCGGCGAGCAGGATCGGCGGCCGGTTGATCAGCGCGCGGGCGATCGCCACGCGCTGCTGCTGACCGCCGGACAACTCGCTCGGCCGATGTCCGGCGCGACCGCCCAGGCCGACCGCTTCCAGCGCCGCCTGGGCGCGCTGCAGGCGTTCATCGCGCGGCACGTTGGCATAGCCCATCGGCATCGCCACGTTTTCCAATGCGTTCATGCGCGGCAACAGGTTGAAGCCCTGGAACACGAAACCGATCTTGTCGCGGCGCAGGATCGCGCGCGCTTCCGCGTCCAGGCTGGCGACGTCGACGCCGTCGCACAGGTAGCTGCCGCTGCTGGGTGTATCCAGGCAGCCGATCAGGTTCATCAGGGTCGACTTGCCCGAACCCGACGGCCCCATGATCGCGACGAACTCGCCGCGCGCGATCGTCAGGTCGACACCGTGCAAGGCGATCACCTCGGCCTCGCTGCCGGGCGAATAGACCTTGCCCAGGCCGCGGGTTTCGATGACCGGATGCGCGTCGGCGACCTCGCTCATGGGCCGGTGCGTCCGCTGCCGACCACGATCTCGTCGCCTTCGCGCACGTTGCCGGAGACCTCGGTCCAGCTGCCGTCGCTGGCGCCGACCCGCACCACCACCGGCTCGGGCTTGCCGCCGGCCAGCTTGTACAGCGGCACTCGGCGCGCGGTCACCAGGTTGGCGATCTCGGCGTCCCAGCGTGCGCGCTGGCCGTCGTCGAGCAGGCTGCGGAAAGCGCCGAACTGCTGATTGAAGCGTTCCAGCATGCGCTGGCGCGCGGCGCCGGACATGGCGCCGCCGTTGCGGTTGCGATTGTTGTTGCCGCCCCCGCCGCCCGGCCCGCGGCCGCCGCCGATGATGATCGGCGCGCCGCCGCCCGGCGGTCCGCCCGCGCTCGCCGCCGGCGCCGCGCTGCGCGCGGCCATGCGCTGCTTCATCTGCGCCAGCGCGGCGTCGAATGCGGCCTGCTGCTGCGCGTTCAACTTCAGCGCCTGCGCGACCTGCGGCAGGTCGTTGCCGAGACCGCCGCGCACGCCGCCGTTCGGGCCGGCATTGCCGGCGCCGGCGGCGTCTTCGTCGGCCGGCTTGTAGCGCAGCGCGGCGTTGCTGACCCGCAGCACGTCGTCGCGGCGGCTGACCTCGATCTCGGCGTTGGCGGTCATGCCCGGCAGCAGCGCGCCGTCGGGGTTGTCGACCGAGACCACCACCGGATAGGTGATGACGTTGCTGGTATTGGTCGCCGACAGCCGTACCTGCTGCACTTGCCCGCGGAAACGGCGATCGGGGAAGGAATCGACGGTGAAGTTCACGCCCTGGCCGGCCTTGACCTGGCCGATGTCGGCCTCGTCGATGGCCAGCACGATTTCCATTTTCGACAAGTCTTCGGCGATCTGGAACAGCACCGGCGACTGCAGGCTCGCGGCCACGGTCTGGCCGGGCTCGACGCTGCGGGTCAGGACCACGCCGTCGACCGGCGCGCGGATCACCGTGCGCTGCAGATTGAGGCGGGTGGTCTGGGTCGAGGCGATCTGCTGCTCGATCTGGGCCTGGGCGCCGTTGAGCTGGGCCCGCGCCTGGTCGCGCGCGGCGCGGGCCAGGTCGGCATCGCTGCGCGAGACCAGTTGCTTGGCCGCCAGTTCGGACTTGCGCTGGTAATCGAGTTCGGCATTGCGCAAGGTCGCCTGGGCGGTGGCGAGGCTGGCGCGCGCGTTCTGGATCTGCGCCGAACCCTGGGCGATCTGCGCCTCGTAGGTGGCCGGGTCGATGCGCGCGATCACCTGGCCCTTGCTGACCCGGTCGTTGTAGTCGACCAGCACCTCGGTGACTTGCCCGGAGATCTGGCTGCCCACGTCGACGGTCGAGATCGCCGCCAGCGCGCCGGTGGCCGAGATCGCCACGCGGATGTCGCCGCGCTCGATCTTGGCGGTGCGATAGGCTCCGGCGGCCTCCGCCGCGCTCTGCTTGCGGTAGTAGTACCAGCCGCTGCCGGCCAGCGCCGCCGCCACCGCCGCGATCAGCAGCCGTTGCGGCCAGGGCGATTTGCGCGGCCGCGCAGTCGGAGTCGGGCGGGACGGGGGGGACGGCTTGGCTGCGCTCATGTGGCTGATTTCGAGAGTTATGCAGGCGCCAACGCACCAGGCTGAATGCGGTTGACAGCGGCGCGGTCGGCGACGGCGGCACGGACGCGGCGGCGCAGCGACGGTTCAGCCGGATCGACGCGGCGATAGCGTCGCGCCCACGCGCGATTCTGCCCAAGGATTCGCGCCGCGGCGAAACCGTCGCACGGGCCGGCGCCCACCGGGTGCGCGTCGTTCAGAGTTCGGGCCGGCGCGGCGGCGGGCCGAAGCTGACGGTGGCGCTGCCGGGACGGAAGCGGATCACCGCGGTGGTGCCCTGGCCGGGTGCGCTGGTCAGGGTCACCGGCCAGCCGAAACGCTCGCCCAGCCGGCGCACGATCGACAGGCCCATGCCTTTGCCGTCGCCGGAGGAGAAATCGGCGCGGTAGAACGGGGTGAAGGCCTTGGTCAGCGTCTCCACCGACATGCCGATGCCGGTGTCGCGGATCTCGATGCTGTCGCGGCTCAGGCGCACGTCGATGCGGCCCTGGTCGGTGAAGCGCACCGCATTGCTGAGCAGGTTGCCGATCATCACCCCCAGCGCGTGCGGCGGCGCGACCAGGCGCGGCCCGCCTTCGTCGTACAGGTGCAGCTCGACCGGCTTGCCGTTGAGCAGGGGCAGCAGCCGCTCCATTTCGTTGTCGACGATGTCGCGCACCGCGAACTCCTCCGACTGCGGCTCGACGTCGGACTCGCGGGCCAGGATCAGGAAGGCGTCGATCACCGCCTCCATGTCGCGGCCGGCGCGCTGCACCCGCAGCAGCGAACGCTGCGCGCGCACCGGGGTGTCGGGGTCGGCCAGCATCAGGTCGGTGGCGACCCGGATCACGGTCAGCGGAGTGCGCAGCTCGTGGCTGGCGTCGCGGGTGAAGTCGCGCTCGCGCTGGACGAAATCGCTGACCCGCTCGGCCAGGCCGCTGAGCGCGCTCGACAACCGGCGCACTTCGCTGCCGGGGTCGTAGGGGAATTTGATCGGCTCGATCAGGCTGGTGTCGGGGTCGCGCGGGTCCCATTGGCTGACCACGTTGGCCAGCCAGCTCACCGGCGAGACCAGGCGCTTGGAGGTGCGGTAGGTATGCCAGGAAATCAGGTAGGTGGTCAGCAGCGAGAACAGCAGCGAGAACAGGCCGGTGTAGAGAATCGCCTCGTCGATCAGGTCGGTGGCGTAGATCATGTAGAAGGTGCCGGCCTCGCGCCGGTCCACCAGCACCACCCGGCCGCCGCCGGGCAGGTTGTGCAGCCCCGAATCCACGTTGCGGATGCCCAGCGGCAGCTGCGAGTCGTTGCCGCCGGCGGGGACGAAGTGGCCGCGCGTGGTCGAGGTCCGCGGCAAGGGGTAGTTCGGGTCGCGCTCGCGCCCGGCCCAGTAGTCGTCGGCCTCGCGCTGCATGCGCTGCTCGAGCACCACGTGGCGCACAGCCAACCCCGCCAGGAGAATGCCCAGCGTGATCGCGACGCTGCCGATCAAGGCTTGCAGGATGAATGCAAGCTTGATCTTGCGCGGTAACCCTTGCGGCACGGTGTCGATACGTCAGTCCGGCGGCTGCGAGATGTCCGCAACGCGGTAACCGGCGCTCTGCACCGTATGCAGCAGTTGCTTGTCGAAGGGCTTGTCGATGGTCTTGCGCAGGTTGTAGAGGTGGCTGCGCAGCGTATCGGAATCGGGCAGGCCGTTGCCCCAGATCTCGCGTTCGATCTCCTGCCGGCTGACCACGCGCGGCGATTCGCGCATCAGGATGGTCAACAGGCGCAGCCCGATCGGCGAGAGCTGCAGTTCGCTGCCGCCGCGGGTGACCCGCAGGCTGGCCGGGTCCAGCACCAGGTCGGCGACCTTCAGCACCTCGCCGCCGACCTGGCGGCGTTCGCGCCGGATCAGGGCGCGCAGGCGCGCTTCCAGTTCCTGGATCGCGAACGGCTTGGTCAGGTAGTCGTCGGCGCCGGCGCTGAGGCCGGTCAGCTTCTCGTCCAGGGTGTCGCGTGCGGTCAGCATCAGCACCGGGGTCGACTTGCGGGCTTCTTCGCGCAGCTTCTTGCAGACCTCGATCCCGTCCATACGCGGCAGCATCAGGTCGAGCACCACCACGTCGTAACTGTTCTCGGTGGCGAGCCGGTAGCCGTCCACGCCGTCGGCGGCGTAATCGACTTCGAAACCGCGGCTTTCCAGGTATTCGCCGACCATTTCGGAGATGTTGCGGTTGTCTTCGACGATGAGGACCAGGCCCCCGTCTCTCGTACCCTGCATACAGCCTCTCCATTCCTTCAGTTTTGTGAAGGTTGCCTTCGCCAGGGTGGACGGCCCGTGAAGGCCCCCGCTACGCTGGACGACCCTTCTTGCGACCCCGCCGCATGCTCGCCGACCGCCTGTATCCGATCCTGCTGTTGCTCGGATCGAATATCTTCATGACTTTCGCCTGGTATGGACATCTCAAGTACAAGTCCTCGCCGCTCACCGTCGCGATCGCGGTCAGCTGGGGCATCGCCCTGTTCGAATATTGCCTGCAGGTGCCGGCCAACCGGCTCGGCAGCGCGGTGTACTCGGCGCCGCAGCTCAAGGGCATGCAGGAGGTCATCACCCTGCTGGTCTTCGCCGGCTTCTCGGCCTGGTACCTCGGCGAGCCCTTGAAGTGGAACCACTGGGCCGGCTTCGCCCTGATCGTGGTCGCGGCCTGGCTGATCTTCCTCGACTGAGCCCGCCGCGGCTCAGGGCCCGCACCACGACTCCACCCGCACGGGCTCCTGCCAGCGCCCGGCCGGGCTGACCAGGCTCAGGTGCCCGACCCATACGCTGCGCGTGCTCGCCCCGTCCGTCGCCGCGCGCGCCCGACGCAGGCGCGCGGGCGCCACCTCGGTCCAGGCGCCGTCGTTCTCCACCCACAGGCGCGGCGCGCGCAGGCGCAGGGTCGCCGAGACGCCCTGCCTGGGCGCCGACCAGCGCAGCAGCGTCTCGCCGCTCAGCGCGGCGCTTTCGACGTCGTCGGCCGGCGGCACGCGGGGCAGCGCCAACGGCCGTCCGCCCAGGGACAGGTACAGGGTCGGCCAGCGGTCGAGGTCGGCGAGTTCGTCGTCGGCGCTGCGCCAGATCGTCGCGATCGTGTCCTCGCCGCCGTCGGCGCGCGGGTTCTCGCCGACGAGGCGGATCGAGACGAGGGGGCAGGTCTTGCTGTCCATCGCCTCGGCCAGCCAGGCGGACTTGCGCATCGGCCGGTCCGGCGCCGCGGCCGGCATGGCCGCCGGCGACAGCGACGGCAGCGCGGCCAGGAGCAGCGCCCAACAGCAAAGCCTCGATTTCATCGCGATCGTCCTTGAAGGCGCCGCCGCAGGCCCGCGCGCGGCGGCCGACGGCGGCTCAGAATTTGATCCTGCCGGTCAGGATGTCCTTGAACATCGCCCAGTCGCCGACGAAGGAATACAACGGGTGCTTGAACGTCGCCGGCCGGTTCTTCTCGAAGAAGAAATGACCGACCCAGGCGAAGCCGTAGCCGCACACCAACGCCGCCAGCAACAGCCACGGCCGCCCCTGCGCGATCGCCAGCGCGACCAGCAGCAACACCCCGCAGCTGCCGACGAAGTGCAGCCGGCGGCTGGTGCGGTTGCTGTGTTCGCTGAGATAGAACGGATAGAACTCGCGGAAACTGGCGAAGCGGTTGGCCATGGTCCCCTCCCGGCATTGGCGTATCGCACTGCCTGCCGCGATCCTGAACCGCCGCGGGCCGCGGATCAAGCGCCGCTGCGCCGGGCGGAGCAAGCGCTCAGTCGTCGCGTTCGGCGCGCTTGGCCTGATCCCAATAAGCGTCCTGGCCTTCCAGCGGCAGTTCGGCCAACGACAGGCCGTCCTGCGCGGCCAGCGTCTCCATGCTGCGGAAGCGGCGTTCGAACTTGAGGTTGGCGCGGCGCATGGCGGCGCCGACGTCGACCTTGCCGTGGCGGGCGAGGTTGGCGCAGACGAACAGCAGGTCGCCGATCTCCTCCTCCAGGCGATCGCGCGCTTCGGCGTCGTCCGGCGCGGCGGCGACCGCGTCGAACTCCACCCGCACTTCCTCGATCTCTTCGTGCAATTTGGCGATCACCGGACGCACGTCGGGCCAGTCGAAGCCGACCGTGGCGGCGCGCTTCTGCAGCTTCACCGCGCGCTGCCATTCCGGCAGGCCGCGGGCGATGCCGGCCAGCACCGAGGTGTCGGCTTCGCCGGAGGCTTCGCGCTCGCGCCGCTTCTGCTCTTCCCAGGCCACGGTCTGCGCCTCGGCGTCCTCGAAGCTGGCGTCGCCGAACACGTGCGGATGGCGGCGCACCATCTTGTCGCTGATCGCCGCGACCACGTCGTCGAAAGCGAACGCGCCCTGCTCCTCGGCCATGCGCGCGTGGAACACCACTTGCAGCAGCAGATCGCCGAGTTCGTCCTTGAGCGAGGCCAGGTCCTGGCGATCGATCGCATCGGCGACCTCGTAGGCCTCCTCGATCGTGTACGGGGCGATGGTGGCGAAGGTCTGCTCGAGATCCCAGGGGCAACCGCCCTCGCGATCGCGCAGACGGGCCATGATCGCCAGCAGGCCGGCGATGCCGGGCGGCAGGTTCAATACTTCAGCCATCGAGCCACTCCTTCCACGGCAGACCGCGGTCGCCGAGGGCGACGAAGTCGCCGTTGAGAACATGCGCGCGCTGGTTGTAGCGGAACGGACGCCCCTGCGGATCGACCAGCGCGCCGCCGGCGGCCTCGAGCACGCATTGGCCGGCGGCCGTATCCCATTCGCTGGTCGGGCCGAAGCGCGGATACAGGTCCAGTTCGCCCTCGGCGATGCGGCAGAATTTCAGCGACGAACCGAGGCTGACCATGCGGATGCCGTCCGGCGCGGCGCGGTGCGCGCGGACCATGAATTGTTCGCTGTGCTCGCTGAAATGCGAGCGGCTGGCGGCCACCCGCAGCGGCCGCGCCGCCGGCGACCGCACCCGGATCTCGTGCTCGGCGTCGCCGTCGCGACGATAGGCCGGGCCGCCGCGCTGGGCGTGCCACAGCGCGCCGCCGACCGGCGCCAGCACCAGGCCGAACACCGGCACGCCGTCGTCGATCAGGGCCAGGTTGACCGAGAACTCGCCGTTGCGCTTGACGAACTCGCGGGTGCCGTCGAGCGGGTCGACCAGCCACAGCCGCGGCCAGGCGCGACGTTGTTCGAAACCGACTTCGTGCGCGGATTCTTCCGACAGCACGGGAATGTCCGGGGTCAGTTCGGCCAGGCCGTCGAGAATCAGATGGTGCGCGGCCAGATCGGCCGCGGTGACCGGCGAGGCGTCGGACTTGCGCTCGACTTCGAACTCGCCGTCGTAGACCTGCAGGATGGCCGCGGCCGCGGCGCGGGCGATCGCGATCGCGCCCTCTACCTGAGCCGCGGACAGCAGCGGCGCGGCCGCCGTCATGCCGCCGGCCCCGGATGCGGCTGGCCGCTGCGCAGCCATTCGCGGGCGATGAACAGCGCGGCGATGCTGCGGCCCTCGGAAAAGTCTTCGCGCAGGATCAGCTCGTGCAGGTCGTCGAGCTTCCACGGCACCACTTCGAGTTCTTCCGGCTCATCGCCGGGCAGGCGCTCGGGATAAAGATCGCGCGCCAGCACCAACTGCGCCTGGTGGCTCATGTAGGTCGGCGCCAGCGTCAGTGCGCGCAGTACGGTCAAGGAGCGCGCGCCGTAGCCGGCCTCTTCCTTCAGCTCGCGGTCGGCGGCCTGCAGCGCGGTCTCGCCTTCGTCGATCCGGCCCTTGACCAGGCCCAGCTCGTAGCGGTGCATGCCGGCGGCGTACTCGCGCACCAGCAGCACGGTGTCCTCGTCGAGCATCGGCACCACCACCACCGCGCCGTGGCCGCGGCCGTGCAGGCGCTCGTAGCGACGGCGCTCGCCGTTGGAGAACTCCAGATCGAGCCGTTCCAGCCGGTACGGACCGGCCTCGTGCTCGGTGATCTGATGGATGATCGGCAGCCGCCGGGTCATGGCGCGGCTCCGGGCATGAGCGGGGAGCGGAAAGGCACGATAATGGGGGAATGCGAGAGATCACTCACGACCCCAAGATGCTAACAGAGCCGGGCGCCGACGCGGCGCAGGCCTGGCGCGAGCGCGATCTGGCGGTGCTGTGGCACCCCTGCACCCAGATGCGCGAGCACCCTCACACCCTGCCCCTGCTGCCGATCGCGAGCGGCCGGGGGCCGTGGCTGATCGGCCGCGACGGGCGCCGCTACCTGGATGCGATTTCCAGTTGGTGGACCAACCTGTTCGGCCACGCCGAGCCGCGCATCGCCGAGGCCATCGCCGCCCAGGCGCGGACCCTGGAACACGTGATCCTGGCCGGCGTCTCGCACGCGCCGGCGGTGGAGCTGGCCGAACGCCTGCTGGCGCTGGCGCCGCGCCAGGACGGGCGCGCGCCGCTGAGCAAGGTGTTCTACGCCGACAACGGCTCGGCCGGGGTCGAGGTGGCGCTGAAGATGGCCTTCCACTGGTTCCGCAATCGCGGCGTCGAAGGCCGGACCAAGTTCATCGCCCTGGAGAACGGCTACCACGGCGAAACCCTGGGCGCGCTGGCGGTCGGCGATATCCCGCTGTACCGGCGCATTTACGCGCCGCTGCTGGCCGAAGCCCTGTTCGCGCCCTCGCCCGACGCCTACCTGGCCGACCCCGGCCAGAGCGCGGCCGAGCGCGCGCAGGTCGCCGCCGCGGCTTTGCGCGATCTGCTCGAACGCCATGCCGGCGAAGTCTGCGCGCTGATCCTGGAGCCGCGGGTGCAATGCGCCGGCGGCATGCGCATGCACGACCCGTCCTACCTGCGCCTGGCGCGCGAGCTGTGCGACGCGCACGGGGTGTTCCTGATCGCCGACGAGATCGCGGTCGGCTTCGGCCGCACCGGCACGATGTTCGCGAGCGAACAGGCCGGGGTCATGCCGGACCTGCTGTGCCTGTCCAAGGGCCTGACCGGCGGCGCGCTGCCGCTGGCCGCGGTGCTGACCAGCCAGTCGATCTACGACGGCTTCCTCGACGACTCGCGCGAACGCGCCTTCCTGCATTCGCACAGCTACACCGGCAATCCGCTGGCCTGCGCCGCGGCGCTGGCGACCCTGGACATCTTCCGCGACGACGACATCGTCGTGCGCAACCGAGACACCGCCGCGCGCATGGCCCGCGCCGCGGCCGAGTTCGCCGGTCATCCGCACGTCGCCGACGTGCGCCAGGCCGGCATGATCGTCGCCTTCGAACTCACCCGCGGCGGCGACAAGCGCAGTCCCTTCGATCCGGCCGCGCGGATCGGACTGCGCGCCTACCGCGCCGCGCTCGAGCGCGGCGTGCTGCTGCGCCCGCTCGGCGACATCCTGTATTGGATGCCGCCGTATTCGATCGACGAAGAGGCGCTGGACCTGCTCGCCCGCACCACCCGCGAGGCGATCGACCACGCCGTGCAGGAGGCCGACGCATGCGCCTGACCCGAGTCCACGTCGACGCCGAACTCGGTGCCGGCCGCGAGATCGTGTTGCCGGAAGGTCCCGCCACGCATCTGGCCCGCGTACTGCGGCATCAGGTCGGCGACGCCTGCGTGCTGTTCAACGGCGACGGCCACGACTATCACGGCCGCATCGCCGCGCTGGGCAAGCGCGAGCTGCGGGTGGCGATCGAGTCGGCGCAGCCGGTAGAGCGCGAATCGCCGCTGCAGCTGGTGCTGCTGCAAGGCATCGCCCGCGGCGAGAAGATGGACCTGATCCTGCAGAAGGCGACCGAGCTCGGCGTGGCGCAAGTGCAGCCGCTGTGGTCGCAGCGCAGCGAGGTCAAGCTCGACGAGGCGCGCGCGGAAAAGCGCCTGGCGCATTGGCGCAGCGTGGTCGCCTCGGCCTGCGAACAAAGCGGCCGCGCTCGCGTGCCGGAGGTCGCCGCGCCGCGCGCGCTGGCGGCGACGCTGGCGACGCTGGCGCCGGGCGGGTTGCGCCTGATCCTGGACCCCGAAGGCGAGTTGGCCGTCGCCACGCTCGCGGTCGATCCGGTTGCGCCGGTGTTTCTGGCGATCGGCCCGGAAGGCGGCTGGTCGCCGCTGGACCGGCAACAGCTGCGCGACGCCGGCTTCCAGGGCTTGCGTTTGGGACCGCGCATCCTGCGCACCGAAACCGCCGGCCTGGCCGCGATCGCGGCGCTGCAGGCGCGGTTCGGCGATCTGGCCTGAGTCGCTCGGATCGGTTCGCGGGCGCGGCAGGCGGCATTCGAGCGAACCGTTGGCGCCGGGTTTGCGCCGCGGCGTAGAGCGAGAAAACAAATCCCCCTAGCCCTCTTTCAGAGGGAACCGCGACGCGGCCAACTGCCGCGGTGCGCTTTGAAACAAGCGAGAACCGCAATACGGCGAACGACCGCCACGCGCTTCGCAAAGGCGGGCATGGCAGCGCGGCGATTCGCCGTCACCCCTTTTTCAAGGAGCGAGAAAACAAATCCCCCTAGCCCCCCTTTCAGGGGGAACCGCGACGCGGCCAACTGCCGCGGTGCGCTTTGAAACAAGCGAGAACCGCAATACGGCGAACGACCGCCACGCGCTTCGCAAAGGCGGGCATGGCAGCGCGGCGAGTCGCCGTCGCCCCTTTTCCAAGCGGGAGCGGCGCCTGCGCAGCGGGCGGGGAGATCTGCGCTTGCTGTCGCCGCTCTCGCCGTGCCCGACGAAGGAAGGCTGCGACGCTCAGATCTTGAAATAGATCCGACGCCGGTCGAGCAGCGTCACCACGCCCCACCACAAGGTCACGAAAGCCAGCGCGAACGCCAGCGACGGCAGATAGGGACCGAACCGCGGTGTCATCCAGTCGGCGAAGCCGCGGCGGTAGATCGGTTCCAGCCAGCCCAGGCCGATCAGCAAGTACAGCAGCAAGGCCGAGCCGGCATAGGCGGCGATCGCGTTGACGCCGAAGCTTCGCCCCAGCGCCGGCCAGCCGCGTACGTCGATCAGGCGATGGCACAACGCCAGGACCCAGCACGACCAACCGCCGGCCCACAGCACGTAGGCGGGGGTCCACAGGTTCTTGTTGATCGGCTGCCACTGGCCCAGCGCCCAGCCCGCCGCCAACGCCAGCGCGCCGGCGATCAGCAAGGCGCGCAAATCGCCACGGCGCAGCCAGTCGCCGGCGCGCAGGCCCAGCACGGTCGTGGCCAGGGCGCCCAGGGTGGACACCAGACCCTCGGGGTCGTGGCCGCGGCCGCTGGCCGGATCGACCTGGTAGACGTGCGCGCCGAACAGCGCGTGGTCGAGGCGGCTGGCGATGTTGTCGAACGGCGCGTAGCTGCCGCCGCCGGCGAGCAACCAGGCGTAGCCGACCAGCAACGCGCCGAACGCGAACCATTGCGTGCGCGCCGGCAGATACAACGCGATCAGCGCCGCCGCGGCGAAACACAGGCCGATCCGTTGCAACACGCCGGGCAAGCGCAGCGCTTCGTGGCCGCTCGCCCACATCGCGCACCAGTGCAGCAACAGGCCGAGGCCGACGATGCGTACCGCGCGCCACAGCGCGGGCCGCAACAGCGTCGCCGGCGCGGCGCCGGCTTCGCGGCGCGGCATCAGCGCCAGCGCGATCGACACGCCGACGATGAACAGGAACATCGGGAACACGAGATCGGTCGGCGTGAAGCCGTGCCACTGCGCGTGCAGCAGCGGCGCGTAGACATGGCCCCAGTCGCCGGGATTGTTGACCAGCAGCATCGCCGCGACGGTCAGGCCGCGCAGCGCATCGACCGAGGCGTAGCGCTTGGGCGCGGACGCGCGCTCCGGCGCCGCGGCGGCGCGGTTCACGCCGCCTGCGCGAGCGCTTCGCCGATCATCGCCTCGACCGCTTCCAGGTCGGGCAGCAGGGCGCGGTCGTCGTTGAGCAGCACGCGCGCCTGCACGCCGTGCGGGAGGATTTCGTCTTCGATCCCGTCGACCAGCAAGCTCTGGCTCGACACCGTCACCAGACGCGGGAAGCCCTGGGTCAGCAGGGCGAAATACGGCAGGCGCGATGCCGCGCTGAGCGCCTTGAGCACGACCACCTTGCTGCCCAGGCTGCCCTGTTCGGACGCCAGCCCGGACAGCTCGCCGAATGCGATCAGCGGCAACTGCCAGCCGCGCCAGCGGATCCGACCCAGCAGCCAGCGCGGCGCGCCGTCGACCGGCGCCGGCGGCGCGTACGACAACACCTCGGCGATGGTCGCGTTGGGCAGCAACAGACGCGCGCCGGCCACCTGGATCAATACGCCGCGGATGTCGGCCTGGCTTGCGCTTTCGGTGGCCGGATGTTGCTGGTCGTCGTTCGACATCGCTCGCGTCCTCGCCGCGGATCGCGCGGCCTTGCGGTAGTGCTGCGGCAGCGGAATGTCTGCCGCGAGGTGGTGCGGAAGCTGCGCGAAGCAGCATGGAAGCCGCGCCGGCGCCGCCGCAGCGGCGCCCGGCGTTTACAGCGGACTGTGGGTCGACCAGCGTGCGGCCAGCTTGGCCGCCAGTTCGGACGGCTGGCCCTGTCCGGCGCCGCGCGCGATCGCCGCGCTCGCGGCGGCGGCGTCGTAGCAACCGTCCGGGGCCTGGCCGAGCACCAATGCGCCGTGCGCGGCCAGCTTCATCGCGGTATCGACCTGAGCCGGGTCGGCGCCGCTGAACAGCAGGATCGCGCTGTCGGCGGCCGGCAAGGCGTCCATCACCTCGCCGCCGTCCTCGACGAACTGGATGCCGCTGTCGCCGGCGTCCACGCCGACGCCGGCGGGCAGGATGTAGATCACGCCGTCGATGGTGCGCGCGCCCGGTTCGGCCAGTTTGACCAGCACCGGCGTAGCGCGTTGCATCTGCGCCACCAGGCGGTCGTAGCGGCCGCCGTCGAGACGCTGCTGCACCAGCACCGGACGACCGAAGTTCTCCGGCAGAGCACCGAGCAACTGGCGCACGGCGTCGGGGCCGCCGATCCCGGCCAGCACCAGCACCGCACCGCTGCGGGTCGACACCGGCGCGCGGTCGTCGACCAGTTCCAGGCCGGAAATACGCCGTTCGATCTCTTCCAGATCGTGCGCGTCCACGCCCGGCGCGACCGGCGCCGGGGACTGGCCGCTGGCGGCGCCGATCAGGCTGGCCTCGTCGGCGAAGGACCAGTCCGGCACCGCCGGCGGCGGCGGCGCGGCGGCCTTGTCGGCCGGCAGCGGATCGGTGGCGAAGTCGAAGTCGAAACTGCTTTCGAAGGCCGGCGTCTCGGCGCCGCCGCCACGGCCGTCGTCGAACTCGATCGGCGCGATCGCCCCGGAGGCGGACGGCGTGGAATGCGCGTCCTCTTCCAGCTCGATCGAAGTGCCGGCGTCGGCGAACTTGCGGTCCAGGTCGATCAGTTCGTCGTCGAGACGATGATCCGGCGGCTGCCAGGCGGCGATGTCGCCGATGTCGTCCAGCGCCAGCGGCGTGTCGGCGACCGGCGTGTGCTCGTCGACGTTCCACTCCGGCTCGGCCGGGTACGACGCCGCCTGGCCCGGCACGGCGGCCTGGGTTTCGATCGCTTCCAGGGTCAGCCGGCCGATGTCGAACTCGCCCGGCGGTTCGGCCGCCGGCGCTTCTTCCACCGCCGCCTCGCTCGCGCGAGGCGCCGGCGCCAGCCGCGACAACTCGCCGATCTGCTCGGCGGCGATGAACGCGGATGGGTCGTGCGGCATCTCGCTGGACGCCGGATCGAAACCGATGCCCTGTTCGTCCTGCGCCATCGCCGAAGCCGGCGAGCTCGGGCGCTGGAACGCTTCGGCGGAGAACATCGGCTCGGGCTCCGGCTCGGGCTCGCGCCCGGGCGGCAGCACGTCGTCGTGCCGGTGCAGCTTGGCGCTGAGGTGGCGCGCCCAGCGCGCCGCGTCCCAGCCCTCGCGGGCCACGGTCAGTTCGGCCTCTTCGAAGATCACTTCGATCGACGGATCGACCAGCAGGTTCTCGAACCGGTCCAGCGCGTCCTCGATCGCCGGATCGAGCACGACCACGACCACGTCCGGATCGGCCGTGTCGAGCTCGGACGGTTCCAGCGAGGTCGGATCGCCTTCCAACACCAGGTTCGCGCCGGCATCGCCGAGCGCGCTACGCAAACGGTCGCGGGCCACCCCGGCCCGCGCCAACAACGCTACGCGACGGTCCGCTTCAGCCATGACTACGGGTAATTCCAAGCAGTTCGTACACGTTACGGATCAATTCCGGTTCCTGGTAAGGCTTGCCGAGGTAGCGCTCGACGCCGATCTCGAACGCGCGCTGACGATGCTTCTCGCCGGTACGCGAAGTGATCATCACGATCGGCACCTCGCGCATGCGCGCGTCGGCCTTCATCTGCGTGGCCAGCTCGTAACCGTCCATGCGCGGCATTTCGATGTCGAGCAGCATCAGGTCGGGCACGCGCTCGGCCATCCGCTCCAGCGCGTCGACGCCGTCCTTCGCGGTCATGACCTCGAAGTTGTGGCGCTCCAGCACGCGGCCGGTGACCTTGCGCATGGTGACCGAGTCGTCGACCACCATCACCAGCGGCACGCGGCGCTGTTCGGCCGGGGCCGGCGGCGGCGCCGCGACCTGGGCGAAGTCCTGCAGCAGCACGGTGCGGCGGCGGACCAGCGGGGCGACGTCGAGGATCACCACCACGCGGCCGTCGCCCATGATGGTCGCGCCGAAGATGCCCGGCACCGACGCCACCTGCGGCCCCACCGGCTTGACCACGATTTCGCGGTTGCCGACCACCTGGTCGACCGACACCGCGGCGCGCAGGTCGCCCGAACGGATCAGCAGCAAAGGCATCTGCAGCTGGCCTTCGGCCTTGGCCGGCGCATGGCCGACCAACAGACCCAGGTCGTGGACCGGGTAGTCCTCGCCGCCGTAGCGATAGGCCACGTCGCCCTGTTCGAGCAGTTCGCGCGAGAGGCGGCCGACGCCGCGCACCGAAGCGATCGGCACCGCGAAGGTGGTGTCGCCGATGCGCACGAACACCGCCTGGGTGACCGCGAGGGTCTGCGGCAGGCGCAGGGTGAAGTGCACGCCCAGGCCGGGGCGGGAATGGATATCCAGGGTACCGCCGAGCTGGCGGACTTCGCTGGCGACCACGTCCATGCCGACGCCGCGGCCGGCCAGGCGGCTGACCTCGTCGGCGGTGGAGAAGCCCGGCTCCAGGATCAGCGCGTCCAGATCGGCGTCGGACAGCGCCGCATCGCTGCGGATCAGACCGCGCTCTTCGCCGCGGCGGCGGATCGCAGCGCGGTCCAGGCCGGCGCCGTCGTCGGCCACTTCGAGCACGACTTCGGAACCTTCGCGGCGCACCGCGATGCGCACCGTGCCTTCGTCCGCCTTGCCGGCGGCGCGACGCTGCTCCGGCCGCTCCAGGCCGTGCGCGACCGCATTGCGCAGCATGTGCTCCAGCGGCGCGGTCATGCGTTCGAGCACGTTGCGGTCGAGTTCGCCCTGGGTGCCTTCCAGCTTCAGCGCGACCTGCTTGCCCAATTCGCTCGAGGCCTGGCGGACCACGCGGCGCAGACGCGGCAGCAAGGTGTCGAACGGCACCATGCGCGTGCGCATGAGGCCTTCCTGCAGCTCCGAGCTGACGCGCGACTGCTGCAGCAGCAGGGTTTCGTACTGACGGGTGAGGTCGTCGAGGGTGTTCTGCAGACTGGTCTGGTCGGCCGCCGATTCGGTCAGCGCGCGCGACAGCTGCTGCAGGGTCGAGAAGCGGTCGAGCTCCAGCGGATCGAACGCCTGGTCGCCGGCTTCGCCTTCGCGCTGATAGCGGGCGATGATCTGCGCTTCGGTTTCGATTTCCAGACGGCGCAGCTGATCGCGCATGCGCAGGTTGGTCTGCGCCATTTCCGCGATCGCGCCGCGGAACGCGCCCAGCTGCTGTTCCAGGCGGGCGCGGTAGATCGCGACTTCACCGGCGTAGTTGACCAGACGGTCGAGCAGGTCGGCGCGGATGCGCACCTGTTCCTGCGGCGTGCGCACGCCGATGTCGTCTTCGTCGACGAGCGGCGCTTCGCTGATCGGCGCCGACAGCGGCTTGAGGCCTCCATCGACCGCAGCCTGGGCCGGCTGCGCCGGCGGCGCGCTGGTACGGGTCGGTTCGGCCGCGGCTGCGGCTGCGGCCAGCATCGGCAGCGCTTCGCCGCGCGAACGCGCGTCGAACGCGGCGATCAGCGTCGCCGGCATGGCCAGCGCGCGACGCGCGCCGACCCGGGTGACCATGGCATGCAGGCGGTCGAAACCGCGTTCGAGTAGGACGATGCCGTCGCGGCCGAGTTCGGTGCGATGGTCGACCACCGACTCCAGCAGCGACTCCATGACGTGGCCGAGTTCGCCCACGGCCATGATGCCGGCCATGCGCGCACCGCCCTTGAGGGTGTGCAGATCGCGCTGCAGACCGACCAGCGGCTCGCGTTCGCTCGGGGTTTCGCGCAATTGCGCCAGCAGGCCGTCGGAGTGGTCGAGCAGGTCGCCGCCTTCCTCGACGAAGATGTCGACGAGTTCGGGGTCCAGCTCGCTCAAGTCCAGCGCTTCGTCCGGATCCGGATCGGCGTCGAACGCGGCCAGCAACGCGGTCGACAGCGACGAGCCGGGCGCGGCGGCGGCAGGCACGGCCGTCGCGGCGTCGATCGTTTCCTCGGCTGCGACCTGATCCTGCGCAGGCGCTTCGGCCTGGGCGTATTCGGCTTCCAGGCGCTCGTATTCGAGACGCTCGGCTTCGGCCTGTTCCGCGGCGAGGCGTTCGGCTTCCAGGCGCTCGGCTTCGGCCTGCTCGGCCGCGATGCGCTCGGCGTCCAGGCGCTCGGCTTCGGCCTGTTCCGCAGCGAGGCGCTCGGCTTCCGCCTGCTCGACCGCGATGCGCTCGGCGTCCAGACGGGCCTGTTCGGCACGCTGCGCTTCGGCGGCGTATTCGGCTTCCAGACGTTCGTACTCCAGCCGCTCTTCTTCGGCCAGGCGCTCGGCTTCGAGACGCTCCGCTTCCAGACGCTCGGCTTCGGCGCGTTCAGCTGCGAGGCGTTCCGCTTCCAGACGCTCGGCTTCGGCGCGCTCGGCTGCAAGGCGCTCCGCTTCCAGGCGCTCGGCTTCGGCACGCTCGGCTGCAAGGCGCTCCGCTTCCAGGCGCTCGGCTTCGGCGCGCTCGGCTGCGAGGCGCTCCGCTTCCAGACGCTCGGCTTCGGCGCGCTCGGCTGCGAGACGTTCCGCTTCCAGACGCTCGGCTTCGGCGCGCTCGGCTGCGAGGCGTTCCGTTTCCAGGCGCTCGGCTTCGGCGCACTCGGCTGCGAGGCGTTCCGCTTCCAGACGCTCGGCTTCGGCGCGCTCGGCTGCAAGGCGCTCCGCTTCCAGACGCTCGGCTTCGGCGCGCTCGGCTGCGAGGCGTTCCGCTTCCAGGCGCTCGGCTTCGGCGCGCTCGGCTGCAAGACGTTCCGCTTCCAGGCGCTCGGCTGCGAGACGTTCCGCTTCCAGACGCTCGGCTTCGGCGCGCTCGGCTGCGAGACGTTCCGCTTCCAGACGCTCGGCTTCGGCGCGCTCGGCTGCGAGGCGTTCCGCTTCCAGGCGCTCGGCTTCGGCACGCTCGGCTGCGAGACGTTCCGCTTCCAGGCGCTCGGCTTCGGCGCGCTCGGCTGCAAGACGTTCCGCTTCCAGGCGCTCGGCTTCGGCGCGCTCGGCTGCGAGGCGTTCCGCTTCCAGACGCTCGGCCAACTGGCGCTCGGCTTCCGCACGCTGCGCTTCGGCGGCGGCGATGGAACTACCGCCGACCAGGCCCAGGGCACGGGCGGTGATCGGATCGAACTCGCCCGGCAGACGGTCCAGACCGATTTCCAGCGCAGAGTCGTCCAGGTCCAGGTCGATGCCGGCGACAGTGCCGGATTCGATGGATTCGTACGGCGCGGCCTCGGCCGGCAGCTCCGCCGGCGCATCCTCGCCGAAGGCGCTGAGGTCGTGCACCGAGGTCAATTCGCTCGGCGCGGCGGAGTCGGCCATGGTTTCGGCGGCGGCATCGGCTTCGTCGTCGACGACGATCGGCGCACGCGCATCCGGCAGGCTGTCGCGCAACGCTTCGATGCGCTCGGGCAGGCCGACGAACATCGGCACGTGCGGCGACGGCGACTTCAGCGCCTGCACGGTGATTCGGATCGCCTCGGCGACCGCGCCCAGCGCGGCCACGCCCTCGGCGCTGGCCGGCGCGCCGCTGGCGAGCAGGCGCTTGACGTAGGCTTCGGTCGGCCCGGTGACGTCGGTGATGACCGGCACTTCGGTCATCGCGAACGCGCCGTTCAAGGTGTGGATCGAGCGCTGCAGCGCATCGCTGGCGCGCTGCGGCTGCGCTTGCGAAGCATTGAGCCAGGCTTCAATGGTGACCAGATGGCCGGCGACCTCGCCGTCGAGGATCTCCAGCAGCACCGGATCGACCGCGGCCGGCACGTAGGGACCGTCGACGATCGGTTTCGGCGTCGCGGCGGCTTCGACCACCGGTTCCGGCTCGGCGGCCGCGACCGCGCTCGGCTGCGGCGGCTGATAGAACGCTTCCTCGCCGCTGGCGAGCAGGTCGGCATGCGCTTCCAGGCCGGCCACGTCGACGCTCAGCGGCGCCTCGTTGCGCAGCGCGGCGTAGAAGCCCGGCAGGGCGTTGCGCGCGTGCGTGACCAGATCGATGACTTCCGGACTGGACGCACGGCCGTGCTCGCGCACGCGATTGAGCAGGTTCTCGATCTTCCAGCTGAACTCGCCCAGGGTCTTGGCGCCGACCAGGCGGCCGCTGCCCTTGAGGGTATGGAACACGCGCCGCACCGGCTGCACGCGGGCCAGGTCTTCCGGCGCCTCGCGCCAGGCCGGCAACAGTTGGTCGAGGTTGCCGATCTCTTCTTCGAATTCTTCGAGGAAGATCTCGCGCACTTCGTCGTCGATGTCGTCGACCTGCTCGAACCCGCCGTAGACCGCGGTCGCGGCCGGGACCGGATCGGCGATGGAGTCGACCGCCCCGGCTTCGACCGGCGCCGGCGTTTCGGCGACCGCTTCGGCAGCGGCTTCGACGCTCGCGGCCTGGGACGCGACTTCGTCCTGCTGTTCGGCCGTATCGCCGGCGACGAACTCGACCGCATCGGCGGCCGACGCCGCCTCGGCGATGATGGATTCGGTGCGGACGTTGTCGTCCGTTGCGCCCACCTCGGGCGCCGCCTCGGCGACCGCGTCCTGCGCGGCCGCAGCCGGCGCGACGTCGGCCGGCGCGGGCTCGACCCGCACCACGTCCGGCAACGGCCAGTAGCGCAGCGCCTCCAGGCTCTGGCGTGCGATGTCGAGGATGTCGTCGCGGTTCGGGCGCTGCTCGCGCAGCGCTTCGAGGTAGTACTCCAGGCTCGCCAGGGCATCGGCGAGCGTGTCGAGCTGCTGGCCGCTGGGCACGCGGCGGCGGCCGATCAGTTCGACTTCGGTGTAACGCTTGATGCCGGTCAGGTAATCGGCCGCCAACGGCAGCTCGATCATGCGCAGCGCGCCGGCGACTTCGTCCAGCACGCGCGGCACTTCGTTGAGTTCTTCGTGATCCCACTTGGTCTCGACGAAGGCGACGAAGGCCTGGCGGGCGTCGCCGAAGTTGGCGATGGCTTCGCGCGCGACCACGTCGAGCACCTTGCGCGCCTCGCCGGCGAGCAGGTCCTCGTCGCCGCGCTCTTCGGGCAGGCCCAGGCGGGTGACCTGGTCGTCCAGCGAAGCGTCGACGTACAGCAGGGCGCCCGCCACGTCGAGCAGGGTGCCCTCGTCGGCGGCGCGGCGGCCTTCGACGATTTCGTTCATCGCGTCGCGCTGCTGCAGCACGACGGTGCGGGCCATGCCCAGTCCCATCATGCCCAGGGTGTCGCTGACCCGGGCCAGCGCCTCGACCTGCGGCCGCAGTTCGGCCGGATCGGTCTGATTGGTGCGCAGGTGCAGGTCGAGCGCGTCCTTGACCCGCAGCAGGTCTTCCTTGATCGCCGCCGCGACGGTGTCGAGCAGGGCGCGGTTGCGGCCGCTGAGGCTGCCGCGGGCGTGTTCGAGCTCCGACTCGCTGGGCAGGTGCGCAGCGAGTTCGAAGGTCTGGCGCAGATCGTCCAGGGCCGGGTGGCGGCCGTCGCTGTGGGCGACGTGGTACAGCAGCTGCCGGGTCGGTTCGGCCGCGGGCTCGCCGCGCGGCGCGCTGAAGCCGTCGTCGGACAGCAGTTGGCGCGCTTCGCGTTCGACGCCGCCGAAGGCCTGGCGCAGCGCGCGGGTCGGTTCCAGCGCGCCGTCGCGCACCGCATGGGCCACCGACGAGGCGACCCAGAGCATGCGCCGCACCGGCTCCAGCACCACGTCGGCGAGCAGGCCGTCGATGGCCGAGGCCAGTTGGTTGGGGTTGCCGGGCGCGCCCTCTTCCGGCCACGCATTCAAGGCGTCGCGCAGCGCGGCCAGATGCGGCGCGCTGGCGTTGCGGCCGGCGGCGGCCGCGACCGGCAGCGGCGGCGGCAGGTGCGCCGGCAGCGGACGGTCCAGGTTGGGGGCGAACAGCACGCTCTCGTTGAGGCCGGACTCGCCGCGGGTCGCGCGCAGTTCGTTCAACAGCGGCAGCAGCACGATCGGAATGTCGCGATGGCCGCCCTGCAGGCGTTCCAGATAGTCGGGCAGCAGCACCACGCCGCGCATCAGCGCCGCGCAGGCCTCGTCGCGGTCGGCGACCTGGCCCTGCTGCAGGGCGATCGCCAGCCGCTCCATTTCTTCGGCGACCATCGCCGGGGCGTACAGCTCGACCATGCGCAGGGTGCCGTGCACCTGGTGCAGGTGGTTGGCGCACACGCGCATGCGCGAGGCGTCGCCGGGTTCTTCGGCGAACGCTTCGATTTCCTGGCGCGCTTGGCGCAAGGTCTCGTCCAGCTCGGGCTTGATCCAGCCCAGCGTGGTGGTGTCGATCGCTTCGCGCAACGCGGTCATGGCCAGACCCGCCCGTCAGCGGGGCCCTGCGGACCCGTTCCCTGGCTCGGCCAGCGATGTGTCGGAAGCTTCATCCTCGGTACAACCCTTCTTTTGATCCGTCTCGAACCGCCATGCCTGAGCCGCTGCGTCCGGCTCCGATCAGGCCGGCAGCTTGAAGTCGGCGACCGAACGGCGCAGGTCGGCCGCCAGCTGCGCCAGGTTTCCAATCGACGCGGCGGTCTGGTTGGCGCCCTGCGAGGTCTGCGAGGTGATCTGCTGAATCGTGTTCATCGTCTGGGTGATGTTCGAGGCCGCGCTGGACTGCTGCTGCGCGGCGCTGGAAATGCCCTGAATGAGGTTCGACAGGTCGGACGACACCTTTTCGATCTCGCCCAGCGCGGTGCCGGCGTCCTCGGCCAGTCGTGCGCCCGCGACCACTTCGGAGGTCGTCTGTTCCATCGAGCTCACAGCTTCGTTGGTGTCGGACTGAATTGTCTGGACCAGCGTCTCGATTCGCTTGGTTGCGTTGGACGCGCGTTCCGCGAGTCGCTGCACTTCGTCGGCCACGACCGCGAAGCCTCGGCCCGCTTCGCCCGCCGAGGCGGCCTGAATCGCCGCGTTGAGCGCCAGGATGTTGGTCTGTTCCGAGATGTCGTTGATCAGTTCGACGATCGAGCCGATTTCCTGCGAGCTCTCGCCCAGTCGCTTGATTCGCTTCGAGGTTTCCTGGATCTGGTCGCGGATCGAGTCCATGCCCTGAATCGTCTGCCGCACCACGCCCGCGCCCTTGGTCGCGATCTGCACCGAGCGCTGCGCCACGTCCGCCGATTCGGCCGAGTTCTTCGACACCTGGTCGATCGAGGCCGCGATTTCGCTGATGCGGTCGGAGGCCGAGTTGATCTCCTGGGCCTGGTGTTCCGCCGCTTCGGCCAGATGCATCGCGGTGGCCTGGGTCTCCTGGGCGCTGGACGCCACCTGCACCGAGGTGTCGGTAATCGTCTGCACCAGGCTGCGCAGCTGTTCGACGGCGAAGTTGATCGAGTCGGCGATCGCGCCGGTCATGTCTTCGGTGACCGTCGCCTTCACCGTCAGGTCGCCTTCCGCGAGCGATCCCATTTCGTCCAGCAGGCGCATGATCGCCTCCTGGTTCCGGTCGTTGAGTTCCTTGGTGGTCTGGTAGCGGCGCTGCTGGGCGTAGTTCAGCGAGAACAGCAAGCCGGCGATCGCGACCAGCGCGGCCAGACCGGAGATGATCGACAGCCAGATGTTGCCGAAGAAGCTCTTGTCGCGCAGCGAGCCGAAGGCGGTGAAGGCGCTGAACAGCGTTTCGCTTTCGCCGAGCAGCTTTTCCGAGCCGCCGGTGATCGATTCGGCCGCGGCCTGGGCCTGGAACAGCTCCTTCGAGGAGGCCGAGATGGCGTCCAGGTCCTTCTTCATTTCCAGCCACAGCGCCTCGGCCTGGCCCAGCGCGGCGAGCGCGCCGCCGTTGGACAGCGCGGTCACGCCGAAGGAGGCGTCGCCCTTGCGCAGGCCGGTGAGGACGTTGCCGAACACGGTGGCGTCGCGGACCAGCGCTTCGCCGGCCATGCCGGCGCCGCTGCCGCCGGCGCGGATTTCGGTGATTCGGCGGGCCATGGTCGCCGACAGCACGACCTGGCGCAGAGCGATGTAGACCTGCGAGGACGGCGAGCCGGAAGCCGACATCGCGCGGACCAGTTCGTCCAGGCGCGCCTGCAGCTGCGGCACGCGGCCGGAGAAGTTGTCGGCGTTGCCGGCCAGGGCCAGCACCGCCTTCTCCGAAGCGATCACCTGGTCGGCGCTCTTGCCCATCGGCTCCCAGCTCTTGGTCACCGTCTCGATCGGACCCGACACGCCGGCGGTGCTGCCGAAGTTGTCGTTGAGCTGATTGATGTCGCCGTCGATGGCCGACTTGGTCTTCTTGAACTCGGTGAAGGCGTCCTTATTGCCGCCGACTGCCTCGCGCCCCTGCACCGCAAGCTTCTGCGAGTTGACCTGCAGACTCGACGCGGCCGAGCTGGCGCCGCCCAGGCGCGCCGCTTTCCAGGTCGCATAGCCTGTGTTGAGGCCGAACACCAGCACCGATATGCCCAGCACGATCAGCCAGGTATTGGCGCCCAGAAGGCGGCTCTTGCCGGCGTTGTCCATCACTGTGCTCATGGTTCGCGAACCTCGGTGTACTGGCTAATTACGGGCTGATTGGAGAGCGGCTCAGGCCGCTGCTTGTCGGAATTCGGGCGTGCGGGCCAGCCGGTCGAGGCTGAAGATGCCCCACGGCTGATCGTCCAGGCGGTAGGCCCGGTCGATGAAATGGGCGTAGCGGCCATCGGCGAGCCCCTGCTCGGCGACGTCCTCCACGGAAATTTGCTGCTGGTCGTGGAAGCTGCGCTGGCCGAACAGTTCGTCGATCAGCACGGCGACGTCGCCGCCGGGCTGGCGCACCAGCAGGATGCGCTGGCTTTCGTGCAGCACCGTGCGCTCGCCCTCGAGGAACTGCTTGAGGTCGACGATCGGCAGCAGGCTGCCGCGCACGTTGGCCAGGCCCAGCATCCACGGCTGCGAACCGGGCACGTGGGTGACCTGCGGCAACGACAGGATTTCGACCACCTCGGAGAAGGTGGACGCCAGCCGCCGCGTGCCGATGCGGTAACCGACGCCGCGCCACAGGCCGGGCGCGTCGAGCTGTTCGGGCAGGCCGGGCACGTGCGCCAGGCTGCGGCGCTCGTAATCGGTCAGCACATCGAACGGCGGCTTGAACGTCATCGTCTCTGTTACCCGGCAAGTAGTGCGTTGATGCGTGCGATCAGCTCGTCTTCGCGCGGCGGCTTGACGATGTAGTCGCGGGCGCCCTGGCGCATGCCCCAGGCGCGGTCGGTCTCCATGCCCTTGGTGCTGACGATCAGGACCGGGATCGCGCTGGTCTGCGCGTCGCGGCTGAGCGCGCGCGTAGCCTGGAACCCGTTCATGCCCGGCAGCACCACGTCCATCATCACCAGGTCCGGCAGTTCGCGCTTGCACGCCTCGATGCCGTCCTCTGCGCTTCCTGCGGTAGAAACCTCATGCCCGTTGCGCTTGAGCAACTGGGTCAGGACCGCCGTATCCGTCGGCGAATCCTCGATAAGCAGGATGCGTGCCATGCTGTGCCTTACCCCCCGGTCAGGCGTGTACGTGCTTGCGGATCGCGTCGAGGAGCTCCTCGCGCGTGAAAGGCTTGGTCAGGTATTGCTCGGAACCGACGATGCGGCCCCGGGCCTTGTCGAACAGGCCGTCTTTGGACGACAGCATGATGACCGGCGTGCCCTTGAACAGTTGATTGTTCTTGATGAGCGCGCACGTCTGATAACCGTCCAGACGCGGCATCATGATATCCACGAAAATGATTTGCGGCTGCTGATCGGCGATCTTGGCCAACGCTTCGAATCCGTCGATGGCCGTGACCACCTCGCATCCTTCGCGTTTCAACAGCGTCTCGGCGGTTCGACGGATGGTCTTGGAATCGTCGATCACCATGACCCTGAGACCGTCGAGGCTGCCGCTACGAACCTCGTCGAGCATTCTTTGTATCCCCCATTGCGAACGCCTTGTTTTCCCCAGGCGCCGCGAAGCCGTCTTTATTCCAAGCCGCACGCAGGCTGTCAAGCGCGCATTCCGTGCCTGGAAAGCTGAATACGCAGCGCTTTCGTGACCGGTCAAGGTCGGGACCGGAGTCCCCCCGTGCGCCGCCCGCTGCCGAACCGGCCGCTTCCGTCGGCCGGCGCATCGTCGTCGGGTCGCATGGCGCGAAGGCCTGATCGCCGCGTGTCGAAAATGGACGCAGCGCGACCGTTTCCGACCCCATCATCATGACAGATACCGGCGACCTCCCTGCTACCATCGCCGTCAATTTTTCGGGATTTGCTTCCATGCCCCTGGACATCGTCGTCGTGATGGACCCCATCGGGTCGATCAAGATCGCCAAGGACTCGACATTCGCAATGCTACTGGAAGCGCAGCGCCGCGGACATCGTCTGTGGTATGTGCAGCCGGGCGGTTTGAGCCTGCACGGCGGCCATGCGATGGCGAATGTGGCCGAGCTGCAGGTGCGCGACGATGCGAGCGGCTGGTACAAACTGGGATCTTGGTCACATATCGAGCTCGATGGCCGCCACGTCGTGCTGATGCGCAAGGATCCGCCGGTCGACGCCGAGTACCTGCACGACACCCAGATCCTCAGCATCGCCCAGCGCGCCGGCGCCTTCGTGGTCAACGATCCGCAGGGCCTGCGCGACTACAACGAGAAGCTGGCGGCATTGCTGTTTCCGCAGTGCTGCGCGGCCACCCTGGTGACCCGCAGCCCGGCCGAGCTCAAGGAGTTCCTGGCCTTCCACCGGCAGGCGGTGCTCAAGCCGCTGGACGGGATGGGCGGGCGCTCGATCTTCCGGCTCAGCGCCGGCGAACCCAACGTCAACGTGATCCTGGAGACCCTGACCGAGGGCGGCCGCCACCTGACCATGGCGCAGAAGTACCTGCCGGAGATCAGCGACGGCGACAAACGCATCCTGCTGGTCGACGGCGTGCCGGTCGACTACGCCCTGGCGCGGATTCCGCAGGGCGACGAGTTCCGCGGCAACCTCGCCGCCGGCGGCCGCGGCGAAGGCCGGCCGCTGAGCGAGCGCGACCGCTGGATCGCGGCCCAGGTCGGCCCGGAAATGCGCCGCCGCGGCATGCTGTTCGTCGGCCTGGACGTGATCGGCGACTTCATGACCGAACTCAACGTCACCTCGCCGACCTGCATCCGCGAGCTCGACGCGCAGTTCGGCCTCAATATCGCCGGCCTGTTGTTCGACGCGATCGAATCGCGCGTGGCCGCCGCCCGCGCCGCATGAGCGCCGCCGCCCCGTCCCTGCCCGGCACCGGCCTGGGCGAGCCGCAACGCTTCGGCGCGACCATGGTCCTGTCGGTGCTGGTCCACGGCATCCTCCTGCTCGGCGTCGGCTACACCCTGGAGCGCGCCGCGCCGGTGGTGCCCACCCTGGACGTGATCCTGACCCAGACCCAGACCGCGCTGACGCCCAAGCAGGCCGATTTCCTGGCCCAGGCCAACAACCAGGGCGGCGGCGAGCACGACAAGAGCACCCGCCCGCGCGACAACCAGTCCGGCCCGGCGCCGCAGGCCGAGGCCGGGGTGGCGCAGATGGCGCTGCGCGCGCAGTCGCCGAGCGCGCAGCCGCAGCCGGTGGCGCGGGTGGTCAGCAGCACCCGCGGCGAGACCGTGACCGCGCGCGACCGCAACACCCCGACGCCGGCCGAGCGGCCGCTGCCGCCGGGCGATCGCAAGATCGAGCACGACATCGAAATGGCGCGCCTGGCGGCCGAGATCCACATGCGCTCGGAACGTTACGCCAAGCGGCCGACGCGCAAGTTCGTCTCCGCCAGCACCACCGAGTACGCCTGGGCCGGCTACCTGCGCGAATGGGTCGACCGGGTCGAACGGGTCGGCAACCTCAACTACCCGGACGAAGCGCGCCGTCGCCGCCTCGCCGGCCAGGTGGTGATCAGCGTCGCGGTGCGCCGCAACGGCAGCGTCGAGCGCGCCGACATCATCCGCAGCAGCGGCATCGCCCTGCTCGACGCTTCGGCCCTGCGCATCGCCCGCCTGGCCGAGCCCTACCCGCCGCTGCCCAAGACCGAGGAAGACCCGGACATCCTGCACGTGACCCGGACCTGGAACTTCCTGCCGGCGGGGGCGCTGGTCGACGAATGAACGCGTTGCGGCCGCGCTGCGCTTACGGCCGCCGCACCCGAATCTCGAACCACACGGTCTCGGCCAAACCCGCGTCCGCCTCGGCGGCGACTCGCGCCCACGGCTGGCCGAACACCTCGCGCCGATACACCACCGGATCGGTCGCGACCGCCGGATCGGCGCAGCGCCAGCCGTAGCGCTGCGCCACGGCGCAGCTCCGCCGGACCTGAGCGGTTTCGGCCAAGGCCGCCGACACCGCGCGATCGACCGCGCCGCGCGCGCCGACCGCACCGGTTTGCCGCGCCGCCGCGCGCTTGACCGCCGCGACCCAATCCGCGCGCGTCTCGCGCACCAGCAAGGCATCGACCTGGATCGCCTCCACCGTGCCGCCGCTGTCGGCGACGGCACGCAGGCCCGCGTCGAGCGCTTCGGCGAACGCGTCCGCGCCGACCGGCGCGTCGACCGGCCGGCCGTCGATGCGCAAACCCTGCTCGCGTTTAAACCTCAGCACCCAGCGCCCTCCCAGCCGCTGGCGCTCGTGAACCAGACCGCTCCAGCTCGCGCCGGACGCGGTCTCGACGGCCATGACCCGGGCGGGCGGCGCCTCAGCCTGCGCCGCGACCGCCGATTGCGCCGCAACCGTCGCCGCCAACAGCCTCCACTGCATGGCCCGCATGTTTCGCTCCCGTCTGTGCGGCGTTTTCTTGCCCCTCGCCGCACCGCCGCAGGCGACGCGCCGAACCGCGCCGTCCGTCGACGGCGGGGTTGCGGAAGGCTTACTTCGCCTTCAACGCCGCGCCCGGATGGCGCTCGACCAGCTTCCAGGGAATCACCGACCACTCCGGGTACTCGCAGGCGCGCGCGACCCGGGCGAAATACGGGCCGACGTACAGCCCGCCCGGCTGCAGATGCCAGATCGGCAGGTTCCAGACCTGTGGGTCGCTGTAGTCGCAGCCCTCGTCCGGTTTCGCCGGCGCCGCCATGTCCTGCGGCCGCAGCTTGCGCAGGGTGCCCACGATCCACGGCGCCAGGGTGTCGTCGCGGTAATCGCGCAGACGCCGATACTCGGGATCGTCGTAATCGCGGCGCTCGGCATCGGCGGCCGGCGGTCGCCCCTGGCCCAGCCACAGCACGTCCTGCAGATCCAGTTCGCGCCCGCTGCGCACGTCCAGGTTCAGGGGCGAGTCGCTGAAGTCCGGATGCGCGCCGCCGCAGTAATAGCTGCTCATCAGGCTGACGCTGAGGAAGCGGCGGTCGAGCAGTCGCGGGGTCACGTTTTGTTCGAACTCGCTGTTCTCGGCCGAGCGGCATTGCAACGCGTCTAGCGCCGAGCGCCACAGGCGTTGTTCGAGGATGCGGTTCAGGCGCGAGCGGGTGGCCTGGTCGTAGCCGGATTCGACCGTGAACAGGTCCATGCCGCTGCGCGGCTCGTTCCACCACTGCAGGCGGTGGCCCTGGAACTCTGCGCTGCGCCCCCGCTGCAGGCTCAGTTCGCTCAGGCGCAGCGCATCGTAGGCGCCGACCTCGCCGCCGCCGCGCCGATAGCGCTCGCCGTCTTTGCCGGCGCGCAGCGCCTCCAGGTCGACCCGCTGCAAGCGCACCGGCAGCTTGCGCTTGCCGGCCTGCCACTGGCCTTCCAGCGCGCCGCCGCGCTCGCGCAGTTCCCAGCGCTCGGTGATGCGGTCGTCGCGATCGCGTACCTGCAGGTGCACGCCGCTGTCGTCGCGCACGCCCTGCAGCTCCAGGTCGCGCAAATGCTTGCGATAGAAGTATTGGCCGTTGAGCGAGCCCTCGCCGCTCAACTCGACCACCACCGGCAGTTTGCCGATCTCGCCTTGCCAGACGTCGGCCCGGGTTTCGGCCCAGGCCGGTGCGGCGCAGGCGATCAGCGCCATCGTCCATACGGTGCTGCGGGACATGTCCGTTCTCCTTCGCCGAACGCAGTGCGGATCAGCCGCCGCGATTGCGCAACGCCACCTGCTCGGCGATGGTCAGGGCGACGTTGTCGCGCAGATAGGCCGGCTCGACCAGCTCCGGCGCGATCGCCTCGCCGCGCGCGTAGGCGGCAGCGGCGAGCCGGGCCAGGTCGGCGGCATGCGGGAGGGCCTGCGCATCGATCGCGGCGAAGCGCGGCGCCAGGCGTTGCGCCAGCGCGCCCTCGGCGGCGCCGAAACCGGTGCCGACGCCGAGCCAGCCGCCGTTCTCGCCCGGCACGACCGCCTCGGCCGGCGCGCACACGCGTTCGGCGTCCAGCGCGAACGCTTCGCCGTCGCGCAGCTCGAAGGCGCCGGTATAGACCTCGCCCATGCGCGCGTCGATCGATGCGTAGACGCGATGCGGCGCGGCCTCGCCCGCCGGGACACAAGCGCGCAGGGCCAGGACCGCCAGGGTCGACACCGGCAGCAGCGGCCGGTCCAGCGCCAGGGCGATCCCCTGGGCCACGGCGATCGCCAGGCGCACGCCGGTGAAGGCGCCGGGGCCGCGGCCGAGCGCGACCGCATCGAGCTGCGAGCGCCCGATCCCGGCCTCGGCCAGCAAAGCCTCGGCCCAGGGCAGGGACAGTTCGGCATGCCGGCGCGGCGCGAGTTCGAAGCGTTCGCGCACCTCGCCGTCCAGCCACAGGGCGACGGAGCAGGCTTCGGTGGAGGTTTCGAAGGCCAGGAGTTTCATCGCCGGATTATCGCCCAAGCGCTGCGGCGGGGCATGGCCGCGGCGGGCGCCTCAGTAGCCCGGCGCCGGCTGCCACAGCTCCAGCAGCCCGCCTTCCGGGTCGAGCGCGTAGCCGAACTTGCCCTGCTCGGACTCCTCATGGCGGTCCAGCACGGTGCAGCCTTCCTCGCGCAGCGCCTGCAGGGTGCCCGCCAGATCGTCGACCCGCAGATTGAGCATGTAGGGCTTGTCGCTGGGCTGGAAGTAGGTGCTGTCCTCGCCGAACGGCGCCCACACCGTGCAGGCGTCCTGGCCGCTGCCGGCGCGCTGCCAGCGGAACAGCGCCCCGCCCCAGGGCTGCACGTCCAGGTCCAGGTGGCGCCGGTACCAGTCCGCCAGCGCGGCCGGATCGCGCGCCTTGAAGAACACTCCGCCCAAGCCGTGCACGCGCGGCTTGCGCGCCGCCGGTTCCTGTTCGCTCATGGCCCGTCTCCTGGTTCGGCGTCGACCGCATTCAGCGGTAGTAATAGTCCTCGCCGTCCGGCGCGGACGAATCCGATTCTAGGGCCAGCGGGCGGCCGGCGAAGAAATCAACCACGTCCTCGATCCGGCGGCTGCGCGGCAACGGCGGCAGCGAGTCCAGGAAGGTCTTGCCGTAGGTCTTGGTGGTCAGGCGCGGGTCGCACAGCACCAGCACGCCGCGATCGCTCTCGCTGCGGATCAGGCGGCCGGCGCCCTGCTTGAGCGCGATCACCGCCTGCGGCAGCTGTTCGTCGCGGAACGGGTTGCCGCCGCTGCGGCGGATCGCCTCCAGCCGCGCCTCGAACACCGGGTCGTCGGGCGCGGCGAACGGCAGCTTGTCGATCACCACCACGCTCAGCGCCTCGCCGGCGACATCGACGCCTTCGCGGAAGCTGGCGGCGCCAAGCAGCACGCCGTTGCCGGAGGCGCGGAACCGTTCCAGCAGCACGTGCCGCGGCGCCTCGCCCTGCACGAACAACGGCCAGGGGCCGTCGCGCAGCAATTCGGCGGTTTCGCGCAGGGCGCGGTGCGAGGCGAACAGGACGAAGGCGCGGCCGCCGGAGGCCTCCAACACCGGCCGGATGCGGTCGACCATGCTGTCGTTGTAATGCCGCACCATCGGGTCGGGCAGGCCCGGCGGCAGATACAGCAGGGCCTGGGTTTGCCAGTCGAACGGACTCGGGGCCAACAAGGTACGCGGCTCGACCAGGCCGAGCTTGCGTGCGTAATGCTGGAACTGGCCGCCGACCGCGAGCGTGGCCGAGGTGAACACCCAGGCCGCGCGCGAGCGTTCGCGATGCTCGGCCAGCGGCCCGGACACGTCCAGCGGCGTGCGGCTGAGGCGGAAGCCGCGCGCGGTCAGTTCGTACCAGCGCACGCTGCCGCCACCGCGGCGGGCGTCGCGCTTGGGGTCCCCGGCTTCGCCGACGTCCTCGCCCTCGCCCGCCCCTTCCGCGGCGACGGTCGGCGCCGCGGCGCGCAGTGCGGACGCGGCAGCCGCACCGCTGCCCCCTGTCGCGGCCTCCTCGCTCTCGTCCTCGACCGGCGCCGGCAGCGAAGCCGCCGGCGGAAACCCGCGCCAGCGCCGCAAGCGCGCGGAAAACTCCCTGGCGCGGGCGTGGCAGCTTTCGAACCCCGGGGCCGAGGCGCGCAACGGCTCCAACGCCTCTTCCAACGTCAGCAGCGCCGCCTGCAGCGCGTCGAAGGCCTCTTCCACCGCCGGCACTTCGGCGGCGCGGCGGCGGGTTGCGCGCACCGGCAGTTCGTCCATCGCCGCGCGCAACGCGCGCACGGCCTGCTCCAACTCGCGCGCCGGCACCTGCATGGCCGCCAGCGAACCGGGCACCTGCTTGCACTCGGCCAGGGCGTCGCGCGCCAGTTCGACCAGCGGCCGGGCGCTGATCGCCTCGCCGAAGAACTGTCCGGCCAGTTCCGGCAATTGGTGCGCTTCGTCGACCACGAAGGCCTGCGCGCCGGGCAGGATTTCGCCGAAGCCTTCCTGCTTCAGGGCCAGATCGGCGAGCAGCAGATGGTGATTGACCACCACCAGGTCGGCGGCCTGGGCGCGCTGGCGCGCCTGCACCACGAAGCAGTCGGCGTACATCGGGCAGTCGCTGCCCAGGCAGTTTTCGGCGGTCGAGGTGACCATCGGCAGCAGCGGCGAATCCTCGGCCAGCGCCTCCAGTTCGGCCAGGTCGCCGGAACGGGTGCGCCCGGACCAGGCCACGATGCGCTGGAATTGCGCCGCGTATTCGCGGCTGGAGAAGCGCGGCTCGCCCTTGGCCTGCTCGGTGCGGTAGCGGCACAGGTAATTGGCCCGGCCCTTGAGCAGCGCGGTCTTGAGCCCGGTGCCGAGCGCGTCGCGCACCCGCGGCAGGTCGCGATGATAGAGCTGGTCCTGCAGCGCGCGGGTGCCGGTGGAGACGATGGTCTTGAGCCCGGACAGCAGCGCCGGGACCAGGTAGGCGAAGGTCTTGCCGGTGCCGGTGCCGGCCTCGGCGAGCAGGGTCGAGCGCGCCTCGAAGGCGTCGGCGATCGCGCCCGAGAGGTCTTGCTGTGCCGGGCGCGGGGCGAAGGCGGCGATGTTGCGCGCCAGGTCGCCGCCTTCGCTCAGCGCGGCACGACTGGCGACGCCAAGGCGGCTGGGTTCCATAGACGAAAGATCAGTAGCGTGGCGGTGCGGCGACCGTGCAGGTGTCGATGCGGGCCTGGGCCTGCTTGCGCGCTTCGGTCAATTGGCTGCGTTGCGGCAACAACGCATCGTAATGCTCTTGGCGCTGGGCCAGCTTCATCGCCGCGTTGACGCCGTCGAGCTTGCCCTGGCGGGCCTGGGCGATCGTCGCCCAATGACGCCGGCACAGCGGGCCGACCTGCGAACCGCCGTCGAAGGCCTGCTGGGCGTAGCGCTCGGCGTCGTCGAGCCGGTGCAGCAGCAAGGCGGTCTCGGCGCGTTCCTGCAGCAGCGCGGGGTCGCTGGGGTTGAGCTGCAGCGCCTGGTCGAGCGCGGCTGCGGCCTCGGGGTACTTGCGCGTGCGTTCCAGTTGCGCCGCCTGCTGGCGCAGATCCTCGACCTGCGGGTCGCGGATCGGCTGTACGTCGAGCTCGCGCGCGGCGGCGCCGCCGGCCGAACGCACCGCGGCGATCGCCGCTTCGCCGTTGAAATTGGCTTCGGCCAGGGCGCTGGGCTGCGGCGGTGCGACCGAACAGGCCGCGGCCAGGACGCTCAGTGCGAGCAACGCGGCGCCGCGGGGGACAGCGCCGGAAAAACTACGACTCATGACTCATTGCTCCGGGGGCGGGGGATCCGACGGCGCCGGCGGCGCGGGTTCGTCCTTGTCCCGGCCGAGGCCGAACCATTCGCGCCAGCCGCCGCCGGATTCTTCGCCGCCTTCCGGCTGCGGCGCCGGGCACGGCGCGTATTCCGGAGCGAAGCCGGCCACGAACGGGAAGCGGCGCGCGCCGGCGCAGCTGGCGTCGGTGACGTGGGTGCCGATCACCGACTGCCAGTCCAAGCCCTTGTCGGTGACCTTCAGCGGTGCGCTGGGCAAGCGGGTGAAGATCGACGACCACACCCGCATCGCGCCGGTGGCGCCGTACAAGCCGGTGGTCTGGTTCTGGTCGTTGCCGACCCAGATCACCGCCAGGTGATCGCCGGTCCAACCGGCGAACCAGCTGTCGCGGCCATCGTTGCTGGTGCCGGTCTTGCCGGCCGGCGCCAGGCGGCCGAGGCCGTCGCCGATCAGCTGGCGGCCGGTGCCGTTGCTGACCGCCTGCTGCAGGGCGATGGTGATCAGGCGCGCGGCGATCGCGTCGCCTTCCTGCGCCGGCGCCGGTTCCTTGTCGTAGCGCTTGACCGCCTTGCCGTTGGCGTCGAGCACGCCGCGCACCGCGTGCAGCGGCTGGATCTCGCCGCCGGACGCGAGGAACTGGTACAGCTGCGCCATCGCGTACGGGCTCTGGTCGACCGCGCCGAGGATCAGCGAGGGGTTGTTCGTCGCCTCGATGCCGGCCAGGGTCTTGATCAGGTCGGCGATGCGCTCCGGCGCGACCTTCATGCCGATCCGCACCGTGGCCTGGTTGTAGGACATGGCCAGCGCGTCGACCATGCGCACCATGCCGTGGCTGCGGCCGTCGGAGTTGCCCGGGTTCCAGTTGCGGCCGCGTCCGAGCTTGACCGTCACCGGCGAGTCGTCGATCCACGACGCCAGGTTGAACTCGCCCGGCTGCGCCAGCGCCAACAGGTACACGAAGGGCTTGAGCAACGAGCCGACGGGACGCTGCGCCTCGACCGCGCGGTTGAAGCCGTGTTGGGTGAATTCGCGGCTGCCGACCACCGCCACCACTTCGCCGTTGTGCACGTCGGTGACCACCAGGCCGGCCTGCAGCGGCGGGCGGCGCTTGCTGTCCAGGCTCTTGAGCGTGCGCGCGACCGCGCCTTCGGCCTGGGCCTGGGCCGAAGGCGCCATGCCGCTCATGACGCTGAGGCCGGCGCCGGCCAGCGCATCGGCCGGATAGTCGCGGGCCAACTGGCGGCGGACCAAGTCGACGTAGGCCGGGAAGCGGTTGGCGGCGATGTTGCCCGGGTTCTGGGTGATGCCGAGCGGAGTCTTGAGCGCGCGCTGGAACTCCTTGTCGTCGATCAGTCCGGTCTCGTGCATTTCGCCGAGGACGAAATTGCGCCGCTCCAGCGCGCGCTCGGGATTGCGCCGCGGGTCGTAGTAGGACGGGCCGCGGACGATGCCGATCAACAGCGCGATCTGTTCGGTGTTGAGATCGCGCAGGTCGCGGCCGAACCAGAACTCGGAGGCCGCGGCGACGCCGTGGATCGCCTGCGAGCCGCGCTGGCCGAGGTAGACCTGGTTGAAATAGGCCTCGAGGATGGTGCGCTTGTCGTAGCGCGCCTCGATCAACAAGGCATAGATGATTTCCTTGCCCTTGCGGGTCAGGGTCTGCTCCTGGCCGATGCCGAGCAGGCCGCTGCGCGCCAGCTGTTGGGTCAGGGTGCTGGCGCCCTGCTTGGCGCGGCCGGCGGCGACGTTCTTGAACGCCGCGCGCGCCATGCCGCTGAGGTCGATGCCGAAGTGGTGGTTGAAGTCGCGGTCTTCCACCGCCTGCAGGCCGGTGACCAACAGCTCGGGCACTTCCTCGATCCGCACCAGCCGGCGCTCTTCCTGCTTCTGTCCGTACAGGGTCGCGATCCGCGCCGGGTCCAGGCGCGCCACGCGCAGGGACTTGCGCGTGGTCAGGTCGCGCAACGCGGCGACGCGGCCGCCGGACACGGTGACTTCGATCCGGCGCGGCGCGACCTTGCCGTCGACGTCGTTGAAGCCGCGGCTGGCGATGGTGAAGCGGCCGCCGTCGCGGGCGTAGGTGCCCGGGCGGGCGCCGCCGTCCTCGCGGTAGGAGGCGGCATCGAGCTCGGTCTTCAACGTGGCGGCGTCCAGCGCCAAGCCCGGCGCCAGTTCCAGCGGGCGCGCATACACCCGGGTCGGGATCTGCCAACGCAGCTGGCCGAAGCGTTGCCCGACTTCGTGGTTGAGATAAAGCGTGTACGGAATCAGGAACCCCAGCCCCAGGCCGGCGACGGCCAGGCCCCAGGTCACCAGGCGGCGGCGCCAAGTCGGCGCGCGGCCGTCGTCGCTGTCGTCGTCGTGCTGGTCTTCGTCGTAATCGATGCGGGCCACGGGCTTACCGTACGGGGAGTCGCGGCAAGTCTAGCGCAGGCGTCCGCAGGCCGGGCCGGGGCCTGCGGCATGGTGCGCGGGCGTTCAGAAGGGGGGACGCGCGACGGGGATGGACGGGCGCTCGGCGGGGCTGTCGCCAGGATGGGCAAAGCGGCGAACGACCGGGTCCGGCGTGCGTGCGTCCGTTCGACCGGGTTCCCGGCAACGAGTGCCGGCATGGGCCCCTCGCTTCGGAGCGCGGCTTCGGAGTGGGGTGACGGATCGGGGCGGCGATCCCGGCGATCGGCCCGTCGGCATAGCGCGATTCGAGCCGAGCCCCCGCTCAGTGGCATGCGCCTGCGCGCCCCGGTTTTCGGCAGGAAGGCCCGGGCGCAGCTCTATCGCTTCGGATCGGAACCTCGGCCGTGGGCGTCGCCCGTCCGGCTCGGCATCGGCCCGTCGCGCCCGCACAGACCGTCGCGCAAGCCGCGCAGCATCGCCCGCACATAGCCCAGGCGCGGACGCAGGAACACTGCGGTGCCGGCGAACTTGAGCAGCAACCGCGGCAGATCTTGCGCCGCCCAGCGCAACGGCACTTCGGCGCGACGGTATAGCAGAACGCGGTTGCGCATCATGTAGTACAGCCGGGTCGGGCTGTGCACCACGGTGCGCAGCGGCAACCACGACGCCAGCGGCACCAGGTCGCCGATGCGGTGCTGCATGCCGGCGTCGCAGACCCCGTACAAGCGGTAGCCGCGGTGGCGCGCGCGCGAACTCCATTCGATGTCGACGTTGTCGATGAACAGTCCTTCGTCCATGCCGCCGACCGCGTCGAGCGCGTCCAAGGGCAGCAGGCTGCCGGAGGTGATCAGGAAATCGCAGTCCACCGTCTGTCCGGGCCCGCCGTAGAGCTTGCGGTTGAGCGGGAAGCCGATGCGCACGAACGGCGCGACCGCGCCGGTGCGGGCGTCGCGGAACTGCGGCCCGACCGCGGCCACCGGCCCTTGCGCGCGCAGCCGGTCCAGCGCCGCGCGCAGCTGCGCGACCATGTCCGGATCGACCGTGCTGTCCTGGTCCATCAACAGCACGTGCGCGAAGCCGGCGGCGCGCGCGGCGCGCGCGGCGTGGTTGATCGCGCTGCCCAGGCCGACGTTGCGCGGCGAGCGGAACACCTCGACGCCGCGCGCACGCAGACCGTCGAAATAACCGTCCAGCGCCGGATCGGGGCTGGCGTTGTCGAATATCCGCAATTGCCCGACCTGGCCCTGCACCGCGGCGACCACGCCGTCGAGCAGGTCGGTCTGTGGGTGATAGGTGACGATGACGGCGCAAACGTCGGCGCCGGGATTCGCGGCCGCGGCGCTCATCAACGCAACCCCAGCAGATCGCAGACCAGCGAACGCAGGCCGGCCGAATAGCGCCGGTAGCGACCGTGGCGCCACTCCTGGCGGATCAACGGCCACCGCTGCAGAAAGCGCGGCGACAAGCCCAGCCGCAGTTGCAGGTGGTTCAAGCGCTCATCCAGCATGGCGCGCTTGCCGGCGTCGACCGCCAGGCCGGCGCGGTCGATGTGGGCGCGCAGCGATTCCAGCTTGGCCACCATCGCCTGCATGTGCTCTCGGCGCTGCTTGCCGCCGCCGAGGCGCTCGGCCAGGCTGCGCCGGCGCGCACCGATCTGGTTGCCGCCGTGCTGGCGGTAATCGATCGTCGCCGCCTCGATGCAGTCGATGCGGCCGGTCGCGGCGGCGATCAACGCCAGCCATTCGTCGTGGACCCAGCCCAAGCGGCCGATGTCCAACGCCGGCAGGTTCGGAATCGGCAGCGCGCGATCGATCAGCTCGCGCCGCATCGCCAGGGTCGCGCCGGTGACGATGTTGCGCCGGACCAGCACCTCGAAACCGCGCCCCTCGTGCAAGGCCTGCAGTTCGGCCTCGGCGACTTCCAGGGTCTGGAACATGCGCCCGCCGAGGTCGCGGCCCTCGCCGTCGACCAGGCGCGAATCGCTGTGCAAGGCGATCAGGCCCGGGTCGGCGCGGAAACGCTCGACGAAATCGCCGATCTTGTTCGGATGCCAGACGTCGTCCTGGTCGCACAGGAACACCAGCCCGGCGCCGGCGCGGGCCAGCGCGGCCTCGAAGTTGCGCAGGTAGCCCAGGTTGCGTGGATTGCGCTGCAGATCGACCTCGATGCCGCGGGCGCGGGCGCGGGCGGCGAAGGCTTCGAGCAGGGTCCAGGTGGCGTCGCTGGAGGCGTCGTCGGCGATCGCGATCCGGTCCGGGCTGCGCTCCTGCGCCAACAGGCTGTCGAGCTGGGCGCTGAGATAGCGCGCGCCGTTGTACGTGCACAGCACCACGGTGACGCGCAGCGCCGGGTCGGCGTGGGTGTCGAAGCGGTTCATCGCCCGGCTCCGCACTCCGCCCGCGCGCGCAACGGCGACGGCGGGGACGGGATCGGGAAACAGGAGGCGGCAGGCACGGCGGGCGAGGCTCGCGACGGATCGGGGGCCGGCATTATCGCTCAGCCCGCCGGCGGCGCGCGTTCAGCCGCGGTCCAGCCGTCTCAGTTCGACGCCGCCTCGGCGCTGCGCACCCGCGCCGCCAGTTCCGCCAAGCCCGGTGCGGCGGCGTCGAGCGCATGCGCGGCGTCGACCGCGGCGCGCGCCGCGCGCAGTTCGCCGGCGCCCAGGCGCTCGTCGCCGACCGCGACCCAACGCTGGGCCAGGCGCACGGCCGCTTCGCGCACCGCCGTGCCGCCGCCTTCCAGCGTGCGGCGCGCGGCCAGGCACTCGCCGGCGCGCGACAAGCGGTTGCCGCTGAGTTCGCGCTCGAAGCAACGCCGCGCCGCCGGCAGCAGACGCGCCGCGGCGGCGCGCACCGCCGGGTCCTGCGGCGCGATCGCTTGCGCCGCGCGCAGCTTGTCGTAGGCACTGTCGCCCGGCGGCGTCAGCAGATCGCCGCGCTGCTCCGCCGCGGCGGCTTCGGCCAGCAGGCGATGCAGGGATTGCCGGCGCACGGCGGGCGGCTCCTGGTGCAGGCGCTTGCGCGATTCGCGCGCGCGCTCCAGGTGCTGGCGCGCGCTCGCCACCGCGGGCGCGTCGACCGCCAACGCGCGCGCGCGCGCCCACTCGGCCTCGGCCTGCGCGAGCCGGAAATCGGCGGCATAGCGCTCGCTGCGCGCGGCGTGCGCCTCGGCCACCGCGATCAAGCCGCGCCGTGCCGCTTCGTCTTCGGGATGCACCGCGAGCAGGTCCTGAAAACCGGCCGCGGCCTGCTCCAGGCGGCCGCGCTGCAAGGCGCGCTCGCTGTCGCGACGGCGACGCTCGACTAGGGTCTCCAGCTGCGTCAACGCGTCCGGCAAATCGGCATGGCCCGCATCGGCGGCCTGCACCCGCTGCACGCCCTGCGCGCCGCGCGCCAGTTCGCCGCGCTGCAGCGCGGCGCGCGCCTGTTGCAGCAGGTCGGCCAGGGTGTCGTCGCGCCCCTCCAGGGCGGCGTTGTGCTGCGGCTGCAGCTCCAGCACGCGCTGGTACAGCGGCAGCGCGGCGTCGGGCCCGCCATCGAGCCGGCCCTGCGCGCGTGCCGCGGCGGCGGCGGCGATCACTCCGTCCAGGCCGGCGTGCGCGGCTTCGCGCTCGCGCAACTTGCGCGCCAGCGGTTCGACCCGGTCGCGCGGGGTAGCCAGCTCGCGCGCTAGGGTCAGGCGTTCGCGGGCCTGATCGAATCGGCCACCGGCGATCGCCGCCTCGGCCTGGTCCAGCGCGGCCAAGCCGACCCGCGCCAGGCCGGCGCGGGCATCGTTGCGGTCCGGGTCCAGCGCCAGCGCAGCCTCGTAGAGTTCGCGCGCGCCGCGGCCGTCGGCGGCGCTGAGCCGCCCTTGCGCCAGCGCCTGCGCGGCCTGTTCGCGCAGCACCTGGGCGCGGGTGTCCGGCCACAGCCATTCCGACAGCGCCTGCCGTTCCAGAATCATCGTCAGCACGATCACCGCCGCCAGCGCGATGGCGGCGCGCAGGCCCCATTGCTGCAGGCGCGGCGGCGTCTCGCGCAGCGGCGCCGGGTCGTCGAAGCGCAACCGGCTCCAATCGCCCGATGCCGGCTCGATGCGCGTGCGGGAAACGGGGGACGGCGACGGCGGATCCGGATTCACCGTCACAGGATAGCGCCGACGCATGACTGTCGCGTCGCGACCGCGACGCCGCCGCGGCACAGCGCATCGCCGGCACGGCCGCGGCCGACGCGGATCACATTGCCGGCCCGTGCCGGCGATCGTTCCGATTCCGTGCCGCCCGGCTCAATGCCGCTGTGCGTACTCCACGCCCGGCAGCGAGGACAGCTTGCCGAGCAGGGTCGACAACTGGCCGTAATCGGCCACGCGCAGACGCAGGCGCAGCCGCACCTGAGCGCCGTTGCGCTCGACGTCGCTGCGGATGCTGACCACGTGGGCATTGCCCTGGGCGATCACGTTGGTGACCTCCTTGAGCAGCCACTTGCGGTCCAGCGCCAGCACTTCGACGTCGATCTCGTAGCCGCTGCCCTTGCGCCCCCACTCCACCGGCAGCACGCGCTGCGGCTGGGCCGCGGCCAGACGCTCGAACGCGCCGCAGCCGGGACGGTGCACGCTGACGCCGCGACCGCGGGTCAGGTAACCGACGATCGGCTCGCCCGGCAGCGGCTGGCAGCAACGCGCCAGCTGCACCAGCAGGTTGCCGACGCCTTCGACGGTGAAGTCGGTGCTCTTGCCCACCGACTTGCGCGGCGCCGGCGGGGTCAGCACGGTCGTGGTGCCGGCGCCGGTGCCCGGCGCGGGCGCCGGCGGCGGTGCGGCCAGGGCGCGTTCGTGCTCGAGCAGGGCGCGGCCGATCTGGTGCGGACCCAGGTCGCCGAGTGCGACCTGCACGTACAGGTCGCCGTCGTTGGCCAGGTTGAAGCGCTCGCGCGCCGGCGCCAGATCGGCGCCGAGCAGGCCCAGCCGGCGCAGCTCCTTGTCCAGCAGCTCGCGCCCGGCGCTCTCGTTGCGCGAGCGGTCGAGCTTGTGGAACCAGGTCCGCACCTTTTCGCGCGAGCGGTTGCTGGCCAGGAAGCCGTTCGCCGCGACCAGCCAGTCGCGGCGCGGTTCGCCGGTCTTGGCGGTGAGGATCTCGACCCGGTCGCCGCTGCGCAGCTTGTGGTCCAGCGGCACGATCCGGCCGTCGACCTTGGCGCCGCGGCAGCGATGGCCGACCTCGGTGTGCACGTGATAGGCGAAGTCCAGCGGCGTGGCGCCGGCCGGCAGGTCGATCACCTCGCCCTTGGGCGTGAGCACGTAGACCCGGTCCTCGACCAGTTCGGTGTCCAGCTCGCTGGCCAGCGCGGCCTCGTCGCCGCCCTTGGCGTCGAGCAGGCGCCGCATCCAGGCGATCTTGCGATCGAACGCGGCGTCGGCGCTGTGGCTGCCGACTTCCTTGTACTTCCAGTGCGCGGCCACGCCGAGCTCGGCCTGGCGGTGCATCTCGTGGGTGCGGATCTGCACTTCCAGGGTCTTGCCTTCCGGCCCGACCACGGCGGTGTGCAGCGAGCGGTAATCGTTGCGCTTGGGCCGGGCGATGTAGTCGTCGAACTCGCTCGGAATCGGCGTCCACTGGGCGTGGACCACGCCGAGCGCGGCGTAGCACGAGGCCAGGTCGTCGACCAGCACCCGCACCGCGCGCAGGTCGTAGAGCTCGCCGATCGGCACGTCCTTGCGCTGCATCTTCTTCCAGATGCTGTAGATGTGCTTGGGCCGGCCGGCGACATCGGCCTGCAGGCCCTGCGCCGCCATGGCCTCGCGCAGGGTGCGCTTGACCTGTTCGATGTAGCGCTCGCGGTCGCCGCGCTTCTCGTCGAGCAGGCGGGCGATCTTCTGGTAGGTCTGCGGCTCCAGGTAGCGGAACGCCAGGTCTTCCAGCTCCCACTTGAGCTGCCAGATGCCCAGCCGGTTGGCCAGCGGGGCGTGGATGTCGCGGGTCAGCGCGGCCAGCTCGCGGCGGGTGTCCGGCGCCAGCCGCTCGGCGTAGCGCATGCGCGCGAGCTGGCGCGCGAGCAGGATCGGCACCACCCGCAGGTCGCGCACGATCGCCAGCAGCAGGCGGCGCAGGCCCTCGGTGCCGGAACGCCGGCCCTGTTCGGCATGCAGCGCCCAGACCTGACCGGCGGCGCGCTGGCCGTCGAGCAAGGCCGCGACCACCGGGAAATCGCGCTCCAGCCCCGGGCCCAAGGCCGCCGCCCACCCCGGGTAAGCGTGCAGGATCGCGGCCGCGACGGTATCGCTGTCGGCATCGAGCAAGGCCAGTGCGTCGAGCGTCGCGGCGACCACCTCCGGCGCGTCCAGCGCGCCCTCGCCCGCCTGCGCCTGCGCCGCCGCAGCGGTCAGCGCCTTGCGCAGGGGCGCGGCCAGGCTGCGCGCGGCAGGCAGGGCCAGGACATCGGCGAGGGCAGGACGGGGTTCGGCGGCGGACGCGTTCACAACGGGGGCGGCGCAGGTGCGAAGCAAGGGGGACCAGCGACTACACTAGCGAGCATCCGTCCTGAGGAACAGCACAGATGTCCGCGATTCACTCCGTCCTGACGCGCCCGCTGCTCGCCGCCTGCATCGCCGCGGCCCTGGCGCTGGCCGCGCCGGCCGCGCTCGCGCAGGCCAAGATCGAGCAGCAGATGAGCGCCGAGCAGTTCAAGGCCGCCGGCCTGGACCAGCTCAGCCCGGAACAGCTCGCCAACCTGAACGCCTGGCTTAACCGCACTCTCGACAGCGAGACCAGCAAGGCCGTGGTCAAGGCCAAGGAAGAGACCCGCGAACAGGTCAAGCACGAAAACCGCGGCTTCCTCGGTTCGGGCTCGAAGGAGCCGGTCGAAGCGCGCATGACCGGCCCCTTCACCGGCTTCGGCCGCGGCCAGACCTATGTGCTCGACAACGGCCAGGAATGGCGCCAGGACGACAACGCCAACCTGCCCGGCGTGAAGCTGGATTCGCCGCAGGTGCGGATCACCCCGAGCCTGATCGGCAACGCCTGGTACATGGCGGTGCAGGGCTACAACACCCGCGCCAAGGTCACCCGCACCAAGTAAGCCGGACGAGCCGGCGCCGGCCGGCTTCGCCGTTTCTTCCTTATCGTCCCGTCTTCCGGAGTCCACCATGCGTGCGCTGTCTTCGTTGAGCCTCGCCGTCCTGCTCGCCGTTTCCGCCGCCGCGGCCGGCGCCGAACGCCAATACGTCCCGGTCGAACAGCGCTTCAGCGCCGAACAGATGAAGGCCACCGGCCTAGACACGCTGTCGCCCGAGCAGTTGGCCCTGCTCAACCAACTGTTGAGCCAGGAGCGCACCGCGACCGTGGCCGAGGCCAAGCGCGAAGTGCTGGCCGAACGCAACGACCCGTTCTCCAAGGTCAAGGCCGACCCGGTCAGCTCGACCGTCAAGGGCGATTTCCGCGGCTTCGCCAACGGCGACGTGATCCAGCTCGAGAACGGACAGCGCTGGCGCGTGATCGAAGGTTCGCTGTTCATCGGCAAGCCGGTCAGCGCGCCCAAGGTCACCATCCGCCCCGGCATGATGGGCGCCTGGTACCTGGAGGTCGAAGGCCAGATCCCGAAGGCCAAGGTCAAGCGGCTGGATTGAGCTGGGATTCGGGATTTGGGATTGGGGATTGGGGATTCGGGATTGGCAACGGCGGTCCGACGCCGTCTGCCGGCATCGCCAGTTGCCGTTGCCGTAAAGAGCTTGGCGCCGCATCGAACTTGCGAGAACGCCCTGACGCCCCGGAGGGCGGCCCGCAGGGAGGCGGGCCGTGCGCAGCCAGGCCAGGGATGGCCTGTGCGGAGCAGCCCGGCGAAAACCTCGTCCCATAGTGGCTTTTGACTCGAAACCGTTATGGCGTTTTCTTTGGTTACTTTCTTTGTCGCCTTGGACAAAGAAAGTGACCCGGCCGCTTGCGGATGGAAGCTTGGCTTCGGAGCTTTGAGCTTTGAAGCTTCACAGGCCTTCGAACGACAGACGCCGCGAGGCGAAAGGACGCGGTCGCGGCTTACGCCGCTCCTACAGGGGGCCCAGGACAAACACGCGGCGAGAGTGAAGGATGGCGGTCGCGGCTTGCGCCGCTCCTACAGGGCCCCAGGACAAAGCGCGGCGAGAGTGAAGGATGGCGGTCGCGGCTTGCGCCGCTCCTACAGGGCCCCAGGACAAAGCGCGGCGAGAGTGAAGGATGGCGGTCGCGGCTTGCGCCGCTCCTACAGGGGTCCCAGGACAAAGACGCGGCGAGAGTGGAGGATGGCGGTCGCGGCTTGCGCCGCTCCTACAAGAGGCTCGATCCCGAATTCCTAGCCTGAACGCAGCGACGCCAGCCGCTGCGCCAGCTTTTTCGGCGATACCCCGCCGCGTACGCCCAACTCTTGGGCGAACAGCGACACGCGCAGCTCCTCGATGTCCCAGCGCAGCGACTGCCAGCCAGGCTCGTCCGCGCGCCCCTGCGCCGAGGCCTGCGCATAGGCGTCGACGAAGGGCTTGAGTTCGAGCATGCGCGCCTGGTCGCGCACCGGATCGCGCAGGGCGCGCTCGCTGCGCACCGACAAGGCCTTGAGATAACGCGGATACTCGGCCAGCACCGCGGTCGGCACCGTACGCAGGAAGCCGGGCGGAGTCAGCGTCGCCAACTGCGCGCGCATGTCGTCGAGGTTGCCGCTGGCCCAGCCCATCAGCGGCGATTCCAGCCGCGCGCGCACTTCGGCGACCGCGGTCAGGATGCCCTCGGCCTGCTTCAGCCGCTCCATCGCTTCCGCGAACAGGCGCTTGGCGACCGCCTCGCGGCGCGCCTCGAACGCGGCCGCATCGCGCACCGCCAGCAACTCCTCGTCGCTGCCGAACAAGGACTGCAAGGCGCCGTCGACCAGGTCCTCGCGCAACCGGTCGCCGTCGCGCGGCCGGTCCTGCGCGGCGCGGCCTTGCGGCGTGGCGGCCTGCGCCTCGCGGGTCGCCGATACGCGCTCCTGGCGCGGCGCGGCCGATTCGATCGCCGCGTACAGCAAGCCGGTCTTGGGCTGCACCGGCAACTGCTTGCGCGCCTGCTTGAGCTTGTCGCCCAGGCCCAGCGCCAACAGCCGGCGCACGCCGTCCGGATGCGCGCGCTGCGCCGCCTCGCGCTCGGCGTGCACGCGCAGCGACACGCTGTCGCCGTCGTCGTGCAGGGCCGGAAACGCCGGCACCCCGGCCGCGCCGGGCACCGACCGCGGTATGGCCTGTTCCGGGAAGGCGGTCAGCCCGCGCTGGCCCAAGCCGTCGGCGGCGCGCGCCGCGAACGCGCGCGCAGCGCGCTCGCCGAAACGCGCGCGCAGCTCGTCGAGATCGCGCGACTCGGCCAGCACCGTGCCCTCGCCCTTGCCGCGCCCGGTCGGCACGTCCAGCAGGCACAGGTTCATGCGCAGGTGCGGCTCGATCGCGGCGGCGTCGAAGTCGGTCGCCGCCACCTCCACCCCGGTCAGCTTGCGCAGGAAACGCGCCAGCACGCCGGCCAGGTCGTCGGCCTCCGGCTTGGGGTGGGCCTCGCAGAAGGCCTTGGCGAAGTCCGGCGCCGGAACGAAATTGCGGCGCAAGGTCTTCGGCAACGACTTGATCAGCGCCGCCGCCTTGTCGGCGACGAAGCCGGGCGCCAGCCACGACAGCTGCGCCGGGTCGAGCGCGTTGAGCAAGTGCAGCGGCACCGCCAGGGTCATGCCGTCGTCGACCGCGCCGGGTTCGAAGCGATAGCGCACCGCCAGGCGCGCGTTGCCCAACTGCAGGTAAGGCGGGAACCGCGCCGCCTCGCTTTCGCCGCCGATCATCAGATCGTCCAGCGACCACTCCAGCGCCGCTTTCTCCGCCGCCGGCAGCTTGCCGTACCACGCGTCCAGCGCCTGCACGTTGTGCACCTGCGCCGGCGTGCGGTCCAGGTACCACTGCGCCATCCATTCGTCGTCGACCACCAGGCCGGCGCGGCGGCGCTTGGCTTCTTCCTCGCGCGCCTTGGCCAGGGTCGCCAGATTGCGCGCCAGGAACGCGGCGCGGGTGTTGATCTCGCCGGTCACCAATGCGTCGCGGGCGAAGATCGCCCGGCTTTCCTCCGGGTACAGCGCGCCGTAATGCACCGGCCGCTTCGGCGCCAGCACCAGGCCGAACAGACTGATCTGCTCGCTGCCGACCACCCGCCCCTGCGAACGCGCCCAGCGCGGATCGTGGTGGCGTCGCGACAGCAGATGCGGCAATTCCTGGATCGCCCAGTCCGGTTCGATCGCCGCATTGGTCATCGACCACACCCGCTCGGTGTCGAGCAGGGTCGCCGACAGGACCCACGGCGGCGGCTTCTTGGCCAGCGGCGAACCGGGGAACAGGGTGAACTTGCGCCCGCGCGGACCGTCGTACAGGCCCTTGTCGCCGCGAAAGCCGATCTGGGTCGGCAGGCCGGCGATCAGGGCCCGGTGAAGCGTGGCATACGCCTCGGCATGGGGTATGGGAGATTCTTCGCGGTCCAGGCTGGGGTGGGCCGCCCTTGCCTTTACCGATCCCGAATCCCCCATCCCGAATCCCGTCTCCTCACACACCAACTTCAACTGCCGGTGCAGCTCGCGCCACTCGCGCATGCGCAGGAAGCCGAGGAAGTGCTTGTCGCACCACGCGCGCAGCTTGGACTGGGTCAGTTCCTCGTGCGCGGCCTGGTAGGCCTCCCACAGCTTGAGGATGCCGACGAATTCCGAACGCGGGTCGGCGAACAGCGCATGCGCGTTGTCGGCGGCGGCGCGTTGGTCGGCCGGGCGTTCGCGCGGGTCTTGGATGCCCAGGAACGACGCGATCGCGATCATCTCGCGCAGGCAACCGTGCTGGTTGGCGGCCACCAGCATGCGCGCCAGCTTCACATCGACCGGCAGGCGCGCCATGGCGCGGCCGACGGCGGTCAGCTTGCGCTGCTCGTCGATCGCGCCGAGTTCGCTCAGTTGCTGCCAACCGTCGGCGATGGCGCGGCCGTCGGGCGGTTCCAGGAACGGAAACTCCTCGATCTGGCCCAGGCCCAGCGAAAGCATGCGCAGGATCACCCCGGCCAACGCGGCGCGGCGGATTTCCGGGTCGGTGTAGCGCGGCCGCGATTCGAAATCGGCCTCGCTGTAGAGGCGGTAGCAGGTGCCTTCGCTGATGCGGCCGCAACGGCCTTTGCGCTGGTCGGCGCTGGCCTGGCTGACCGGCTCGATGTGCAGCCGGTCGAGCTTGCCGCGCGGGCTGTAGCGCTTGACCCGGGCCAGGCCCGGGTCGACCACGTAGCGGATCCGCGGCACGGTCAGCGAGGTCTCGGCGACGTTGGTGGCCAGCACGATGCGCCGCTTCGGCCCGGGGTTGAACACCCGGTCCTGGTCGCGCACCGACAGGCGCGCGTACAGCGGCAGCACTTCGGTCTCGCGGTACTTGCGCCGCTCCAGCGCCTGGTGGGCGTCGCGGATCTCGCGCTCGCCGGACAGGAACACCAGCACGTCGCCGCGCGGATCCTCGCGGGTGATTTCGTCGCAGGCCGCGACGATGCCCTCGTTGACGCTCATCGCCGCCTTGGAGTCTTGCGACGAAGCGCCTCCCGTCCCGCGGCGTTCCGCTTCTGCCAATCCCGAATCCCGATTCCCGAATCCCGGCTCCAACGGCCGATAGCGCACGTTGACCGGATAGCCGCGGCCTTCGACGCTGACCACCGGCGCGCCGCCGAAGTGGGCGGCGAAACGCTCGGTGTCGATGGTCGCCGAGGTCACGATGACCTTCAGGTCGGCCCGCTTTTTCAGCAGCTGCTTCAGATAGCCGAGCAGGAAATCGATGTTGAGGCTGCGTTCGTGCGCCTCGTCGATCAGGATGGTGTCGTAGGCCGACAGCCAGCGGTCGGATTGGATTTCGGCCAGCAGGATGCCGTCGGTCATGAACTTGACCGCGGTGCGCTCGCCGACGTTCTCGTTGAAGCGCACCTGGTAGCCGACCGCGCCGCCCAGCGGAGTGTTCAGCTCCTCGGCCACGCGCCGCGCGACCGCGCGCGCGGCGATCCGGCGCGGCTGGGTGCAGCCGATCAGGCCGGCGGCGCCGCGGCCGGCGGCCAGGCACAGCTTGGGCAGCTGGGTGGTCTTGCCCGAGCCGGTTTCGCCGGCGATCACCACCACCGGATGCTTGCGGATCAGCTCGACGATGGTGTCGGCCTGGCCGGCGATCGGCAGCGCGGGGTCGACCGGCGCCTGCGGCAACGCCGCCGCGCGCGCTTCGCGCTGCGCGACCGACGCCGCCAGGGTCTGGGCGAACGCGGCCTGCGCGGCGGCGTCGCCGGGCTTGCCGCTCCAGCGCGACCACAGTCCGTGCAGACGCCCGCGATCGCGGCTCAGGGCCCCGTCGATCGCGCGCCGCGCTTGCCGTAACGCAGCGCTCGCATCGGCGTGGCTAGACTGTTTGGAAGACTCGGTATTCATCGATAGATCGTCTGCATCGCAGCGCCAGAAACAAACCATTTCACATCCGCGGCGACAGCGCCTATTGTCGCCGCTAACGCCCGGCACCATATCCGGCGAACGTCCACCCCATCCGCATCGGAACAGGAGTCCCGCATGGCCAAGTCCAACCAGTCCGACAAGAACAAATCCGGCAAAGCCAAGCCCGCCGGCCCCGCCGCGTCGCCGGCCCCGGGCGATCGCGCGCCCTCGATCGATATCGGGATTTCCGCGGCCGATCGCAAGACCATCGCCGAGGGCCTGTCGCGGTTCCTGGCCGACAGCTACACGCTTTACCTGAAGACCCACAACTTCCACTGGAACGTGACCGGGCCGATGTTCAACACCCTGCACGTCATGTTCGAAACCCAGTACACCGAGCAGTGGACCGCGCTGGACGAGATCGCCGAGCGCATCCGCGCCCTGGGCTTCAACGCGCCGGGCTCCTATGCCGAATTCGTGCGCCTGAGCTCGATTCCGGAAGAACCGGGACTGACCGACGCCGCCGACTGGCGCGAGATGGTCCGCCAGTTGGTGATCGGCAACGAGGCCGTGTGCCGCACCGCGCGCAAGGTACTCGACCAGGCCGACGACGTCGACGACGCCCCGACCGAGGACCTGCTGACCCAGCGCCTGCAGACCCACGAGAAGTACGCCTGGATGCTGCGCTCGCTGCTGCAGTAATCCGCTTCGCCCCGGTGCCGGCATGGCTCACCCTGCCGCCGGCGGCCGCGATCGCGGCCGCCGGCGCCTGAAGCGCGGAGGCGGCGGGCAGGCGCGGCGAAACGCCTGTCTGCGCATCATACCCGTCGCCGCCAGGGCCAATATCCGAACGGCGCCATGACCCCGCCCAGTCCCCATCCCTCGGGCGCCCGCGGCCTCGGCCTCGGCACAGGCGGCCGCGAACGCCGCCAGTCCATAGGCCATCGGCGCTGCGCCGCCGCTCCGCCCGCCACGGCCTGAATCCTTTACCCACGCCCAACCACGCCGCATTCCGCCCCCGCCCGGGCCCCTGCTCCGAACGGCGCCGCCGGGCCAGCCGTTAAACTAGCCGGCATGTCCTCCGCACTCGAACTGCTCCACCGCGTCTTCGGCCATACCGCGTTCCGCGGCGAGCAGGCGCAGATCGTCCAGCACGTGACCGACGGCGGCGACGCCCTGGTGCTGATGCCCACCGGCGGCGGCAAGTCGTTGTGCTATCAGCTCCCCGCGCTGCTGCGCGACGGCTGCGGCCTGGTGGTCTCGCCGCTGATCGCGCTGATGCAGGACCAGGTCGAAGCGCTGCGCCAACTGGGCGTGCGCGCGGCCTACCTCAACTCGACCCTGGACGCGGCCGCCGCGGCCGAGGTCGAACGGCAGTTGCTGGCGGGCGAGCTCGACCTGCTCTACGTCGCGCCCGAGCGCCTGCTCGGCGCGCGCTGCCTCAACCTGATCGACCGCGCGCCCATCGCCCTGTTCGCGATCGACGAGGCCCACTGCGTCTCGCAATGGGGCCACGACTTCCGCCCCGAGTACCGCGAACTCACCATTCTCCACGAGCGCTGGCCGCAGATCCCGCGCATCGCCCTGACCGCGACCGCCGACGCGCCGACCCAGCGCGAGATCGCCGAGCGCCTCAACCTGGAGGACGCGCGCCGCTTCGTCAGCTCCTTCGACCGCCCCAACCTGCGCTACCGGGTGGTGCACAAGGACAACGGCAACCGCCAGCTGCTGGATTTCCTGTCCGGCCACCGCGGCGAAAGCGGCATCGTCTATGCCTTCTCGCGGCGCCGGGTCGAGACGGTGGCCGAGCAACTGGTCGCCGCCGGCATCCGTGCCCTGCCCTACCACGCCGGCATGGACGCGTCCCTGCGCGCGGCCAACCAGCGCCGCTTCCTGCAGGAGGACGGCGTGGTCATGGTCGCGACCATCGCCTTCGGCATGGGCATCGACAAACCCGACGTGCGTTTCGTCGCCCACGTCGACCTGCCCAAGTCGATCGAAGGCTATTACCAGGAAACCGGCCGCGCCGGCCGCGACGGAGAGCCGGCCGAGGCCTGGCTGTGCTATGGCCTGGGCGACGTGGTCAATCTGCGCCAGCTGATCCAGCAGGGCGAGGCCGGCGAGGAGCGCAAGCGCCTGGAGCTGCGCAAGCTCGATTCGCTGCTGGGCTATTGCGAATCCACCGAATGCCGACGCCAATCGCTGCTGGGCTGGTTCGGCGAAGCGCATGCCGGCGCCTGCGGCAATTGCGACAACTGCCTGGACCCGCCGCGCAGCTGGGACGGCACCGAGGCCGCGCGCAAGGCCCTGTCCTGCGTCTACCGCACCGGCCAGCGCTTCGGCGCCGGCCACGTCATCGACGTGCTGCGCGGGGTCGAGAGCGAAAAGGTCTCGCGCTTCGGCCACGAGTCGCTCAGCACCTACGGCATCGGCCGCGACCTCGACGCGCGCCAGTGGAGCAGCGTGTTCCGGCAACTGGTCGCCGCCGGCCTGCTGGAAGCCGATATCGAACGCCACGGCGCGCTGCGCCTGACCGCGGCCAGCGCGCCGGTGCTGCGCGGCGAGCGCAGCCTGCGCTTCCGCGCCGAAACCGCGAAACCCAGCGGCGGCGCGCGCCGTTCGCGCAACGGCGGCGGCGCCGCAGCGGCGGCGGCGATGGAGCTGGACGAGGACGCGATGGTGCGCTTCAACGCACTGCGCGAATGGCGTTCCAGTACCGCGCGCGAGCAGAACGTACCGGCCTACGTGATCTTCCACGACGCCACCCTGCGCGCGATCGCCGAGCACTCACCGGAAGACCTGGACGAACTCGGCCGCATTCCCGGCATCGGCGCGAGCAAGCTCGAACGCTACGGCGACGCGGTGTTGCAGCACTTGTTCGACCACCGCTGAACGCCGAAAGCGGTACAGGCAAGGCAAACGGACGCAGGGGCCGAGCAGCACGCCCCCTGCGATGCCTTACTGCAGCCGGTACGAGAAAGTCAGGTTCCAGCGCGCCTTGCGATCGTCGGTTTCCAGCGGCAGGTCCGCGGTCGGCTTGGCGTAGGCGAAATCGACGTTGTAATGGCGGTTGTCCGACAACCGCACGCCCAGGCCGACCGAGCCCAGGTCGTCGATCGGCGGCCGGCCGGTGTTCAACGACACCCGCGCGTGCTGCACGACCAGATACGGCACCACCGACTTCATCCAGCGCGCCTGCGGACGGAAATTACGGCTCAGCTCCAGCGATGCGCCCCAGCCCTTGTCGCCGACCGCCTCGCCGGGATCGTAGGCCAGTGCGAAGCGCGACGCGCCGAAACTGATCTGCTCCGAAGAGGGCAGCCGGTCGCGGCTGTACTGCCCGGTCGCGCGCAGCACCGCCAGATAGCGCTGCTCCTGCCAGCTGCGGCTGTGCGCCAGGCCCAGGCTGTAGCGGGTGAAGGCCACGTCGCTGGGCGCCGGCAGTTGCACGCCGGGCAGGTTGGTCAGCGTCGCCGATTGCGCCCCCCAAGCGTCGAAGCCGCGGCCGATCGCCAGGCTGACTTGGCTGGCGCGATCCTTCTTGGCCTGGGCGTAGTCCAGCGAGACCTGCGCCACCCGGGTGCGCGATCGCTGGTCCAGCCATACGCCGTTGTCGAGGTTGCGGTAGATGTCGGACTGATTGGCGCCGTACAGGCCGGCGCCGACGAACAACGAACGCTCGGTGCGCAGCAGGATCGGATAACGCGCGCTCAACGCAAGGCGGTCCTGTTCGACCCGATGGTCGAGGACGTCCGGCAGCGGGCTGCGCGTGGCCGGTTCGCCGCGATAGCGGGAGGCGTCGGCGCGGCCGGTCCAGCCGTCGCTGCCGAACAATTGCGAATAGCCGGCGCCGTAGAAGCGCTCGTCGCCGCGTCCGTCCGGGTACAGCGCCGACAGCGTCCATTGCTCGGCCAGCGGCGTCAGCGCATTGAGGCTGAGGCTGATCAGCCCCTGGGTGCCGGGATGATTGAACTCCAACGCCCAACTCGCGTCGTAGCGCTTGGCGGCGACATCCAGTTCGAGCGTGGTCGCACCGTCGGTGGTGGTCGGCGCCGGCACGTTGATGCCCAGCGTCGCGCCGGGCAGGAAGCCGAGAATCTGCGAATAACGTTCGAAGGTGGCCTGGCGCAGCGGACGATCGTCGAGGATGTGCTGCGCGATCGCGCGGATCTTGCGCTCCAGCTTGCCCGGCTTGCCGCTCAGGCGCAGTTGCGCGACATAGCCCTCGACCGCGATCACCCGCACCACGCCGTCGGCGAAGTCCTGGGTCGGGACATAGCAGAAAGACAGCGCATAGCCCTGCTTGCGGTACAACTCGCTGCACGACTGCGCCGCGGTCAGCAGTTCGGCGACGGTGATGGTCTTGCCGGCGAGCGGACTGAACAAGGCGCTGATCTGTTCGGCCGGCACCGACTTGACCCCGGACACGTCGAACCGGCTCGGCGTGAGCTGCAAGGCCAGCAAGGCCGCCATTTCCGGATTCTGCTGCGGCGCTACCGTCGTGCGCACCGTCGGTTCGGTGCGCGGCGCGGGCGCCTGGGGAAGGGTTTGCAATGGGTTGCCGGTCGGCAATCGGGTCTGGGAAAACGCCGGGGCGGCGCCGCCTGCCGCCAGCGCCAACGCGAGTAAGCAATGCCGCTCCCACGCACTCGTCCGCATGCACGACCCCTGTGTTGTACGCCGGGCGGGCGGCTGCGCCGTCCCGCTCGCGTCTCGCTCGTGCGCGACGCCGCGTCCTCGTCCCGTGCGGCGCCGTCGCGATGCCACCGACGACTGCATCGCATCGTTGCCAAACCGGCGTGACGCCGGCGTCGCGACGCGGGAACGGACGTGACGTCCGTTCCCGCGCACACGCTCCCCTGCTCGTTCGCTTACTTCTTCTTGCCCAACAGACCGGTACCGAGCAAGCCGCCCTTGCCGTCGGTGCCGCTGACCGCGCCGCCGAGCAGGCCGCCGTTCTGGTTGTTGAGCGGGGTCGCCGCCGCCGCACCGTTGACCACGGTATTCAAGGCCTGGGTCACCGGCTGCAGCACGCCGCCGTTGGTCGCCGCCGCGGCAGTACCGCCGACCGTGGTCACGACACTGCCGGCGCTGGACACCGCGCCGCCGAGCGCGCTGGTCGCCGGCGCCAACGGCGTGGAGGCGCCGGCGCTGGCGACCGCCGCACCGAGATTGCCGACCGTGCCGCCGAGCCCGGCGACGCCGCCGGCCGTCGAGCCTACGGTGATGCCGGCCGGATTGGCGATGCTGCCGGCATTGCCCATGCCGGCGGTGATGCCGGCGCCGACCGTGCCGAGATTGCCGCTGACGCCCTGCACCGCACCGCCGACCAGGCCGGCCGCGCCGCCGGGTACCGGCGCCCCGGCGATCTGGCCGCCCAGAGTGCCGCCGGCGGCGGCTACGCCCGAGGTCACGCCGCCGACGCTGCGCGAGACATTGGCCACCAGGTTGCCGCCGCCGTTGCCGCCGGCCGTGCCGCCGTTGGCTTGGCCGATGCCGGCGACCGGATTGAGGATGCCGCTGACCGCGCCGGTCAGGGCCTGGCCGGTCGAGCCTTCGAGTACGCCGCCGACCTGCGCGCCCGCGGTCTTGATCGTGCCGCCCGCCGTCGATACCAAACTGCCGGCCGCGCTGGTCAAGGGCTGGATCGGCGAGCCTTGGAAGGCGCCGACCGTGGCTACGGTCTTGCCGAGGTCGTCGACCGCGGTGCCGGCATTGATCACCACCGTATCCAGACCGGCCGCCGTGGTGCCGACCGGATTGGCGATATTGCCGGTCTGGCCGAGGCCGCTGCTGGTCGCGGTGCCGAGGCTGCTGACCGTCTTGCCGACATCGTCGACGACCTTGGCCAGACTATTGGACGTCGGCGTACTGCCGCCGAGGATCACCTGGTTCGGAATCTGCCCGCTGAGCCCGCTGATGGCGCCGCCGACGGAGTTGAGCAGGTTGCCGCCGGTCGTCGCGACCGAACCAATCGGATTGCCGGGGGCCGAGGTACCGGTGCCCGGATTGCCCGGAGTACCGCCACCGCCGCCGCCACCGCCGCCGGAACCGCCGCCTCCCGAGCCGCCGCCGCCCGAACCGCCGCCGCCGGAGCCGCCGCCGCCCGAACCACCGCCACCGGAGCCGCCGCCGCCCGAACCGCCGCCACCGGAGCCGCCGCCGCCCGAACCATCGCCGCCGCCCGCACCGGGGTTGAAGTTGGATTTGACGCCCCCCGAACCGGAACACCCGGTGGTCGAGACCGTCGCCGCGGCGATGCACGCGGCGAGCAGGCTATAAGAAAGGGCCTTGAGCAGGGTCTGAGAGTCCATCACGTCCTCCTGTAGCGGCGCGCGGCCGCCTCGTGCCTGAGATGGTCAGCCAGGCCGCGCTCGCTGGGGGCACGACTTCGGGCCAGGCGCCGACAACACACTTTCGAGGTGCTTTTAAGTGTGCATCGCGATTTAGCCTGCTCCCGTTCATCGCAAATAAAATGTGATCAAAGTCTCTTTTTAGATAGAAGCACGCCACTTTCTGACAGCCGGCGCGCTTGGTGAGCGAAGGTGATTTTCGTTCATTTTCCCGGGCAGAAACGCAAATCCCCCGACCGGCAGGACAGTCCGCAGGTCGCTGCCGCGAGCCGGGCCGCCCGGGGTCTTTCGGCCGCCGAAGCGGCGGACCAACGACCACCCAAACGTGCACGAATGCGCTCCATGCGCGTGCGTACGCAAATTCGGCCAGGACCCGGGCGATGCGATGCAGACTCGCATTTGTTTACGCATCGTCTAGACATTCAGACATCGACTACGCATTCGGCTTGACCGGCAATGCGCGCATCGCGCGCCACATCGGCCGGACGCGATCGCGGCCCGTACGCCAGGCCGTTCACCAGATCAGGCGACCGCGAATCGTCGCCTGTACTTCGCCGCCGACCCACACCTCGCCGTCCTCGTCGACGCCCACCTCGACACGGCCGTCGCGGCCCAGCTCGCGCCCCTGACTGACCCGGTAAGCGCTGCCTGGCGCGACGCGTCCGGCCTCAAGCAAGGCCGCGGCGATCGCCGCGTTGGCGCTGCCGGTAACCGGATCTTCGTCGATGCCGTCGCCGGGACAGAACGCGCGCACCACGTAGTCCGCATCGGCGCCCTCGCCGCCGCGCGCGAACACCGCCACGCCCAGCGCATGGCCGTCGGTCGCGGCGCGGATCGCGGCGACATCCGCACGCAGACCGCGCACCGCGGCCTCGTCCGCCAGTTCCAGCAGCCACCATCGCGGTCCGTTGTCCCATAGCCGCACGTCCAGCGTACCGCGTGCGGCGCCGGCGAAAGCCCGCTCGATCGCGCGTGGCCGGACCTCGTCGACCTCGCAAGGCCGTGCGCGCGGCGCGCGCACGGCGATGCGGACGCGCGCGCCGCTGCGCTCGACCCGCACCGGCAAGCGACCGGCCGCGCAGTCCTGCAGCAATTGCCCGGCCGCAGCCGGCGCCCAGCCGGCGTCGAGCGCGGCCCAGGCCGCGCCGACGCTGGGATGGCCCGCGAACGGCAGTTCCTGCGTCGGAGTGAAGATGCGCACGCGGTAGTCCGCGCCAGGAGACGGCGGCAGCAGGAAGATGGTTTCCGGCAGATGGGTCCAGGCGGCGAAGGATTGCATCCGCGCGTCGTCCAGATCGTCCGCATCCAGCACCACCGCGAGCGGATTGCCGGCGCCGACCCGTTCGGCGAACACGTCCAGTTGCAGATAGCGGCGCGATCTCATGCGCGCAGCCTAACGCCGATCGGCGCCGTGCCGCGAGGGAGTTGCGCTCGCGGGGCATCGCGCATCCTGACGCCGCACGGCGCTCGAGCGGGACGAGAAAACCGCCGCACGACGCGCTGGAAGGACGACGCGACGGCGTCGCATCGCGCGGCAAGAAGACGGTGCGGCGCAGCCGCACCGTCCGCCATCGATCAATCGCAGTACCAGGTGCGCTTGTCGTAGGTCGCGGTATGGTCGCCCCAGGACAAGTATTCGCCGCTGCAGTGCGCGGTGGCGCCGCCGACGACTTCGCCGTCAGTGCCGAAGTACGTGATCGAATACCCCTGGCCCGGCGGTGCGGCCAGGACGTTGCCGGCCAGCGCGAGCGCGCCGGCGAACGCGGCCACGGCCGCGGCGGTGATGAAGTGACGCATGTGGGTCTCTCCTGTCGTGACGACGATCGGTAAGACGACTCCGCCCATGCGGCGGCGATCCATTACGAAAGGCCCGCTTCGACGGGCCCTCCGGCGACGTGGCCGTCGCGACGGCCGGCATGGGATCCGGCGCGCGGAACTCAGCTTTCGGCCGCGCAGCCCTGCACGAAGCGCTTGTTCTCGGTGACCTGGCCCCAACGGCCGTCGGCGGCGCCGCAGCCCGCGGTCCACTTGCCGACCTGCGCGCCTTCGGCGTCGTAGTAGTACCAGGTGCCCTGCCAGCTGAAGGCCAGAGCATTGAACGACACACTACCCGCCAGCGCCACCGCGAACACGGCAGCGAACATTCCGATACGACGCATGCAGTCTCTCCCTTTGGTGCGGCGCCAATTCGCCGCTCGCGCACCATAGGCCAGCCCTGCCGCACCGGCATAAAACCGGCGTTAAGCGATTGTCATCACTTTTCGCAAACGTGATTGCTATCGCGATTGCCGCGCGCCCCGCAGGAGCGGCGCAAGCCGCGCCAGGCAACGCGCAGAACAGACCACGACGACGCGCTGCCGTCGCCGGACGCCGCGAGGGCGACCGGGCACGATCGCGAACGCTGCAGAGCGACCACCGGGGCCGCTTGTTTCACCCGAGAAAACGGCAAAGGCGCAGCGTCGGATCGATGGCGGGCCGGACGCCGCGAAGCGATGCCGTCAGGCGGCGAACAGTTCCGGCAACTGCGTCGGCGAACGGGCCAGCCGCTGAGCGCCGGCCTCGCGCAGTTCGTCCTCGCTGCCGAAGCCCCACAGCACGCCGATGTGGCCCATGCCGTGCTCGGCCGCGCCCTCGATGTCCATGCGCCGGTCGCCGATCATCAGGCAGTCCTGCGCGCGCAATTCCAGACGTCGCAGCGCCTCGCCGATCAGGTCGACCTTGTGGGTCAGGCGGCCGTCGACGGTCGAGCCGACGACGTCGTCGAAACGATCGCCGAACGGCAGGTGGGCGAGGATCTTGCGCGCATTGTCCTCGTTCTTGGCGGTCACCACCGCCAGGCGATGGCCCGCCGCGTGCGCCGCATCCAGCATCTCGGATACGCCGTCGTAAACGGTGTGCTCGGTCCAGCCTTCGCGGCCGTAACGCTCCAGGTACAACGCCACCGCCTGCTCGACGCGCGCCGCGTCGCCGAGCAGGGGCAGGAAGCTGGTGCGCAGCGCCGGCCCGATCCAACCGCGCAAGGCCGCCTCGTCGGGCACCGGATGCTCCAGCCGCTCCAACGCGTAAGCGATGGAGCGGGTGATGCCGAGTGAGGAATCGATCAGCGTGCCGTCGAGATCGAAGAACAGCGCGGGGCGGACGCTCACGCTCAACCCGCGCGCTGCTTCAGCGCGGCCACCGCCGGCAGTTCCTTGCCTTCCAGGAATTCGAGGAAGGCGCCGCCGCCGGTGGAGATGTAGGACACGTCGCCGGCGATGTCGTACTTATCGACCGCGGCCAGGGTGTCGCCGCCGCCGGCGATCGAGAACGCCTTGGACGCGGCGATGGCGCGCGCCAGGGTTTCGGTGCCCTTGCCGAAGGCGTCGAATTCGAACACGCCGACCGGGCCGTTCCAGACCACGGTGCCGGCGTTCTGGATCAGCTCGGCGTAGCGGGCGGCGGTGTCCGGGCCGATGTCCAGGATCATGTCGTCGGCGGCGACCGCGTCGACCGCCTTGACCGTGGCCGGGGCGTCGGCGGCGAAGGCCGGCGCCACCACCACGTCGGTCGGCACCGGGATGTCCGCGCCGCGCGCCTTGGCGTCGGCCATGATCTGCTTGGCGGTGTCGATCAGGTCGGTTTCGACCAGCGACTTGCCGACGCCGTGCCCCATCGCGGCGATGAAGGTGTTGGCGATGCCGCCGCCGACGATCAGCTGATCGACCTTGGACACCAGCGAGGACAGCAGTTCCAGCTTGGTCGAGACCTTGGAACCGGCGACGATCGCCAGCAACGGCCGCGCCGGGTTGTCCAGCGCCTTGGCCAGCGCGTCGAGTTCGGCCATCAGCAGCGGGCCGCCGGCGGCGACCTTGGCGTGGCGGATCGCACCGTGGGTGGACGCCTGGGCGCGGTGCGCGGTGCCGAACGCGTCCATCACGAACACGTCGCACAGCGCGGCGTACTGCTTGGACAGGGCCTCGTCGTCCTTGCCCTCGCCGACGTTCATGCGGCAGTTCTCCAGCAACACCAGTTGGCCCGGCTGCACTTCGACGCCGCCGACCCAATCCTTGACCAGCGGCACCTCGATGCCAAGCAGCTCGGACAGGCGCTTGGCCACCGGCGCCAGCGAATCAGCCTCACTCCACTGGCCTTCCTGGGGACGGCCCAGATGCGAGGTGACCATCACCGCCGCGCCCTTCTCCAGCGCCAGCTTCAAGGTCGGCAGGGCGGCGAGGATGCGCTGTTCCGAAGTGATCCGGCCATCGTCGATGGGCACGTTGAGATCTTCGCGGATCAGCACGCGCTTGCCGGCGAGATCGAGATCGGTCATGCGGACGATGGACACGGGGCCTCCTGAGGCGATGCGGGGAATGCGGACGGGGGACGCGACCGGCGCAGCCGGCGCCGGGAACGACTATTGTCGCGGCGCGGGAGGCCGAAAGGAACCGTTGGGGCTGAATGGTGGGGATTGGGGATTGGGGATTGGGGATTCGGGATTCGGGATTCGGGATTCGGGATTCGGGATTCGGGATTCGGGGTTCGGGATTCGGGATTCGGGGTTCGGGGTTCGGGATTCGGGATTCGGGATTCGGGATTCGGGATTCGGGATTCGGGATTCGGGATTCGGGATTCGGGATTCGGGATTCGGGATTCGGGATTCGGGGTTCGGGATTCGGGGTTCGGGATTCGGGATTCGGGATTCGGGATTCGGGGTTCGGGGTTCGGGATTCGGATTCGGATTCGGATTCGGGGATTCGGGGATTCGGGGATTCGGGGATGGTCACTACAAAGCCATCGGATGGTCTGCACGATGGTCGGACACGGTGCTTAGCAATCAACGCCGGTAGTTGCCGTTGCCGTGAACAGCTTGGCGCCGCAGCGATCTCGCGAGAACGCCCTGAAGCCCCGAAGGGCGGCCCGCAGGGAGGCGGGCCGTGCGCAGCCAGACCAGGGCGGGCCTGTGCGGAGCAGCCCGGCGAAAACCTCGTCCCATAGTGGCTTTTGATCCGAAAACAGCCATGGCGTTTTCTTTGGTTACTTTTGACCGAAGGAAATCCAGTAGAACGTTGTCGCCTTGGACTAAGAAAGTGACCCGGCCGCTTGCGGACGGAAGCTTGGCTTCGAAGCTTTGAGCTTTGAGCTTTGAAGCTTCACAGGCCTTCGAACGACAGACGCCGCGAGGCGAAAGGACGCGGTCGCGGCTTACGCCGCTCCTACAGGGGGCCCAGGACAAAGACGCGGCGAGAGTGAAGGGTGGCGGTCGCGGCTTACGCCGCTCCTACAGGGCCCAGGACAAAGCGCGGCGAGAGTGAAGGATGGCGGTCGCGGCTTGCTCCGCTCCTACCCCGCGACGGTTGCGGGCTTCGATCGATGACGCCGGCGCCGAGATTTCTGCGCGTCCCGGGTCGCGGCGTGCGCCCACAGGAAATCCCTGCGGGACACCGCTTCCTGCTGGGAGCGACGCGGCAGGGTTACGCCGCCGGCGGCGGATTCGTGCGCAGCAGGCTGAAGGCGAAACCGGCGACGATCAGCGCGCCCGCCACCAGCACCGCCCACAACGTCCACGAACGCCAATCCCGCTTCGGCGCCGGGGGTACCAGGGCCGCGTCGCCCGCCAACGGCGCCGCCGCGCCCAGGCTCGCCTCGGCCGGCTGCCAGTCGCTGCCGCGGCGCTGGCGCAAGGTCTCGATCAATTCCGCCAACGGCGAGTCGGCGCGCGTCGTGCGCGCGCTGCCGGCGACCAGGGCGTAGGGCGGCGCACCTTGGGCCAGGAACACCGCGACCTCCGGCCGATAGCCCAGGCGCAGCACCGGTTCGCCCGGCACCGCGCCGTTGGCGCGCAGCCGCCAGTAGCGGTCGCGCACTGTCGCCGCCAATTGGCGCGCGGCGGAGCGATCGTCCACGCCCTCGCCGTCGACCCGGTACGCCATCCACGGGCCGGCGCGCGCGACCCAATGCCCTTCGGCCTCGTCGCGGCTGCTCAAACGCCACTCCAGCGCATGATTGCCCGGCAGGGCCACGTCGGCCTGCTGGATCGGGAAGCGTCCGTCGAGTTCGAATTCGAACTCGACCCGGCCTTCGCTCTGCTCGATCCGGCGTCCCTTCAACTCGCGCCATTGCAAAGGCGTGGTCGCCGCATCGGCGGCCAGTTCGGCCACGACCGCGCTGATCGGCACCGCCGCGTTCGGGTCCTGCGGCGTCAGGCGCAGATAGCGCGCCTGTTCGCCGATCGGATCGAACACGATGCGCCGTTGCACCAGGCGCTGGCCGCCGCGCTGCAGATCGATCAGGCGCCCGCTGCTGGACACGGCGCGCCATTGGTCGAGATCGTCGCTGGCCTCGACCCGGTACGCCGCCTCCAGTGCCGCGCCGGGCGTCCATTCCAGTTCCAGCGCCAGGATCGGCGAACGCACCCGGCTGGCATCGATCAGCAACGCCGTCTGCGGCGGGCGCGCGGCGCCGCCGGTGCTGCGCGCCTCGACCCGGCGCAAGCGACCGTCGCTTTCGACTTCGCTGACCAATTCCCAGCCCGCACCGGCGCCGTCCGCGGGCGCCGCCGGCAAGGCGAACCAGGGCAGGCCGGCGCGCTGCGGCGCGCGCGCCAAAGGCTGTTCGGGCGCGAACACCGCCGCCGGCACCGGCTTGCCGGCGCCGTCGAGCACGTCGAGATCGCGCAACCGCGCATCGCGCGCCTGCCGGTACACCGATTCGTCGAGCACGACCCGGTAGGCGCCGCCGTCGTCGCGGCTGAGCTGCAAGGGCCATTGCCGGGCGTAATCCTCGCGCGGCGCGGCGGAGGCGAGCGCGACCGGCAGCAGGCACAGCCAGGCCAGCGCGCGCGGCGCGCGGCGGAACGAAGCGGACAGAAGATTCAAACGCCGGTCTCCGCGGAGTCGGATGAGGAAGCGGTCGAGGACGAAGAACGCGGCGTCGGCGCCGAAGCGGACGGCGGCGCCGGAGCGAAATAGCCGACCACGGTGCACAGCAGGCCGTAGGCGATGAACGAGGCGATGCCGAGCAGATTGCCGAGATGACCGCGATCGACCAGCACCAGCTTGGCCAGCACCACCGCCATCAGCACCGCGCCGGCCAGCCACAGGCCGCGTTGGCCGCGACGCGAGCCGGCGATCCAGCCGGCCACGCCGAGCACGCTCCAGACCACGGTCAGGCTGGTCTGCACCAGGCTGGTGTCGAACATCGACGGCCCCCAGGGGGTTCCGCCCCAGGCATGCGCGCTGCGCAGCACTTCCAGGGTGATCAGGCCGAAACCGGCCGCCACCAGCAGCGGTACGCGGCGCCGCTGCAGCCCGGCATCGACCCACGGCGACGCCAGCCACGCGCCGGCGATCGCCAGCGCCGCCCACTGCAGCAGACCCAGCGGATTCAACAGCGGCAGCCACGGCAGCGGCGAAGACGACGCCGGGTCGAAGGCGTACGCTGCGATCGCGGCCCACGCCGCCAACAGGAACGAGGCCAGCGCCGGCGCACGCCAACGCGGCAATTGCGCCGCCACCGGCCAGCCGACGACGCGTGGGCGCCACAGCAACAAGGCCGCGCTCAACAACATCGGCAGCAGCACCGCGGCCGCGGTCCAGCCGCTGCCATAGATCTCGTCGAGCGGCACGGCGCGGCCGTCCGGACGCAGCCAGCGATGCAGGCCGATGCCGATCGCCAAGACCCAGGCCCACAGCCAACCGCTGTGCGCGAAACCGAGCTCGGGCCCGGCACGCTCGCGCAGCGCGGCCAGGCTGCGCGCGCCGCACAGCGCGTACACCGTCCAGGCCAGCCACCCCAGAGCGGCGAACGGCTGCCCGTGCGCTTCGACCTGGGCGAACAGCAGCGGCACGGCCGCGAGCAGGGCCAGGGTCGCGGTCGCCGACAGCGCGCGCCAATCGTGGCGACGGAACACCTCGGCCGCGGCCAGGCCGGTCGCGGCGACCAGCATCAGTACGGCGTCGACGCGTTCGCGCGCTGCGACAAATTCGGCGATCTCGCTGCCGACCGCGCCCAGCCACCAGGCCAGTCCCCAGACGTAGTACGGCAGCGCCAGCCGCGGCGCGGCGCTGCGGCGATGGCTCCAGGCGCTGGCGAAACCGGCGCCGGCGATCAGCAAGGCGCCGGCGAAGCTGGGGTTGAGCAACGGCCGCTGCGCGTCCCAGACCGCATCGCTGGCGCCGATCGCGAATGCGAACGCGGCGGCCAGTTGCAGGCCGGCGCCGGTCAGTTGCGGCAGCGGGCGCCGCTGGCGCAGCCCCAGCCAGACCAGGGCCGCGCCTTCCAGCGCGAACACGCAGGCGGTGGCCTCGGCGGCCAACGCCAGCGGGATGGCCAGGGTCGCGAAGCCGACCGCAAGCAAGGCATAGGGCGTGGCCAGGCCGAGGAAGCGCGGGTCGCGACGCAGGCCAACGGCCAGCAGCGCGTACAGCGCGCCCAGGCCCAGGGCGCAGAACGCCAGCGGCATGCGCTCGCCTTCGAGCAAGCCGGCCTGCAGCGAGAACGCGATCAACGGCGTGCCGAACACCAGGCAGCCGTCGATCAGATCGCGTCGGCCGGCGGCGCGGCGGCGCGCGTACAGCACCGGGATCAGCAGGTAGAAGGCGAAGAACAGCAACAGGAAGGGTTCGCTGCTGGCGAAATGCTCGGGCCGGTAGCGCAGCACGCCCCACAAGGTGCCGATGCCCCAGGTGAAAGCGAAGCCGAGCAGGTTCAGCGCGCGCCACGGCCGCCACCAGGCGATGGCGAAGATGCCGGCGTTGAGGACGGCGTAGTAGCCGAACAGGGCGACATGGTTGCCCGAGCCGGTCGACAGCCAGATCGGCGCGAGGAAACCGGCCAGTATCGCCAGCACCGCCAGCGCGAGCGCGTTCTGCCGCACCGCCAGCACGCCGGCGCCGGCGACCAGGGCCACGCTGAGGCCGAACGCGGCGCCGGCCGGGATCATGCCGTAAAGCTTGAACGCCGCGAACACCACCAGCAGCAGCACGCCGATCGCACCGCCCTGCAGGCTCAACGCGAACGCGCGCTTGCGCTCGCGCTGGCGCCAGCCGAACACCAGCCCGGCCATCGCCGCCAGGGCCACGCCGCTCAGGCGCAACTCCATCGGCAGGCGCATCCAGCCTTGATCGCTGGCGTACTTGAGCAAAGCCGCGACGCCGGCGAACAGCACCAGCACGCCGACCTTGACCGGCACGTTGCCCTCGCTGAACCAGCGCCGCAACCAGCGCAGGCCAAGGGTGAACACATCCGGCGGCGGCGGCGCGGCCGGCGCTCGCGGCGAGGCCGGGCGCGGCGGCAACGTGGGCGGCGCGACCGCCGGCGCGGCGCGCGCGGCGGCCGGCGGCGCGGACGGCAACGGCGGCGGCTCGGGGGCGGCGGGCACCGGACCGGCCTGGGCAGCGGCCGGCGCCGGGGGCGCCGGCCGTGGCGGCGCTTCGCGCGCCATGCGCTCGGCCAGGGTCGGCGCGCGCGCTTCGGCCTCGCTGCGCAGGCCGGTCAGCGCGCGCTCCAGCTCGGCCACGCGCGACTTCAGCCCGGCGATCTGGACCAGGGCGACCACCAGCAGGACCGGCACCAGCAGCACCGCCAGCGCCAGCAACACGAGTAGTGATTCCATCACGTTTTCCCGGTCCTTATGCCGCGCACGTTACACCATGCCGGGCTTGGCGATTAAGGGGCTTGACGCTCCCTGCACATCGCCTCCTCACCAGATATCGCGTTGACGGATCGACCGAACCACACTATGTTGTGCCCGTCGGTGCCGGTCGCGAGATCGGCTGAAAAGGGAAGCCGGTAGGGGCATGGCGTTGGACGCCGCCCGAAGCCGGCGCTGCCCCGCAGCGGTATGGGAAACGAACGGGTCATGGCACTGGGCGGAGCGCCTGGGAAGCGGCCCTAGTAGGAGGAACGAGCCGAGAGCGCAGAGACCTGAGCAGCGAACGAGCGGTCGCCCCGCTCTCACTCTCATGTCTCTGCGCTCTTTCTCGCTCTGAAGTCCCGAGCCCGAAGACCTGCCGACAGCCGCGCGCCTGCACACCGCGCGGTACCGGCCCAGGAGTCTTCGGGGGAAGACGGCCGGTGTCGCAACGCGAGGGCCTCACGGCCGTCGCGTCCGTCCGTTTCGGCGCCACGCGCGGAACGGACCGCGCCCGTCTCGGCGCGTGCGACACCCTGCCAGCACGCTCCGGAGTTTCCGCGCCCGCGGGGGCACGGCCGTGCCATCGGCGACGCCGCGCGCGCGGCCCGTCGCGATGGCGCGTCCGCGTCCTCCGCACGCCGCCTTCGCGGGAAGGTCCGGCGACCCGTGCGCCCTTGCCCCGGAGTAACGCCCATGACCACGCTCGCCACCGATCCTTCCGTCGCCGCCGCCCCCGCCGGCGCCGCTTCGCCCCGCCAGGACGCGTCCGCCGCGCCCGGCTTCGCCCTGACCCCGCCCGCGGCCAACCTCACCATGAGCGTGACCAAGCGCAGCGGCCGCCGCGAACCGGTCGATCTGAACAAGATCGTGCGCGCGGTGACCCGTTGCGGCGAGGGCCTGTACTCGGTGGATCCGATGCGCGTGGCCACCCGCACCATCTCCGGCCTGTACGACGGCGCGACCACGCGCGAACTCGACGAACTGTCGATCCGCACCGCCGCCCTGCTGACCGCCGAGGAGCCCGAATACGGCCGCCTCGCCGCGCGCCTGCTGGCGGGGGTGATCGAAAAGGAAGTCGCCGGGATCGAGATCCACGCCTTCTCGCAGTCGATCCAGCGCGGCCATGAGCTGGGCCTGATCAACCAGCGCCTGCTCGAATTCGTCCAGGCCAACGCGCGCAAGCTCAACGACGCGATCGACCGCAGCCTGGACGCCAAGTTCGACTACTTCGGCCTGCGCACCCTGTACGACCGCTACCTGCTGCGCCACCCGACCGCGCGCACCGTGATCGAAACCCCGCAGCAGTTCTTCCTGCGCATCGCCTGCGCGCTGAGCGAAGACGTCGGCGACGCGCTGGCGCTGTACCGGCGCATGGCCCAGCTCGACTACATCCCGTCCTCGCCGACCCTGTTCAACGCCGGCACCACCCACGAGCAGTTGTCGAGCTGCTTCCTGCTGGATTCGCCGGACGATTCGCTGGAAGCGATCTACAAGCGCTACATGGACGTGGCCAAGCTGAGCAAGTTCAGCGGCGGCATCGGCCTGAGCTACACCCGCATCCGCTCGCGCGGCTCGCTGATCCGCTCCACCAACGGCCTGTCCAACGGCATCGTGCCGTGGCTCAAGACCCTCGACGCCTCGGTCGCCGCGGTCAACCAGGGCGGCAAGCGCAAGGGCGCGGCCTGCGTCTACCTGGAACCGTGGCACGCCGACGTCGAAGAGTTCCTGGAGCTGCGCGACAACACCGGCGACGAAGCGCGCCGCACCCACAACCTCAACCTGGCCAACTGGATTCCGGACGAATTCATGCGCCGGGTCGAGGCCGATGGCGAGTGGTCGCTGTTCGACCCGGCCAAGGTGCCGCAACTGACCGACCTGTGGGGCGAGGCGTTCGAGCGCGCCTACCACGCCGCCGAAGCCGCCGGCCTGGCGACCAAGAAGGTCAAGGCGCGCGACCTCTACGGCCGGATGATGCGCACCCTGGCGCAGACCGGCAACGGCTGGATGAACTTCAAGGACAAGTCCAACCGCGCCTGCAACCAGACCCTGTGCGACGGCAACGTGGTCCACCTGTCCAACCTGTGCACCGAGATCCTCGAGGTGACCTCGCAGGACGAAACCGCGGTGTGCAACCTGGGCTCGATCAATCTCTCCCACCACGTCGAGATTTTCGAGGACGGCAAGGGCGCATTCGACTTCGACAAGCTGGCCGAGACCGTGCGCCTGGCCGTGCGCCAGCTCGACCGGGTGATCGACCTGAACTTCTACCCGATCGAGACCGCTCGCCGCGCCAACCTCAAGTGGCGCCCGGTCGGCCTCGGCGCGATGGGCCTGCAGGACGTGTTCTTCAAGCTGCGCCTGCCGTTCGACTCCGAACCGGCGCGCAAGCTCGGCCGCGAGATCGCCGAAGCCATCTACTTCCACGCCCTGGCGGCGTCGAACGAACTGGCGATCGAGCACGGCAAGCACCCCAGCTTCGACGACACCCGCGCCAGCGCCGGCGAACTGCAGTTCGAGGCCTGGGGCGTGGAGCCCTCGCAGCCGGAACGCTGGACCGAGCTGCGCGCGCGGATCAAGCAGCACGGCCTGCGCAACTCGCTGCTGGTGGCGATCGCCCCGACCGCGACCATCGCCTCGATCGCCGGCTGCTACGAATGCATCGAACCGCAGGTATCGAACCTGTTCAAGCGCGAGACTCTGTCCGGCGACTTCCTGGTGGTCAACAAGTACCTGGTCGAGGAGCTCAAGCGCCTGGGCCTGTGGACCGCCGACATGCGCGACCGGATCAAGATGGCCGAAGGCTCGATCCAGTCGGTGAACGAGATTCCCGAATCGCTGCGCCAGGTCTACCGCACCGCCTGGGAGCTGCCGATGCGCTCGCTGATCGACATGGCCGCCGACCGCGGCGCGTTCATCGACCAGAGCCAGTCGCTCAACCTGTTCATCGAGAGCCCCAACATCGGCCAGCTCAGCTCGATGTACATGTACGCCTGGAAGAAGGGCCTGAAGACCACCTACTACCTGCGCTCGCGCCCGGCGACCAAGATCGCCAAGACCACGGTCAGCGCCCCGGCGGCCGCGACCGCGCCGAAGCCGGAGTACACGCCCAGCGAAGCGATCGCCTGCTCGCTGGAAAACCCGGAAGCCTGCGAAGCCTGCCAGTAACGACCACCCTGTTCCTGTAGGAGCGACGCGAGTCGCGACCGCGACATCGCGCATACGGCGCGAGCTTGCGACCCCGCGGTCGCGGCTCGCGCCGCTCCTACAGGGCTGCATCAAGGAACCACGATGTCCATCGCTCCGCCCCGCCTGCTCGACCCCGGCTTCGATCTCACCCTGCGCCCGATGCGCTACGCGCAGTTCTACGAGATGTACCGCGACGCGATCCGCAACACCTGGACCGTCGAGGAGGTCGATTTCTCCCAGGACGTCAACGACCTCAAGCACAAGTTCGGCCCGGCCGAACGCCATCTGGTCGAGCGCCTGGTCGCGTTCTTCGCCACCGGCGACAGCATCGTCGCTAACAACCTGGTGCTGAACCTGTACCAGCACATCAACGCGCCGGAAGCGCGCATGTACCTGTCGCGACAGCTGTACGAGGAAGCGCTGCACGTGCAGTTCTACCTGACCCTGCTCGACACCTACCTGCCCGATCCCAACGAGCGCGCCAAGGCCTTCGCCGCGGTAGAGAACATTCCCTCGATCCGGGCCAAGGCCGAGTTCTGCTTCCGCTGGATCGACTCGATCCAGGGCCTCAAGCGCATCGAGACCCGCGAACAGCGCCGCCAGTTCCTGCTCAACCTGATCTGCTTCGCCGGCTGCATCGAAGGTCTGTTCTTCTTCGCCGCCTTCGCCTACGTCTACTACCTGCGTTCGCGCGGCCTGCTCAACGGCCTGGCCTCCGGCACCAACTGGGTGTTTCGCGACGAGAGCTGCCACATGGCGTTCGCGTTCGAGGTCATCCGCACCGCGCGCGAGGAAGAGCCCGACCTGTTCGACGCCGACCTGCGCGCGCAGGTGGTGAAGATGTTCGAAGAAGCGGTGGAGTGCGAGTACCTGTTCGCCCAGGACGTGTTGTCCGGCGGCGTGGTCGGCCTGTCGCTGAAGGACATGCGCCAGTACCTGCAGTACTGCGCCGACCAGCGCATGGTCCAGCTCGGCCTGCCCAAGCACTTCGGCGCGACCAATCCGTTCGCCTTCATGGATCTGCAGGACGTGCAGGAAGTGACCAACTTCTTCGAGCGCCGGGTCTCGGCCTACCAGGTCGGCGTGCAGGGCGAAGTCGCGTTCGACGAAGCGTTCTGATCCACGAAAGCCCCTCTCCCGCCGACGGGAGAGGGGCTGGGGTGAGGGCGCGCCTCCGCCCGGCGTCGTGGTCGCCCCCGTCCCTCTCCCCAACCTCTCGGCCCTGCGCTTGCTTCGCTCGCCGCCAGCGTGGGAGACGCCGTTACCTTGCGCTCTGGAATGTTCGAATTCATCGCCTCCCCCGCTGCCGACTCCGCCGCCATGACCGAAGCCCGCATGACCGAAATCGTCTTCCCCGACCACACCAACCACCTGGGCACGCTGTTCGGCGGCCAGGCGCTGGCGTGGATGGACAAGGCCGCGTTCATCGCCGCCTCGCGCTATGCGCGGCGCACCGTGGTCACCGCGCGCTCGGAACAGATCGACTTCCACACCGCGGTGCCCAAGGGCGCGCTGGTCGAGCTGATCGCACGCGTGGTCGATACCGGCCGCACCTCGATGCAGGTCGAAGTCGAAATGCACAAGGAAGATCTGCTCTCGGGCGAGTCGCAGCTCGCCACCCGCGGGCGTTTCACCATGATCGCGCTCGACGAGACCGGCAAGCCGACGCCGGTGCCGACGCTGCCGCGCTGAACGACGCGTAGGCCACGCGGCGGCCCACGTCCGCTTCGCCAGCGCAAACTGCGGATATTCCGCCTCCACCTCGCTTCCTAGACTGCGCGCACTTCCCCCCGACAGGAACTGCGATATGCGTCTGGACCATTACCGCACCCTCGGCCGCTCCGGCCTGCGCGTCAGCCCGGTCAGCCTGGGCACGATGACCTTCGGCGACGACTGGGGCTGGGGCAGCGACCGCGACGAAGCGCGGCGCGTGTTCGATCTCTACCTCGAACGCGGCGGCAACTTCTTCGACAGCGCCAACTTCTACACCGGCGGAAGCTCCGAGCGCCTGCTCGGCGAATTCGCCCGCGGCCGCCGCGACGCGCTGGTGATCGCGACCAAGTATTCGCTGAGCATGGACCCGGCCGATCCCAACGCCGGCGGCAACCATCGCAAGAATCTGCAACGCTCGGTCGACGCCAGCCTGCGCCGGCTCGGCAGCGACTACATCGACCTGCTGTACCTGCACGCTTGGGACGACACCACGCCGGCGGAAGAGGTGATGCGCGGCTTCGACGATCTGGTCCGCGCCGGCAAAGTGCTCTACGCCGGCGTTTCCGACCTGCCGGCCTGGCAGGCCGCGCGCATGCAGACCTTGGCCGAGCTGCGCGGCTGGTCGCCGCTGATCGCGCTGCAGATCGAAGCCAGCCTGGCCCAGCGCGACGGCGAGCGCGAACTGCTGCCGATGGCGCAGGCGCTGGGGCTGGGGGTCACCGCATGGTCGCCGCTGGCCTCGGGCGTGTTGACCGGCAAGTACGCGCGCAGCGACCTCGACCCGGCCAGCGCCCAGGGCCGGCGTGCGGTGGCGATCGGCAACGGCGCGCTGACCGAACGCGCGCTGGATATCGCCGAGGTGGTCAAGGCGGTCGCCGCAGAGCTGCAGCGCAGCCCGGCGCAGGTCGCGCTGGCCTGGTTGTTGCAGCGCCCGCAGGCGATCGTGCCGGTGATCGGCGCGCGCACGCCGGCGCAGCTATTGGAGAATCTGGACGCACTCGACGTGGCGTTCGAACCGGCCCAGTTGCGACGGCTGGACGAAGCCAGCGCGGTGCGCCTGGGCTTCCCGCACGATTTCCTGGCCCTGCCCGGCATCCGCCAGGCCATGCTCGGCGCACAGCCCATCCAGCGCGGCTGGTAATCCGCCAGGCGCCGACGCGACGGGCGCTTTAATCGCGGCGCTTGCCGCCGCCCTTGCGCGCGACGACCTTGTCGGCCGGTTTGTCGGTCGCCTCGTCGTCCGCGACCGCCGCCGCCAGCGGCGGCAGCGCGGGCTCGTGCAGGTACAAGTCGGCCGGGCTGTCGTTCGGGCAGCTGCGGTCCGGGAAACCATGGCGCGACTGCACGTCGCGCGCGCAATCGGGCAGTTCGCCGAAATCCTTGCCGGCGGCCATGCACTGCGCGTCGACCTCGCGCCGTACCTGTTCGCGCCTGCGCACGAAGTCCTCGCCGCATTTGCGGGTCAGGCGGATGCGGTCGAGATCGTCCTGGGCGGCGTTGCTGCCGTCCAGGCCGTACAAGGTCAATTCGTCGGGCGTGAGGATGCGCAGATCGCGGTTGGCGATGGTCATCATCAGATCGGCGACTGCGGTGGCGACGCCGTTGCGCTCCAGGTAGTCGCGCACTTCGCGGCTGATCGCGCGCAGTTCGCGGCTGAGTTCGGCGCGCGAGGTCGCGGTGGAACGGTCGCGCATCAGCCGATGGATGCCGACCTTGCCCTCGACCGAGCGGGTGTCGCCGGCGGCCAGCACCAGTACGCAGGCGCTGTGGCAGACCGCGCCGTCCCGGACCCAGATCGACCAGCCCGACTCGGCGATCGAGTCGCCGGCGCGGATCGCCTCTTCGACGTGGCCGCCGCTGGAATCGATGTCGAGGACCCGGGTCGGGATCTCCATCCGCGTCGCCATCGCCGCGACGCGCTGCACCAGGGCGGTGAAGCCGGCGCCGATCTTGCCTTCGTAGCGCACCCGCACCACCCCGGCCGACTGGCACGGCGCCAGGGCGTCGACCAGGCTGAAGAAATCCAGCCCGCTCAGGCGCTCGCCGTCGCCGTCGCCCAGGTAGTCGTAGCCGCAGCTGATCCGCGCACTGCCGTTGTCGAGCTTGGCCGGCGGCCAGTAGGTGCCACGCAAGACTTCCGCCTCGCTGGGCGGCGTCGAGCGCGCCGGTGACGCCGCCCGCGCCGGCTCGTTCTGGCTGCCCAGGGTCACCGCCTCGCTGCGGGCCGGATCGGGTGCGGCGTCCTTCGCGCAGCCTGCCAGGCCCAGCAGACACAAACCCAGCGCAAGCGACCATCTGTAAAACATGTTCCACCCATCGGATTCGGGATTGCGGGCCGTCCCGGGCCCGCCTCGCGCATCGTTGCGACGATGCCACGTTAGCCGCAGCCGTTATCCGACTCAACGGCGTCGCGACGCCGCAAGCGGCCGCCGCGGCCGTGCGCTTCATCTTCGTCGGCGCCGCATGAACGCCAGCCGGCGAAATCCGCCTCGCGCGCGCCCCGTCGCCGGACCCGTGCGCAGCCGGCAGACCGGGCAAAGCCGCGCGCACCGATTGACTCCGCCGGCCGCGCTGCGTAACTTGGCGTCGTTACGGTGAACATCGCTTCATAAAGATATAGCGATGCGACACGCCGCCACCGGTCCCCCGGAGGCGGCCAGAGGGAATCCGGTGCGAATCCGGAGCTGCCCCGCAGCGGTATGGGAAACGAACGGGCCTTGGCACTGGGCGGTAATGCCTGGGAAGCGGCCTCAGTAGGAGAAGCCTGAAACGGGAAACGCGTGGTCAGGAACGAGCCGTGCTCGTTCCTCCCCCCCTTCCCGGCTTCAAGTCCCGAGCCCGAAGACCTGCCGCGACCGGAAGGCTCGCCTTCCGTCCGACTCCGGCGCGTGCGCCGGTCGCGCGCCCTCGCGGCGCCGGCCGCCGCGCGCAGCCGGCTCGCCCGCGGGGGCGAAGGTCGAAACCAGGGTCGTCGCAGCCGGGCGCGCCAGCGCCGGGCCGGCGCCGCCGTGGTCTCCTTCGTTGCCCTGCGTCATGCCCACGCATCGCAGGTACTCATCATGATCAGCGTTACCCATCTCGGCTTCCCGCGCATCGGCGCGCGGCGCGAGCTCAAGCAGGCCCTGGAATCGTTCTGGAAAGGCGAGTCCGCGGCCGACGCCCTGTACGCCGCCGCCGCAGCGCTACGCGAACGCCACTGGCGCCTGGCCGGCGCCGCCGGCGCCGACAGCGTGCCGTGCAACGACTTCTCCCTTTACGACCAGGCGCTCGACACCGCGGTGCTGTTCGACGCGATTCCGGCCAGTCACCGCGAGCTGTACGAACACGATCCGTTGGCCGGCTACTTCGCCCTCGCCCGCGGCGTGCAGGACGGACGGCGCGATCTGCACGCGCTGGAAATGACCAAGTGGTTCGACACCAACTACCACTACCTGGTGCCGCAGTTCGAGCCCGGCCAACGCTTCGCCCTGCGCGCCGACAAGCCGCTGGCCGAACTGGCCCAGGCGCAGGCGCTGGGCCTGCAGGCGCGGCCGGTGCTGCTCGGCCCGGTGACCTGGCTCAAGCTCGGCAAGCGCCGCGACGGCGGCGACCCGCGCGAACTGCTCGAGGCCCTGCTGCCGGCGTATGCGCAGTTGCTGGAACGGCTCAAGGCCGCCGGCGCGCAATGGGTGCAGATCGACGAGCCGGCGCTGGTGCTGGACCTGGACGACGCCGACCGCGCCGCCTACCGCCGCGCCTACGCCGCCCTGGCCGAGGCCGACGCGCCGCAGCGCCTGCTGGCCACTTACTTCGGCGGGCTCGGCGACAATGCCGCGCTGGCGGCGCAATTGCCGGTGCAGGGCCTGCACCTGGATCTGGTGCGCGCACCGCAGCAACTGGAAAGCCTGCTCGCCCTGCTGCCGGCCGAGCGCGCGCTGAGCCTGGGCGTGGTCGACGGCCGCAACATCTGGCGCGCCGATCTCGATGCGGCGCTGAGCCTGGCGCGCCGCGCCGGCGAACGTGCGCGCTGGCTGGCGCCGTCGTGTTCGCTGCTGCACGTGCCGACCGATCTGGAACTGGAACGCAAGCTGCCCGGGCCGCTACGGCAGTGGATGGCCTACGCCAAGCAGAAGATCGAAGAACTGCGCCTGCTCGCCGACGCCCTGGCCGGCGACGAGCGCGCTGCGCGCGAACTGGCCGCCGCCGCGAGCGCGCGCGCCGCGCGCCTGGCCTCGCCGCTGCTGCGCCATCCGCAGGTGCGCAAGCGCCTGGCCGACGTGCGCCCTGAAATGGGCCGGCGCGCCTCGCCGTATCCGCGCCGCATCGCCTTGCAGCAAAAACGCCTCGGCTTGCCGCCGTTTCCGACCACCACCATCGGCTCGTTTCCGCAGACCGCGCAGGTGCGGCGCGCGCGCGCCGAGCACAAGGCCGGACGCCTGGACGACGCCGGCTATCGCCGCTTCCTGGAACAGGAAACCCGCGACTGCTTGAAGGAGCAGGAAGCGCTGGGCCTGGACCTGCTGGTGCACGGCGAATTCGAACGCAACGACATGGTCGAGTACTTCGGCGAGCGGCTCGACGGCTTCGCCTTCACCGCCCACGGCTGGGTGCAGAGCTACGGCTCGCGCTGCGTCAAGCCGCCGGTGTTGTACGGCGACGTGGCGCGGCCCAAGCCGATGACCGTGCGCTGGACCCGCTACGCCCAGACCCAGACCGAGCGTCCGGTCAAGGGCATGCTGACCGGCCCGGTGACGATCCTGCAGTGGTCGTTCGTGCGCGACGACCAGCCGCGCGCCGACAGCTGCCGGCAGATCGCCCTGGCCTTGCGCGAAGAAGTGCAGGACCTGGACGCGGCCGGCATCGCCGCGATCCAGATCGACGAGCCCGCGTTGCGCGAAGGCCTGCCGCTGCGCCGCGCCGACTGGCCGGCTTACCTGGCCTGGGCCGGCGACTGCTTCCGCCTCGCCGCCAGCGGGGTCAGCGACGCGACCCAGATCCACACCCACATGTGCTACGCCGAGTTCAACGACATCATCGAGGCGGTCGCCGCGCTCGACGCCGACGTGATCTCGATCGAGACCTCGCGCTCGCGCATGGAGCTGCTCGACGCCTTCGCCCGCTACCGCTATCCCAACGGCATCGGCCCGGGGGTCTACGACATCCACTCGCCGCGGGTGCCGAGCGAGGCGGAAATGCGCGCGCTGCTCGACAAGGCCCTGCAGGTGCTGGCGCCGGAGCAACTGTGGGTGAACCCGGACTGCGGCCTGAAGACCCGCGGCTGGCCGGAAGTGCGCGCGGCGTTGCAGGCGATGGTGCAGGCCGCGCGCGGCCTGCGCGAATCGGTCGCCGCACCGGCCTGAGCGACCGGCAAGCTTGCGCGGTTGCTGTTGCTGTTGCTGTTGCTTTTGAGCTTGGCGTCGCGACGGACTCGCCAGAACAAAAGCAGTCCCGGAGGGAGGCCCGCAGGGAGGCGGGCCGTGCGCAGCCAGGCCAGGGAGGGCCTGTGCGGAGCAGCCCTGCGCAAACCTTGCCCCATAGCGGCTCTTGATTCGAAACAGTTGTGGCGTTTTCTTTGGTTACTTTTGACCGAAGGAAATCCCGTGGGACGTTGTCGCCTTGGACAAAGAAAGTGACCCGGCCGCTTGCGGACGGAAGCATTGAAGCTCTGAAGACTTCGAAGCCTTCGAACGACAAACGGCGCGAGACCGCAGCAGTGCGGTCGCGGCTTACGCCGCTCCTACAGGGGGCTTGGACAAAGAAAGTGACCCGGCCGCTTGCGGACGGAAGCTTGGCTTTAGAGCTTTAGAGCTTTAAAGCTTCAAAGCTTTAAAGCTTTAAAGCTTTGAAGCTTTCGAAGCCTTCGAACGGCAAACGGCGCGAGATCGCAGCAGCGCGGTCGCGGCTTACGCCGCTCCTACAGGGGCAAAAGAAAAAGCCCCGCGGATGCGGGGCTCTTCCGGATCGTTGCCTACGCCGGGGGCGCCGGCGACCGCCGCTTACTTGGCGGCGACGACCTTGACCATTTCCAGGCACTTGTTCGAGTAGCCCCACTCGTTGTCGTACCAGCTGACCAGCTTGACGAAGGTGCCGTCCAGGGCGATGCCGGCCTCGGCGTCGAAGATCGAGGTGCGCGCGTCGCCGCGGAAGTCGGTCGCCACGACCTTGTCTTCGGTGTAGCCCAGCACGCCCTTCAGCGCGCCTTCCGACTGCGCCTTCATCTCGGCGCAGATCTCGGCGTAGGTGGCTTCCTTGGTCAGCTCGACGGTCAGGTCGACCACCGACACGTCCGAGGTCGGCACGCGGAACGACATGCCGGTGAGCTTCTTGTTGAGTTCCGGAATCACCACGCCGACCGCCTTGGCCGCGCCGGTGCTGGACGGGATGATGTTCTCCAGGATGCCGCGGCCGCCGCGCCAGTCCTTGTTGGACGGGCCGTCGACGGTCTTCTGGGTGGCGGTGGCGGCGTGCACGGTGGTCATCAGGCCGCGCTTGATGCCCCACTTGTCGTTCAGCACCTTGGCCAGCGGGGCCAGGCAGTTGGTGGTGCACGAGGCGTTGGAGACGATCGCTTCGCCCTTGTAGGTCTTGTCGTTGACGCCGTAGACGAACATCGGCGTGTCGTCCTTCGACGGCGCCGACAGCACCACCTTCTTGGCGCCCGCATCGAGATGCTTCTGCGCGGTGGCCTTGTCCAGGAACAGGCCGGTGGACTCGATCACCACCTCGGCGCCGACCTCGTCCCACTTCAGGTTGGCCGGGTCGCGTTCCTGGGTCAGACGGATCTTCTTGCCGTTGACGATCAGGGTGTTGCCTTCGACCGCGACCGTGCCCTTGAAGCGGCCGTGGACCGAGTCGTACTGCAGCATGTAAGCCAGGTAGTCCGGCTCGAGCAGATCGTTGATGGCGACGATTTCGATCTCGTTGCCGAAGTTCTGCACGGCCGCGCGCAGGACATTGCGCCCGATGCGGCCGAAGCCGTTGATGCCTACCTTGATCGTCATTGAGGTACTCCTGCGGCCGCCCCGGGGCGGGTCGTTTGGGGAAACCGCCATTCTAACAAGCCCCGCCCCCGGCCCGCAGGACCGGCACCCGACGGTCTCCGGGGCCGGGGGCCGGGGGCCGGACGGGCGGCAAGGGGGCCGGAAAGGACTGGGATCGGGGTCAAAGTTTGATTTTGCCGCCCCTCTTTAGAGTGCGCAGTGGCGCAAGCCCCGTTCAGCATGATTACAATCCGGCCTTTCCGACCACCCAGGGGACTCAAGGAATGAACCATCGTCTGATCGGCGGCGCCCTCGCCGCAGCCCTCGCCTGCGCGGCCCAGCCGGCCCTGGCCCAGCAAGCCGGCAACTTCACCGTCGGCATCGGCGTCCACCAGGTCAACCCGAAGTCCAACAACGGCACCGTCCTCAACGGTGCGGCCCAGTTGGAAATCGACGACAACGTCCAGCCGACCTTCACTTTCGAATACTTCATCCGCGAGAACCTCGGCATCGAGGTGCTGGCCGCAACGCCGTTCAAGCACGACATCGCGGTCAAGGGCGTGGGCAAGGTCGGCGAGACCAAGCACCTGCCGCCGACCTTCTCGCTGCAGTACCACTGGAACAGCCGCGGTACCGTCTCGCCCTTCGTCGGCGTCGGCATCAACTACACGACCTTCTTCAGCGAGAAGACCACCGGCGCGCTGGACGGGCTGGACCTGCGCCTGGAAGACTCGGTCGGCGTCGCCGCCCACGCCGGCATCGACTTCATCCTCAGCGAGCGCAGCGCGATCCGCGTCGATGCGCGCTGGATGGACATCCGCAGCGACGTCGAGCTGGAAGGCGAGAAGATCGGCAAGGCCGACATCGACCCGACCGTGTACGGCCTGGCCTACGTGATGAAGTTCTGATCCGCGGCGGGCTTCGGCCCGTCGTTCCGGCCGCCGCCGCGCCCGCGGCGCGGCCGTCGCGCGGCGACCGCGAGCGACGCCGCGCACCGCCATGTTCGGACAGTCGCGGCCCGGCCGGCTCGGCTAAAGTGCGTCCGATGAACGCATCCGGTCACCGCTCACGTCCGTCTTCCCTGGCCGCGCGCGCGCTGCGCCCGCTGGCCTGCGCCGCGCTGTTGCTGACCGTGCCCGCGCAGGGCCTGGCCTGGGGTCCGCAAGGCCATCGCCTGGTCGCTGCCCTGGCCTGGGACGGCATGACCCCGCAGGCCCGCGCCGAGGCGCTGCAGTTGCTCGCCGGCGAAGCCGACCCGAGCCTGCCCGGCATCGCCAACTGGGCCGACGAACTGCGGGCCAACGACCCCAAGCTCGGCAAGCTCAGCGCCAAGTGGCATTACGTCAACCTGGCCGAACGCACGGCCGGCGACGATTGCGGCTACGAGCCGGCCCGGCATTGCCCCAACGGCGACTGCGCGATCGAGGCGATCCGCACTCAGACCGCGATCCTCGCCGACCCCGGCCGCAGCCGCGCAGAACGCCGGCAGGCGCTGAAGTTCGTGGTCCACCTGGTCGGCGACGTGCACCAGCCGCTGCATGCCGGCTATGCCGACGACAAGGGCGGCAACGATTTCCAGATCCATATCGACGGCGAGCCCGAGCCCGCCGACGGCTACGGCACCAACCTGCATTCGCTGTGGGACAGCCGCATGTTGACGATGGCCCGGCTCGACGACGCGGCTTATCTGGCCAAGTTGCGGCGCAGCCCGGTGCCGGCGGCGAAGGCGACCGGCGTGCCGCCGGCGGCTGCGGACTGGGCCCGGCAATCGTGCCGGATCGCCGAGCGACCGGGCCTGTACCCGCCCAGCCATACCCTCGCCCCGGCCTATGTCGCGACCTGGCGGCCGGTCGCCGAGCAGCAGCTGCGGCTCGGCGGCGCGCGCCTGGCCGCGGTGCTCAATGCCGCGCTCGCGCCCAAGCGCTGAACCAGGGCCGCGGCGCCCTGCGGGCGCCGTATCCTTCGCGGTAGCCCCTCGTCGCAGGAGACCGGCATGACGCCGCAGGTTCTGCCCTTCCACCATCGAGACACCGGCACCTGGTCCTACCTGGTCGCCGACGCCGATAGCGGCGCGGCGGCGATCGTCGACCCGGTGCTGGACTACCAGGCGGCATCCGCGCGCACCGCGCTCGATTCCGCGCAACGCTTGCTCGATGCGGCCGCGCAGCGCGGTTGGCGGATCGAGTGGCTGCTGGAAACCCACGCCCACGCCGACCACCTCAGCGCTGCGCACGCGCTGCGCGAGCGCCTGCGCACCGCCGGCGGCGCGCCGCAGTTGGCGATCGGCCGCGGCATCGAGCAGGTGCGGCGCCACTTCGCGCCGCTGTTCGGCCTGCCGGCGCACGACCCGGCGCCGGCCTTCGACCGCCTGTTCGACGACGACGAACGCTTCCGCATCGGCGGCCTGCCGGCGCAGGCGATTCCGGTGCCCGGCCACACCCGCGACAGTCTGGCCTATCTGATCGGCGATGCCTTGTTCGTGGGCGACTCGCTGTTCCTGCCCGACAGCGGCACCGCGCGCTGCGATTTCCCCGGCGGCGACGCGGCCCAGTTGTACCGCTCGATCCAACGCCTGTACGCCCTGCCCGACGCCACCCGCGTGTTCGTCTGCCACGACTACGGCCAGCCCGACCGCGAACCGGCCTGCGAAACCACCATCGGCGAACAGAAGCGCAGCAACGCGCATGTGCGCGCCGATACCGGCGAGGCCGAGTTCGTGGCCCTGCGCCAGGCGCGCGACGCGACCCTGGCGGTGCCGGCGCTGATCCTGCCGGCGCTGCAGGTCAACCTGCGCGGCGGCGCCCTGCCCGAGCCGGACGCCGACGGCCAGCGCTATCTGAAACTGCCGCTCGACCGCCTCTGACGCGATCGCCCATCGGCGCGGAGGACGCTCTCCGGCGGCCGATCGCGCCGGCCGGATCGCGTCCGGCGCGGTGGGTGCGCCAGGCCGAATCGATCCGGACCATCGACGCGCCCTGAGCGCAGGCACGGCGGCGGCGCTTCGCGCTACTCTCGCCCTACCCCACACGCCGAGGCTTCGCGCCATGCTCCGCCCGTTCCGCCGCTTGCTCGGCGCCTTGTGCGTCGCCGGCCTGCTCGCCGGTCCGCTCGCCGCGCAATCGCGCCACGATGCCGCCCCGGTCACGGTATTCGCCGCCGCCAGCCTCAAAGAGTCGCTGGACGAAGCCGCCGCCGCGTTCCGGCGCAGCGGCGGCGCGCCGGTGCGGGTGTCCTACGCGGCCAGCTCTGCGCTGGCGCGCCAGATCGAACAGGGCGCGCCGGCCGATGCCTTCGTCTCGGCCGACCTGGAGTGGATGGACTATCTGCAAGAGCGCGGCCTGATCGACGTCCCCAGCCGGCGCAACCTGCTCGGCAACCGGTTGGTGCTGATCGCGCCGCAAGCCAGCCGCGCGCCCGCGGTGGCGCTCAAGCCCGGGGTGGATCTCAAGCCGCTGCTCGGCGACGGCCGCCTGGCCCTGGCCCTGACCGCGAGCGTGCCGGCCGGCAAGTACGCCCGCGCCGCCTTCGTCCGTTACGGCGTCTGGGCCGCGCTGCAACCGCGCGTGGCCGAAGCCGAGAACGTGCGCGCCGCGCTGATGCTGGTCGCGCGCGGCGAAGCGCCGCTGGGCGTGGTCTACGCCAGCGATGCGCGCGCCGAACCGAAGGTGCGGGTATTGGCGACGTTTCCCGCCGACAGCCATCCGCCGATCGTCTATCCGGTGGCGCGGCTGGTCTCGAGCAAGAACCCGGGCGCGGCCGCGTTCGTGCGCTGGCTGGGCACGCCCGCCGCGGCCACGATCTTCCGCCGCCACGGCCTGGCCGTATTGAAGTAGCCGCACTGCGATGGAGTTCAGCGACGCCGAACTGACCGCGATCTGGCTCAGCCTCAAGATCGCCACGGTCGCGACCTTGGCCAGCTTGCCGTTCGGCATCGGCCTGGGCTGGTTGCTGGCGCGCGTGCGCTTTCCCGGCAAGCTGCTGCTCGACACCGTGCTGCACCTGCCGCTGGTGTTGCCGCCGGTGGTGACCGGCTATGCGCTGCTGGTCCTGCTCGGCTCGCAGGGGCCGCTCGGCCGTTGGCTGCACGAGCAATGGGGCATCGGCTTCGCCTTCCGTTGGACCGGCGCCGCGCTGGCCAGCGCGATCATGGGCTTCCCCCTGCTGGTGCGGGCGATCCGGCTGTCGATCGAAGCGGTCGACCCGCGCCTGGAACAGGCCGCCGCGACCCTGGGTGCGAATCGCTGGCGAGTGTTCTTCGGCGTGACCCTGCCGCTGGCCTGGCCCGGCCTGCTGGCCGGCGCGGTGCTGTCCTTCGCCAAGGCGCTGGGCGAGTTCGGCGCAACCATCACTTTCGTGTCGAACATTCCCGGCGAAACCCAGACCCTGTCCTCGGCGATCTACGGCCTGATGCAGGTGCCCGACGCCGAGGCCGGCGTGCTGCGCCTGGCCGCGGTCGCGGTGGCGATCTCGTTCGCCGCGGTGCTGGCCTCGGAATGGCTGGTGCAGCGCCAGCGCGCGAGCGCGCAGCGATGAACGCGACGACCTTCCTGCTCGACCTGGAACTGCGCCGCGGCGGTTTCGCGCGCCGCATCGAGATCCGCAGCGACCGCCGGGTGATCGCCGTGATCGGCGAATCCGGCGCCGGCAAGACCTCGCTGTTGCACGCCATCGCCGGCCTGCTGCGGCCGGCGCGCGGGCGCATCGAGATCGCCGGCCAGTGTCTGTTCGACAGCGCCGCGCGCATCGACCTGCCGGCGCACCGGCGCCGCATCGGTTACGTGTTCCAGGACGCGCGCCTGTTCCCGCACCTGGACGTGCGCCGCAACCTGCTCTACGGCTGGCGCGGGGAGGCGCGCCGCGAAACCCGCTTCGAGTTCGACGCCATCGTCGAACTGCTCGGCATCGGGGCCCTGCTCGGCCGCGGCACCGCCGGCCTGTCCGGCGGCGAGACCCAGCGCGTCGCGCTGGGCCGCGCGCTGTTGTCGCAGCCGCGCATCCTGCTGCTCGACGAACCGCTGTCGATGCTCGACATGGACCGCCGCGACGAATTGCTGCCCTACCTGCAACGGGTCCGCGACGAGACCGCGCTGCCGATGATCTACGTCAGCCATTACCCCGAGGAAGTGCGGCGCATCGCCGAGGAGACCCACCGCATCGGCTGAGGCCGGCGCCGCAGCCCGTCGCGCGGATCATCGCCGGGCGTTCGCCGCCGGCGGCGCGCGGCGCTTGACGCCCGGCACCAGCCGCACCGCTTCGCCGCGGAACTGCGCGGCCAAGCCGAATTCGGCCTCGATCAGCTGGAATGCGGTTTTGGCGCTGACGCGCTGCAGATCGAACGTCAGCATCCGGCGGGTATCGTCCAGCGCTTCGGGGTTCTCCAGGCGCAATCCGGCCTCGGTCGCGACCCGCAAGGCGAAGCCACGCTGGCTGACCGGCCGTTCGATGCTCATGGTGATCAGCCGGTCCTGGGGCGCTAGCGTCGGTTGGGTCGCCCAGGCGGCGAATGCGGTCGCGCCGCCGAGCACGGCCAACGCGACCGCGCCGATGCGCGCCCGGACCGCACCGGGCAAAGGATGTCTGAGCATGGCGATTCGCTCCGTGATCGGATGGGTGGACGCCCACGAACACGTCAGCGGTGCGGCGCCGACGCGCAGCGCGCTCTTCAGCATCGCTTCGGCGTAGTAGCGCCGCGCACCGGGGTATCGACGCAACACGCGCGCATCGCAGGCGAATTCCTGATCGGCGCGGAAGCGGCCGACGGCGTAATGCAACAGCGGGTTGAACCAGTACAGGCAGGACAGCAGGGCGACGAAGGCGTTGAGGTGCAGGTCGCCGCGGACGATGTGGCTGCGTTCGTGGGCGCGCACCAGGCTTCGCTCGACGGCGCTGTAGCGCCGTTCGAAATCGCGCGGCACCACGATCCTCGGCCGCCACAGGCCGAACGCCGCCGGCAAGCCGCAATCGGTGCGGGCCTCGTGCAGGCCGTCGGCGCGGCGACGCAGCGCGCCCAGGCCGCGCACGAAGCGCCACTGCCGCCAGAGCAGCAGCAGCGCCATCACCGCCGCGCCCAGTGCCCAGACCGTGCCCAGCCCCCTCCAAGACTCCTGGACCACGGCCGCCGCCTGCATGCGCTCGGCATAGAGCGCAACCGGCTGCATCGCCATGGACAGCACGCCCGCGTCGCGGGGCGGCCAGGACGGCAGCAACACCGCCAGCATCGACGCAGGCACGATCAGCCAGGCCGCGTAGGCCACTCCTGCGCCGAAGCCGCGACGCAACGGCGCGCGCAGCAGCAGGACCAGCGCCAGGGCGGCGCTCATCGCCAGCGTCGTTTCGATCAGCGCGGCGCTCCAGTCGTGACGGCCCATCCTCCAACTCCTTCGGCAAAGCGCGCGCTCGGGCGCGGGAACCCATCGATCCGGCGACCGCGCAGACACCGCGGCCGCCGCGGGCGGGAGATCAGCGCTGCGCGCCCTTGCGGTAGAACATCACCGACTGCGCGCCGGGCGCCTGCGGGCGCTCGCCGGCGGCGAAGCGCACGCGGTCGCCGTCGATTTTCGCGGTCAGGCCGGTTTGCATCTGCAACAGGGCGAAGGCCATGCCCGCATCGATCTGGCTCAGGCGCGCCTCGCGCACCGCGACCGCATCGCTGAGGATCTCCGGATTGTCGATGCGCAGGCCGGCCAGTTCGGCGACATGCGCGGCGTACTGGCGTTGGCTCATCTGCGCGGTGTTCAGATCGAAACGGCGTTCGGCCGGCGCCGAGGCGGGCTGCGCCGCCCAGGCGCCGAAGCCGGTGACGGCGGCGAGCGCGATCAGGACGGCGGCGCCCAGGCGCAGGCGGGAAGCGGAGGGAGCGGTGCGATTGAGCATGGCGATACGTTCCTTGAGCGGATGCGAAGAGGACCACGTGCAGGCCAACGGCGACGGCCCGCCGCGCAAGCCGGCTTTGAGCAAGGCCTCGCCGTAGCTGCGCCGCGCCGTGGGAAGGCGGCGCAGCACGCGTTGGTCGCAGGCCAGTTCCTGGTCGCTGCGGAAAGCGCGCGCGGCGTAGTGCGACAACGGGTTGAACCAGTACAGGCACGACAACGACAGCACCGCGGCATTGGCGTACAGATCGCCGCGGGCGATGTGAATCCTTTCGTGCAGGGCGATGAGCCGGCGCTGGCGGGTGTCGTAGCGGCATTCGAAGTCCCGCGGCAGGACCACTTTCGGCCGCAACAGGCCCATCGCGGCGGGCAGGCCGTAATCGGTCTGCGCCTGCATGCTGCCGTCGGCGCGCGGATGCAGCCGGCCCAGGCGCCGCTCGAACCGGTGTTGCTGCCGCCATGCACGCAACGCCATCGCCAACGCACCGCTCAGCCAGAGCAGGCTCAGCGCGACCCACAGCGTGGCGACCGGCGCTTGCGGCGCGGCCGGCGCGAGCGCCATCGGCGCACCGGGCACGACCTGCCATGCCGTCGCCGTTGGCGGCCGCGGCGCGGCCGGCAACAGCACCGCCACGACCGCCAGCGGCACCAGCCACCACGCGGCATAGGCCACCCCGGCCCCGAACGCGCGTCGCAAGGGCCGGCGCAAGGCCAGCACCAAGGCGATCGCGAGGCTCATCGCCGCAGCGGTCTCGGCCAACGCGCGCAACAGTTCAACGGCGCTCATCGTCGAGCTCGTCCAGCAGTTTGCGCAGCTCGGCGATGTCCTTGCGGCTGAGCTTGCGGTGTTCGCTGAAATGCGCGACCAAGGGAGCGACGCGGCCGCCGAACAAGCGCTCGAGCAGCCCCTGGCTCTCTTCCATGACCCAGTCCTCGCGCTTGAGCAAAGGCGCGTAGAGATAACGCCGGCCGTCCTTTTCGGCGCGGATCGCCCCCTTGTTCAACAGCCGGTTGAGCAGGGTCTTGACCGTGGCCTCCTGCCACGACTGGGCGCCGGCCAGGGCCGCGACCACTTCTTCGGCGCTGAGCGGGTGGCGTTGCCACAACACGTCCATCACCACGGATTCGGCATCGCTGATCTGCATCGTTTACATCCGTAATTTTTTGTAGATTACATGCGTAAACGAAAATCGCAAGCGCCGTTCGTCGGCACGCCGGCCCCCGCCGATGAAGGCCGCCTCACCCGCCCGGATGCGATACTGCGGCCATGACCGCACCGCTCCAATTCGATTCGCTCGACGCCGCCGTCGACTTCCTTTACAGCCGCATCGACGGCCCGCTGCACCTGGGCGCCCCGCTCGGGCTGGGCAAGCCGCATCGCCTGCTCAACGCGATCTACGCCCGCGCCGAACACGAGACGGCGCGGCCGCTGCATCTGTACACCGCACTGTCGCTGGACCCGCCCGGCAGCGGCCGCGGCCTGGAGGGGCGGTTTCTAGCGCCGTTCGTGCAGCGCCACTTCGGCGCCGATTTCCCGCGCCTGCGTTATGTCGAGGCGCTCAAGCGCAACGCCTTGCCGGCGCACATCGAGATCGAAGAGTTCTACCTGCAATCCGGCGCGCTGCTGAACGCCGCCGCCAGCCAACGCCGCTACGCCAGCCTCAACTACACCCATGTCGCCCGCGCCCTTGCCGACCGCGGCGTCAACGCGGTGGTGCAGAAAGTCGCCGCCGATCCGGCGGGCAGCGCGCGCTTGTCGCTGTCGTGCAATACCGACCTGACCTTCGACGTGATCGACGCGATCGTCGCGCGCGGCCTGCCGCGACCGCTGCTGATCGCCGAGGTCGACCCGCAACTGCCCTGGCTCGGCGGCAACGCCGCGGTCGACGCCGACTTCTTCGATGCGGTCGTGCTGCCGCCGCCGCCCTACCCGGCCCTGTTCGGCCTGCCACGCCAGCCGGTGAGCGACGCCGACTACGCGATCGGCTTCTATGCCAGCACCCTGGTCCGCGACGGCGGCACCTTGCAGATCGGCATCGGCACTCTGGCCGATGCGCTGTGCCATGCGCTGGTGCTGCGGCATACCGACAACGCCGCGTATCTGCGCGTGGTGCGGGCGCTGGGGATCGAGGTCGCGGAAGAAACGACGACGCCGCTCGACGCGGCTCCTCTGCAGGGTGACCTGGCCGGAGACCGTAACGCGAAGGCGCCGGTTGCGCCGCTCGACGCGGCTCCTCTGCAGGGTGACCTGGCCGGAGACCGTAACGCGAAGGCGCCGGTTGCGCCGCTCGAGCCGTTTTACGTTGGGCTTTTTGGTTGTTCCGAGATGATCAACGAAGGCTTCCGGCGGCTGGTCGAAGTCGGCGTGATCAAGCGCAAGGTGGTCGACGACCTGGAACTGATGCGGCGCTTGCGCGAGGACACGGCGAGTGCGGACGACCGCGCGCGCTTGGAGCGCGAAGGCGAGTTCCTGCAAGGCGGGTTCTACCTCGGTTCGCCGGACTTCTACGCCTGGCTGCGCGCGCTGCCCGAAGCGCAGCGCCGCGGCATCGGCATGCGCCGGATCAGCGAGGTCAACGAACTCTACGGCGGCAACGAAACCCTGGAGCGGCTGCAGCGCCGCGACGCGCGCTTTTTCAACAGCTGCATGATGGCCACCGCGCTCGGCGCGGCGGTGTCGGATACTCTCGACGACGGCCGCGTCGTGTCGGGCGTCGGCGGCCAGTACAACTTCGTCGCCATGGCCCATGCGCTGCCGGACGCGCGCTCGGTGCTGATGCTGCGCGCCACCCGCGAAAGCGCCGGCGAAGTCCGTTCCAACCTGGTCTGGAACTACGCCCAGACCACGATTCCGCGCCACCTGCGCGACGTCTACGTAACCGAGTACGGCATCGCCGATCTGCGCGGCAAGACCGACGAGGACTGCATCCAGGCCATGGCCGCGGTCGCCGAGGCCGGCGCGGGCGTCGCGCTGCGCCTGACCGCGATGCGCCACGGCAAACTGCCGACGCATACGCCGCAACCGCATTCGCGCAACACGCCGCAGCACCTGCGCGAAGCACTGGCGCCGTTCCGCGCCGACGGGAGCTTGCCCGACTACCCGCTGGGCAGCGATTTCAGCGCGGTCGAACAGCGCCTGGTCAAAGCCCTGGGGTGGCTGAAGGCCCATACCGCGACCCGCGCGGCCAAGCTGCGCACGCTGCTGCGTGCGCTGACGGCGCCGTCGTCCGCGACCGATCCGGACGCGATGCAACGCATGGGGCTGCATGCCCCGCGCGGTCTCGGCGAACGTCTGGAGGCACGATTGCTGCGGCTGGGTTTGCGCGAAACCGCCTGACGCCGGCGGGACGGCGCCGCCTCAACCGGCCCGATCGGCCGCCGCCTGCGCCGGCAGCGCGCGCCTGCCGGCGTTCGCGCAAACGCGCGACGAGACGATGGCCGAGACGGATGCCGGGCTTCTCGATTCAGCGATAGATCAACCATGAGGCCGGCACGACCAGCGCCAGACTCAATGCCAGGCAGGCGAAATACGCGACGCCCGGCGGCCATTCGGCATGGAAGCGGGCGAACGCATCGTACAGGCGCGACACCAGGAACGGGGGCACCAGGTACAGCGAATAGCTGATGGCGCCGAAAAGCAGTTCAGCCGGTTGACCAGCCATCGGTTGCTCGCCAGCAACAGCCCCAGCAGCAACAGACCGCAGAACAGCGAGGCCAGGTACCAGCCGTCGCCGATCATCGGGATCGGCGGCAGCAGGCCGTAAAACAGGGTGCCGAGCCGCCCGATCGGGCAACCCGCGGCGCGCAGGTCCGGTGCGCCGGACCTGCCTGCGGGCAGGCTCAGCCCAGCCGCTTGACCGCCTCGACCACGCGCTCGACGGTGAAGCCGAAGTGCGGGAACAGGGCTTCGGCCGGGGCCGAGGCGCCGAAGGTGTCGATGCCGATCACCGCGCCGTCCAGGCCGACGTACTTGCGCCAGAAGTCGCTGACGCCGGCCTCGACCGCGACCCGCTTGCGGACCGCGTTGGGCAGCACCGATTCGCGGTAGTCGGCCGGCTGGCGATCGAACACGTCGCTGGACGGCATCGACACCACGCGCACCTTGACGCCTTCGGCGCTCAGGCGCTCGGCCGCCTGGGTGGCCAGGCCGACTTCCGAACCGGTGGCGATCAGGATCGCCTCCGGCGCGCCGTCGCTGTCGCGCAGTACGTAGCCGCCGCGCGCGATCTGCGCGACCTGCTCGTCGTTGCGCGGCTGATGGGCCAGATTCTGGCGCGAGAAGATCAGGCAGCTCGGGCCGTCCTGGCGCTCGATCGCCGCACGCCACGACACCGCCGACTCGACCGCGTCGCAGGGACGCCAGACGTCGTTGTCGGGAATGTAGCGCAGCGAGGCCAGGTGCTCGATCGGCTGGTGGGTCGGGCCGTCTTCGCCCAGGCCGATCGAGTCGTGGGTGTAGACGTGGATCGCGTGCGCGCCCATCAGCGCGCTCATGCGCACCGCATTGCGGGCGTAGTCGCTGAACACCAGGAAGGTGGCGTCGTAGGGAATGAAGCCGCCGTGCAGTTGCAGGCCGTTGCCGATCGCGGTCATCGCGAACTCGCGCACGCCATAGTAGATGTAGTTGGCGTTCGGGTCGCTGCTGGCGACCGACTTGCTGCCCTTCCACAGGGTCAGGTTGGAGTGGGCCAGGTCGGCCGAGCCGCCGACCAGCTCCGGCAGCAGCGGAGCGAAAGCTTCGATCGCCATCTGCGAGGCCTTGCGCGAGGCCACGGTCGGGCCGTCGGCCTGCAGCTTGGCGATGTAGGCGTCGGCCTGGGCGCGGAAGTCCTGCGGCAGCTCGCCGGCGGTGCGGCGGCTCAGTTCGGCGGCCTCGGCCGGGAACTGCGTGGCGTAGGCGGCGAAGGCGCGGTTCCACTCGTCCTCGCGGGTCTGGCCGGCGGCGCGGGAACGCCAGCCGTCGTAGATCGCTTCGGGGATCTCGAATTCGGCATGCGGCCAGTTCAGCGCGGCGCGGGTGGCGACGATCTCGTCCTTGCCCAGCGGCGCGCCGTGCGAGGATTCCTTGCCCGCCTTGGCCGGCGAACCGTAGCCGATGGTGGTGCGGCAGCAGATCAGGGTCGGCTTGTCGCCGTGCTTGAGCGCGGTGTCGATCGCGGTCTTGATCTCGACCGCGTCGTGGCCGTCGACGTTGCGGATCACGCGCCAGCCGTAGGCCTCGAAGCGGGCCGGGGTGTCGTCGGTGAACCAGCCGTCGGTGTTGCCGTCGATCGAGATCTTGTTGTCGTCCCAGAACGCGACCAGCTTGCCCAGGCCCCAGGTGCCGGCCAACGAAGCGGCTTCGTGCGAGATGCCTTCCATCAGGCAGCCGTCGCCCATGAACACCCAGGTGCGGTGATCGACGACGTCATGGCCGTCGCGGTTGAAGCGCTGCGCCAGCAGCTTCTCCGCCAGCGCCATGCCGACCGCGTTGGCGAAGCCCTGGCCGAGCGGGCCGGTGGTGGTTTCCACGCCCGGGGTCATGAAGTTCTCGGGATGGCCCGGGGTCTTGGAGTCGAGCTGGCGGAAACGCTTGAGTTCGTCGATCGACAGGTCGTAGCCGGACAAGTGCAGCAGCGCGTACTGCAGCATCGAGCCGTGGCCGTTGGACAGCACGAAGCGGTCGCGGTTGGGCCACTTGGGGTTGTTCGGGTTGTGGCTCAGGTAATCGTTCCACAGCACTTCGGCGATGTCGGCCATGCCCATCGGCATGCCGGGATGGCCGGAGTTGGCGGCCTGCACCGCGTCGATGGCGAGGAAACGGATGGCGTTGGCGAGGTCGCGGCGGCTGGGCGTCGTCATTGGGCTTGGGCGGCTGGAGGCTGGGAGGCGGAACTGGGAGGCCGGTCCCGCAAGCGAGCGCGGTTCGGGGAGCGGCGAAGAGCCGCTATTGTCCCATCCCGGGCCCCGCCCTGTCGCCCCAAGCCCCCGCTCGCGCCGGCGGCGATGCCGGTTCAGGCGGCGCCGCGCCCGGCTGCGACCGGGCTACGGCCAGGATCGGCATGCCGCCCGGGCGGTCCTGCCGGTCCGCGGCGGCGCCGAAACGCAACGGCCCGCCATGCGGCGGGCCGGACGAGCTGCGCAACGGGGACCCGGCTCAGTCGCCGAGTTGCTCCGCCGGCGGGTCGCTGACGCCGCGCGAAACCATCGAGGCGATGGCGATGTCGCCGGTGACGTTGAGCGTGGTGCGGCACATGTCGAGGAAGTGATTGACGCCCAGGATCAGACCGATGCCTTCCGGCGGCACCTTGACCATGGCGCAGATCATCGCCACCACCGGCAGCGAGCCCGAGGGCACGCCGGCGGTGCCGATGCCGCCGAGGATGCAGACCAGCATGACCATGACCTGCTGGCCCAGGCTCAGGTCGACGCCGAAGAACTGGGCCAGGAAGATCACCGTGACGCCCTCGAACAGCGCGGTGCCGTTCTGGTTGGCGGTAGCGCCGACAGTGAGGACGAAGCGCGACACCCGGCGCGGCAGCTTGAGCTCCTCTTCGGCCACGCGCAGCGCGGTCGGCAGGGTGGCATTGCTCGATGCGGTCGAGAACGCCAGCACCATCGCTTCCTGCACGCCCTTGAAGAACGCCGTCGGCGAGCGGCCGCCGATGAACTTCAGCGCCAGCGAATAGACCACGAACAGGTGGATCGCCAGCGCCGCGACCACCACCGCGACGTACTTGGCCAGCTTGAACAGCAAGTCCCAGCCGAACGCCGAAGCCAGGTTGAACATGAAGCAGAACACCGCGTACGGCGCCAGCTTGATGACCAGGCCGATCAGGGTCATGGAGATGTCGAACAACCCCTGGATGCCTTCGCGCAGCGTGTCCACGGCCTTGGAGCGGGTCAGCACCATGCCCACGCCGATCATCAGGGCGAAGAACATCACCGCCAGGATGGCGTCGTTGGCCGCGGCCTGGATCACGTTGCTGGGCACGATCGAGACCAGCATCTGGATGCCCTTGGGCGCTTCGGCGCTGCCCTTGACGATGCTCTGCGCGCGCTCGGCGTTCTCGCTCATCAACTGCTGGGCCTGGGCCGGATCGACCCCGGCGCCGGGCTGGAACAGGTTGACCATGACCAGGCCCAGCACCACCGCCAGCGAGGACATCAGGATGGTCAGGCCGAGCGTGCGCCAGCCGACCCGGCCGAAGGCGCGGATGTCGCCCATCTCGCTGACGCCCATGACCAGGGCCGAGAACAGCAGCGGGATCACCAGCATGAAGATCAGGCGCAGGAAGATCTCGCCCGCGGGGCCGGTGAGGGTCTCGGTGAGCAGCTTGAGCAGCGGCCGGCACTGCCAGATCTGCTCGGCGCCGGCGACCGCCGGCACGCAGGTCTGGCCGCCGAGCTGGGCCCAGGTGAGGCTGTTGAGGCCGGTGGCGTAGACGATCAGGCCGAGGGTGAGGCCGGCCAGAAAGCCGATCGCCATCTTCCAATGCAGCGGGAGCGACTTGCGCGCGTTCAGGGTTTCGCTCATGAATCCGGCCCGGCCAATACAGCCGGCAGGATACACCAGGGCCCACGGTCGGCCGCCGCAGCGGCCGGGCCCCGGCTCAGGCCCCGCGGCGCGGCGGGTACAGCGGCGCCAGCGGCGAGTCCGGTTCGGTCTCGGGGGCCTGCCAGCGCGGCCCGCGGGCGAAGGCGTCGCGCAGCAGAGCGCGCGCGGCGACGCCGTCGCCACCGCCCCAGCGCGCCCGGCGCAAGGCCTGCACGGCCTCGCGTTGCAAGGGATCGGCCAGGCGCTCGACCAGTTCGTCGTCGTCGGCCGCCGGCGGCGTGGCCGCCGCGCGCAGCGCCGCAGCGATCTGTTCGAAGTCGCCGCGGTCCAGCAGTTCGCGCAGCGCCGCCGAGGGCTTGGCGAGCTTGGAGTTCGGCGCGGCACTCTGCGCGGCCTTGGCGGCGCTCGCGGCCGGGGATGCCGCCGGATGCGCGCGCAGGTGCAGCGCCCAGAGCAGGGTCGCCAACCACAACGCGGCGAAGAAGAACGCCGCCACGGCCCAGAGCTTGCCGCCGGCCGGGCCGGCACCGGCACCGGTTTCGGTCGCCAGGGCATCGGCGGCGACGCCGTCGGCGACCGGCGCGCTCGAACGCGGCGCGGCGCCGGGCGCGGTCGAGGGCGCACCGCCGGCCAGCACGTTCCAGTTCAATGGCGGCAGGGTCGCACTGCGCGCCTGGCCGGCACCGACGTCCCACCAATCCATGCGCACGCCGTCCAGGCGCACCGCACCGGCGCGTGCCGGCACCAGCGAGAACTTGCGCGTCAGCACCACCCTGGGCCGACCGTCGACGAAGCTCTCGTCGGCCTGCACGGGTTCGGGAAACACCTGCACGCCGTCGATCGGCGGCAATTGCAATTCCGGCAGTTGCGCCGCACCGGCGCCGTCGACGCGCGCCTCGATCACCAGACTGGCCGCACCGCCGGCGCGCAGTTCCTGCGGTGCGGTGCGGTAACGCAGGCTCAGCGCGCGCAACGGCAGCCAGGGCTGCGGCGCGTTCGCCGGCAACGCCTGCACTTCGAGCGTGCGCGGGCGGGTGCGGGCGCGCTGTTCGTCGCCACTGCCGCCCATCATCTGATCGATCATGCCCGGCGCGCTGCGCCCTTCGAACACCGCCGGCGGCACGGTCAGTGCGCCGCTGCGCTCGGGCACCAGCAAAAAGCGGCGCTCGACCACGGTGTAACGGCGGCCGCCGAGGTCGCGGCTGTACTGGGCGTCGTCGCCGACCCGCATCAACGAAGCGCCGTCCGGCGCGGGCTGATCGATCTTGCCCGACAGCAACGGCACCGCCGCGTACAGCCGCACCACCCAACCCACCGCCTGTTGCACGTAAGGGCTGAGGTCGTCGCCCTCGTTTTCGATGAAGACATCGGCGCCGGCGCCCTGCGGGGTACCGCCGGCATCGGCTACGACCTCCAATTGCAGGGGCCGGGTGCGCTGGCCGGCGACCTGCAGCGCGGGAATGTCGATCCGCCCGCTGCGTTTGGGCGCCAGCGAAACCGCATACAGGCTGCGCACCGACAAGCCGCCCCGATTGGGCACGACCTGGCTGTTGCTGGTGCTGCCGGTGACTTGGAAGTCGGCGTGCAGCGGGCCGTAATCGGGACGCCCGCCGACCGAACCGACCAGTTCGATGTTGAGGGTGACGGTCTCGCCGGCATGGATCCGCTCGCGGTCGAGCCAGGCGCGCGGCTGCGCGAACGCACCGGCGCTCAACGTCGCCAGCAACAGCCACAGTCCGAATTGAACCAGCCTACGCGCCATCGCCTCAGTCTCCCTTCAGCGACTGCATCTGCCGCCGCTCGTATTCGATCTTGAACTTCTCCCGCAACAGCCCGCCCGGGTCGTCCGGGACGCGCTTGAGCCAGGCCTCGTTGGCCATCCGGCGTTCGCGCTGCTGCGCACTTTCGCGGCCGGGCGCCGGCGCCTTGCGATCGCCGCGTTGCGCACCGCCGCCCTGCGCCGCCCCCTGGCGCTCGAGCTCGCGCCGGATGCGTTCGCGCTGCGCCGCGTCGGCTTGCTGCTGCGCGGCCTGATCGGCGGCGCGCGGCGCTTCGCTGCGGCCGTTGCCGGCCCCCGAAGAACCGGGCTGCGGCTGGGGTTGCGGCCGCGGGGCGTTGCGGTCGCGCCGCGGATCTTGCGCGCGCTGACCGTCCTGCTGGCCCTTCTGCGACTGCGGCTTCGATTGCGAGCCTTGGCCGCCGTCGCGGCCCTGCCCCTTTTGTCCGCCGCCGTTGCGCTGCGGCGCGTCCTGCTTTCCCTGCTCCTGCGGCGACGGCGGACGCTGCTTGGCCGCAGCGACCGCGCGCCGGTTGGCCATCGCGTCGGCCATGCCCGGTTGCAGTTTCAGCGCTTGGTCGTAGGCCTGGATGGCTTCGTCGTAGCGGCCCTGGCGCGCCAGCGCGTTGCCGAGGTTGTACTGCGCATCGGCGCCCTGGCCCTGACGATACAACTCGCCGGCGCGCTCGAACTCGCCCTTGCGATAGGCCGCCGTGCCCTCCTCCATGCGCGCGTGCGCGGCCTGGTCGGCGCGTTGCCACAGACCCTGCGCGCGCGCCGGCGACAGCGGCAGGCCCAGGCACAGCAGCAGCGCCAGCGCCGCCGCGCCGCTGCGGCGGCGGAACGCGAACAAGCCCAACAGCAGCAGCGGCGGCAACAGCCAATAGCCGTTGTCCTCGCGCATCCGCCCCTGCTTGCCCTGCGCCGCGCCGGCATCGCCGATCTTCGGCGCCAGCACGCCGAGCGCGCGCAGATCGGCGTCGCCCTGGCCGATCGCGGCATAGCGGCCGCCGCCGTCGCCGGCCAGGCGACGCAGCGAATCGGCGTCCAGCGCCACCGAGACGATTCGGCCGTCGGGCCGGCGGAACGGCGTCGCCGTGTCGCCGCCCAGGCCCAACGCCGACACCCGATAGCCTTGTTCGCGGGCCTTCTCCGCCGCCGCGCGCGCGGCGCGATCGGCTTGGTCGGTGATCAGCAGGATCTCGCCGCGCTCGAAACCGGCCTGGCGCAGCAAGCGCGCCGACCAGGCGATCGCGCGATCGGCGCGCTGGCCGTCGCCAGGCATGATGTCCGGCGTCAGCGCGTCGAGAAAGATCGCCACGTTGCGCCCGTCGTCGGTCAACGGAGCGACGGTGTAAGCGTCGTCGGCGTAGACCACCAGACCGACATGGCCGCCGTCGCGCTCGCGCAGCAGGACCGACAACTTGGCCCGCGCCTGCGCCAACCGGGTCGGCGGCAGATCGCCGGCCAGGCTGCGGCTGGACAGGTCCAGCGCCAGCACCAGCGGCGTGCGCGCCTGCCACAACGGCTGTTCGCTTTCGCGCCAGCTCGGCCCGCTCAAGGCCAGCACCGCGACGACATAGCCCAGCGCCGCGGCGACCGCCGCCAGGCGCGACGCCCGGCCAGCACGGCCATCCAGCAGATGCGGCAGCAGGTGCGCATCGACCGCGCCGCGCCAGACGCTGCGATCGCGCCGGCGCCGACGCCACCACCCGGCCAGCAACGGCAGCGCCGCGAGCAGCCACAGCCACTGCGGCCGCAGCCAATGCAGATCGGTCCACAGCGACCACACCGAAGCGCTCATGCCGGCCTCCGCCGCGGCCACAGGAAACCGAGCAGGGCCAAGGCCAGGGCGCCGCCCAGCGGCCAGGCGTAACGTTCGATGCGCGGCCGCACCGCCTGGCCCGGTCGGCGGATCGGCTCGAGCCGGTCGATCTCGGCGTAGATGCCGACCAGCTCGCCGGTGTCGCGGGCGCGGAAGAAGCGGCCGCCGGTGGTCCGGGCGATGTGGCGCAACGTGCTTTCGTCGAGCGCGTCGCCGCCGGGCACGGCGATCTTGAAGCCGAACAGCGACAGCGAGCCGTCGCCGCCGAAAGCGATGGTGTGGATGCGCACCCGATCGTCGCGCGCCAGCTCGGCGGCCTTGCGCGGGTCCAACGCACCGGCGGTGTTGACGCCGTCGGTAAGCAGGATCAGCACGCGCTGTTCGGCCGGCTGCTCGCGCAGACGCTTGACCGCCAGCCCGATCGCGTCGCCGATCGCGGTCTCCTGGCCGGCCAGGCCGACCACGCTGTCGCGCAACTGGTCGCGCACGGTGGCGCGGTCCAGGGTCAAGGGCGCCAGCGCGTAAGCGCGGCGGCCGAACACGATCAGGCCGACGCGGTCGCCGCTGCGCCGCTCCAGAAAGTCGGCCAGCACCGCTTTGGCCGCGGTGAGGCGATCGACCGGGCGGTCGTTCAAACTCATGTCGGGCTCGCTCATGCTGCCCGACAGGTCCAGCGCCAGCATCAGATCCCGTCCGACTTGCGGCGGCTGCACCGCCTCGCCGAGCTGTTGCGGCCGCGCCGCGGCCACGCACAGCAGCGCCCACGCCAGCCACATCCATCCGCGCGCACCGCCGCCGCGCAAGCTGCGGCCGCCGTGGCCGGCGACCGCGTCCAGGCGCGCGCCGAACGGCACCTTGAGCGCGGCCGACGCTTCGCGCGCCGGCGGCAACAGCCAGCGCGCCAGCCACGGCAGCGGCAGCGCCAGCAGCCACCACGGCCAGGCGAAGAGCTCGCTCCACCGGCTCAGCCAGTCGCTCATGCGTCGGCGTCCGTGTCGTGCGCGCTCATCGGCCCGCCCCCATCCACTGCAGGAAGCGGCGCCGGGCCAGGTCGCGCAACGCCGCGACCCGACCGGGCTCGACCTCGCGCCGATAGGCGCCGTCGAGCAGAACGCGGCCGTCGCCTTCGGCGAAGTCGCGGCGGCGGCTGTCACGATCGAGGAATTCCAGCCAGGCCTCGCCCTGCAGACGGTCGGCCTGCGGATCGCGCCGGCGCGCGGCGCGACGCAGCAGTTCGGAAATCGCCGCGACCTGGGCCGCGGGCGTTTCGGCCGCGGCCAGCGCCTGATCGAACACGCGTTCGATCGCCGCGCGGCGTCGCGCACGGCGACGGCGCCAGAACCAGACGACCGCGGCGACCGCCAGCAACGCGGCGGCCAGCAGCCACCAGCCCGGCGCCGGCGGCCACCACGACGGCGCCGGCGGCAGATGCACGTCGCGCAGCGGCAGTTGCGCGGCCATCAGGCCACCAGCGGCCGCGCGCAGCCGAGCAAGGGCAGCCAGGATTCGCTGGTCGCGTCGGTCGCCAACGCCTGCACGCGCACGCCTCGCGCCGGCAGTTGCTCCAGCGCGGCGTCGACCGGCGCGACGAAGGTCTCGCGCCAGCGCCGGCGCGCGTCGTCGGCGCCGAGATCGAGTTCGATCCGCTGCCCGTCGCGACTGAACGGAAGCATCGCCCGCGGCGGTTGCGTCTCGACCGGATCGGTCAACAGCAGCACCACGACTTCGTGATGCTGGGCCAGGGTCGCCCAACGCCGGGCCGGCAGCGCTGCGACGCTGGCCGGATCGGCCAGCACCAGCAGCCGCGAACCCGGGCGCAGCAGGCGCGCGGCATGGTCCAGCCCGACCTCCAAGCCGGCATCGTCGGCCGGAGCCTGGGCGTACCAGCGCACCATCGCGTCGAGCACGCGCAACGCGCCGCGCGGGCCGGCCGCAGGCGTCACCGGCGGCTCGCGCAGGCTGCCGCGCAAGGCGGCGATGCGGTCGCCGTCGCGCACCGCGGCCCAGGCGGCTACCGCGCCGGCGCGCGCCGCCTGCACCGACTTGAACCGCACCCGGGTGCCGAAATACAGCGACGGCGCGGTATCGGCGACGATCAGGCTGAGCCGTTCGCGCTCGGCCTGGAACAGTTTGGTGTGCGCACGGCCGGTGCGCGCGGTCAGGCGCCAATCGATATGGCGCGCGTCGTCGCCGTGCGAGTACTCACGCGACTCGGCGTACTCCATGCCGCGACCGCGCAGCGGCGACAGCGCTTGGCCGCTGACGCCGTGGCGGCCCTGGCGGGCAGCGCGCCGCCCGCTCGCCGCCGCACGCAGCGCGACCAGCTCGCTCAGACTCGGCACCACCCCTTCGCTCACCGCAAGCCTCCGTCAAACTGCGGATTCGAACGGGGATCTCCCGTCGCCGCGCAACCGCTGCGAATCCCCGATCCCGAATCCCGAATCCCCGCCCTCAAGGCAACGGCACCCGCTTGAGCAGTTCGCCGAGCAGGCGATCGCCGTCCCAACCCTCGGCGGTGGCCTCGTAGCTAGGCAGGATGCGGTGGCGCAATACCTCCGGGGCGATCGCGCGCACGTCGTCGGGGGTGACGAAATCGCGCCCGGCCAGCCAGGCGTGCGCGCGCGCGCAACGCTCCAGCGCGATCGAACCGCGCGGGCTGGCGCCCCAGGCGATGCGCCGGGCCAGCGCCGGGTCGTAGCGGCCGGCGTCGCGCGAGGCCAGCACGATCTCGATCAGATAACGCTCCACCGCCGGCGCCACGTGCAGGTCGAGCACTGCGGCGCGGGCGGCGAACACGTCGGCCTGCGGCATCCGCGTCAGCGCGGCCGGGGCGGGCCGCAGCGTCTGCCGCGCGCGTTCGCGCGCCAGCCGCAGGATCTCGGTTTCGGCGGCGGCCTCGGGGTAGCCGATGCGCACGTGCATCAGGAACCGGTCCAACTGCGCTTCCGGCAAGGGGAAGGTGCCTTCCTGTTCGATCGGGTTCTGGGTCGCCATGACCAGGAACAGCGGCGGCAACGCATAGGTCGCCCGACCGACGGTGACCTGACGCTCGCCCATCGCCTCCAGCAACGCCGATTGCACCTTGGCCGGGGCACGGTTGATTTCGTCGGCGAGCAGGATCGGATGGAAGATCGGCCCGGCCTGGAACTCGAACCGGCCTTCCTGAGGGCGCCAGACTTCGGTGCCGGTCAAATCGGCCGGCAGCAGGTCGGGAGTGAACTGGACCCGGGCGAAGTCCGCCTCCAGGCGCGTGGCCAGGGCGCGCACCGCGCTGGTCTTGGCCAGGCCGGGCGCGCCCTCGACCAGCAGGTGGCCGTCGGCGAGCAAGGCGATCAGCAGCCGCTCGATCAGCTCGGCCTGGCCGACGATCTCCAGCGCCAGCGCGTCGCGCAGGGCCCGGAAATCGTCGTGCAGGCGGGCGCCGTCGGCGCCTTGGGGGTCGCGGGAGCGGTCGATTGCGCTGTCCATCCGGTATCCAGTGACGATCGGGAGCGATACGCCCCGATTTTGACCCAAGTCGGCGGGAGAGGTTCAAAACCGCCGCAGCGCGGCCGCGGCCAGTTCATGCCGCGCTCACGGCGCAGGCGATGCAAGGCCCGGTCCGACGCCAGCCGCAAAAACGCGAAAAGGGCCCGAAGGCCCTTTCCGCACGGCGTCCAGCGCGAATCAGCGCTGGGTGACCTGCATCACCTTCGGCGTGACGAAGATCAGCAGCTCGGCCTTTTCCTTGCTGCGGCTCTTCTTCTTGAACAGATTGCCGAGGAACGGGATGTCGGCCAGGAACGGCACCTTGGACAGATCGGTGCGGTCGCGGAACTCGTACACGCCGCCGATCACGACGGTCTGACCGTCCTCGACCAGCACCGCGGTGTTGATGTTGCGCTTGTTGATCTGCGGCACCTGGCCGATCGAGGTGTCGACGAAACCCTGGATCTCGTCCTTCTTGACGTTCATGTTCAAGAACACGCGGCCGTCGTTGGTGATGGTCGGGTTGACCTTCATCTCCATCAGCACGTCCTTGAACTGCACGTTCGGGATCGGAATGCTGTTGCCGCCCTGCTGCGGCGAGATCGTCACGTAGCCGACTTCCTGGCCCTGGCTGATCACCGCCTCGCGCTGGTTGCTGGTGACCACGCGCGGGTTGGACACGACTTCGCCGCGTCCCTCGGTCTGCATCGCGCTGAACTCCATGTCCAGGTTGACCCACTTGCCGAGGATGGTGAAAGCCAGCGCGCCGGCCGGGTTGAGCACGCCGACGTTGCTGTTGAGGCTGGCCGGGAACAGGAACGCCGGATTGGTCAGGGTCTGCAGCAGCGAGCGGGCCTGGTCCTGCAGCGACTCGGCCTTGGTCCGGTCGCCGGCGTCGGCGTACCGGGCCGCAGCGGTGCTCAGGCTGTCCGCCTGACGACGGATCAGATCGTTCTTGGCCTCGATGTTGCGGTAGTTGTTGATGCTCTCCAGCGTACCGCTGGTGATCACGTCGCCCTTCTGGCCGGAGACGCCGAAGCGCGCGCCCAGGTCGCGGGCGAAGCTTTCGGTGGCGATGACGATGCGGGCCTCGATCAGGACCTGGTCGACAGGACGGTCGATGACCCGGATCAGTTCCTTCATCTGCGCGACCTTCTTCGGAATGTCGCTGATCATCAGGGTGTTGGTGCGCTCGTCGGCGACCAGTCGGCCGCGCGGCGAGAGGAAGCCGTTCTCGTTGTTCCCGCTGCCTTCGCCGCCGCCGCTGCTGCCGCCACCGATGCCCTTGGCCTCGGTCAGCGCCTTATAGATCTGCCCGGCGTTGTGGTAGTTGATCTGGATGTATTCGGTGGTCAGGTCGACGCGGTTGTCGAGGGCGATGCGCGCGTCCTCGCGATCCTGCTCGTACTTGGCCACTTCCGCCTGCGGCGCGACCCACACCACGTTGCCGCTGCGGCGCTTGTCCAGGCCCTTGGCCTGCAGGACGATGTCCAGCGCCTGGTCCCACGGCACGTTGACCAGGCGCAGGGTCACGTTGCCCTGCACCGTGTCGGCGGCGACGATGTTGAGGTTGGACTCTTCGGCGACCAGCTGCAGCACGGTGCGCACCGGCACGTCCTGGAAGTTGAAGGTCACCGGGCGGCCGGAGTAGGTACGGGTCACGCCCGCCGGAGCCGGCGCGGACGCCGCGGCGGTGGCGCCGGCGGCCGACTTGCCGCCTGCAGCGCCGACCGCGCGATTGCCCGCCGCGGCGGCGCGCGGCACCACCTCGACGATGTACTCGCGGCCGGTCTGGTAGGCCATGGTGTCGTAGGCGCCGGCGGTGTTGAGCACCAGTTGGGTGCCCGTGCCGCTGGTGCGCGCGTCGATGCGTTGCACCGGAGTCGCGAAGTCGACCACGTTCAGCGGCTTCTGCAGCGCATCCGGCAGCTGCGCGTTGCCGACGTTGACCAGGACTTGCGCGCCCTGGTTGCGCAGGTCGGGCATGGCGCCGTCGCCGCTGAAGCGAACGATGAGCTTGCCGGAGCCGCCGTCGCCGCGCTTGAAGTCGATGTTGGCGACCGAGATCGCGCCCGGCAGCTGCTTGGCCGGATCGTTGCTCGGGGTCGGCGCGACCTGGGGCGCGGGCACGGCGGCCGGCGCGGTCGCAGCGGTCTGGGGCGCCGCCTGGACTGCGCTGATGCCGGCCAGCAGGCCGATCACCAGCCCCGCCAGGCGCGGGCCGGATGCCATGGGGCGTCGGGCCGACGGCATGGTTTTGGCGTTGAATACGATCATCATGCTATCCCCTAATCATTGATCTTCCAGCGCCACGGAGGCCGGTCGTTCCAGCCAGCCGCCTGCGCCATCCGGCACCAGCTCGACCAAGTCGATGCGCTCCTCAGACACGGCGGTCACACGACCGTCGTTCTGCCCCATGTACGCACCGGGTCGAACACGATAAGTCACTTTGTCGGGCGCCATGACCAGCGCCACCATACCGCCCCCGCGGCCCAGGGTCCCGACCATGTCGAGACCGTCGAGCGGGAACATCTCCAGCGGCTGCTTGCGCCGCGCCTTGTCCGGACGCAGGCCGGAGCCGGTGTCCTCGTCGGTAAAGGCGGTGCTGAAGGGATCGCGCATATCCTGCGCGTTGTATTCGAAGGTTTCGAACTGCTGCATGACCGGCAGCGGGTCCAGCGGCGGGGCCGGCTTGGCCTTGACCTCGGCGACCCACTTTTCCAGGTTCGGCGCGTCGCCCGGGGTGCTGGTGACGCTGCGGAAGCAGCCGGTCGCCAGCAGGGCCAGAGCGAGCGCGCTCAGGCCGGCGAGGGAAGAACGGCTAACGAAGCGAGCGCGCATCTCAGCTGCCCTCCTTCTTGCTGTCGCCGCCCGCGGCGCCGTCGGCGGCGGGGGCAGGAGCGGAACCGTCTGCCGGCGGATTCTGCGCGGCCATTTCTTCCTCGTCCAGATAACGATAGGTCTTGACCGTGCCGGCCAGCTCGAGCGGGCTGTTGGGGGTGATCCCGCCGGCCGCGTCCTTGTTGTTGTTGCCCTTGGGCTTCAGCGAGATGTCGTGCATGGTCATGATGACCACGCGCGGCAGCGAAGCCACGCCGCTGACGAAGGCGCCGAACTGGTGGTAGGTACCGACCATGCGCAACGCGATCGGCTTCTCGGCGTAGAACTCCTTCGGCACTTCCGCGCCCGGCTGGAACAGCTCGTTGGAGATGCCGGTGGCCAGGGCGGTCTGGGAGATGTCGACGATGAGGTCGGGCATCTCGGTCTTGCTCGGCAGCTGGCGCAGCATCTGCTGCAGCTGCTGCTCCATCTGCGCGAGCTGCTGCTTCAGCGGTTCCAGGTTGGCGGCGCGGCCCTGCTTGGTCTCGAAGGTGGTGCGCAGCTCGGTTTCCTGGCGCTCCAGGCCCTCGAGCTCTTCGCGCTTCTCGCGCACGAACAGCCACCAGGCCAGACCGACGATCACCAGCCCGACCACGGCGCAGAACACGATCTGCGCGCGGCGCGGCCAACCGCCGATGTTGTTGAAGTCCAGATTCTTCATAGAAGCCTTCTTGCTCACGACGCGGCTCCTGTCTTGGTCGGGGCGGCCGGCGCGGCGGCAGGCTTGGCGGGGGCGGCGGCGGGCTTGGCGGCCTCGGCCGGCTTGACCGCCGGCGCGGCGGCCGGAGCGGTCGCGGCACCCGGCTGGGCGCCGGCGGCGGCCGGCTGGCCAGCGGCGGAAGCGGCCGCCGACGCAGCGGCAGCGGCCGCGGCTTCCGGCGCGGCCGGCGGCGCCGGCTCGTCCGGCACGCCATCGCCGTCCTCGTCCTTCGGCGCGTTCGGGTTGGCCAGCTTGACCTGCAGCTTGAACTCGTACGGCAGGCCCTTCTCGTTGCCCTTGGCCTCGATGACGTTCAGGTCGGGCTTGGTCATCCAGCCGGACACTTCGAGGTTGCGCATGTAGGTACTGACGCGGGCGTTGGACTGGGCGCGCCCTTCCAGGGTCAGCGTCTCGGCGTCCTGCTTGATCGCGGTCAGCACCGCGCCGTCGGGAATGGTGCGCACCAGCGAATCGAACAGGTGCACCATCTGCGAACGGTTGGACTGCAGCTTCTCGATCACTTCCTTGCGCGCGAGCAGCTTGCTCTTCTTCTTGTCGAGCTCTTCGATCTCGGTGATCTTCTTGTCGACTTCGGCGATCTGCGCGTCGAGGAAGGCGTTGCGCTTGCGCTGGCCGCTGATTTCGCTGTTGTAGTAGAAGACGATCAGCACCGACAGGGCGACGGCGACCAGGGCCGACAGGCCGAGGATGGCGCCGAATTCCTTCTGGCGGGCTTTGCGCCGTTCGGCGCGCCACGGGAGCAGGTTGATGCGTGCCATCAGTCGAAGCTCCTCAGGGCCAGGCCGCAAGCGATCATCAGCGCGGGGGCGTCCTGCGCCAGGGCATGCGCCTGGACGCGCGGGCCCAACGTCATGTGCGCGAGCGGGTTGGCCACCGTGGTCGGCACGCCCAGTTGCTCTTCGACCATTTCGGCGATGCGCGGGATCGAAGCGCCGCCGCCGGCCAGGACGATCTGGTCGACGCGGTTGAATTCGCTGCCGGCGTAGAAGAACTGCAACAGACGGCTGACCTGCTGGACCATCGCCTCCTTGAACGGCTCAAGCACCTCGGCCTGGTAACTCTCCGGCAGACCGCCCTGGCGCTTGGCCAGACCGGCTTCCTCGTAGCTCAGGCCATAGCGGCGCATGACCTCGTCGGTCAACTGCTTGCCGCCGAACACCTGCTCGCGGTGATAGAGGCTGCGGCCGTTGCGCAGGACGTTCAGGGTGGTCATGGTGGCGCCCGAGTCGACCAGGGCGACCAGACCGTCGCGCGGACCGCTGAGCGTGTCGGCCAGCAACGAGAACGCGTTCTCGATCGCGAAGGCCTCCACGTCCATCACCTTGGGGATCAGGCCGCCGAGCTCCAGCGCCGAGGCGCGCACTTCGACGTTCTCCGAACGCGACGCGGCCAACAGCACCTGGACCATGTCCGGGCTGCCCGGCATCGGGCCGAGGATTTCGAAGTCGTGGTTCACTTCGTCGATCGGATACGGCACGTAATTGGCCGCCTCCAGCTCGATCTGCGATTCCATGTCGTCGTCGTCGAGATCCGCGGGCATGCCGATCACGCGGGTGATCACCGACGAGCCGGCGACCGCCGCGGCGGCGTGCTTGATGCGGGTCCCCGACCGCGCAACGGCACGCTTGATCGCTTCGCCGACCGCCTCGACCTCGACGATGTTCTTCTCCACCACCGCGTTCGGCGGCAGCGGTTCGACGGCGTAATGCTCAACGCGGTAGCGGTTGCCCACTCGAGAGAGTTGCAACAGCTTTACCGCGGTCGAACTGATGTCCACACCGACCAGCGCCGGTTGGCTTTTTGTGATGAGTCCCACAATTATCTCCCCATGCCACAAGCGCTTACGCGCACTTCGTGTGGCCCCGGCTTAGATAACGGACTTTTCACAGGCTGGCAACCACTTTGTTCACGATTGCCAACCCAGTCGTGCTTTTTTGACCCGCAACGTCATGTGACCCGCTCCGTCAGTCCTCACGATCCGCGCCGGGACAAGGCGGACCGTTCGTCGGCCAGAGCGAGACTGCCCTGAATGGGGAAACCGGAACGTGCCGGGATCGGCGGTTCGGAAGTACGGCACAACCGCGCGTCCGCTGGCCGGCGCCCCGCCCGGCCGCCCTCCCCGCCCCCTGGCCGGGCGGCGTCTCAGCGCTCGACGGGAGCGCCGGCCCGCTCCTCTATACTGGCCGACCATAACCACACGATCCGGAACCCGCTTCGATGTCCCGTATTCGCCGTTGGCTGCGCTGGGCGCTCTACGCGTTCATCGGCGCGGTCCTGCTGGGCGCGATCGCGCTCGGCGCCCTGTACTACCTGATCGTTCCCAAGCTGCCCGACGTCGAGACCCTGCGCAGCATCGAGCTGCAGGAGCCGATGTACGTCTACGCCCGCGACGGCCGCCTGATGGCGATGTTCGGCGAAACCAGGCGCTATCCGGTGGCGATCGAGGACGTGCCCGAGCGGCTGAAGCAGGCCTTCATCGCGATCGAAGACGCGCGCTTCTATAAGCACCACGGCGTCGACTACAAGGGCGTGGCGCGCGCGGTCTGGCTGCTGGCGACCACCGACGACAAGCGCGTGCCCGGCGGTTCGACCATCACCCAGCAGGTCGCGCGCCAGTACTTCCTGAGTTCGGAATACAGCTACAAGCGCAAGCTCGGCGAAATGCTGCTGGCGATGCGCATGGAGCGCGAACTCAGCAAGGACGAGATCTTCGAGCTGTATCTCAACAAGAGCTTCTTCGGCAACCGCGCCTACGGCGTCGGCGCCGCGGCCGAGTTCTACTACGGCAAGAAGATGAGCGAACTGTCGCTCGACGAGATGGCTTCGCTGGCCGGCATCCCGAAGTTCCCGTCCAGCGGCAATCCGCTCAGCAACCCCGAGCGCGCCAAGATCCGCCGCGACTACATCCTCGACCGCATGGCCGAGCTGCAGTTCATCAGCGCCGCCGAGGCCGCCCAGGCCAAGACGGTGGCGATGCACGCCAGTCCGCACGAGCGCCCGATCGAGGTCTACGCGCCCTACGTCGCCGAGATGGTGCGCCAGGAAATGGTCGCCCGTTACGGCGCCGAAGCGCTGACCAAGGGCTATCACGTCACCACCACCATCGACCCGACCCTGCAGGCCGCGGCCGACAAGGCGGTGCGCGACGGCCTGTCGGTGTACGACCGCCGCCACGGCTGGCACGGAGTCGAGCAGCACTTCGATCTCGCCGCCGGCGACGACGCGGCCGCAGCCAAGCTGCGCCTGCGCGGCATCCCAGCCCAGGCCCACCTGCTGCCGGCGGTGGTGCTCGGCACCCGCGGCGGCCAGGCCCAGGTGGTGCTCGGCGACGGCACCGAGCTGAGCCTCAGCGAGAAGCAGGGCTTCGCCGGACGCAGCCCGGGCAGCCTGCTCAAGCGCGGCGACATGGTGCGGGTGGCGAAGATCGAAACCCCGGCCGCCACACCGGCCAAGCCGGCCGGCGAAGCGTCCAGCGACGCGCCCGCCGCGCCGGTCGCGCCGCCGACGATCAGCTACCGTCTCGACCAGCTGCCGCAGGCGCAGGCCGCGCTGGTTTCGCTGGAGCCGGCCAACGGCGCGTTGCGCGCCTTGTCCGGCGGCTACAGCTTCGCCGGCGCCAAGTTCAATCGCGCCACCCAGGCGCGGCGCCAGCCGGGCTCGAGCTTCAAGCCCTTCGTCTACGCGGCCGCGTTCGAGCGCGGCTACAACCCGGCTTCGATCGTGCTCGACGCCCCGGTGGTGTTCAAGGACCGCCGCGGCCACCTGTGGCGGCCGCAGAACGACAGCGGCAACTTCGCCGGCCCGATGCGCATACGCGAGGCGATGGTGCAGTCGCGCAACCTGGTCTCGGTGCGCCTGCTCGATGCGATGGGCGTGGATTTCGCGCGCAAGTACATCAGCCACTTCGGCTTCGAGATCGAACAGCTGCCGCCGAATCTGTCGATGTCGCTGGGCACCGCTTCGCTGACCCCGCTGTCGGTGGCGCGCGGCTATGCGGTCTTCGCCAACGGCGGTTTCCGCATCACTCCGTGGTTCATCGACGAGGTCAAGGACCGCGCCGGCGCGGTGGTATTCAAGGAGAAGCCGGCGGTGGCCTGCCCCGAATGCGGCGGCCGCGGCCAGGCGGTGGCGGCGCCGGTCAGTCAGATCGTCGACGGCTTCGACCTGGGCCCCTCGCCGAGCGCGGGCGCGGACGGCGACGCCAAGACCGCGGCGGCCAAGCCCAAGCAGCCCGAGGCCGCGCCCGCTCCGGCGAAGAAGCCGCCGACCAAGGAAGAGATGGCGGCGATGCACATCGCCCCGCGCGCGATCGACGACCGCATCGCCTACCAGATCGTTTCGATGCTGCGCGACGTGGTCAAGCGCGGCACCGGCACCGCGGCCAAGGTGCTCGGCCGCGAAGACGTCGGCGGCAAGACCGGTTCGACCAACGACCACCGCGACGCTTGGTTCTCCGGTTTCGGCGGCCCCTACGTCACCACCGTCTGGGTCGGCCGCGACAACTACAAGTCGCTGGGCTATCGCGAGTACGGCGGCAAGGCCGCGTTGCCGATCTGGATCGACTACATGCGCGTCGCGCTCAAGGACCAGCCGGTGGCGGCCAACGAACCGCCGCAGGGCATGGTCAAGGTGTCGGTGGCCGGCAACGGCGCGCTGATCCCGGACGGCGCCGGCGGCGTGATCGAGTGGGTCAAGGCCGAAGACCTGGAGCGCATGCAGACCTACACCGACTACGGCCACGAAGACGCCGCGCCGTCGGAGGAGTCCTTCGACATCTTCTGATCGCCGCACCGCGCCGCGGCGGGCCTGGGTCCGCCGCGGCGCGCGAGCCTACGCAAAGGGCCGCACGCCGCGCGTGCGGCCTTCTTTTTTGCCTGCGACGCGGCGTTCTTGCCCAATCTGGCGCCTCGCCGGCGCCGGTTTCGGTCCGTACATCAACCCGACCGGTGGACGTGCTAGCGTTGGGGCGCCGGCAGGTTCCGGCCGCGGCGAGCGCCCTCGCCGTGACGTGCCCGCCCGGAGGTCGAGATGCACCAGGCCCGACAGCACGCACACCAGCACGCGCAAACCCGCATCCGCGAGCGCCGTCACCGGCTCGCTCACGAAGCGGCCCGTCTGATCGCCGAAAGCGGCATCCGCGACTATCACCAGGCCAAGCTCAAGGCCGCCGAGCGCCTGGGCATCTTCGACGACGCCTCGCTGCCGCGTAACCGCGAAATCGAAGACGCGCTGCGCGAGTACCAGCGCCTGTTCCAGCGCGACAACCTCGGCGGCCTGCGCCAACGCCGCGAGGCCGCGCTGCGCGCGATGGAGTTCTTCGCCGAGTTCGAACCGCGCCTGGTCGGCCCGGTGCTCGACGGCACCGCCGACGCGCGCAGCCCGGTCGCCCTGCACCTCTACAGCGACGATCCCGATGCGGTGCCGCGCTTTCTCGAACAGCACCGCATTCCGGCCGAAGCGCGCGAGCGCCGCCTGCGCCTGGACCGCGAACGCAGCCTGGATGCGCCGGTATGGCTGTTCTCGGCCGAAGAGCTGAGCTTCGACCTCAGCGTGCTGCCGCTGGACGTGCTGCGCCAGGCGCCGCTGTCCAGCATCGACGAGAAGCCGATGAAGCGCGCCTCGGCGGCGCAGCTGCGCCAGTTGCTGGCCGACGAGGAAATCTCCGAGTTCGAGCGCGGCTGAGTTCGAGCGCGCTCGCCCCAGGCACCGGCGGCAATAGGCGCGTCACGACACGCCGGGCAAACCGCAGCGGAGCAGATTCGACGCGCGCCCGATGACGCTGGCGCGCACTGCGGCCACAATCGACCGTTTCCCCGATCAAGGACGTCCGATGCGAATCAAGGAAACCGCCGCGCTGTGCCTGCTGCCCCTCGCCGCCATCGTCGCCGGCACCGCCGCCGCCGCGACGCCGATCGCCCTGTCCAAGCTGTACGCGAGCTACGAGAGCGCCGACTACAGCGCCCTGTCGATGCCCGAGTACGACCAGCGGGTGCGCTTCACGGCGGTGGTGCTGGAACAGAACACCTCGCTGGCCGACACCGCGCTGACTTCGGCGACCGACGCCGGCAGCGAGGCCGAATACGCGCGCCTGAGCAGCGAGGACCCGGGCCAGAGCCGCAAGCTGTCGGCGCTGGAGCCCGGCACGGCGTTCACCGCGACCTGCACGGTCGGCTTCAGCTCCGGCAGCGACTACATGACCCTCACCGACTGCACGGTCGAGTAAGCCGCCGCGCGACCCAACGGGTCGCCGCAACGAAAAACGCCCCGCCGAAGCGGGGCGTTTTCGCATCCGGGAACCGGCGCCGGTCAGCGACGGTCGACGCCGACGTAGTCGCGGGTGGCGTGGCCGGTGTAGATCTGGCGCGGGCGGCCGATCTTGTTCTCGGGATCGTTCTGCTGCTCCAGCCAGTGCGAGACCCAGCCGGCGGTGCGGGCGATGGCGAACATCACGGTGAACATCTCCACCGGGATGCCGAGCGCCTTGTAGATGATGCCCGAGTAGAAGTCGACGTTCGGGTAGAGCTTGCGCTGGACGAAGTACTCGTCCTGCAGCGCCGCCTCTTCCAGCTTCATCGCCACTTCCAGCAGCGGATCGTTGACGCCCAGCGCGCCGAGCACATCGTGGGTCATCTTGCGGACCAGCGCGGCGCGCGGGTCGTAGTTCTTGTAGACGCGGTGGCCGAAGCCCATCAGGCGGAAGCCCGATTCCTTGTCCTTGGCCTTGTCGACCGCCGACTTGACGTTCTCCGGGCGGCCGATCTCTTCCAGCATCTTCAGCACCGCCTCGTTGGCGCCGCCGTGCGCCGGCCCCCACAGCGCGGCGACGCCGGCGGCGACGCTGACGTAGGGGTTGGCGCCGGTCGAACCGACCAGGCGCACGGTCGAGGTCGAGGCGTTCTGCTCGTGGTCGGCGTGCAGGATGAACAACAGGTCCATCGCCTTGGCCGCGACCGGATTGAGCTCCAGCGGCTCGCTCGGCACTTCGAACAGCATGTGCAGGAAGCGCGTGGTGTAGTCGAGGCTGTTCTTCGGATAGCGGATCGGCCAGCCGATCGAGTAACGGTGGCAGGCGGCGGCGATGGTCGGCACCTTGGCGATCAGACGGATCGCGGCCAGGCGGCGCTGTTCCGGATCTTCCAGGTCGAGATCGTTGTGGTAGAAGCTCGCCATCGAGCCGAGCATGCCGACCAGCATCGCCATCGGATGGGCGTCGTGGCGGAAGCCGTAAAGGAAGGTGCGGAAGGCCTCGTGCATCATCGTGTGATGCGTGACCTCGTGCTCGAACTTGGCGAACTCGCCGGCGCTGGGCAGTTCGCCGTTCATCAGCAGATAGGCGACTTCGAGGAAGTTCGACTTCTCGGCGAGCTGCTCGATCGGATAGCCGCGGTACAACAGGACGCCCTGGTCGCCGTCGATGTAGGTGATCGCGGACTTGCAGCTGGCGGTGGCGGTGAAACCCGGGTCGTAGGTGAACATCCCGGTTTCTTTCGGCAGCTTGGCGATATCGACGCAGGGAGCGCCGAGCACCGGATGCTGCACCGGCAGGACCACGTTCTTGTCGCCGGCGGTCAGGGTGACCTGATCAAGGCCGGCTTTTTTGGAATCATCGGACACGAAACACTCCTCGGTCTGCTGCCGCAGGGAGGGCCGCGGCAGGAGGGCAACAGGGGTCACAAACGGATTGCGATACTGAATTATCGCACAACGATTCCAGAGCCCAAGCTCGGACTTTGGTCGGGACGCCGCCGGCAGCGACACGGTGCGTTGCCGGTGCGGCACGGGAAAGCTCGCCGGCACAGGGTGGCGGCGGGCGCGACGGAAACCGGCTTGCATGTCCTGGCGGGAGCGCTAGCGGGGATGGGCCGCTGGCGCGGAACGGGACACAGGGGCCTGGGCCGCGGCTTATGCCGCCCCGGCAGGAAAGCCCGCAACGTGCGCCGACGCGGGGTTGACCGCAGGTGCCGCAACGCTACCGAAAGCAGCGCGATGCGCAAACGCAAACGGCCGCCCTTGCGGGCAGCCGTTGGGTGTACAGCGATGCGGCGCGGAATTACTTCTGCGCGTAACGCTTGCGGAACTTGTCGACGCGGCCGCTGGTATCGACGATCTTGTGCTTGCCCGTGTAGAACGGGTGCGAGGCCGACGAGATATCGACCTTGATCAGCGGGTACTCGGCGCCATCGAGCTTGATCGTTTCCTTGCTCGACAGGGTCGAACGGGTCAGGATCTGGAAATCGGTGGTGACGTCCTGGAACACGACGTCGCGGTACTCGGGATGGATGCCTGCCTTCATGGCACTCAACCTTAAGGTGTGCGGGAAAGTCGCGCAGTATAGCCAGCTCCTGGCAGTGCGCGCAAGCCCGGAGAGCATTGGATTTCATCGCACGGAGCGGTGAGAGCGATGGAGTCGGACTTCCGGGCCAGACGGCAAAAATCTCCTGACGCCGGCGCCTTTGCCACTCAAAAGCGGCGTTTGGGCGACGCCGGCGGAGGGCCGCGCGCGGCCGCCCCGGGGCGGCCTTGGGAACGGGCCCCGGTGACCGGCCTTCATAGGCGCCCGCTGTGCGCGGGACCCGCTCCCGGTCGCCGACTGCCTACGCGGGGGACGCGCTTCGGACGCTGGCGCCGGTCGCCGGCTGCCTACGCGGGGGACGCGCCTCGGACGCTGGCGCCGGTCGCCGACTGCCTACGCGGGGGACGCGGATAGGGCGGCCTGGAGGAGGGATTCGAAGCGCTGTTGATCGTATTTCATCAGAATCGACACCTTGTCCGGCCGCCCTTCCTGGCGCCGCCAGTCGACGATCGTCGCGCCGCGACTGTGAGTACCGTCCAGCTCGATCGACAGCGGCCGCGCCTGCAGTTCCAGCGCGCCTTCGGGTTCGAGCGCGAAGGCCATCGCCAGTGCGTCGGCGGCGTGCCAGTGGTCGCCGCGGCGGTCGATCGACCACATCCGGGTCTTCTCGGAAATGCGCTCGTAGAACTTGCCGCGCGCGGAATCGGTCTTGAACCACTCCAGCACGCGGTCGTGGTGCAGGCCGTGGGCGATCACCGCTTCCCAGTCGGCCAGATCGATGCGCTCGAAGGCTTCGAACACGATGTGCGCGGCCTCCGGATCGAAATAGATGTTGAATTCCGCGGCCGGGGTGATGTTGCCCTGGCAGGTCACCGCGCCGCCCATCACCACCAGGCGCGCGATGCGCTGCGGCAGGGTCGGGTCGAGCTTGAGCGCGAGGGCGACGTTGGTCAGCGGGCCCAGCGCGACCAGCAACAGCTTGCCGGCGTGCTGGTGCGACAACCGAATGATCGCCAGCGCCGCGTGCTCGGCCTCGGCCCGGCGCTGCGCGGGCTCGTAGCCGACGTCGCCGAAACCGTCCTGGCCGTGCACGTAGCCGGCGTCCGGCGAGGGATGCAGCAGCGGCGCGTCGGCGCCGGCGAACACCGGCACGTCGACGCCGGCCACTTCGCACAGCTTCAGCGCATTGGCGACGGTGTGCTTGAGACCGACGTTGCCGGCGGCGATGGTCAGGCCGACCAGTTGGTGGCGCGGATCGTTGAACGCCATCAACAGCGCCAGCGCGTCGTCCACGCCGGGGTCGGTATCGATAAGCAGGGGAATGCGATCGGTCATGTAACCACTCTTTCGACAGGATCGGCCGATTCGGCCGGGACAGCGTGCAGTGCGCCTTCGTAGCGCAGCAGTTCGCCGAAGGGAAACCAGGAGAACGCGACGGCGAAGCGATAACGCTCGCCGTCGGGATGGGACTCGATGCGCTTGTAGGCATCGGTGCGCGGAAACAGGAAGCGCGGTGCCGGCAGACCGCCCACGCGCAGGCCGAGCAGTCGCCAACGCCAGCCGCCGCCGTCGAGGTCGACGCCGAGCCGCATCCGGACCGGACCGGTGGATTCCAGCCAATGGCCGTGCGGATAAGACCCGACCGGCCGAAACACCGACAGCAGTTCGCTGCCGTCGTCGAAACGGCGGTGCCAGCGCATGGCGTCTTGGCTGTGGGAAATGTCGACCCGGAACCCGCGCTGCGCGCGGTCGGTGGGAATGCCCAGGCGCTCGGCGAGGCGGCGACCGAGCAGGCCGGCCAGACCGCGACCGGTGGAAATCCCGATCTGCCCGTCCAGCGCACCGCCGCTGCGGTGCAAAGCTTGCAGGCGCGGGTGCAGCCGCTCGAAGGCCGGGCCGAACCAGTGCATCGCCGCGTTGTGAGGGGCTCCCGGCATCCGGGTGAGGCGCTCCAGCGGGCGGGACACTATAGCCAAATCCCACCGCCGAAATGCAAGCCCCTTCGGCGCTCTTCGGGAACCCTCGTGCCCGGGCCGGCCGGGCACGAGGGTTTCGGCAAAGCGCCGGGCTTCCCAACCAAGCGCTTCAAGCGCTCGGGCACGCCCTCGCCGCGCTTACAAGGCCCCGCCCCGGCGCCCGGGCGAGAGCGCCGTCGCGCACGGCGGCGACGCCCGTCCGGCAACCGGCACCGGCGAAACGCCGCCGCGCCAGCCTGCCGACGCGGTCGCGGCGCCGGGCAGGCGGGCGAGGATGTCGCTCATTTCCCAGGCCGCTCCTTCCTGGAACCAGAACTGGTCCACCGCGCGCGGCCACTGCCAGGGATCGTCGGCGGGCGGGAAGAAAGCCGCCAGGGTGACGGTTTCCGCGCTGGCCAGGCGCACGACCAGATCCAGGCCGTCGCGCTCGAGCTGCACCTGGTCCGGATGAACGCCGGGCTTCAGCACCAGGATGGTGAGGAACTGGCCCTCGACGTCGCTCTGGTGGATGCGGTCGTGGCCGTCGCCCAGGCCGAACACGTAGGCGTCGTTGCCCAGCTCGCCGTGCAAGGCGTCGTCGCCGCTGCCGCCGGCGAGGATGTCGTCGCCGTCGCCGGCGTACAGCGTGTCGTTGCCGCCCTCGCCCAGCAGCAGGTCGTTGCCGTCTAGGCCGTACAGCGTATCGTCGCCGGCGCCGCCGGTCAGGGTGTCGTCGCCGGTAGTGCCGGTCAGCACCTGTCCCGACAACTGCACGCGCCACAAGCGGCCGGCCGGGTAACGCAGCGCATCGCGCGTCGCCCGGCCCCATTCCATATCGCCGACCTGGCGGACTTCGCCGGCCACCGCCGGCAGCGAAGCGAATTCGTGCTGCGGCACATCGAACAAAGCGGGCATGGGACGCTCCTGTCGTGAATGCGCGGGACTCCCTCCGCGCTCGGTGCGGGCCGTGCGGCGCACGCTCGCGCGATCATTGCAGCAGAGCCGTGTCGCACAGGCGCAGACGCAGGCGAAGATCGCCTTGGATGTTCAGGCCGAGGCGTAACGCGCCGCGCCGCCGACCCAGCGCGCGACGATGCGCTCGGCCTGTTCCGGCGATTGCGCGAGCAGCTTCTCGCCGAGCTCCTGCACCAGCGGCAGCAGGTCGGCGTCGCGGGCCAGGTCGGCGACGCGGAAACCGGCCAGGCCGGTCTGGCGGGTGCCGAGCAGTTCGCCGGGGCCGCGCAACTCCAGATCCTTTTCGGCGATGACGAAACCGTCGTGGGTCTGGCGCATGGTCTCCAGGCGTTGCCGCGCCAAGCCCGACAGCGGCGAGCGATACAGCAGCACGCAGGTCGAGGCGGCGCTGCCACGGCCGACCCGGCCACGCAGCTGATGCAACTGGGCCAGGCCCAGGCGCTCGGCGTTCTCGACGATCATCAGCGAAGCGTTGGGCACGTCGACGCCGACTTCGATCACCGTGGTCGCGACCAGCAGATCCAGCGCGCCGTCCTTGAACGCCTGCATCACCGCCTGCTTTTCCTTGGGCTTCATGCGCCCGTGCACCAGCCCCACGCGCAGCGGCGCGAGCTGGCGCGACAGTTCTTCGAAGGTGGATTGCGCGGCCTGCGCCACCACCTCGTCGGACTCGTCGATCAAGGTGCAGACCCAATAGGCCTGGCGGCCTTCGGCGCAGGCGTTGCGGATGCGCTGGACCAGCTCGGGCCGGCGCTCTTCGCTCAGCGCCACGGTCTGCACCGGCGTGCGGCCGGGCGGCAGTTCGTCGATCGCCGACACGTCCAGGTCGGCGTAGGCGGTCATCGCCAGGGTGCGCGGGATGGGCGTGGCGGTCATCACCAGCTGATGCGGCACGATCGCGTCGTCGCCGACGCTGCCGCCGGCGCCCTTGTCGCGCAGCGCCAGGCGTTGGTGCACGCCGAAACGGTGCTGTTCGTCGACGATGGCCAGGGCCAGATCCTGGAAGGCCACGCCCTCCTGCATCAGCGCATGGGTGCCGACCACCACCTGGGCCTCGCCGGCCGCGACCTGCGCCAGCACGTTCTTGCGCGCGCGACCGGTGACCTTGCCGGCCAGCCAGGCCACGCGCACGCCCAGCGGTTCCAGCCAACGGCGCAGATTATTGAGGTGCTGCTCGGCCAGCAGCTCGGTCGGCGCCATCAGCGCGGCCTGGCGGCCGTGCTGCACCGCCAGCATCGCCGCCAGCGCGGCGACCACGGTCTTGCCGCTGCCGACGTCGCCCTGCACCAGCCGCAGCATCGGCGAAGGCTTGGCCAGGTCGGCGCGGATTTCGTCGAACACCCGCCGCTGCGCCGCGGTCAGCTTGAACGGCAGCGATTTGCGCAGGCGCTCGGCCAGCGGCAGTTGCTTCAGCGGCCGCGCGCGGTGCGCCTGCTGGCTGATGCGCTGGCGGCGCAGGCTCAGGTGATGGGCCAGCAGCTCTTCCAGCGCCAGCCGGCGTTGCGCCGGATGCCGGCCTTCGATCAGCGCGGCCACATCGGCATCGACCGGCGGCCGGTGCACGGTCAGCAGCGCTTCGCGCAGGGTCGGCAGTTTCAGTCGCCGACGCAGCTCGCCAGGCAGCAGCTCCAGCGCGGCGTCGTCGGGCAGGCGGTCGAGGGCGAAGCCGATCAGCTTGCGCAGGGTGGCCGGGCCGATGCCTTCGATGGCCGGATACACCGGGTCCAGCGACTGCCCGAGTTCGACCTCGGCCGTGTCGTCGAGAATGCGATAGCTCGGATGGACGATCTCCAGCCCGTGCTGGCCGGGCTTGGGCGTGCCGTACAGCCGCACCCGCGCGCCGACCCGGAACTGAGCGACCTGGGCGGCGCGGAAATGGAAGAAGCGCAACACCACCGTGCCGTGCGAATCGTCGCCGACCGCGACCCGCAGCATCGGTCGGTAGCGGAAGCCGCGCTCGACCGCCTCCACCCGTCCTTCGACCTGCGCCGCGATCCCCGGCTGCAGGCGCCGGATCGGGGTGAGTTGGGTGCGGTCTTCGTACTGGCGCGGCAGTTGCAGCCAGAAATCCTGCAGGGTCAGCAGCCCCCGCGCCGCCAGTTTTTCGGCCACGGCCGGGCCGACCCCGGGCATGCGCGGCAGCGGTTGCGTGTGGAGATCGACGGCGGGACCGTCCTTACGGCTCTGCATGGCGTAAGGATAGGGCCGGAACTGCGGGTCGGGAAAGCGCGCGGCGCGACGCCGTCGACCGTCGACGAGGGCGCGACGGACGACGCGACCGGCGCGTTCGCTGGCGCCGCGGCGGGGCGAGCGGGCGTTCGCCGCGCCCGCCCGCCGGTCGAACGAGTCAGTACCGGGCGCTGAACTCCAGCCCGAACGTGCGCGGCTCGCTGACGCGGGCGCCGACGGTGCCGAGCACGGTCTTGCCGTAGGTGCCCAGCGCGTTGACGTACTGGTGGTCGAACAGATTGTTCGCGTAGGCGGCCAAGCCCCAGCGGCCCTGCGGCGAGGTCCAGGCCAGGCGCAGGTCGGTGCGGTTCTGCGCTTCGCCCAGGTCCAGCGCCGGGCTCACCCCGCAGCGGTTCTGCGAGCGCGACTCGTCGCTGCAGCGGACCTTGCCGCGGTAAGCGTGGCGCAGCGAGGCGCGCAGGTCGCCGCGACCGCCCAGATCCCAGCGGTAGTGCGCGCCGCCGGCGAACGACCAGTACGGCAGGCCGGTCGGGTCGCCGCTGGCGTCGATGCCGTCGGCGGTGACGTAGTTCTTGTAGGTGGAATCGATGAAGCCGGCGTTGAAGTCCAGGCCGAAGGCGTCGCTGACCTGCCAGCGCAGGTCGAAGTCCAGGCCATAGGCTTCCAGGTCGGAGGTATCGATCACGAAACGCGGGATGTCGGTGCTGTTGTCCAGCCGCACCGCCTGGCGGTTGTCGTAGACGTAGTAGTAGACCGAGGCGTTGAGCTGCAGGCGCTGGTCCGGGAAGGCCTTCTTGATCCCGGTCTCGAAGTTCCAGACGTCCTCGTTCTCGAAGCTGCTGCCGATCTGCAGCGAGTTGAAGCCGCCGGCCTTGTAGCCCTTGGCCAGCGAGGCGAAGACCATGGTGTCGTCGTCGAAATGGTAGTCGACGACGAAGCGCGGGCTGAAATCGGTCCAACTGTCGGAAGTTCGCCGCAGGACGCCCTTGTTCATCAGCGCAGGCGGGTCGATGAAGGCGACGTCGAAGACGAAGAACTCGCGCGGGATCCCGGCCAGATCGAAGAAGCCCAGCGCGTCGAGCTGGTCCAGCGCAGCGTCCAGTTCCGGCGCCGAACGCGGCGTGTTGAGCCAGCTGAACTTCTTCTCGTCGCGGGTGTAGCGCAGGCCCACGGTCAGATTGAGCTTGTCGGTGGCGTGCCAGATCACGTCGCCGAACACCGCGTAGGCGCGGGTGTCCAGGGTGTTGTTGAACTTCTCGTTCCAACGGTGGCCGAGCAGGCTGATCGGAATGCCGAGCGCGCCGAGCTGCTGGTCGACGTAGCCGAACAGGTAGCCGGTCGGGGTCGGCGCCAGGCCGAGGTTGTGGACGATGGTGTCGACCGAGTCGGTCATCGCGTTGACTTCGCTGGTCTGCCTGGCGCGCTCGTCGAAATAGCTGGCGCCGGCGACCCAGTCGATCTTGTCGGTGCTGCCGGCGAACTTGAACTCCTGGTAGAAGCTGCGGTTGCTCTCGGTGTTGGTCGAGTCGACATAGAGATAGCGGCGGTTGGTACCGTCTTCTTCGACCCGGTTGAGCGAGTCGTAATCGCGCCACGAGGTGGTCGAGGTGAAGCCGCCCCAGTCGGTGCCGTGATCGACGATCAGGGTGACGCCGTCGAAGCGCCGCGATTCCTCGTTGCCCTCGGCGTCGCTGAAGGTCGGCACCTTGCGCGGATCGAGATAGGCCGACTCGTCGACCGGCAGTGCCGGCAGGCCCGGCGCCGGCGGCAGGGCGACGATGCCGGTCGTGGCCTGCCCGAGCTGATCCAGACTCTCATGATCCCAGCTCAGCAGCACCGAGGTGCGCTCGCCGAGCCGGGTCTTGAACGCCGCGCGCGTGGCCCAGTTGTTTTCCGGATTGAGATCGCGCCCGGTCTGCGCATCCTGAATCCAGCCGTCGGCGTGATTGATCAAGGCATTGAAGCGGAACGCCGAGTTCTCGCTGACCGGCAGGTTGAGCATGCCGTCGACGTACTGCTTGCCGTGGTTGCCGACGCGCAGCTTGGCCGCCACTTCGGTCGCCGCGGCGCTGGGCTTGCGGGTCACGATCGAGATCGCGCCGGCGGCGGTATTGCGGCCGAACAAGGTGCCCTGCGGCCCTTTCAGCACTTCGATCCGCTCCACGTCGGTGAACGGCAGCAGCACGCCGCCGCCGCGGCCGGCATAGACGCCGTCGACGTAGACGCCGACCGCCGGATCGGTGCCGATGCCGAAGTCGTCGGTGCTGATGCCGCGCAGTTGGAACCCGGGCTGGGTCGGCTGCTGGCTGTCGACCACCAGGCCGGGCACGAAGCTGTCCAGGTCGCCCAGGTCCTGCGCGGCGACCTCGTCGATCAGCTGGTCGGTGACCACCTGCAACGCGATCGGCACGTCCTGCAGCTCCTGCTCGCGGCTCTGCGCGGTGACGGTGATCTTGTCCAACTCCTTGGGCTGATCCGGCGTTTGCGCCGCAGCGGGCAGGAAGGCGCCGCCGCACAACGCGGCGATGGCGGTGCCGGTCGCGACGACCAGGCGGTGTTTGCGCAACGACATCGAAAGCTCCCCTCTCGTTCGTTCCAGACCCGAACGCGCGTATTCGGCGCGTTCCCCAACCGCCGGGCGCCTAGCCGCAGCTCCCCTGCTGCGCGGCGATCCAATCGCGGATCAGTTGTACGCCCTCGGCATGCACCACGCTGCGACCGAGTTCCGGCATCATCACCGCCGGATCGTCGCTGAGCATGCGATAGACCAAAATCGATTCGTCCGGCTTGCCCGGCACCAGGCCGTAGCGGCGGTCGCCGGTGCCCTTGCCCGCTGCGATCGGCAGCTTGCAGCGCCCCAGCCGCAGCGGCTCGCGAGTGGCCGCGTCCAGCCACAGGCCGGAGGTGTTGCCGGGCCCGCTCGGGCTGTGGCAGTGGCCGCAATTGACGTCCAGGTACGCACGCGCCTTGGCATCCAGCGGCGCTCCCGGGTCGCGCCAGTTGGCGGCGCGCGGCGCGGCCTGCGGCGCCGGCGCACCGCGCAGGTAGCCGGCGCGGGTCCAGCGCGCGATCTGATTGGCCAGGCCGTCGTCGTAGGCGAAATCGCGATTGAGTTGGCGCGCCTTCGGTCCGATCGGCTGCAGCGCCTTGCTCTTCATGTCGGTGCCGTGGCAACCGGCGCACTGGTTCTGGTCCGGCACCTGATATTGCGCCGGTTCGCTGCGTCCGTCGGCGCCGGTCAGGCGCAACGGCACCAACTCGCCGGCGCGCATCAACCGCGCCCGAGTCTGCTGTTCGTTCCAGACATAGGGCAGCGCGATCCAACCCTCGCGACGCCGCACCAGCAACCGGGTTTCGACCAGCCGCACCTTGCTCAGCTCCAGCCCTCCGCCGCGCAGGTCCGGGCCGTCGTCGGCGCTGCGCAACACCGTATCGCCCTCGCCGCGCGGGTAGTAGAAGGTCTTACTGAGAATGGTGCCGACCGGGAAGTCGAACGCGCGCTCGGCGTCGTAGGCCGCGGCCTGCCCCTGTGGCATCCACACCGTGCGCAGCTTGTGCGCGTAGTCGGAGAACAGCGGCGTGTTGAGGTCGTAGGGCATCACGCCCCGGTTCAGGCGCAGGCGCCCGTCGGCGACGCGCAGCAGGTTCCATTCGGCCAGATCCGCCGGCTGGCCTTCGGCGAAGAAGCGCACCGGCGGCGGCGCGGCTTCCCGCGCGCACGCCGCCAGGCACAGCGACAGCAACAACCCGATCCAACCGCGGCCCATCGCGTTCGTTCGCATCGATCAGCCGCGCTTGAGGTCGATGGCCGGCAGCTTGGGCAGGGCGCAGTCGTAACGCTTGGTGTCCTGGCTCGGGCTCTTGTAGCCGCCGGGGCCGTCGGCGTCGATCACCCCGGACACGTCGCGGATGCAGATCTGCGGGCCGCCGGCGAGCTTGGCGTTGGCGTAACCGTCCCACAGCACGTCGGGGAAACGGCCGCGCAGGCCGTAGATCGCGGTCTTCAGCGCCTTCAGGTCCAACCCGTCGGGCGAGTCTCCGCCGCCGGACAGGCGGTTGCCGTAGATCGCGATGCGCTCGGGATAAGGATCGAAATCCTTCGACGCCTTGTCGTCCTTGTAACCGGTGGAATAGACGCTGGACACGATGATGTTGGTGGTGGCGTTGTCGCTGATCTCGTTGTCGAAGATCTCGACGTCGTCGTTGGAGTTGATCACGATGCCGCTGCCGGCCGGCACGCTGGCCACCGGCGTGCCCTTGGCGCCGAAGTTGGCGGTGTTGTTCCGGTAGACCTTGTTCTGGAACACCCGGATCGCGCCGCCCTGCTGCGACAGCGCCGGCATGTTGAACACCAGGATGCCGCCGGTGTTGTTGGTGGCGACGTTGCCGTAGACGTCGGCGTTGACGGTGTTCTCGATCTCGATTCCGGCGACGTTGAACTCGGCGCGGCTGTTGCGCACGATCACGTCGCGCGACTGGCCGACGTAGATGCCGGCGTCGGAGGCGCCGATCGCCACCGAGTTCTCGATCAGCACGTTGCGGGTCTTGACCGGGTACAGGCCGTAGGCGCCGTTCTTGGTGCTGGGGCCGCCGGTCCACTCCACCCGCACGTTGCGGATGGTGATGTGCTCGCCCTCGTTGACCTTGAGTCCGTCGCCCTTGCTGTCCTCGATGGCGAGGTCCTCCAGCACGAAGCGGCTGGCGTTGACCAGCAGGCCTTCCGCGCCGGCCTTCTGGCCCTTGAAGCTCAGCACCGACTTGTCCGGGCCGGCGCCGCGGATGGTCACGCCGTCCACGCGCAGGGTCAGGCTGCGGTCGAAGCTGTGCCGGCCCGGCGGCACCTCGATCACGTCGCCGGGCTTGGCGTCGAGCAGGCGGGTGCGGAAGGCCTCCGCGAACGCGGCGTCGCCGGCGGCGACTTGCGCGGTGGGCGTGTGCTGGGCCTGCTCGGGGCCACAGGCGGCGGCCACGGCGGCGGCGAGGACGGCGACGGCGAAAGCGCGGATCGGCGGGCTCATGGGTCTCTCCGGATTTGGCTTGCGGCGCGCGGATGCGACGCCGGTCCGCATCGCTCCGTGCCCCCGCACGGCTAAGCCAGGAGTCTCCGCCGGGGCCGTGAGCGCGCGTGAGGGCGGATGCGGCACACTAGGGGGGCAATCGCGGTCAACCGTGCGGCCAGGAGCGTGGGGAGATGCGCCAGCCATCCGATCGGGACCCAACCCAGGACGACGTCGCGATGATGTCGCCGAACCTGCTGTGGGGTCTGCTGGAAACCGCGGACCGGCTCGGCGCGCCCAGCGACGACTGGTTCGCCGGCACCGGGCTCAGCCGCGCCCAGGTCAGCGACCCGGGCGTGCGCCTGCCCGACCGCCCCACCGCGGTGGTGATCGAACGCGCGCTGCGGGTGCTGCCGGCGAGCATCGGCCTGGACATCGGCCACGCCCAGCACATCGGCAACTTCGGCCTGCTCGGCCTGGCCATGACCACCGCGCCGACCTTCGGCGACGCACTGCAGATCGGCCTGCGCTTCACCCCGGTGGTCGGCAGCCTGATGCGCTTCGTCGAAAGCGCGTCCGAGCCCGGCACCCTGGCCTTGGCCGGCCGGATGACCCTGACCTACCCGGCGATCCACCGTTTCGTCTGCGAAGAGTTCTTCAGCAGTTGCCTGGCGCTGGCGCGCGGCCTGGTCGGCGAGCGGTTGCGGCCGCTGCGGGTCGAGTTCAGCTACCCGGCCCCGCCTTACGAGTCGCGCTATCGCGACGTGTTCGATTGCCCGCTCGCCTTCGCCCAGCCGCAAGACCGGCTGGTGCTGGATGCGCAGTGGCTGGCCGCGCCGTTGCCGACCCACAACCCGATCGCCTCGCGCCAGGTGCTGGCGCTGTGCGAGGCGCAGATGCCGCAAGGCCCGCTGCCCGGCGAAGTCACCGCCGCGGTGGAACGCCTGTTGCGCGCGCAACTGGCCCAGGACCCCAAGCTGGCCGGTATCGCCGCGCAGTTGCACGTCAGCGAGCGCACCCTGCGCCGCCAGCTCACCGGCGAGGGCACCAGCTTCCACGAGATCCACGACCGCCTGCGCATCGACCGGGCCTATGCCCTGCTACGCGAACGCCAGCCGACCATCGCCGCGGTCGGCGCCGCGGTCGGCTACAAGGATCCGCGCGATTTCCGCCGCGCTTTCAAGCGCCTGACCGGCGAAACGCCGCGCGCCTTGCGCGAGCGGTTTTTGTCTGGGCGGGGATTGGGAATTGGGGATTAGGGATTCGCGGAGCGGGGATTCGGGATTCGGGATTCGGGATTCGGGATTGCCGGAGCGTAAAGCGCGACGGCCGCGTGGGCGGCCGTCGTTTCGAGCGGTGTTCGACGCTGCGGCTCAGCGCAGGACCAGGATCGCGTCGACTTCGAACCCGACGCCGCGCGGCAGGGCCGAGACTTCGACCGTCGAGCGCGCCGGATACGGCGGGTTGAAGTACTCGCCCATCACCGAATTGACCTTGCCGAACGCGCCCAGGTCGGTGAGGTAGAGGCCGAGCCGGACCACGTCGGCCAGCGAGCCGCCGGCGGCTTCGCACACCGCCTTGAGGTTCTGGAACGCGCGATGCGCCTGCGCCTCGATATCGCCCTCGATGACCAGGCCGCTGGCCGGGTCGAGCGGAATCTGGCCGGACAGATACACCGTGTCGCCGACGCGCACGGCCTGGGAGTACGGGCCGATCGCGGCCGGGGCTTGGTCGGTGTGGATGATTTCTCGGGACATGGTTTGGGGCCGGGATTGGGGATTGGGGATTCGGGATTGGCTAAAGCCAGGAGCAAGAGCGTACGCCGGTACATGCCGCCTTTGCCAATCCCGAATCCCGAATCACAAATCCCGCTCTTGCGAATCCCCAATCCCCAATCCCGGCGGCGGCGGCAAAGCCGCCGACGCTCACATCCGCTGCACGCCCAACACCACCGTCAAGCGGCGCACGCGGCGCATGACGTCGGCGAGGTGGCGGCGGTCGCTGACTTCGATCGCGAAACGCATGATCGCGATGTTGGCGTCGCGTTCCAGGTACTCGACCCGGTCGATGTTGGATTCGGCCTCGGCGATCGCGGCGGCGACCTGGGCCAGCGAGCCCGGGCGGTTGTCGACTTCGATCCGCAGCGCGGCGGAGAAGTCGCCGGAGACCTGGCGGTCCCAGCCGATCGCGACCCAGCGGTCGGGCGACTTGCGGTAGTCGGCGACGTTGGGGCAGTCCAGGCGGTGCACCACGATGCCCTTGCCGGCGGTGTGGTAGCCCATGATCTCGTCGCCCGGCAACGGCAGGCAACAGTTGGCGAAGCTGATCACGCCGCGCTCGGCGCCGGTGATCAGGATCTTGTCTTCGGGCAGGCGCGCGCGGTCGATGGCGCGGCCGCGCGACTTGCCCGGCGCCTCGCGCGCCAGCGCCAGCGCGACCTGGTTAGGCATGCGGTTGCCCAGCGCGATGTCGGCCAGCAGCGCCTCCAGGCGCGGGTAACGGTATTCGCTCAGATAGCCTTCCAGGCGCAGCGCCGGAATCCGATCGAGCGAGGTCTCCAGCGCTTCCAGCGCGCGGTCGAGCATGCGGTGGCCGAGCTGGACCGCATCCTCGTGTTCGAGCTGCTTGAGCTGCTGGCGGATCGAGGTGCGGGCCTTGCCCGACACCACGAATTCCAGCCACTGCGGCTTGGGCGTGGACGACTTGGCGGTGATGATCTCCACCCGCTGGCCGCTGGCCAGCTTGGTGCGCAGCGGCACCAGCTTGCTGTCCACGCGCGCGGCCACCGCGCGGTTGCCGACGTCGGTGTGCACGGCGTAGGCGAAATCCAGCGCGGTCGAATTGCGCGGCAGCGACATGATGTCGCCCTTGGGCGTGAACAGGTAGACCTCGTCCGGGAACAGATCGACCTTGACGTTCTCCAGGAACTCCAGCGACGAGCCGGTCGCGCGCTGCGACTCGACCAGGCTGGCGATCCAGCTGTGCGCGCGCGACTGGGCGCTGTTCGGGCCTTCGCCGCCGTGCTTGTACGACCAGTGCGCGGCGATGCCGCGTTCGGCGATCAGGTCCATGTCCTCGGTGCGGATCTGCACCTCGACCGGCGAGCCGTAAGGGCCGAACAGCACCGTGTGCAGCGACTGATAGCCGTTGGCCTTGGGAATGGCGATGAAATCGCGGAAGCGCGAATCCAGCGGCTTGTACGCCGAATGCACCACGCCCAGCGCGTGATAGCAGTCCGGCACGCTGCGCACCACCACGCGGAAGCCGAACACGTCCATCACCTGATTGAAGCTCTTATGTTCGTGATGCATCTTGGTATAGATGCTCCACGGCGACTTCACCCGGCTGATCAACCGATGTTGAAGCTTCTCCTTCGCCAGCCGCTGGGCCAGATGCGCTTCGATCTGCACCAGCGACTCGCGCCGCACCACCGGCTGGGTGCGGATGCGTTTTTCGATCACCGCATGGCGCCACGGATGCAGCGCGCGGAAGCCCAGGTCCTGCAACTCGGCCTTGATCAGGTTCATGCCCAGGCGCTGGGCGATCGGCGCGTAGATCTCCAGGGTCTCGCGGGCGATGCGCTCGCGCGCTTCCGCGCTCTGCGCGCCGAGGGTGCGCATGTTGTGCAGGCGGTCGGCGAGCTTGATCAGGATCACGCGCAGGTCGCGCGCCATCGCCAGCAGCATCTTGCGGAAGCTTTCCGCGGCCGCTTCCTGGCGGTCGCGGAACTGCAGCTTGTCCAGCTTGGTGACGCCGTCGACCAGCTCGGCCACGGTCGGGCCGAATTCGGTCGCCAGGCATTCGCGGGTCAGCGGCGTGTCTTCGATGGTGTCGTGCAGGATCGCCGCGACCAGGGTCTCCACGTCCAGGCCCTGGTCGGCCAGCACCTTGGCCACCGCGACCGGATGGGTGATGTAGGGCTCGCCGGATTTGCGCGTCTGTCCGGCGTGCGCGGCCGCGCCGACCGCCCAGGCGCGGCGCAGCAGCTGCCGCTGCGGTTCGGGCAGATAGTGCGCGGCCAATTCCAGTTCGCGCACGTAGTCCGGCAGCTCCGTGTCTTCGGGAGCGGCGGGATAGACGGTAAGCGCGGGCTCGGCAGGAGTCATTACGGAAATTTACGCGCGCTCAGGCGCAGGAAGCAACGCGATCGACGGTTTCAAAGGTGGCGCCGGCCGCGAACGGCGCAAGCGGCCGGGTCGACGCGGCGGGCACGGCGCGCGCTGCGGTTCAGCTAGGCCAATGGCGGCGGCCTGCCCAGGCCGCCCGCAGGACCGATCCCGCAGACCCCGCCGGTCCGAGCCGCAAACGAAAACGGCCCCGCCGCAGCGGAGCCGTTTCGCGATGCCGGCGCCCGCGCGATGCGCGGACCGGGAGATCAGTCGTCGCCCTTGGACAGGTCGTCGTCGGCGACCACTTCGGCCGCGGCCCATTCCAGGGCTTCGCGCTCTTTGCGCTCGCGCTCGGCCTTCTCGACCGCATCGATGTAGTCCGGGTTGACCTGGCGCGCGGCGATTTCGCGCAGCGCCAGCACGGTCGGCTTGTCGTTGGCTTCGCTGTTGTCCAGCTGCGGTTCGACGCCGTTGGCCAGCTGACGGGCGCGCTTGGCGGCCAGCATGACGAGTTCGAAGCGGTTCGGGACCACTTCCAGGCAATCTTCGACGGTGATGCGGGCCATGGGGCTCCTGCGGCCGGTGCGGCCGTCTTGCAAGCGGTTGGGGACCGGGGATTTTAGAGGCCCGCGCCGGCCGAAGCAAGGTTTTCGCCGGCAAGGCCTTAGCAATCAATCAGTTAGCGAGCGGTCGCGACCCGTCGACCGGTCGAAACTCGACCCGGAGAAGAGCCCACCCCTTAGCCGGCCCCTTTTAGAGGGAAAGCCGGAGCGGGGCTCGGGCGGGGTATCGGCCACCGCCGCGGCCAGCCCCTCCCGGGAGGCCCACACCAGCCCCCCCCTAATCCCTAATCCCCAATCCCGCCTCTCCAACCAACCTATTCGTCCGTCAGCAACGCGGTGATCAGGCGCGAATGGCGCGCCACCTGGAGCTCGCGGCGCAGTCGGCTGGCGAGGAAGATCGCGCACATCTCGTCGACCGCGGTATCGAAGACCTCGTTGACGATGACGTAGTCGAACTCGTGGTAGTGCGACATCTCTTCGCGCGCGGCGGCCAGGCGGTGGCGGATGGTTTCCTCGCTGTCCTGGCCGCGCGAGCGCATGCGCGACTCCAGGGCCTGGCGCGAGGGCGGCAGGATGAACACGCTGACCGCGTCCGGCACCTTGGCCCGCACCTGGCGCGCGCCCTGCCAGTCGATTTCCAGCAGCACGTCCTTGCCGGCGGCCAGGAACGGTTCCACCGACTGCCGCGCCGAGCCCTTCCAGTCGCCGTGCACGCGCGCGTGCTCGAAGAAGTCGCCGGCCTCGACCATCGCTTCGAACTCTTGCGCGCTGACGAAGTGGTAGTGCTCGGCGTGACGCTCGCCGGGACGCGGCTGGCGCGAAGTGAAGGAGATCGACAACCGGATGTTCGGGTCGCGCGCGAGCACCGCGTTGACGATGCTGGATTTGCCGGCCCCGGAGGGGGCGGCGACGATGTAGAGGGTTCCGCGCATTGGGGCCGGGATTCGTGATTCGGGAGTCGGGATTGGCAAAGCGGCTGGCGGGAAAGGAACCGGCGACGAGAATCCGCTCCTGGCGAATCCCGAATCGCGAATCCCCATTCCCGGCTACTCGATGTTCTGGATCTGCTCGCGCACCTGATCGATCAGCACCTTGAGCTCGACCGCGGCGGCGGAACTGCGGGCGTCGACCGATTTGGAGCCCAGGGTGTTGGCCTCGCGGTTGAATTCCTGCAGCAGGAAATCCAGGCGGCGGCCGACCGCTTCGCGCAGCTTGAGCACGCGGCGGGCCTCGGCGACGTGCGAATCCAGCCGGTCGAGCTCTTCGTCGACGTCCAGCTTCTGCAGCCACAACACCAGTTCCTGCTCCAGGCGGCCGTTGTCGGCCGGCTGGGCCAGGTCGGCCAGGCGGGTTTCCAGCTTGGTGCGCTGGCCGGCGCGGATGGCGGGCATCATTGTGCGCACTTCGCCGGCGATGCGGGCGATGCCGTCGACGCGCTCGGCGATCACCGCGGCGAGCTTGGCGCCCTCGCGTTCGCGCGAGGCGACGAACTCGTCCAGCACGCCGTCGAGCAGGGCCAGCGCCTCGGCCTGCAGCGCCGCCGGGTCGGCGGCCGGCGCCTGCAGCACGCCGGGGAACTGCAGCAATTCGGTGAACTCGGTGCGCAGCGCCGGGAAGCGCGCCGACAGGTCGATCGCCAGGTCGCTGAGTTCGCGCAGCCGGGTCGGATTGAGCTGCAGCGCATCGCCTCCTTCCGGCGCGCGCAGGCGCAGGGTCAGGTCGAGCTTGCCGCGGCTCAGGCGCGCGCCGATCCTCTCGCGCAACGCCGGTTCGAGCACGCGCAGCTCGTCGGCCAGGCGCACGCCCAGTTCGAGGAAGCGGTGGTTGACCGAGCGCAACTCGCAGCCGAGCGTGCCCCAGGGTGTCGCGCGTTCGCCGCTGGCGAAGGCGGTCATGCTGCGAATCATTCGCTGATTCCGAGCCTTACGGGGGGTGAATGGTAAACTCGCCGGCCCTCAAAACGGTAACTTCGTCCCATGACCGGTCCCCTCGCCGCCCCCGCCCCGCCCCCGGCCGGCCCGGTCGCCCGTCCCAGCGGCCGCGCCGCCGGGCAGATGCGCGAGGTCCGGATCGAGCGCGGGTACACCCGCCACGCCGAGGGCTCGGTGCTGGTCAGCTTCGGCCAGACCCGGGTGCTGTGCACCGCCAGCGTGGACAACAAAGTGCCGGCCTTCCTGCGCGGCAAGGGCGAGGGCTGGGTCACCGCCGAGTACGGCATGCTGCCGCGCGCCACCCACACCCGCAGCGACCGCGAGGCCGCGCGCGGCAAGCAGGGCGGCCGCACCCTGGAAATCCAGCGCCTGATCGGCCGCGCCTTGCGCGCCTGCATCGACCGCAAGGCGCTGGGCGAGCGCACCATCACCCTGGACTGCGACGTGCTGCAGGCCGACGGCGGCACCCGCACCGCCGCGATCACCGGCGCCTACGTGGCCCTGGTCGATGCGGTGCGCTGGCTGCAGGCGCGGCGCGAAATCAACCGCGACCCGATCTTCGGCGCGGTCGCCGCGGTCTCGGTCGGGGTCTACCGCGGCGTGCCGGTGCTGGACCTGGACTACGCCGAGGACAGCGACTGCGACACCGACATGAACGTGGTCATGAACGACGGCGGCGGCTTCATCGAGCTGCAGGGCACGGCCGAAGGCCACGCGTTCCGCCGCGAAGAACTCGACGGCCTGCTCGCCCTGGCCGAAGCCGGGATCGCCGAACTGATCGCCAAGCAACGCGAAGCGCTGGCCGGCTGAGGCCGGCCCGGCAACGAAACACACCGACACCGCGCACCGGTTCCGGCCAAGGCCGGACCGTGTGCGCAGCCGCGCGGGGCTGCCGCCGCGGCAACGGCGCGCGCACACTGGCCGGCCCTCCCCGAACGAGCCGCGCCCATGCATCGCACCCTCGGCAGCCTGACCCTGGTGGTCGGCGACTACGACCAGGCCATCGCCTACTACACCCAGCGCCTGGGTTTCGTCCTGCTCGACGACGTCGACCTCGGCAGCGGCAAGCGCTGGGTGCGGGTCGCGCCCAGCGCGCAGGCCGAAACCGCATTGTTGCTGGCGCGCGCCGACGGCGACGCGCAAAGCGCCCGGATCGGCGACCAGACCGGCGGCCGGGTCGGCTTTTTCCTGCACACCGACGACTTCGCCCGCGACCACGCCGCAATGCTCGCGCACGGCGTGCGCTTCCTGGAATCTCCCCGCGCCGAGACCTACGGCACGGTCGCCGTATTCGAAGATCTGTACGGTAACCGCTGGGATTTGCTGGAACCGAAGGCATGAGATTAGTGCTGGCCAGCAGCAACGCCGGCAAGCTGGCGGAACTGCGCGACCTGCTCGGCGACACCGGGATCGAACTGGTGGCGCAAACGGATCTGGGGGTCGAAGACATCGAGGAAACCGGCAGCACCTTCGTCGAGAACGCGCTGCTGAAGGCCCGTCATGCGGCCGCCGTCACCGGACTGCCGGCGTTGGCCGACGATTCGGGCATCTGCGTCGACGCGCTCGGCGGCGCCCCGGGGCTGTACTCGGCCCGCTACGCCGGCCGCCACGGCGACGCCCAGGCCAATATCGACAAGCTGCTCGGCGCCTTGCACGGCGTGCCCGACGAACAGCGCAGCGCGCATTTCTACGCGGTCATCGTGCTGCTGCGCCATGCCGGCGACCCGCGCCCGATCATCGCCGAGGGCGTCTGGAACGGCCGCATCCTGCACGCCCGCCAGGGCGATCGCGGCTTCGGCTACCAGCCGGTGTTCTTCGATACCGAGTACGGCGTGTCCGCCGGCGAGATCGAGGACGAGCTCAAGAACCGGGTCAGCCACCGCGCGCGCGCCCTGGCCGCCCTGCGCGCGCGCCTGCCGGAGCTGCGCGGGTGAACCGCCTGGCCCGCACCGCCGCCCCGCACCGGCGCTTGTTCCGCGCCGGCGGCCACACCGTGCTGGCGGTGGCGGTGCTGTACCTGCTGGCGATGCCGATCGCGATCTGGATCCACCACGACGGCCTGAGCCGCAGCGGCCACAGCTTCGGCTCGGACCTGGAACTGGCGCTGTGGCTGCTGGCCGCCCTGGTCGCCCTGGTCGCCCTCGCGGCGATCCAGCGGGTCAGCCTGGACGCCGACGGCGGGGTCGGCACCATCCGCTACGCCAACATCACCAGCGGCCACCGCAGCCGCTGCTTCGAACCGGCCGAAGTGGTGTCCATGTCCCTGCATCGGGCCAAAGACGGGCGCCTGCGCCTGACCTCGACCCTGGAACTGCGCCTGGCACCCTCGCCGCACCGGCGCTGGAACACGGTCGCGATCTTCGACGGCGACATGTCCGGCGACGGCCGCGCCGAGCCGCTGGCGACCATCGTCCGCCAGGTCGTGCGCGCCCGCCCCGAGGTCGGCCTGGACGCCAATCTGCGCGCCCTGCTCGCGCCGTATCGCTACGGTACGGCCGCCGACCGGTAAGCTGTCGGCCTGTGTCCTTTTCTCGGGCCGGCCCGAGCGGCCGGCCGCAAGCCGTTGAGCCAGACCTCCGCCAACCCCGCCCTGAGCACCCCGCCGCTGTCGCTGTACGTGCACCTGCCCTGGTGCGTGCGCAAATGCCCGTACTGCGACTTCAATTCCCATGAGGGCCGCGGCGCGCTGCCGTTCCAGGCCTATGTCGACGCCCTGCTCGCCGACCTCGAGCACGACCTGCCGCTGGTCTGGGGCCGGCCCGTGCACAGCGTGTTCTTCGGCGGCGGCACCCCGAGCCTGTTCCCGCCGGAATTCATCGACCGCTTCCTGCAGGGCGCCGGGGCACGCCTGCGCCTGGCGCCGGGCTGCGAGATCACCCTGGAGACCAACCCCGGCACCGCCGAACACGGCCGCTTCGAGCTGTACAAGGCCGCGGGGGTCAACCGGCTGAGCTTCGGCATCCAGAGCTTCGACGACGACTGCCTGCGCCGGCTGGGCCGGATCCACGACAGCGGCGAGGCCGAGGCCGCGGTCAAGCTGGCCCAGGACGCCGGCTTCGACAATCTCAACCTGGACCTGATGTACGCCCTGCCCGGCCAGACCCTGGCCATGGCCGAGCGCGACCTGGAGCGCGCCTTCGCCCTGCAGCCGGCGCATATCTCGCATTACCAGCTGACCCTGGAACCCAACACCGTGTTCGCGGCGCGCCCGCCGCAGGGGATTCCCGACGAGGACGGCGCCTGGGACATGCAGGAGCACTGTCAGGCGCTGCTGGCCGAGCGGGGTTATGCGCAATACGAAGTCAGCGCCTATGCGCGCGAAGGCCGGCGCTGCGCGCACAACCTCAATTACTGGCGCTACGGCGACTACCTGGGCATCGGCGCCGGCGCCCACGGCAAGATCACTCTCGGCGCCGAGCAGACCATCCTGCGGCGTTGGAAGCACAAGCATCCGACCCAGTACCTGGCCGCCGCCGGCAGCGCCGCGGCGATCGGCGGCGACGACCGGATCGACCCGGCGCGGCGTCCGTTCGAGTACATGCTGAACCTGTTGCGCCTGGTCGAAGGCTTCGCTTTGAGCGATTTCGAGGCGCGCACCGGGCTGGCGCGGCCGGCGATCGCGCCGCAATTGCGGCAGGCCGTGGAAGCCGGCTGGCTGGACTGTGACGGCGAGCGGGTTCGCCCGACCGAACTCGGCCGCCGCTTCACCAACGACGTCGTCGCCTTGTTCCTGTCCGACTCGCCCCCGCCCGGATAGCGCGGACCGTTCGCGCCGGAATGCGCAATGCGGCGCGCGCGGTGGCCGCCGCTCCCCCCTCAAGCCGTTGCTGCGAATGGCCGCCTCCTATCGGCTGTCGCGCCCGTCCGCTCCCGCACACGGGATTCGGGCTGGCGAGCGCCCGGGAGGCGTGGTTATATCTCGCGGTCGTCTGCAACCAATTCCCATGCCCGCCACGTACGACCCTCTGGACGCTTCGCCGCCGCGGCCCACCCTGGCCACGGCCGCCCTGCCGCGTCGCGTGCGCCGGGCGCTGGAACAGCTCTACGCTTTGATCAGCGACGAGACCGCGCCGCCGCTGGAGCGGATGCTGGCCGAGTTCGAGCAACAATTGTTCCGCCAGGCCGATCAGGCCCGCCTCCCCAGTCTGCAAGCCGGCTATCTGGAAACCCTGCGCCTGGTGCGGCTGCGCCGCGCCGACCTGATCCCGCGTTTCCTGGTCCTGCTGGAAGCCGCCCTGACCCGGGTGCGCGAGCCGCCCCCGCGCGCGGTCAAGGCCGGCACGCCGAGCTTCGGCGACCTGCGCCTGCTCGACGACAGCGAAATCGACGAGGACACCGTCCTGCGCAACATCGCCGTGCGCCAGGAGTCGCGCTCCAGCCTCGGCCTGATGCTGCTCGGCCAGCGCTTCGGGGTGCTGGCCGGCGGCCCGGCATTCGATGCCGAGCGCCTGCCGGTCGGCCCGCACCGGCTGGGCCGGATCTTCGCCGACGCCTGCCAGCCGCTGCAGATCGGGCTGGACTCGCGCCTGGATCTGTACCGGGTGTTCGACCAGCAGGTCATGCCGGGCTATGCCCACCTGGTCGAGCAGATGAACGCCCTGCTGGCGCGCGAGAACGTGCTGCCCGGCTTGTCGTTCGTGCCGCTGCGCACCACCCGCGACCGCAGCGCCGTCGACCCCGCCGCCGCCGACAAACCGCGCGCGGCGCCGGCGGAGACCGCCCCGGGCACCGCACAACCGCGCCCCCACACCGCTTGGCTCGGCCAACGCAACGCCGCCGCGCCGGCCGAGCGCAACCGCGACGAGTTCGCCACCCTGCAGCGCTGGCTGGACGAGCGCCGCGGCTTGGTCGACCGGTTGCGTCCGCGCATTCCCGGCCAGCCGCCGACCGCGATCGCGCTGGACACCGGCGAAGTGCTCGATGCCCTGACCCGGGCCGACCAGGAACTGCCGCGCGGCGAACAGCGGCTGCGCAAGATCGCCGAGTTGCGCCAGGCCGTGCTCAGCCGCGCCCAGGCCGGCACCTCGCTGTCGCGCGACGACGGCGACGTGTTCGAACTGCTCGACCTGCTCTACGACGAAATCGAACACCGCCTGCGCGGCGACTCGAACATCGCCGCCCTGCTCAACCGCTTGCAGGCCCCGCTACTGCACGCCGCGCTGCGCGATCATTCGCTGCTCGGCCAGCAGAGCAACCCGGCGCTGCAGCTGCTCAACACCGTCGCCGAAGCCGGCGCGCGCTGGACGCCGAACGACGATGTCGATCCGCAGTTGCTCGAACCGCTGCACCGCGCGGTCGACCATGTCGCCACGCACTTGAGCGACGGCGAGGCCGCGTTCGACTACGCCAATCAGCGCCTGCAGGAGCAATTGCAGACGCTGAACCGCAAGGCCGAAGTGACCGAACGCCGCCACGTCGAGGCCGCGCGCGGCAAGGAAAAGCTCGAACTGGCCAAGCGCCGCGCCGCCGAGACGGTCGAATCGATCAGCGCCGACCAGCGCCTGCCGCGCTTCGTCCAGAGCCTGCTCAACCAGGCCTGGGCCGATGTGCTGACCCTCACCCTGCTGCGCCACGGCGAAGACTCCGAAGCCTGGCGGCGCCAGCTCGAAATCACCGGGCAGATCGTCGCCGCCAACAACGGCGAAACCGGCCCGGCCGCGCCGGCAGGGCTGGAAGCGGACATCGAACACGCGCTGGGCCTGGTCGGCTACCACGCCGACGACGCCCGCGCGATCGCCCACCAGCTCAGCCTGGGCGCCGCGCCGGGCGAAGACGCGGCCTCGCGCACCGAACTGGCGATGAAGCTGCGCGCGCGCGGCCGCCTCGGCGAAGAAGCCGCTCCGGTGCGGACCGAGCTGCCGCCGCGCAACGAAGCCGAGCAAGACTGCTGGGAGCGGATCCGCACTCTGCCGTTCGGCACCTGGTTCGAATTCGTACAGAACCAACAGGGCGACGTGGTGCGGCGACGGCTGTCCTGGTTCAGCACCGTCACCGACAACGCCCTGTTCGTGAACCAGCGCGGCCAGCGCGTGGGCGAGCAATCGCTGGACAGTCTGGCGCGGATGATGGCGCGCGATCAGGCGCGGGTGGTCGCCGCCGAACGCAGCGGCCTGGTCGAGCGCGCCTGGCACGCGGCCCTGGACTTGCTGCGCGGGTTCGGCGCCAAGCCCCACGATGCCGGAGACGGCGCATGAACGATCCTTTCCGCCGCGCCCGCCGGCGCCGCATCGCCGACACCGTGCAGGTCGTGGACACCATGACCGAGACCGTGATCGGCCACCTCGGCAATCTGTCCGAGACCGGCATGATGCTGATCGCCAGCGCGCCGCTGACCGAGGACGCGCTGTACCAGCTGCGCTTCGATCTGCGCGACTCGGCGCAGCAGCCGCCGATCGAGGTCGGCGCGCACCTGCTGTGGCAAGACCGCGCCAGCATGCCCGGCCAGACCTGGGCCGGCTTCCGCTTCATCTGCGTGCCCGAGAACGGCATGCAGCATCTGCGGCGTTGGCTGGATTCGCCGGGCGGCAACTACGCGTAGCGGACGACAGCGGCGCAGTCGCGAGCCGGGACCGGGGCGCAGGGCCAACGGACAAACCGCGCAAAGCCGGCCGCCGCCGCTTTGGCCGAGGCCTATCCGCCGACTCCTGGCTTCAGGCACTGCCGGCCGCGAGGGCGCAAAATAGCCCCCGTCCCCGCCAGTCCGCGCCCGCAATGACCGCTTCCGACCGCTCCGCCGATCCGTCCGCCCTGTACGCCTCGCACGTCGCCGAACTGCAGCGCCGCGCCGAAACCGCGCTGGAACGCGGCGGCTTCGATCACCTGGTGGTGCCCAGCGGCACCTTGCACTATCAGGTCTTCGACGATCGCGACTACCCGTATGCGGTCAATCCGCAGTTCAAGGCCTGGGTGCCGCTGGTGCGCAATCCCGGCAGCTGGCTGGTGTTCACGCCGGGCGCCAAGCCCAAGCTGGTCTATCTGCAACCGTTCGACTACTGGCACGTGGTGCCGCAGGCGCCGAGCGGCTGGTGGGTCGAACACTTCGAAGTGATCGTGATCCGCGAGCCGCAGCAGGCGCTGGCGCATCTGCCCGCCGACGCCGCCCGCTGCGCGATCCTCGGCGAGCCGCAGAGCGCGCTGGGCGCGTTCGCGCCGAACAATCCGCCGCCGGTGATCGATTACCTGGAGTACCACCGCGCGTTCAAGACGCCCTACGAAGTGGCGATGATGCGCGAGGCCACGCGCAAGGGCGTGCGCGCGCACCGCGCCGCCGAAGCCGCGTTCCGCGCCGGCGCCAGCGAATTCGACATCCACCTGGCCTACTGCGCCGCCGCGCGCCAGGACGCCAACGAACTGCCCTACGGCAACATCGTCGCCTTGAACCAGAACGGCGCGGTGCTGCACTACATGGAACTCGACCGCGAAGCGCCGGCGCAATCGCGCAGCTTCCTGATCGACGCCGGCGCCAGCCACGTCGGCTACGCCTGCGACATCACCCGCACGTACGCCGCCGACCGCGACGGCGAGTTCCAGGCCCTGATCGACGCGGTCGACCTCGCGCAACGGCGCATGTGCGACCAGGTCCGCGCCGGCTTCGACTACAAGCAACTGCATCTGGACGCGCATCTGGCCCTGGCCGGCATCCTCAAGGACTTCGGCGTTTTGAAGACCTCGCCCGAAGCCGCGGTCGCCACCGGCGTCAGCGGCGTGTTCTTCCCGCACGGCATCGGCCACGGCATCGGCCTGCAGGTGCACGAGGTGGCCGGTTTCGCCGCCTCCGACCGCGGCGGCCGCATCGACAAGCCGGCCGGGCACCCCTATCTGCGCCTGACCCGCGTGCTCGAACCGGGCATGGCGGTGACGATCGAGCCGGGCTTGTACTTCGTCGACTTGCTGCTGCAGGGCCTCAAGCAGGGCGAACACGCCGACAGCGTCGACTGGAACCGGATCGAACAGTGGCGCCCGTACGGCGGCATCCGCATCGAAGACGACGTGGTCTGCACCGAGGCCGCGCCGGTCAACCTGACCCGCGAAGAGTTCGCTGCGGTGGACTGAGCGCCGCCAGCCGTAGCACGAAGGCGCGAGTCGCCGTCCAGAACTTTGCAGCTGCTGTTGCTGCTGTTGCTGCCGTTGCCGTTGCCGTTGCGGTGAAGAGCTTGGCGTCGCAGCGAACTCGCGAGAACGCCCTGAAGCCCCGAAGGGCGGGCCGCAGGGATGCGGCCCGTGCGCAGCCAGGCCAGGGATGGCCTGTGCGGAGCAGCCCGGCGAAAACCTCGTCCCATAGTGGCTTTTGATCCGAAAACAGCCATGGCGTTTTCTTTGGTTACTTTCTTTGTCGCCTTGGACAAAGAAAGTGACCCGGCCGCTTGCGGACGGAAGCTTTGCTTTGAGCTTTGAGCTTTGAAGCTTTCGAAGCCTTCGAACGACAGACGCCGCGAGACCGCAAGAACGCGGTCGCGGCTTGTGATCAAAGGAAATCCCTATGGGGCGCCGCTCCTACAGCGATGATTTCGGGCTTCGATAGATGGCGGAGGCGTTGACTCCTCTGCGCGTCCCTTGGTCGCGGCTCACGCCGCTCCTACAAGGGCGCAGGACAAAGACACGGCGAAGGGCGAGATGGCTTTGAAGCCTTCGAAAAACAAACGGCGCGAGACCGCAGCAGCGCGGTCGCGGCTTGTGACCGAAGGAAATCCCGGTGGGACGCCGCTCCTGCAGGGAGCGGTGGCGCGACCGCCATGCGCGGATCACCAAACCTTGTACACCCGCCCGCTCTGCACGCCCTCGACGCTGCGCTGGTAGGCCAGCGCCGCCTGCGCGGCGGTCACCGTGCCGAAGCCGGGGAAGAAATCGCCGTACGCTTCCAGCGACTCGGTCAACAGGGTCGGGCTGACCACGTTGATCCTCAGGCCGCGCTGCAATTCGCAGGCCGCGCCCTGGACGAAGCCCTCCAGCGCCCGGTTGACCGCGCTGGCGTTGGCGCCGGCGCGGATCGGCTCGTCCGCGACGATGCCGCTGGTCAGGGTGATCGAGCCGCCATCGTTGAGGTGGTGCTGGCCGAGCAGGGCCAGGCGCACCTGGCCGAGCAGTTTGTCGTTGAGGCCGATCGCGAACTGTTCGGGGCGCATCTCCGGCAACGGGCCGAAGTGCAGCACGCCGGCGGCCGAGACGATCGCATCGAGCTTTCCGGTGCGCGCGAACAGCGCTTCGACGCTGGCGTCGTCGGTGATGTCGACCGGGTAGTCGGCGCTGCTGCGGCCGGCGGCCAGGATCTGGTGCTTCGGCGCGAGCCGTTCGGCGATGGCCCGGCCCAGCGTGCCGCTGGCGCCGACGAGGAGGATCTTCATGAGGGCGAGTCCAAGTGAGGGAACAGCGGCCAGTCTGCGCGCCGGGCCGGCGCCGGTGAATGCGCTAGGATTTCGCGCACCCCTAACCAGCGGTTAGCCCATGGACAAGCTGCGCAGCATGGCCGTGTTCGTCGCCGTCGCCGACACCGGCAGCTTCGCCGCCGCGGCCGAGGCCGAAGACCTGTCGGCGGTGATGGTCGGCAAGCACATCCGCCAGCTCGAACAGCACCTCGGCGCGCGCCTGCTCCAGCGCGATACGCGCAAGCAGCGCCTGACCGAAGTCGGCGCGGCGTTCCTCGACGATTGCCGGCGCATTCTCGACCAGGTCCGGCAGGCCGAAGCGGTGGCCGAGCGGCTGCGCGACGACGCCCGCCCCAGCGGCCGCTTGCGGGTCACCGCGCCGCTGACCCTGGGCGGCAGCGCGGTCGCCGCAGTGGTCGCCGAATACCTGCAGCGCTATCCCGAGGTCTCGGTCGAACTGGTGCTGGCCGACCGCCTGTCCGACCTGATCGCCGAAGCCTTCGACGTGGCGATCCGGATCGGCCCGCTGGCCGACTCCGATCATCTGACCGCGCGCCCGCTGCGGCCCTACCGGATGATCGTCTGCGCTTCGCCGGACTATCTGCGCCGCCATGGCACGCCGACCGAGCCGGCGCACCTGGCCGAACACAACTGCCTGCATCACCTGCTGTGGCACCGCAACGCCGGCTGGCGCTTCGACGCGCTGGGCCCGGAGCCGCTGCAACTGCACGGCAACTTCGCCACCAACCACGGCGAAGCCCTGCGCCGCGCCGCGGTGGCCGGATGCGGCATCGTCCTGCAACCGGAAGTCCTGCTCGCCGACGACCTCGCCAGCGGCCGCCTGGTGCGCCTGCTCGAGGATCAGTTGCCGCCGCCGCGCCCGGTGCACCTGCTGTACCCGCGCGACCGCCAGCCGTTGCCCAAGCTCAGCCGCTTCGTCGAATTGGCGATGCAGCGCATGGGGCCGGAGTCGGAGTAGCCGCCTGCGGCTGTACCGGAGGAGCGGCGGGCCGCAGGGGTGTCCTCCGATCATCGACCGCGACCAGCGAAGCGGTGAGTACCCGGCCGCCTGCCAAGGCCAAGCTCCCACGGGAGTGACCGGCGCAAGGTCCTGAAGTCCAGGCTTCGGTCACTGCGCTCGCGTGCATCGTCGCGGTTGTCGCGGCTTGCGCCGCCCCACCCCAAGGCGCATACGTCGCCCAAGCTGTTCCCGCCTTTGCAAAAGAGGGCCAGTGGGGATTGCCCTCGCTCTTGTTCTAGGGCTTGGTCTCGCTTCGGCAGCCCGGCCCGCCTCAGGCCGCGCGCCGGCGCGCCATCAACGCCTCGATCTCGTCCGCGCTGCGCGCCAGGCGATCGGTCAACACCTCGCAGCCGGCCTTGGTTACCACCACGTCGTCCTCGGTGCGGATGCCGATCCCGCGCCATTTCGGTTCGACCGTGCTGTCGTCCGCGCTTACGTACAGGCCCGGCTCGATGGTGAACGCCATGCCCGGCTCCAGCAACCGCGACTCGCCGTCGATGCGGTACTCGCCGACGTCGTGTACGTCCATGCCCAGCCAATGCCCGGTCTTGTGCCGGTAGAAGCGCTTGTAATGGCCCTCGGCCAGATTCTTTTCCAGCTTGCCCTTGAGCAGGCCGAGCCGCAGCAGGCCTTCGGTCAGGGTCTCGACCGCGGCCAGATGGCCGGCCTCGTAGGGCACGCCCGGCCGCGCCTGGGCCAGCGCCGCCGCCTGCGCCGCGCCGACCAGATCGTGCAGCGCGCGCTGCTCCGCCGTGAAGCGCCCGTTGACCGGGAAAGTACGGGTGATGTCGGCCGCGTAGCCGCGGTACTCGGCGCCGGCGTCGATCAGGACCAGTTCGCCGTCGCGGATCGGCGCGTTGTTGGCGCGGTAATGCAGTACGCAGGCGTTGCTGCCGGCGCCGACGATGCTGCCGTAGGCGGACTCGGCATCGTGGCGGCGGAACACCGCCTCGATCTCGGCCTGCAACTCGTATTCGTGCAGGCCCGGACGCGCCGCGGCCATCGCCGCCTCGTGGGCGAGCACGCTGATGTCGGCGGCACGCTGCATGAAACGCAGCTCGTCGCGGTCCTTGAACAGGCGCAATTCGTCGAGCAGATGGCCGAGTTCGAGGAATTCGTGCGGCGGCTGCGCGCCTTGGCGCACCATCGCCCGCACCCGGTTGAGCCAGCCGATCAGCTTGAGATCGAACTCGACGTCGCGGCCGAAGTGGTAGTAGACCCGCGAACGGCCTTCCAGCAGCCCCGGCAGGATGTCGTCGATGTCGGCGATCGGATAGGCGTCGTCGAGGCCGAACGCCTCGACCGCCCCTTCCGGCCCGAAACGCGGGCCGTCCCAGGCTTCGCGCTCGGCATCGCGTTCGCGGCAGAACAGCAGGGTCTCGCCGTGGCGCCGGCCGGGCACCAGCACCAGCACCGCCTCCGGCTCGGGAAAGCCGGTCAGATAGCTGAGGTCGGAATCCTGGCGGAACGGGTAATGGGTGTCGCGGCTGCGGATGCGTTCCACCGCCGACGGCACGATCACGATCGCGTCGTCGCCGGCCATGTCCATCAGCTGCTTGCGCCGCCGCGCATAGGCCTTGGCCGGCATGGTCAACGCGGTCAGCATGTCAGTTCAACCGCTGCCGGTGCTGGGCCGCCATCGCCACGTCGCCGTGCAACAGCAGGGCGACGATGCGGACGAATTCTTCGATTTCGGTCAACGCTTCTTCGTCCTCTTCGTCGCCATCGTCCTGCGGCGCGGCCGCGGCCAGCCGGGCCAGGTCGCCCAGGGCCTCGCGGCTTTCTTCCGATAGGGTCGGCGCCGAACCGGCCGAGAGGCCGAAGCCGCCGAGGAAGCCGCGGCACCAGTCGAACAGGGCGCCGCTGCGCTCGGACAGGGAGGCGTCGGCGTCGGGCAGCAGCAGGTCGAAACCGAAGCTGCGATCGCCGAGTTGGGCCGCGCTGGCCAGGCGCAGGCGGTCGAGCGGACCGCGCTCTTCCGGCGTGGCCACGGCCTCGTCGGCCAGCACCTTGGCCGGCCATTCGCGCACCGAGGCGCCGCCGCCGGCCAACCAGCCGCACAAGGCGCCATGCAGTTCGGAGGCGGACGCGCCGAGGGAGAGGCGGCGGCTCTCGGCATCGACGTCGGACAACGCAGGCAGTTCGGTCGCGGCCACAGGCTTCAGGTCGGGGGAGTCGACCGCAGTTTAACAACGCCGGGCCGGAGCGGGCGCGCCGGCGCGGCCGCGTGCGGGCCGCAGCGACGGAACCGGCGATTCCGCCAATCTGCGCCAAACCCGCCGATCCGCGCCCGCCGCGCCGCGTCGGGCCCTGGCGTGAGATCGGGCGCGAAACCGGGCCGCAACGCTTGTTGCCGCCATCGGCGCCTGCCTACACTGCGGCTCTTGCGTCTCCCGCGACGGTGTCCGTGCGTTCCTCTTTCCCCGCCGCCCTGCTGAGCACCGTTTTGTCCGCCCTGCTGCTGTGCACGGCGGCGATGCCGCAACCTGCCGCGGCGACCACCCGCGATTTCTATTTCTCTCGCCTGGGCAGCGACCTGGGGCTGAGCCAGAACTCGGTCACCGCCTTCGCCCAGGACGTGCACGGCTTCGTCTGGGTCGGTACCCAGGGCGGCCTGCACCGTTACGACGGTCAGCGCTACGTCGCTTATCGCCACGACCCGCGCGACCCGGCCAGCCTGCCCGACAGCTACGTCACCGCCCTGGCGCTGGACGGGCAACGGGCGATGTGGATCGGCACTCATTCCGAGTACCTGGCCCGGCTCGACCTGGCCAGCGGCAGCATTCATCGCTATGAACCGCCCGACTCGCAGGCGGGGCGCCAGGTGGTCTCGCTGTTGCCCTGGCGCGATTCGCTGCTGATCGGCACCCTCGCCGGCCTGGAACGGATGGACCCGCGCAGCGGCGCGCGCGAGCTGATCCTGGCCCTGCCCGGCGACCTGGCCCGGCAATCGCCGTGGCAGGCCCTGGCCCAGGCCCGCGACGGCAGCGCCTGGTTCGCCAGCGCCGCCGGCCTGCACCGGATCCAGGCCAACGGCAAAGTCGAGCGGATCGGCGCCGGCAAGCCGTTGCGCAGCCTGCTGATCGACCGCCGCGGCCGGCTCTGGGCCGGCGCCGTCGACGGTCTGTACCGCCTCGACGGCCGCACCGGCATCCTGGTCAAGGTCGAGGACGAGGCCTTGGCCGCCCTGCGCGACGCGCGCGCCCTGGTCGAGGCGCCGGACCGGCGGATCTGGATCTCCGGCTACGGCAACGGCCTGTACCGGCACGACCCCGACAGCGGCCAGACCCAGCGCGTGCACGCCGAGCGCGGCATCGACGCGACCCTGCCCGAGGACACCATCGATGCCTTGATGATCGACCACGGCGGCCTGCTCTGGGCCGGCGGCCAGTACCGCGGCGTCGCGGTCGCCGATCCGCGCGGCACCCGCTTCAGCTACGTACTCGATCTGCAGGACCACGACGGTGGCGTCGCCTCCGACGCCAGCATCCGCGGCCTGGCCCAGGACGAGACCGGGGCGTTGTGGATCGCCACCGACAGTCACCGACTGCGCCGCTACGACCTCGGCCACGACCGCTTCGAAGACATCACCGCGCTGCTGCCGCCCGACCTCGCGGCGCGCCGGATCGCCGCGATCGCACGCGAACCGCGCCCGGCCAACGCCCCGGTCACCGCGGTCGAGAAGCTGTGGCTGGCCACCGGCCGCGGCCTGCTGCGCCTGGACCCGGTCAGCCGCCGGATCGAGCGCATCGGCCTCGGCGGCCAGAACGACATCGCCCTGCGCGCGATCGGCTTCGGTCGCGACGGCAGCGTCTGGCTCGGCAGCGACGACCAGGGCGCGCTGCACTATCGGCCGCAAACCGGCGCCGTGGTCCGCTACGCCTACCGCGAGGGCGATCCCAGGGCGTTGAGCCACCCGCGCGTCAACGCGGTGCTGGAAGACCGCCGCGGCCGGGTCTGGATCGGCACCGGCGACGGCCTGGATCTGCTCGATCCGGCCAGCGGCTATCTGCGCCACTACCGTCACGCTATCGACGAAGCCGACAGCCTGCCCGGCAATTTCGTCCGAGCGCTGCACCAGTCGGGCGACGGCACGGTCTGGGTCGGCACCCAGGCCGGCCTGAGCCGGGTGGTCGAATTCCCCGACGGCCGAATCCGCTTCGAGCACCCGCTGGCCCAAGTGCTCGGCGAGCATCCGGTGCCGGTGGTGTTCTCGATCGCCGAGCGCCCTGCCGGACGGCTGTGGCTGGGCACCGACGCCGGCATCCTGCGCTTCGACAGCGGCGCCTCGCTGGTGCGCCGCTACGGCCTGGCCGACGGCCTGCAAGACCTGGAGTTCAATGCCGGCGCGGTCGCCGGCCTGAACGACGGCCGGCTCGCCTTCGGCGGCGTGCGCGGCCTGAACCTGTTCGACCCGACCCGCATCGCCGACTCGCGCTACACCCCGCCGGTGCGTCTGCTCGGCGCCTGGATCGGCTCGGACACCAGCGCCGGCGCCAGCGTGCTGTGGCAGTCGACCCAGCTCGAGATTCCGGACGGCGCCGGCATCCTGCGCCTGCGCATCGGCGCGCTCGACTACGGCCCCAACAGCGGCATGCGTTATCGCTACCGCATGGAAGGCTTCGACCGCGACTGGGTCGACAACGGCCCACGCCAGGACATCACCTACACCCGCCTGCCGCCGGGCCGCTACCTGTTCCGCGCCCAGTCGACCAACCGCGACGGGGTCTGGAACACCCAGGAGCTGCACATCCCGGTCAGCGTCGACCCGCCGCTGTGGCGGCACCCGCTGGCGATCACCGCCGCCGCCCTGGCGGCCCTGGCCCTGCTGCTCGGCTTCGGCTGGCGCTGGCACCGCGCGCGCCAACGCGAACGCGGCTACTTCGCCCAGATCCGCGAGCGCGAGGAACGCCTGAAACTCGCGCTGTGGGCCTCCGGCGAGCAGTTCTGGGACTACGACCTCAAGCGGCGCGAGCTGCATCGCATGCGCGTCGACGACCAGAACGCGGCCTCGCCGGAGATCGGCGTGCAGGCCGACGTCGCCGACGATCATGAGATCCACCCCGACGACCTGCCGCGGGTGAGCGAGTTGCTGCGCAAGCACCTCGACGGCGACGCCGCACTGTTCCTGTCCGAGCACCGCATGCGCACGCCCAAGGGCGACTGGGGCTGGATCCGCGCCCGCGGCCGGGTGGTCGAACGCGACGCCGAGGGCCAGCCGGTGCGCGTGGCCGGCACCGGCCGCGACGTCACCGCGGTGCGCAGCGCCGAACGCGAACGGCGCATCTCCAGCGAAGTGCTGCGCTCGATGGCCGAAGCGGTGGCGGTGTTCGACCGCGACTTCGTGTTCGTCTCGATCAACCCGGCGTTCTCGCGCATGACCGGCTATCCGGAGCACGAGGTCATCGGCCAGACCACCGGCCTGCTCGACAGCCGCCAGCACGATCCGGAGTTCTACAGCGACATGCGCGACGAGTTGCAGCGCAGCGGCCGCTGGTCGGGCGAAATCTGGCAGCAGCGCAAGGACGGCAACGAATTCCTGTGCTGGCTGCAGGCCTCGATCGTGCTCGACAGCAGCGGCCAGCGCGGCCACTACGTCGCCGTGCTGACCGACATCACCGACCAGAAGCGGGCCGAACAGGAGCTGCGCTACCTGGCCAACTACGACACGCTCACCAGCCTACCCAACCGCACCCTGCTGTCGGAACGGCTGTCGCGGGCGATCGTGCGCGCGCGCCGCCACGGCCACCGCATCGCCCTGCTGTTCCTGGACCTGGACCGGTTCAAGGACATCAACGACTCGCTCGGCCATGCCGCCGGCGACCGCATCCTGCGCGCCGCGGCGGTGCGCCTGCAGGAAACCGTCGGCGCCGAACACACCGTCGCCCGCCTCGGCGGCGACGAGTTCACCGTGGTGCTGGAAAACCTGGAGACCCCGGAACAGGCCGAGGAAGTCGCGCGCCGGCTGATCAAGGCTTTCGAGGCGCCGCTGGACTTCGACGAGCGCCACGACGTGGCGATCTCGCCGTCGGTCGGCATCAGCCTCTACCCCGACCATGCCCAGGTGCCGACCGACCTGCTCAAGCACGCCGACACCGCGATGTACCAGGCCAAGGCCGCCGGCCGGCGCACGTTCATGCGCTACACCGAGGCGATGGACATCGAGATCCGCCAGCGCGCGACCATCTCCGCGGCGCTGCGCAAGGTGCTGGACCGCAACGAGCTGCGCCTGGTGTTCCAGCCGCGGCTGTCGCTGCCGGAAGCGCGCATCACCGGGGTGGAGGCGCTGCTGCGCTGGAACAGCGCCGAGTACGGCAACATCCCGCCCTCGCAGTTCATTCCGCTGGCCGAGGAGAGCGGGCTGATCCTGGAGATCGGCGAGTGGGCCATGCGCGAAGCCTGCAGCCGCTTGCGCCAATGGCGCCTGCACGGCCTGGACCAACTGTCGGTGTCGGTCAACGTCTCGGCGATCCAGTTGCTGCGCGGCGACCTGCCGAAAATGGTGGCGCGCGCGCTCAGCGAAAGCGGCATCCCGCCGTGGCGGCTGGAGCTGGAACTGACCGAAACCGTGGTCATGGCCAACGCCGCGCACACCTCCAACATCATGCAGGCCTTGCGCGAACTCGGCGTGGCCCTGGCAGTGGACGACTTCGGCACCGGCTACTCCTCGCTGGCCTACCTCAAGCGCCTGCCGATCAACACGCTGAAGATCGACAAGGAGTTCATCGGCGACCTGACCCGCGACCCGGACGACGAGGCCATCACCAGCACGGTCATCACCATGGCTCACTCGCTGGGCCTGAACGTCGTGGCCGAGGGCGTGGAACTGGAGGAGCAGATGGAATTCCTGCGCAACCACGGCTGCGACGAAATCCAGGGCTATTGGCTGGCGCGCCCGCTCGAGGCCGACGACTGCCTGGCGTTCATCCAAAAGTGGCAGCCGCCGCAGAGCGTGCGGGCGGTTCGTTGAGGCCGGGATTGGGGACTGAGGATTCGGGATTGGCAAAAAGCCGGGGCGCTGTCCCTGGGTAGGCGCGGCGTTAGCCGCGGCGACGGCGGCGGATGAGGCCGGGCTCGGGGTTGGGTTGGGTTGGGGATCGGCAGTCTCCGGCCTTCTGTCCCCAGTCAGGGTGGCTTGCCCCAACCGCGTCGCATCGGGGGGCGCGAACGCTGCGCGCCCTGCCCCGCCGGATCTCCCGCTGCCCGGTCGCACCGACCCAATCCCGAATCCCCAATCCCGACAACCGCCTTGACCGCCCCCGCCCCGGCCTGCCATCGTGCCGGAATGGATCGCGCCGAACTGATCGCCGAACTGCACTCGCTGGTCGCCCGCGTCGACGAGCTCGGCGAGCGCGTGCGCCGGCTCAGCGAGGAAAACCGCAGCCTGCGCCAGCAGCAAGAGCAACTGGTCGGCGAACGCTCCGCCCTGCTGGCCAAGAACGAGCAGGCCCGGACCCGCGTCGAGGCGATGATCGCGCGCCTCAAATCGCTCGAACAGCACACCTGAACGCACCGATGACCAGCGAAGCCGTCAGCATCCGCCTGCTCGATCGCGAGTACACCGTCGGCTGCGAACCCGCCGAGCGCGAGGAATTGCTCGCCGCCGCGCGCATGCTCGACAGCAAGATGCGCGAGATCCGCGGCAGCAACCGCATGGCCGCGCTGGATCGGGTCGCGGTGCTGGCGGCGCTGAATTTCGCCCACGAACTGCAGCAGCTGCGTGGCGAAGGCGACCAGCGCGATCGCGAACTCTCGCGCACCCTCGACGAGCTGCACCGCAAGCTCGACAGCCTGTTCGACGCGGCGATCCGCTGATCGCCGTTTGCGGCGTCGTTGCGCTCCGTCCCGTTCATCCGCGCGCGTGCGCGCATCGAGCACATGAATCGCAACGCAGCATCGCCGACGAGCGGGGGCCGCATCGGCGCGGCATGCGCGCTATACTGCGCGCACGTCCTCTGCTGTGCGCGACGGCGTGCGCAAACATTCGCCTTGTCCCTTAATGACGACCACGGGGGCGCAACGGAGGCCCGGAGTGCAAGTCCGCCTCGCAGCGGGAAGCCCGAAGGCCGCCAAGCGTCCCCACTTGAACCCCGGGTTCAAGGTCGTTTCGCACGCATCGTCATTGGCGGAGGACTACTTTTCCCGGAACGGGCGCGACGTCACCCAGCGTGATCTCGCGCCCGTTTCTCTGTGGCCCGTGCGCCGCCCCCAACCAGGACCGAGCGCCGAATGACGGCCGACCGTACGACGCTGCGCCGCGATCTGCGCGCGCAACGGCGCAATCTCGCCGCCCCCGCCCGCATCGCCGGTGCGCAAGCCGTGGCCGCGCGCCTGCTGGCCTTGCCGTTCGCGCCGCGCTCGGGCTATGTCGCCGGCTACTGGGCGATGGACGGCGAAATCGCCCTTCACGCCTGGCAACTGCGCCTGCCGCCGGACTGCGTGTACTGCCTGCCGGTGCTGCACGACGATCTGCGCCTGCGATTCGCGCCCTGGCGCCCGGGCGATGCGCTCAGCCCGAACCGCTACGGCATTCCCGAACCGGACCTGGCCGCGACCTCGCTGCTCGAGCCCGAGCAGATGAGCCTGGTGGTGGTGCCGCTGGTCGGCTTCGACCGCCGCGGCCACCGGCTCGGCATGGGCGCCGGCTGGTACGATCGCAGCTTCGCCTTCCGCCAACGCGGCCCGGCGCCGCCATGGCTGGTCGGCGCCGCCTTCGAACTGCAGCGCGTCGACGCGCTCGACGCCGCCGACTGGGACGTCGCCCTCGATGCGGTCTGCACCGAGAGCGCGACCCACGACCATCGCTCCCCTCTGTTCGCCTGACCGAGTTCCGCATGACCGCACGCCGCCGCTACTGGCTGATGAAGTCCGAACCGGACACCTTCTCCATCGACGACCTGCAACGCGTCGGCGTCGAACCCTGGAACGGCGTACGCAATTACCAGGCGCGCAACTTCATGCGCGACGGCATGAAAGTCGGCGACGGCGTGCTGTTCTATCACTCCAACACCGCAGTGCCCGGCATCGTCGGCCTGGCCACGATCGCCGCCGAAGCCTATCCGGACCCGACCCAGTTCGACCCCAAGTCCGACTACTACGACGCCAAGAGCTCGCGCGAGGACCCGCGCTGGCTGCTGGTGGACGTCGCCTTCGAGCGCAAGCTCAAGCGCACCATCGCCCTGGACGAGATCAAGGCCCGCGCCGACGACCTCGGCGAAGACTTCGCCCTCACCCGCCGCGGCAACCGCCTGTCGGTGCTGCCGGTGACAGCGGCGCAGTGGAAATTGTTGCTGTCCATGGAGTGAGGCCGGGATTCGGGAGTGGGGATTCGGGATTCGCAACAGCGGTTCCGCCTCGACCGAATCGCGCTCGCTCTGTTCCGTTTTTTTTCCGATCCCCAATTCCGAATCGCCAATTCCCAATCCCATGTCCGAATCCAAACGCCTGGCCGGCGAAAAAGCCATCGACTACATCGAAGACGGCATGATCGTCGGCGTCGGCACCGGGTCCACGGTCGCCTACTTCATCGAGGCCCTGGGCCGGGTCAAGCAGCGCATCAAGGGCGCGGTGTCGAGCTCGGAGCAGAGCACCGCGCGGCTGCAGGCGCTCGGCATCGAAGTGCTGGACCTCAACGCCACCGGACCGCTGTCGTTGTACGTCGACGGCGCCGACGAATGCGATCCGCACAAGCGCCTGATCAAGGGCGGCGGCGCCGCGCTGACCCGCGAGAAGATCATCGCCGAAGCCAGCGCCAAGTTCGTCTGCATCGTCGATCCGGCCAAGCGCGTCGACGTGCTCGGCCGCTTCCCGCTGCCGGTGGAGGTCATTCCGATGGCGCGCAGCCTGGTCGCGCGCGAGATCCTGGCCATGACCCGCGGCCAGCCGGTGTGGCGCCAGGACGCCGCCGGCAACGGCGTGGTCACCGACAACGGTAACGTCATCCTCGACATCCACGGCCTGGCGATCACCGATCCGGTGGCGATGGAATCGGCGATCAACCAGATCCCCGGTGTGGTCAGCGTCGGCCTGTTCGCGCGCCGCCCCGCCGACGTGGTCATCGTCGGCGGCGAGCCGCCGCTGGTGCTGTAAACCCGACACCACCGTTTCACCGCGCGGGCCATGCCGGCCCGCGCCCACGCCGCGGCCATGGATGCCGCGGCCCCTGCCCGGGCGAAGCGCCCACTTCCGCATGAACTCCGAAACCCAGCGCTACAGCGCAAGCCTCAGCCAACAGATCTGGGACTTCCCGTCCCTACTGCTGAAATCCCGGTTCGCCGACGCATTGGAACGCGGCGTCAGCCGCTACCCGATCCGCCGTTCGCTGCGCCTGGCCGCCCGCGCCGGCGTCGACGCCGTATTCGACGACATCGCCCTCAACCTGGGCTATCGCGCGCATCGCATCGACGGGCACAGCCTAGTGCTCGACGGCGAAGGCGTGTTCGTCGATGTCGACGTCAGCCGCAAGGCCGATTACTGCTCGTTCTATTTCGCCATCTGGGCCGATTCGGTCGGGCGCGCCGAAAACGCCATCCAGCAGTTGCAGCAACGGGTCGAGGCGGTACGCATCCGCGAACCGATGTTCTCGATCGACTGGCACTTTCTTACCGGCCGCGGCGAACTGCAGAGCGCCAGCATCGAGGAACTGGCCGACGACGTGCTGATCGACGAGGCCTACCCCGAGATCGGCAACGTCGCCGGCTTCATCGACCGCTATCTGCGGGCCAAGGAGACCGTGCTGGTGCTGCAAGGCCCACCCGGCACCGGCAAGACCCGGCTGATCCGCGCCATTCTCGGCGAGATCTCGCGTCGCAACGACGGCAACGCGCAGGCCCTGTACACTGGCGACAAGAAGGCGCTGGAGTGCGACGAGATCTACGTCAAGTTCATCACCGGCGACGATCATGCCTTCGTGGTCGAGGACGCCGATCATCTGCTGCGCCCGCGCGCCGAGGGCAACGAGCACCTGCATCGCTTCCTCGCCATCGCCGACGGCGTGGTGCGGGCGCAGGGACGCAAGATCGTCTTTTCCACCAACCTGCCCAACGTCGGCGACTTGGACGACGCCCTGGTCCGGCCCGGGCGTTGTTTCGCCCATGCCCAGGTGCGCGAGCTGCGGCCGCTCGAGGCCGATGCGCTGATCCGGCGCCTGGCCGGCGAACGCGGCATCGATCCCGAGCCGGCGCGGCAGGTGCTGGCGGGCAGCGGGCGCAAGAGCTACTCGCTGGCGGCGATCTACCAAGCCGTCGGCCGCGCCGGATGAACCGCGGGCGGCGGCGCCCGCGTTAACCATTTGATTCCACAAGCGATCTCATCGCCTGAGATGCCCGTCCGGCAGGATCGAACGGGCGTCGCGCAGGGGTCCGGCCGCGGATGCGCGGATTGCCGTCCGGAACCATACTGACTCCCCATGCGTGGCTGGCCGCCATGACCCTGCGCTGCCTGTTCGTCGACTTCAATTCCTACTTCGCCTCGGTCGAGCAGTTCGACCGGGAGGAATTGCGCGACCGCCCGGTCGGCGTGGTGCCGGTCATGGCCGCCACCACCTGCTGCATCGCCGCCAGCCGCGAGGCCAAGGTCCACGGGGTCAAGACCGGCACGCCGGTGCACGAGGCGCTGCGGCTGTGCCCCGACATCCGGATCGTCCAGGCGCGGCCGGCGCGCTATGTCGAATTGCACCATCGCCTGATCGCGGCGATCCAGGACTGCATTCCGATCGACGGCAAGCCGCTGTCGATCGACGAGGTGGCCTGTCGGCTGATCGGCCGCGAACGCCAGCGCGAGAATGCCGTCGCGATCGCGCGAAAGATCAAGCAGACCCTGATCGACCGCGGCCTCAGCCCGGCGATCCGCTGCTCGATCGGCATCGCCCCCAACACCTTCCTGGCCAAGACCGCTTCCGATCTCGACAAGGTCGACGGCCTGACCGTGATCGAACTGGACGACTTGCCGCGGGCACTGCATGGTCTGGCCTTGCACGATCTGTGCGGAGTGGGCCCGTCGATGCTGCAACGCCTCAACGACGCCGGCATCGACAGCGTCGAACAACTCGCCGCGGCGCCGCGCGAACGGCTCAAGGCGATCTGGGGCGGCATCGAGGGCGAACGCTTCTGGGCCCAGTTGCGCGGCATCGAGCCGCCGTCGCGGCAACGCAGCGCCGTGGGCTCGGTCGGTCATTCGCACGTGCTCGACCCGCAGATGCGCACGGCCGAAGGCATGCGCTCGGTGCTGTTCAAACTGCTCGCCAAGGCCGCCATGCGCCTGCGGCAGGAGCAATGCCAGGCGCGCGGCCTGAGCCTGCACGTGCGTTTCGTCGGTCGCGAACAGCGCTACAGCCGGGATCTGTCCTTCGCTGCGCTCGACGACACGCCGACCTTGCTGCAACTGATGGCCGGTGCGCTGGAGCCGCTGCTGCGCGCTGCCGCCAGCGGCCGCTGGCCGGTCAAACGGCACCCGCCGCTGTCGGTGGCGGTATCGCTGATCGACCTGCAGCCCAACGCCGGCGAGACCGCCTCGCTGTTTTCCGAACGCCAGCGCTCGCGCGAACTGACCCGCGTGCTCGACCAGATCAACCAGCGCTATGGCAATAACCGCCTGTATTTCGGCGCGATGCAGGACGCGCTGGCGCAGGGCGCCGCGCCGATGCGGATTCCGTTCCAGCACATCCCCGACGAAGCCAGCGAAGCCGATCTCGGCGCCGCGGCCCTGGTCGCTGATCCGAGCATGGACGAACTGTGGCTGCAGCGCGAACGGCAGTTCAAGGCGATGGCCGAGAACGCCCATCGGCAGACACGCGAACGCACGTCCTCCGCAACCCGACCGGCGGCAGCGACACCGCCCGCACCGACGCCGCCGGGCCACCAACCCTCCGGCGTCGGCGGCTGGGTGCGCAAGCGGCGCAAACACGAAGGCCATGGCCCCGGCACGACCGGCTCCTTGTTTTGAACCTCGGCGTTCTTGGTTGCTTTCGCCCCGAGCAACGACGCATCCGATCCTTTCCCCGCTCACCACGACCCAAGCCAGTGCAGAGTGGCTAGGAGCCGAGGGCGTCAATCGCCCACGCGCCCTCACCCGCCCCTTCTCCCGCAAGCGGGAGAAGGGTGCGGCAGCGGCGACTTCGTAGGATCTGTTCGATCCTTTAGCGCCCCTCTCCCGCTTGCGGCGATGGAAGGACGTGCAAAGCTGATCGGGCTGGGACGAGGCAGAGTTACGCCTCGACCGCGACGAACCCGCCCGTCTGACGCTTCCACAGCCGCGCATACAGCCCGTCGCGCGCGATCAGTTGCTCGTGGGTGCCGGTCTCGATGATGCGCCCCTGGTCCATCACCACCAGCCGGTCCATCCGCGCGATGGTCGACAGGCGATGCGCGATCGCGATCACCGTCTTGCCTTCCATCAGCGTCTCCAGACTGTCCTGGATCGCCGCCTCGGCCTCCGAATCCAGCGCCGAGGTCGCCTCGTCGAGGATCAGGATCGGCGCGTTCTTCAACAGCACTCGCGCGATCGCGATGCGTTGACGCTGACCGCCCGACAGCTTCACCCCGCGTTCGCCGACCAGAGCGTCGTAGCCTTCGCGACCTTCGCCATCGATCAAGCGCGGAATGAATTCATCCGCCCGCGCCCGCCGCACCGCTGCGAACATCTCCTCCTCGCTGGCATCCGGACGGCCGTACAGCAGGTTGTCGCGGATCGAGCGATGCAGCAGCGAGGTGTCCTGGGTGACCACGCCGATCTGCGAACGCAGGCTTTCCTGGGTCACGCCGGCGATGTCCTGACCGTCGATCAGGATCCGGCCGCGTTCCAGGTCGTACAAGCGCAACAGGATGTTCATCAGGGTCGACTTGCCCGCGCCCGAGGGCCCGACCAGGCCGATCTTCTCGCCCGGTTTGACCGTCAAGTCCAGGTCCGCAATCAGGCCGCTGTCCTGGCCGTAGTGGAAGTGCACATTCTCGAAGCGCACGCTGCCTTCGCGCACGGCCAAAGGCTGAGCGTCCTGCCGGTCGACGACGGTCAGCGGCCGCGAAATGGTCTCGATGCCGTCCTGCACGGTGCCGATGTCCTCGAAGATGCCGTTCACCGTCCACATGATCCAGCCCGACATGTTGTGGATCCGGATCACCAGGCCGGTCGCCAACGCGATCGCGCCGACGCTGATCGCGCCGCGATGCCACAGCCACAGCGCCAGGCCGCAGGTACCGACGATCAGCAGACCGTTGAGCGCGGTGATGCTGACGCCCATCAGCGTGGTCATGCGGGTCATGTCGCGCGAGCGCTGGGTCTGCTCGAGCATGGCCTCGGCCACGTATTGCTCCTCGCGTCGCGAGTGCGCGAACAACTTCAGCGTGGCGACGTTGCTGTAACCGTCGACGATGCGCCCCATCAATTTGGAACGCGCATCCGACGCACGCCAGGAGCGCTGCTTTACCCGCGGCACGAAGTAGCGCAGCAGGCCGATGTAGACCACGATCCAGGCCACCAGCGGCGCCGCCAGCCACGCATCGGCCTGAGCGAACAGATAGATCGCCGAGCCCGAATAGACGACCACGTACCACAGCGCATCGAAGGCCTGGGTGGTCGACTCGCGCAACGACGGGCCGGTCTGCATGATCCGGTTGGCGACGCGGCCGGCGAAGTCGTTCTGGAAGAAGCTCATGCTCTGCTTGAGCATGTAGCGATGGGTCTGCCAACGCACCAGGTTGGTCATGCTCGGATGCACGGTCTGGTTCAACAACAGGTCGTGCAGGCCCAGGCACAGCGGCCGTGCGATCAGCATCACCGCCGCCATCCACAGCAACTCGCTGCCGTGACGCGCGAACAACTCCGCAGCCGGCGTGGTGTTGACCAGGTCCACTACCTTGCCGAGGTAGTCGAACATCACCACCTCGACGATGGCGACGAAGAAACCGACCACGGTCAGCACTGCGAATACCGGCCAGGCTTGGCGGATGAAATGCCAATAGAACGCCGCGACCGTGCGCGGGGGCATGGCCTCGGGGGCCGGACGGAACGGATCGATCAAGGATTCGAACCAACGAAAGATCATCATGGCGATACGCCTTTACGAACTTGGAAAGACTCCCGCGCGCGACGCGCGCCTGCGCCGGAGGGCACGGGCACGGACGCGAGGGCCGGCGGCGCCAACGGGCGCCGAGTAGTCGGATACGGGGAGTGAGGCGGCGGACGAGCGCGCGCGATCCAGGGCCAGAACAGCCCCGGGCGGCGATCGATCGGCCGGACGCGGCGCGGGCTTCGCCCGCAACCGCAAGCGCCGACTTAGCGGCGGACCTTGCCGGTGATTGTGAACTTCATCGTGCTTCTCCTTGCTCGCTTGGAGCTGGCGTATCCCGCGGTGTCGCCGGATACGGAGGTTCCGACGCGCGGATCGCTATGGGCAACTCGAGGCAAGTCTAGCTCGCCCTCTTCCTGGCGTGCATCCGTCCAAAGTCGGTGATCGCTGGCGAGCGCGCTGCGTCGGCGCCTCCCCGGGTCGATCGTCTTGAAGCGGCCAAACTGATTGCGAGCCGGTGGCTAGCAGGTTATGCGCGGGCGTCGATTGTTTTGTGTGGGCCAAAAGAAGAAGGCCGGATCCTGTTGGGATCCGGCCTTCTGGGTAAAGCCCCTGGCGATGACCTACTCTTGCATGGCTTGAGCCACACTACCATCGGCGCGTATGCGTTTCACTTCCGAGTTCGGGATGGGATCGGGTGGTTCCACACAGCTATTATCACCAGGGAGAGGGTGGAGGGTCGCAAGCTTCGCTGAAAAGAAGCAGCGCACACGCTCTCGTTGGTTGCTTTCAACGCGGATTTCGGCGTTGTCGGCGAATAGATTGGAATGTAGCGAGTCAGTGTTGGGAATGGAGTGTCGACGCGTCGTCGAGTCCAAGGCCACTTGAGGTTATATGGTCAAGCCACACGGATCATTAGTACAGGTTAGCTCAATGGATTGCTCCACTTACACACCCTGCCTATCAACCACCTAGTCTTGATGGTTCCTTTAGGGGAGTCGAGCTCCCGGGAGATCTCATCTTGAGGCGCGCTTCCCGCTTAGATGCTTTCAGCGGTTATCGCTTCCGAACATAGCTACCCGGCAGTGCCACTGGCGTGACAACCGGAACACCAGAGGTTCGTCCACTCCGGTCCTCTCGTACTAGGAGCAGCCCCTCTCAAATCTCCAACGCCCACGACAGATAGGGACCGAACTGTCTCACGACGTTCTGAACCCAGCTCGCGTACCACTTTAAATGGCGAACAGCCATACCCTTGGGACCGACTACAGCCCCAGGATGTGATGAGCCGACATCGAGGTGCCAAACACCGCCGTCGATATGAACTCTTGGGCGGTATCAGCCTGTTATCCCCGGAGTACCTTTTATCCGTTGAGCGATGGCCCTTCCAT